>PXYV01000022.1 GCA_003023745.1 Sulfobacillus acidophilus | reverse complement strand
AATCGATTCCTTTGCGGAATATTCCGACAATAATGGAAAGCCCTTCAGGATGTCTCCTCCACGGGCAAAATCCAGGGGTGCGAAATGTGAGATTATGGCTGGGTATTGTCGCGCCCGTCATGGTGGGCGGGGCGGTGGTAAACGTAAGCATGGCCGAACCTTCGGTGAATCCGCTCAAGCAGTCGATTAGTCTCTTGTTGGACGGTCCGGCAGGTCGACTGTTGCGCTTGGCCCTAATCATGGGCGGAGCACTGCTCATACTTTATGGCTGGGGTCTCAGCCGAGTCCACGTGCAGCTCTTGGTTGCGAAAAGTCAGGCGGTCTCGGGCGTGGGCCTCATGATTACGGGCTTCTTCATGCAGCATGGACTGGCGCCGCTGCACGGGATCCGCATCCCCAGCCCCTGGGGTTATCTGACGGGGATCGGCACGCTTCATATTTTAGGTGCTACCATATTTTATCTAGCCTTGGTGATGTCTGCAATTTTTGCGGCGCAAGGGATGGGAGTCAAAGGAGCACAATGGTATTCGATGGCTACTGCCATTGCCATGTTGGGGCTACTGGCGGTGTTCATTGTGACAGCGGCCACCCATGGTCCTTCTGGTCTCTTCGAGAGGCTTGTGGGGATGATTGCGTTGGCATGGGAATTATGGCTTGCTACGACCGCAATGACGCACCAGCGCCACTCCTAAGCGCGTAACACGACAGTATCCCATTGTAGCGATGCCGGATGGACGTCATGGAATGGAGAGCCCCGACGTGCCCGACAGTGCGGTATCGCCTAAGCTTAGGTAGTTTGTTTGCCGCGAGATGCCGCATCTGTCCAATGGGCATCGAGGACGCCAAGCCGGGGCTTAGACAGTCGCCCTTAGAGTCGTTGTCTGAGGTTCAATCGACGCCCTCTGGGGGCAAAGCGGTATAGAACATCGAATGTGTAGTCGCGCGGGATACGGCGCTTTCCGTTGTCAGTTAAGCGGTCGGGTTCGGACCTATTAAGATACATCGTGCTCACTCGGCTCGGGATGCTGTTGGCTCTTTGTTCGCGTCCACGGCAATGGCAGGGGAGCTTCGGGGGCGTCTTCCAATGCTTTGCCCAGCGGGATGGGGACCCATGGAGACTTTTGCAACCGCACCTGTTGGCTGGGGTAAACACTATGATTGCCGATCATAATAAAGGCGGGGATCGCGACAATCAGGAAATCGGGTGCCAAGCGCGAGCCAAAGAGTTCCATGCCCATGATAATGAGCGCAATCGGCGCATTTGCGCCAGCCGCTGTCACGGCAATCATACCGAGTTCTGCGCCTACAGCCAAAGGCAAATGAAGTGGAATGGCGGCCATTGATCCAAACGTAGCGCCAATCACAAATAACGGGGTAATAATGCCTCCGCTCATTCCAAACCCCAAAGTGATGGCGACGGTTAAAAGTTTGAATGCAAAGGCGAACGTGGGCACTCCATGTCCTTCGAGCGCATGACTAAGCAGGGATAGTGAGAGTCCGCCATACTGACGATTGGTCACGCCTAGCAAGATGACAAGCATAATGCCGCTCAGAAAGGGAAACCAGGGCATCCACCAGTGCCGCTTCGTTTCTAGCGCCTGCATTTGGTGATGCAGGCCATCCATCAGCAAGACCAATAGATAGGCTACTAACCCGGCTGCGATACCAAGAATAATCAATCGGCCAAAGAGGCTTAAGCTAAACGGCAGGGCCGCGGCAGTGCGTGGATAAAACCATGTTAATCCCAGGCCCCGAGAGACTTCGTAGGACATGACCGAGGCGGCAAATGAGGGCAGCAGCATTTCGTACCACAAGTCGCCGACGGCGAGGACTTCGATGCCAAGAATCGCACCGGCCACCGGGGTTCCGAACACTGCTGCAAAACCGGCGCCGATGCCGCATATGACAATTTTCTTTCGCTGTTCCGGGCTGAAGCGAAACAAATCGGCTAGTGCCGAGGCGACAGCAGCGCCGATTTGGGCGGACGGCCCTTCTTTGCCTGCCGACCCGCCGGGCGCAATGGTTGTGACGGTGGCGAGCGCTTTAATGGGCGCGACCTTCCAATTAATCCGACCTGACTCGCGGTGGACGGCGCGAATGACGGCTTCGGTTCCGTGTCCGGCCGCGGACGGAGCGCCATAATGAATCAAAAGGCCCGTGATGAGACCGCCTAAGGGCAATGCGATGGCGATCGCCCAAAACGGCCACGCGGCGGTGACGGCAATGGACCAAAATAGCAACTTGAGAAAGTACGTGACGACAACGCCAACGAGAGCACCCGTTAAGGCCCCTAATATGAGCCACAGCGCCAACTGGCGTCCCATGAAGATTGGTTCCCAAATACGGCGGATCATGACGGATTGCCCCTGTCCTCGTCCAGGGAGGATGCTTCCACAATGTTTAGACCTAAACGCTGCATAAGGCGATAGGCGTCTTGGGTCGTAAAAGCCGCGACCGGAAGTCCTGTAACAAGAGACAGCACTTGTTTGGGCGGATACCAGCGATTATGCAAAGCGACGGCATACCGGACAAGCGGCTCGGGTTCCACTTGTTCAGTCACTTGCAGCACATCGTCCACGGTGATGTCAAACGTTTTGCCTCGAATCGTGACATGCACGGCAATCCTCCTCCTATTCCCATTCCTACTCCTACTCTTATAGTAGCAAAAAATTAACGTCCCGTTTGTTCACGGGAGTTTCTTGAAGCAATATCCCTCAAAACAACACTTCTTGCGGACCGAGTGAACATTCAAATCGATGACAGAAAAATGGAGGGCAAACGCACGGCAAGGACCGATTGCATTTTGGGCCCCAACATGCTATCTTAGGTGATGAGCGTGGTGATTGCTCGTTGGATAGATGGTGGATGTAGCTCAGTTGGTTAGAGCACCAGGTTGTGGCCCTGGGGGTCGGGGGTTCAAGTCCCCTCATTCACCCCAATTTTTGCCCGGCATACCGGGAATTTTTTCTCTGCGCCCGTAGCTCAGTGGATAGAGTGACGGACTTCGAATCCGGAGGTCGTAGGTTCAAATCCTACCGGGCGCACCAAGCGAGGGTGATGGAATGGCAGACATGCGAGACTTAGGATCTCGTGCCGCAAGGCGTAAGGGTTCAAGTCCCTTCCCTCGCACCATAGCGCGGAAGTAGCTCAGCGGTAGAGCATCGCCTTGCCAAGGCGAGGGTCGCGGGTTCAAGTCCCGTCTTCCGCTCCAACCCTTACGAGGCGGTTGTCTGCCTCGCTTTTTGTTATCATTGGCCATAGATTGGACCCGTGATATAATAGGTTGATTTTTTAAGGGGATTAGAGGAGGAATTTGCACGTGGATGTGGCGTTGGAAAGGCTGCCTAATGCGGTAGCCAAGGTCTCGGTGACAATCGAGCCGCAAGACTTTGGTCAAGCTGTGGATCGTGCCTTTAAATCCGTGGCGAGTCGCTACAATATTCCTGGATTTCGCCGAGGGAAAGCGCCTCGCAAAATTTTCGAGCGCTATGTCGGCCGCGGCGTGTTGTTGCAGGAAGCGGCTCAGCAACTTGTTGACCGCCACTATCTCGACGCGTTGCAGCAAGTCCAGGTTCAACCGTTGGGACAGCCGCATATTAACATTGTCACATTGGAAGAGGACAAGCCTTTTCAGTTTGACATTGAAGTCGAGTCAAAGCCCCAGGTTGAACTCGGGTCTTTAGATGATGTATTGACGGAGCCTTTGATAATTCCGGAGCTGACCGAAGAAGATGTTGCCAAGGAATTAGAGGCCGTTGCCAAATCCCAGGCGCAGTTGGTCCCCGTGGAAGATGATCCGGTGTCGATGGGGGACCATGTTGTCTTGAATTTGAAGGGGTATTTAGCTGATAATGAAGAGGAAGACGACAATGCCGAACCATTTGTCGAGGATGACGAGTATGCCGTGGAAATCGGTTCGGGTATGGCGGTGGAGGGACTGGAGACCCAATTAATCGGCTTAAAGTTGGGTGAGCCGCAGACAATCCGGCTGACCTACCCGGACAATCATCCCGACGTGAGCCTCAAAGGCCGTGATGTACGGTTTGAAATTACGGTCACCGACATTAAGCGGCCCGATGTTCCGCCGATTGACGATGATTTAGCAACGACGTTGGGGTTTGATAATGAAGAGGCGTTGCGGGAGGCCGTAAAAGAGCGGGTCAGCGATCGCTTAGCTGCCGAGGCGCGCAATGATCGGTTGGGCAAGATTTTGGGTAAGCTGAAGGAGCGCCTCTCGTTTGATTTGCCGCCGCTCTTGGTCGAGCGGGCGATTCTGAACCAGTTGCAGGAGCTTGACAACATGCTCAGGCAAATGGGAGCGAACCTGGATGACTATCTGGAAAGTCGGCAAATTTCAGTCGAGCAATTACGCGAGGAAATGCGTCCCCAAGCACAGGCACGGGTTAAAGAGGAACTGATCCTGGAGGCGGTGGCAGCCGCTCAGAATTTGACGGTGTCGGATGACGAGGTCGTAGAGCAAGTCCAGCCCATGGCTGAAGCCTATCGACAACCGGTCAATCAACTGGTACAAGTGTTACAGGCACAGGGAGACTTTGAAGTTTTACGCCTGAGCCTCTTGATTGCCAAGGCAAGTGAGTATTTGGCCACGACTGTAGTGACAGACCAGGAGCAGTAAGTGGTGGGAGGAAAATTCATGAGTTATTTGGTGCCAATGGTCATTGAGCAAACCAATCGGGGCGAACGCTCCTACGATATTTATTCGCGGCTGTTAAAGGAGCGCATTATTTTTCTCGGCAACGGCATTGATGATGATGTGGCGAACCTGGTTGTGGCGCAGCTGCTATTCTTGGAAAGCGACGATCCCGATCGCGACATTAATGTTTACGTCAATTCGCCCGGTGGTTCAGTGACCGCAGGAATGGCCATTTATGATACTATGCAACACATCAAACCGGATGTGTCAACCATCTGTGTAGGCTTGGCGGCCAGCATGGGGGCGGTGTTGTTGGCGGGAGGCAGCCCAGGCAAGCGTTATGCCCTGCCCAATGCCCGCATCATGATTCACGAGCCTTGGGTCAGTCAGATCGGCGGGAAAATCACCGACTTGGACATTCAGATGAAAGAGTTGATTCGCAATCGGGAAGCGCTGGCGAGCATTTTAGCCAAGCATTCCAACCATTCGGTGGAGCAAATTCTGAAAGAGACTGAACGGGACTATTGGATGACTGCCAGCGAGGCAAAGGCATATCATTTAGTTGATGAGGTTCTGGAACCGCGGGTCGGTCAGACTCCTCAAACCGAATCGTAGGAGAACCCGCATCAGGTCAAGGCGCAAGGCGATTAAGGAGGGCAGACCATGTTTAAGTTCACCGATGAAAAGGGTCAGCTGAAATGCTCGTTCTGCGGTAAATACCAGGACCAAGTCAAGCGTTTGATTGCAGGGCCTGGCGGGGTCTACATCTGCGACGAGTGTGTTGAACTGTGCTCTGAAATCATCGAAGAAGAGCTTAATGACGACGTGGAATTTGAGCTCAAGGATATCCCCAAGCCCGCGGAGATCCGGGCGATACTCGACCAATACGTCGTGGGTCAGGATCGAGCCAAAAAGACGCTGTCGGTTGCAGTATACAACCATTACAAGCGGATCAACCTGGGCAATAAGGTTGATGATGTCGAGCTGCAAAAGTCCAACATCTTGATGCTGGGCCCGACCGGTTCGGGAAAGACGTTGTTGGCTCAGACCTTGGCAAAAATCCTCAACGTGCCCTTTGCCATTGCCGATGCGACGTCGCTAACGGAAGCGGGTTACGTTGGCGAAGATGTCGAAAACATTTTGCTGAAGTTAATTCAGGCTGCTGATTACGACGTGGAGAAAGCGGAAAAGGGCATCGTCTATATCGACGAGGTCGACAAAATTGCCCGCAAGTCTGAAAATCCGTCCATCACGCGCGATGTCTCAGGCGAGGGCGTGCAACAAGCCTTGCTGAAGATTTTGGAGGGCACGGTAGCGTCGGTTCCGCCTCAGGGAGGACGCAAGCATCCGCATCAGGAGTTTATCCAAATCGACACCACCAATATTCTCTTCATTGTGGGTGGAGCCTTTGACGGCATTGACAAGATCATAAAAGGCCGCATTGGCAAAAAAGGATTGGGATTTAATGCCGAGATTCAAAGCAAGGACGAGATAAAAATTGGCGATATTTTGGCCAAGATTATGCCGGACGACTTGCTGAAATTTGGTTTGATTCCCGAGTTTGTCGGCCGACTGCCGGTTGTCGTGACCCTCGACGCGCTGGACGAGGAGGCGCTCGTCAAGATTTTGACGGAGCCCCGCAATGCCTTGGTCAAGCAGTATCAAAAGATGCTGCAGATGGACAGTGTGGAACTAGAGTTTAAAGACGAGGCGGTTCGAGCGGTGTCGCGTGAGGCGATGCGGCGCAATACCGGCGCCCGAGCGTTGCGCGCGATTATCGAAGACATCATGCTAGACGTGATGTACGAGATGCCGGGACGCTCGGACATTGCTAAATGTATTATTACCCGGGAAGTCGTGGAAAATCACGACGATCCCCTGCTGGTCACAACTCAGGGCAACAAATCGCGCAACAAAAAGCAAAAGGAAGAAACGGCGTAACGAGCCCGTCTTTAGTAGCGCGGCACCGCGGCCCATCGGGGTCGCGGTGCTTGCCTGGTTATGCTAAAGTGCGAGCCAATGCGACAAATCACGCCCAATCAGGTTTTGGGTGACTTCAATGTCGTCGTGAAAATATTGGGTTAAGCTGGCGCGCGTACTGTCCAACATGGTGGGGTGGGTCAGTAGCGCTTCATGCGCCGAACCACTGAGCCTGGTAGCCCAGCGCTCCGGGACCAGCCGCTTGACCGTGCGTCCCGCTAATTTAAGGGTGCGGAACAACGTATCGTGTTGGGGAATGCCCGAGGCGTTGGTGCGATGGCGCAAGTCTGGCTGAAAGGCAGGATCGACGCCGATAAAGGCAAAAATGTCGTGAAAGACTTGATTCGGGTTTTGATCCAAATCATCCTGCAGCACAAATAAAATTTGGTCGCGCGAAAATCGGTCGAGATAGCGTGGGATTTGCGTGCCATAAAGGCCTACGCGGCGATATAACAAAAACGGCGAAACAGTGTTTTCTTGGGCCCGACCGTCCTCCGCCTCTAATGCGGCTTCAAACGTTTCATAGGGTTCTGTTTGCAAAAAGCGCTGAAATGTGTACTGGGAAAACGCCCGGTCCACGGGGTTGCGCAAAATGGCGATGAGCCGCGCCTTCGGAATATCGCGGTAAATGCGTCCGGGCGCCTTTTCGTTAAATAAGTACAGCGTCGACGCCTCGCCGACCGCCTGATAGGATGCGGCGCCTGAAAATAGCGCTATGTATTCGTTCTTGTCGCTAATGACGCCCGGTTGGGGCTCGTTTTCATAGGCGAAGAACATGGGTTCTTTAAAGTCACTCATAAACACGGCGGGGTGCTGGCGCAAGCCGCGATAGAGATGGGTGGTGCCGCTGCGTGGAGCGCCGATAATGAGGAAATTGGGCAACATGGCAAAAACCCCTCCTTTCGCAAGATGACCAAGTTGCTGTACTCTACTATACAGGTAGTGACGTGGGTTTGCTGAGGTGTGACTGAAATTAGCAAAATTTGGCCCATCTGTGAAAGTGCAGGCGAGCTTTGACAGAAGAGTCCAGGCAAGGATGTGTGCCATATTGACGGAGCATGTATGGGTATTGAATCGGCAACAGCGATGCGATCTGGATCTGTTGCTCATTGGGGCGTTTAAGCCTTTGACGGGATTTCTTTCCTCGGCGGACTATCACAGCGTGGTGGAGCACATGACGTTGACTGATCACCAACTGTGGCCGATTCCCGTGGTGTTGGATGTGACGGAAACCTTTGCCGCATCACTTGCCCTGGGCGATGATGTGGTCCTGGCGCGGGAAGATCAGACGCCCTTAGCGATGCTCACGGTGGATGACGTCTATGAAGCCGATTTGCAAAAAGAGGCGATCATGATCTATGGGACGACCGATACTCGGCACGAAGGCGTAGCGGCGTTAATGCGGCGCCGCCGCTGGTGTGTGGGCGGCACGGTGCGCGGACTGGATGCGGAGCGGCTGGATCTGGCCCGGCGGGTGGACTTTTTGCCGCTGTACCGGACCCCGGCGGAATTGCGTGCGCGCTTTCGGCGCCTAAAACAGCCGGTGGTGGCCTTTCATACGCGCAATGCGATGCACGGCGGGCATTACGCGTTGACGCAAAAGGCTCAGGAAGAAATTGGGGGCCATCTTTTGCTGCATCCCACGACGGGCCCGACGAAACCCGGCGATCTGCCGCCGGCGGTGCGGCTTAAAGCGATCTGGGCGCTGACGCAAAATTATCCGCTGCAACCGGACGGCTCGCCGTCCGTGACCCTGGCGACGCTGCCGCTGGCGATGCGCATGGCGGGGCCGCGCGAAGCGGTGTGGCATGCGTTGATTCGTCAAAATTTTGGCGTAAACTACTTTATCGTCGGTCGGGCGCCGGCGGATCCCGGCAAAAACCCGAATCGTCCGGATGGATTTTGGTATCCGCCGTATGCGGCGCAGGATCTGATTGAAAAAGTTCAAGGGCAGATGCAAATCCGGCCGCTGGTGTTCCCCGAATATGCGTGGGATCCGAAAAGTTCGCACTATATTGCGGTAACTAGTGCCAGCGCCGGGCGGGTTGAACAGCTCTCGGGGACAACGGTGCGGCAAATGTTACAAGCCGGCGATACATTGCCGCAATGGTATGCACCGGCGGCGGTGCGTCGCGTTTTACACGACACCTATTCCGGTACGCGGCGGGGGTCGGTGGTGTTTTTGACCGGCCTGCCGGCATCGGGCAAAAGCACCTTGGCCAGTGCTTTGAACCATGTTTTGGCGATGCGCCTCGACCGCCCGGTTACGTTGCTGGATGGGGACGTGATTCGCCGGCGTTTGTCCAAGGGCCTTGGCTTTAGTCGCGAGGACCGCATTGAAAATATTAAGCGCGTGGGATTTGTCGCGAGCCTTTTGGTGCGCCACGGCGGGGTAGTGGTGGTGGCGATGGTAGCACCGCTGGCGGAAGGGCGGCGAAGTTTTCGCGAGCACGTGGAACCCTGGGGAGATTTCGTGGAAATATACGTGGCAACGCCGCTTTCGGAATGCGAGCGGCGGGATCCCAAAGGATTGTATCGGCTAGCGCGCGAAGGGCAAATTGCTGAAATGACTGGGATCCAATCGCCGTACGAGATTCCGGAAAATCCGGATTTAAAGATTGTGTCGGGCGAGCATACCTTTCGGGAGGATTTAAATACGGTCATCACCCTGCTGGAGGCCAAAGAGGTCATCCCGCGCTTGGATGAAGAAATTCTAGCCGCCATTGTGACGGACTAATGGCTTTCGGACCGAGACCGATGCAAACGCCTGCATCGGTCTTTTTTATCCTGGTCTCGACACCATCATTTGGCGCTTTAGCTCGATTCAATTTGGCCACACTATCGCAGGACGAAAGGAGGGCGTGTCATGAATTTTCAAGCCGTCGTGACGATGGTGCAGTTCTTCTTGGTTGTGATCATGGGATTATACTTTTGGAACGCCTTAAAAGCGCAACAAGGCACTAAAGTGGCCGTGGAGCGCGAGTCCAAAAAGGAAATTGATAAATTGCAGCGCATGCGGGCGATTCATTTAACCGAACCCTTGTCCGAAAAAACGCGCCCGAAAAGTTTTGCCGAAATTGTTGGCCAAGTAGACGGCATCAAGGCTTTAAAGGCTGCCTTATGTGGTCCCAATCCGCAACACGTCATTATTTACGGTCCTCCCGGCGTAGGAAAAACCGCCGCCGCGCGGCTGGTGCTGGAGGAGGCCAAGAAGGTGCCGTGGTCTCCTTTTCGCCCGGATGCCAAGTTCATTGAATTAGATGCGACCACCGCCCGGTTCGACGAACGCGGCATCGCCGATCCGCTGATTGGATCGGTGCACGACCCCATCTATCAAGGTGCGGGGGCGATGGGAATGGCAGGCATTCCCCAACCGAAACCCGGTGCGGTTACGAAGGCACATGGTGGCATTCTATTTATTGACGAAATTGGAGAGTTGCACCCTATTCAAATGAATAAGCTGCTGAAGGTGCTGGAGGACCGCAAGGTATTCCTGGAATCGGCCTATTATAACTCCGAGGACCCAAATATCCCCTTGCACATTCAAGACATCTTCGAAAATGGCCTGCCCGCCGACTTTCGCCTGGTGGGGGCGACCACGCGGCAACCGCAAGACATTCCGCCGGCGATTCGATCGCGCTGCCTGGAAATATATTTTCGGGCGCTCTTGCCCGACGAGGTGCATACTATTGCGGCGCTTGCGGCTCATCGCGTGCAGATGGACATTGAAGCCGGCGCGCTCGACGTGGTCAAACACTACGCCACTAATGGACGCGAAGCGGTCAATATGATTGAAATTGCGGCCGGGCTGACGCTGACCGAGGAGCGTTTGGCGATCACTCGACAAGACGTGGAGTGGGTGGTGAATTCGGGGCAATACAACCCACGGCCGGAAAAGAAAGTGGCCGACGCACCGCATGTGGGCGTGGTCAATGGACTGGCTGTGTACGGGCCTAATCTCGGTACGGTGCTGGAGGTCGAGGCCGTGGCGCATCCCGTTGACCGCGCGTGTGGCCGCATCTTTGTCACGGGAGTGGTTGACGAAGAGGAGATGGGCAGTCATGGTCGCACGGTGCGACGCAAATCGATGGCGCGCAGTTCGGTCGAGAACGTGCTGACAGTGTTGCACAACGTATTTGGGTTAAAGACGGCGGATTTTGATCTGCATGTCAACTTTCCGGGCGGCGTGCCCCTTGACGGGCCCTCGGCGGGCATTGCGATTGCGGTGGCGTTGTATTCGGCCATGACGCAAAAGCCGGTGGACAATCGCGTGGCCATGACGGGGGAGCTATCCATTCGCGGTCAGGTGCGGCCGGTTGGGGGCGTGGTAGCCAAAGTCGAGGCCGCCTGGCAGGCTGGCTGCAAGCGAGTGCTGATTCCGCGCGAGAACTGGCAAGAAATCTTTGCGGGCATGGCTATCGAGGTGTTGCCGGTGGACAACTTAGACGAAGTGATTCAACAGGCGCTGATCGTTCCCGAAGTCTTTGAAAGCGCGACGCCCTCACTCCTCGATGCGAAACTCCTAACGGCCAGCCCCAGTACGGCATCGGGACGCTGAGGCGGTTTCAACAACGGGAAGCACACGGCGCCCCTTTTTCCTGATGGGACTGGTGGTAGTATTATGATTCGGGAGGTGAGCCGCGTGGAGATTCCGTTATTGCCCTTGCGCGGGGTGTTGGTGTATCCCTCAATGGTCGTCCCGCTTGAGATTGGGCGCAAGAAGAGTTTGAACGCATTGGAGCAGGCCATGCTTGGTACCCGGTCGTTATTGTTTTTAGCCCAAAAGGATACGCGTCAGGACGATCCGGGGGAAGACGATTTATACCGAGTGGGCGTGATTGCCCAAGTTAAGCAAGTGCTGAAGATGCCGAGCGGGGGATCAAAGGTGGTGGTTGAGGGTGTGGCGCGCTGCCGCGTGCTCGACATTCGCGCTCACCGCGACGTGCTCACCGCTGAAGTGGAAGAGGTGGCCGAGTCCAACCTGGTGACGGACGAGACGGAGGCTTTGATGCATACGGTCGTCGACCTCTTTGAAGTCTATGTCAAGAGTTCCCGCAAGGTCTTGGGCGACGCCGTGGTGGCCATGAACATCGATGACCCGGGGCGGTTATGCGATACCATCATCGCCAATCTGGACATTCGCACCCAGGAAAAGCAAGAGGTGTTGGAGACATTTGACGTCACCGAACGTCTTAACCGCGTCTCTGACATTCTGTCCCGCCAATTAGAGCTGTTGGAGATCGAAAAGCGGATTTCTGGCCGGGTCCGACGGCAAATGGAACATACGCAAAAGGAATACTACCTGCGCGAACAACTGAAAGCCATCCAACGGGAACTGGGTGAAAGCGACGAGGAAGGGGATGAGATTGACGAGTTGCGGCGGCGATTGGACGCCATCGAAAATCTTTCCGAGCCGATTTACGAGAAGATTGACCGAGAAATTCGGCGCTTGCAAAAAATGGCTCCGACATCAGCCGAAGCAGTTGTGGTGCGAACCTACTTGGATTGGTTGCTAGATCTGCCGTGGACCGTGTGCAGTGCAGCAGATATCTCGCTTTCGCAAGCCAAAGCGATTTTGGAAGAGGACCATTTCGGGCTGCTAGCCGTGAAGGAGCGCATCCTCGAGTATTTAGCGGTGCAGTCCCTGTCGTCTGAATTGAAAAGCCCGATCTTGTGCCTGGTGGGCCCGCCGGGCGTGGGCAAGACCTCGCTGGCGCGATCCATTGCGCGGGCTACGGGCCGCCGTTTTGTGCGCGTGTCGTTGGGAGGGGTGCGGGATGAAGCGGAAATCCGCGGGCACCGCCGCACCTATGTTGGAGCCATGCCGGGCCGTATCATTCAGGGCATCCGCCAAGCCGGCACGAAAAATCCGCTCTTTTTGCTGGACGAAGTCGACAAGATGGCCACGGACTTTCGCGGCGATCCGTCGGCTGCGCTGCTGGAGGTCTTAGACCCTGAACAAAACCAACACTTTTCGGATCATTACATCGAGATCCCGTTTGATTTGTCCGACGTCATGTTTATTACCACCGCTAATTTATCGCATTTGATTCCTCGGCCATTGCTGGATCGGATGGAAACCATGAGTATCCCGGGCTATACCGAAGAAGAAAAACTTGACATTGCGCAACGCTACTTGTGGCCACGGCAAGTGCGGCGGCATGGGCTTGAGTTTAGCCAAATCGAGATCAGTCGGTCGGCGTTGACGCAAGTGATCGCTCAATACACCCACGAGGCGGGGGTTCGGCAACTGGAGCGGGAGTTGGCGGCGGTTTGCCGCAAGGGCGCCCGCGAAATTGTTGAGGGAAAACGGGCGCGCGTGCGTCTCAATACGGAGAATCTCAGTCGATACCTCGGAAAACCGCAAATACGGCACCTGAAAGCCTTAGATCGCGGTGAAGTAGGGGTGGTGACGGGATTGGCGGTCACCGACGCCGGGGGCGACATTATGGCGGTGGAGGTGAGCGCCATGCCGGGCAAGGGACGGCTGACGCTGACCGGCAAGTTGGGCGATGTGATGCAGGAGTCGGCGCATGCGGGATTAAGCTATATCCGGGCTCATCGTGGCCACTTGGGAGTACCGGACGGGTTTGACGAGACGACCGACTTGCATATTCATGTCCCGGAAGGGGCGATACCCAAAGATGGGCCGTCGGCAGGTGTCGCCATGGCGGTCGCGATGATTTCGGCCCTGAGCGGACGGATTGTCCGACCGGATTTGGCGATGACGGGAGAGATTACCCTGCGCGGCCGTGTTCTGGCGGTGGGCGGAATCAAAGAGAAAATATTGGCGGCACATCGCGCCGGCATCCGCGAAGTGATTGTGCCGGAACAAAACCGTAATGATCTAGAGGAGTTGCCAACCAACGTACGCCGTCATTTGGCAATTCATATGGCCACGCAACTAGACGATGTCTTAGAGCGGGCATTTACGCGAGACGAGGAATCCTAATGGCACACCATACGAAGACGGGCGGGAGTCGAGGTGGCCTCGTTGCATCGGCCTTAAGCTTTGAGGAAATGCCGACCAACGGCTGGACCGAGGTGGCCTTTATGGGCCGGTCCAATGCCGGGAAATCTTCTCTGATTAATGCCTTGTTGGGTGCGCGGGTGGCCCACGTGAGCAATACTCCGGGGCGGACCCAGCGAATGAATTTTTTTGCCATGGTCCAGTGGTACTTAGTGGACCTGCCGGGCTTTGGCTATGCCAAAGTGTCAAAGTCCGATCGGGTGCGCTTCGGTCAGGCGGTTGAGCAGTATTTGACCCAGCGCCAGCCACTAGTCGCGGGGGTGTTGATTCAAGATGCGCGGCGCGATCCCCAAGAAGAGGAGCACATGGTGGTGGATTGGGCCAACTCGCGCAACATCTTGCTGGTGGTTGTGGCCAGCAAGATTGACCGTATGAACCGGACGGAACAACAAGAGCGCCAGAGTGTGCTGGATGCGCAATACGGGCGGCGCGTTCTGCTGGTTTCTAACCGCACCGGCGAAGGAGTGCCAGCGGTGCGCGAAGCGATTAAGGGGCTCGGGCTTTTGCTCTAATGCCAGCGATATGTCGTCGGTTCGCCAAATCCGATGTGTGGAAGACGCCGGCCCACCAAGAGACCTTGGCGCATCATTTGATTGACCGTCACCAAAAGGAAGCCGGAATGGGAGACCACCGCGAGAGAACTCACCGCGTCCTGGTGTCGCACGATTTCTTGCGCGGCTTGGCGGCTTCGCAGGGTGGACTTGTCGTACCCCTCAGGGGGAATGTTGAAGAACCAAGCGACGCGCAGATAGCTCCACCACATCTCACTGGGCCAGCGGCGGGTTAAAAACCAGGTCGAAGCATCCTCAGGCACTTTCACCGGAATTTCGCGAAACAGGGGATCGACGATGATCGGGGCACCCCGGCCAAAGAGTTCGGCGGTTTCTCGGGCACGCGGCAAGTCTGATGCGATCACCAGATCAGGCACGGGATAGCCTTGATACGCCTGGGTGAGACGGTCTGCTTCGCTCTGACTGAGACCGGCTACATCATAGCGGTGCAGGTAATCGTTAAATTCAGCCCTCGTCATAAGAAGAGGGTTAAGGGGAACGTCTGGCCGTCCGTGCCTCATAACCCACAGTGTCTTGCCGGCTCGATTGTTCATAGCATCAAGCTACCGAATTGCGCAGACTCGGTCAAGTCAGGAAATAGGCAGGTCCCGAATGGCACGATGCAACATATGCATGAAGCAGAAGGTGCCAAGTCATGACCAATGGGGTGCCCTGCCAACATTTCCATTAGAAATTGGGACGGGGCTGCCCGCGGACGACAGGAGGTCGGGAGTTTTCGTCGAATTCCTTAGAGTGTTAACTTCGTTGCGAGGTGACGACGTTTGATCTTGTCTCTTACGGAAGACTACCGTCGGATACGGCGTTTACGGCATGAAGACGTAGCCAGGTTGATGGCTTGGGATAATGATCCGGATTTGTTTGAGCTGACCGGAAAAAAGTTTCAGTGTGGCGAAGATTACGGCAATTGGTGGCGCGAGTTAGTGCATGACCGGGCGCGCATCATGTTTGGCATCGTCAATGACGGTGGGACGCTGATTGGCGACGTTGAGCTATTGCAAATCGTATGGCGTACACGTGAGGCCGAGATTCGAATTTCCATCGGCGACAAGGCTTGTTGGAATCGCGGCTACGGAACCCAGGCGTTGACGGAGGCGTTAGCCGTAGCATTTCATTTTTTGTCGCTCGAACGTTTATATCTGAGGGTCCGGGTGGACAACAGGCGGGCGATTCGCAGCTATGAAAAAGTGGGATTCCGTTTGGTGGCGCGGCTGGCGGCAACCGGACGACTACGCGGCTATACGGACCTCAATCTGATGGAAGTGACGCGGCCGGACTTTCTTGCGCGGGTGCCGTCCGGTGTGCACCAAGTTTGTCCCGGTGAAAGCTTCTCGCTGTAGCAAACTAGGATGGGAGTGGAGAAGCGGCTGGGCTCCCTTAGGTGCGCCCGGCTACAGGCGTGAGTTGAAATTGTCGAGGCCGGATCCAACCCGTTCGGAGTTGGAATTCGGTGATGAACGCATCAGGGTGTAGGGCTCGACGGGGTCATTGCCTGGCGGCTAAGCAGTGGGGTGAGGTCCACCACTAAGGCTACGATGGGTAGCACTTCAACGGTTCTCGGTATGGCCGAGGACCGCCTTGACCGTCGCAATTGCGGTCTTGGCGTTTAGGAAATCAGGGCGATGTCGTCATGCAACTTTGGGCGAATGCTTTATCATATTAATCAAGCTTATACGCGGGCGAGTTCGGATCACCGCGGTCAGATAGTCCGTCTTGTTCACGTTAACAACTCCTGACGCACTAAAACCTTTTGGGGCCATGGCGACGTGCGCGACCATTGTGTGCGGTCCCGGTCCAGTTGCTGGCGGCCATGGTCCGTCAGTTCGTCGACGCGGATGCGGCATTGGTGGTCCGGTACAACAACAGACCATGGGGGGAAAATCCGGTGGCTTCCGCGAGGATCCCGTCATGCGCCGCCCAAAACAGCATCGCCGGCTCGCCCAGACTTCCCGGAAACACCCGCGGGGCAGTGTGGGGAGCCGAGACGAATGGGGTGGCGTTCGCCCCCGAGGGTTTACGTCGCGCATCGGATGGACACCTTCGGATGGACGGGGTAGACCCAAAAGCCTGTGGTGCTCAACTAATCGACCACCAAGCCTTGGGACGTTTCAATCACGACATGCACATCCGACCGGACGTGCTGAGCCCACTCCCAGAGCCGTGCTTCCAGTGCCTCCAGGGCTTCCCGCGTGTGCGCCACATGGCGGCCGACCCACAGCGCATGGCCCAGGCAATCTTCCACCACGACATTGTGATGACCATCCGCCCAATTCCACCCGACGACAATTTCCATGCGAATGCCCTGCTTGGTGAGAAACATCCCAAGGACGCATGAGCCTTGTTTGTCAGCAGACGTCGCATCCCCATCGACCGGTCTATGAGTGGTTACTTGGGTGATAGAGGTTCCCGGAAAGGCGAATCTTTCGGTGGCGATCGAGTCGCGAGGATGATAAGCCTTTTCCGGGAATGATTGATGTTCCATCAGATTCACGATGGGGCAAAGGGTTGGACGAGATCCAGTGGCTCGTCGCAATTTTTGACAAAGTTATCCACCACTGAGACTAACAAATAAGGATGGTAGAGATTTCATGTCCCCTATTAGCCGCCACCAACATCCGGTGGCAAAGCCATTGGGTATCCTATTGTGGTGGGGTATCAAACGGTTCGGAGAGTCAAAGTGGTGACTTCGGTACTCCCGAGCCTTATCGACCTCCTAAGAAAAGTGCCTGGGTAAATGTTAGCCCCTTGCCCCCTTAATGGCTCACTGCCATTCCGACAACGCGGTGGAATCCGCTATCATTAGGCAATGACACTAAGTGTGTTCGATAGCATCTCGCGTTGACCAGGCGGCAGGGAAGGGATAATATAGCGTGAAAACGGTTGAACCGCTGCGAGATAAACGCCAGATTGAAGCCTCCGCAAAATCCCGGCCGCGCAGAATCTCCGCGTGGGGGATGTCCGTCAAGCGCCATCAAAATGGCGCGATCGGATTCGCATCGCGGAACAAAAGACCGGCAAGACGAAAGACTTTCCGCTGAGTCACCGGGATAAGAAAGCCTTAGCCACCTATGAATAACGCTTGTTTTGTAGCTACGTTGTAGCTATAATGAAGTATAAAATGTGTCATAGGGAGGCATCATGATGAAAGCGGATGCCATTGTGCGCGCTCGGATCCCGGCCGAAACGAAAGATCGCGCCATCGCCGTCCTCGAAAAAATGGGATTGACGGCCTCCGATTTGATTCGGCTGACCTTTCTCCGTGTGGCAGAAGAAGAACGGTTACCCTTTGCGGTCGCGGTGCCCAATCAAGCGACGCGGGACGCGCTACAAGAAATCGCGTCAGACGGTGGGCAATCTTTTGCGACCCCCGACGATCTGTTTCGGCAATGGGACGCATGATATCCCCTTTAACACTTCGTATTACCACCCGATTTTCCCGGGATGTCAAGAAAATGGCGCGGCGGCATAACGACTTATCCAAATTGCGCCGCGCGATTTCGTTACTCACCGCTCAACAACCATTGCCTTCTCACTATCGTGACCACGGATTAATCGGCGAGTTATCGCAGTGGCGGGACCTCCACCTCGAACCCGACTGATTATTGATTTATCGGATTGATACCGCCTCTCACACGTTGATTTTACTGCGCACGGGTACACACGCTGACCTCTTCGAAGAATAATAACGATGGAGACGACAGTGTCCTATAGACACAGCCACGGGATCGACGGGTGGAGTCCCTGTCCTGCGCTGACCACGGGTGTCACGGCCTCGCAACGGTTCGAGTGGCATGATGAGCGTCAAGAGTAGAGGAAGAACGCCGTGTGACCATTGGCGTGATCGCGGGGCGGGTGTGCGTCAGTGCCTATACCTTCAGGGGGGCACGTTATAAAATAGCGGCGAAACACCCCTTGGTTGACCGATGGGGATGAAAGCCGCTGGGGTTGCTCTCATCGGGAGAGCCTTCCCAAACCAGTGCTCCGGTCCCTACCGTTCTTGCCTCCGTAAAATAGTTTTGTCTCCGGAATCTACCCATTTGTGGCATAAGATTCCTGGGTGATGCGGCATTGCGCACGGTAGAAAGCAGTCACACTATCACGTTTGACTGCAAATACCACGTCGTGTTCTGCCCGAAATGTCGCCGGAAAGTGCTGGTCAAGGGGGTCAATGTGCGGCTCAAGGACTTGCTGAACAGCAAAGCGCGTGAACTCCTGGCCGACATCGTGGAAATGGACGTCAGGCCGGATCACGTCCATCTCTTCATTCAGTGCGATCCGCCGTTCGGGATCCACCGGGTGGTCAAGCGGTTGAAAGGCTACACGTCCCATGTGCTTCGTCAGGAATTCCCATCGCTGACACGCAAGCTCCCATCGTTGTGGACGAATTCGTACTGTGTGGCCACCGTGGGTGCCGTGCAGCTTGATGTGGTGAAGCGGTACATTGAAGACCAGAAGGGGCAATAGCCATGCGCCAGTCGTTCAAATACCGTCTGTACCCCAATAAGGCACAGCAACAGATGATCGAGGACACGTTGGAACATTGTCGCCTGTTGTATAACCGGCTCTTGACCGAGAGCAAGGAAGCCTATGAAAAGTTCGGCCATACGCTGTCCTACGTAGCGCAAGCCAACAGTTTCCCGGCGCGGAAGGATGCCATTCCTACGCTCCATTCCGTGAATTCGCAGGCGCTGCAAGATGTCGCCCAGCGGCTCGACAAAGCCTTTCAGGCGTTCTTTCGCCGCGTGAAAAATGGGGAGAAAGCTGGCTATCCCTGCTTTAAGTCGGTCGGGCGCTATCATTCCTTTACCTACCCGCAAAGAGGATACGCCCTGCGGGATGGTTGCGTCTATCTCTCGAAAATCGGGGACGTGAAGCTCAAACGCCATCGCCCCAGTGAGGGCACGATCAAAACGTGTACTTTCGTCGCCAAGAACAGAAAATACTACGCCGTGTTTTCCTGTGAGGTGGAGGCCGCTCCGTTGCCCACGTCCCAGACCATGATGGGGGGCGATCTCGGAATTAAGCATCTGCTGGTTACGTCGGACGGGGAATGCTTTGACCACCCGCAGTCGTTACGGAAGGCGGAGCGGAAGCTGAAACGATTGCAACGCGCCGTGGCTCGAAAAAAGAAGGGCAGTCGTCGGCGCAAGAAAGCGGTCCGCCGTCTCGCGCAAGCCCATGAACGGGTCGCGAATCAACGGCGGGATGCAGCCCATAAGATTTCCCGATACTTAGTCAACACCGATGGTCTCATCGCGTTTGAAGACTTGAATGCGCAAGGGCTCCTGAAAAATCACCAGTTAGCGAAGAGCATGGCCGATGCAGGATGGCATCAACTCTTCCAGTACACGACCAGGCGCTCCCCGGGGGCATCTATCGGCCCACCTTTACGGGCTCGTTTCGGCAAGCCCCCGATCAAACCATCCGACAGATCAAAATGGACGAACACGCTGTCGGTGTCCGGTTTGAGCCTGGCAGCGCTAGCGCGCGCATGCAAAATGTGGCTTGAAAGTGGTGCAGGAACCAGCGAATCGTCGCTGCCGAACTCTTTGCGCCGGCGGCATTTTCAACAGAGGGATGTCCGGCGTCGTACGCCAAGAGTCATGCGGCTTGGGGATTGCGTTGCGCGTTACGCTTGGCGTTGGATCACCACTTCACCTAGTGCCTGGCTGGCGGGGCGCGTGTCAACTGCCTCATCGTATTCAGGCCAGGTAGGGTTCCAATTGATGCGGCGCCGGTTATAGGCCGATGAGGTGGGGAAGATCGTGGCGGGCCAATAGCCGTATTGGAGCGCGCGCTTGATCATCCAGGCGCTGACCGCATGATGATTGACTCGCAGCACGGATGTGATTTGCCATGCGGGTGTGGTGTTGAGGTACCACAGGGCCAAATCGAGTGCCGCCAGAAAGCGGTCGATGAGGGCGGGCGAGGCCGTCGGCGCAGACACCACCCACGACGGAATCGGACCGCTGGAGGCACCGAGCCAAGCTAAAATCATGGTATGGGGATCGATGGCCAAAAGATGCGCGGCTTGGGGAAGCGTCACCAACACCCAAGGCAACTGATGGCGACGCCATAAAGATGTAATCGTCTGCATCGGCAGCATGGACCAGTGGCTGAGTACCGCATCGTGCGCTCTTAGAATTGCGTCTGCTAATGGTGTTTGCGTGCGGATGTTGGTGCTGGCTGGCATGGGAAGATGATCGAGCGCGCGCAGACGAAAGTGTGGATCGGACGTCGGCGCCACCAACAAGAGGTCAGGGCGGACCGTGATATAGCCGACGATGGGCCACCGTGGGCCGATGGGGGCAACCCTGATATCGGCGCCGTGTGGCTGGCGGTCGAGGATGATGTTGAGCCGATGGTCGCGAAAGAACCCTAAATCGACGGCCAGTTGAACCGGCACCTGCGCCACCGGATCGGAGGGATCCACATAGACCGTGATGGCGCTGAGCGCGTTTTTGGGTGGCTTCGGTGAGGAAGGTCCACATCCTGCCGCTAAGGTGAGAATCAATGCGATCATCAACAGTGTCACGATCACGATGCGTTGGGGTCGTGCGTTCACGCGTCTGCCTCCCTCGGTCGAATTTATGTGAGGGTGGGACGGCGAAGACCAGTTTTGTCTCGTTGACACGTCTTGGACCTACGATATAATTGAAATGCCACTTAATCGTGGGCCATCTCAGGAAGTGGGGGATATCTGAATGCAGGTGCAGCCCTTGGGGGATCGTGTTTTAGTGAAACTGGTTGAGGAAGAGCAGCGAACGCAGAGTGGGATTTACATCCCAGACACTGCCAAAGATAAGCCGCAGACAGGCTTGGTGGTGGCTGTGGGCGACGGCGAAGAAGTAAAGGTGAAGAGCGGGCAGCGCGTCCTGTTCGCAAAGTTTGCGGGCACGGAAATTAAAATTGACAACGTGGAACATCTCATTTTGTCCGCGGACGATATTCTGGCTGTCGTGGAGTAACATAATTTTCACCAAGGCTTTCCGGGTGAAAGCCTCCCCTTTCAGGGGGGATAAAATAGTTGGGGAGAAGGATAGCCATTTCCCGGCGCGCCTCGCAAGGGGCGTGTGTTGAAACATTATGCCAATGAAGGGAAGAAGCGCTGCAATCGTGGCCAAGAGAGCGGATGGGTGGTGCAAATCCGCGCACGGGGCGGTGCAGGTGATCCTGGAGGTATCTTGAGAGCCGAGTTCGGCGCGAATCAAGACGGGGGCGCCCGATAGCGCGCATGAAGGCCTCCTGGCGAGGCAAATTAAGGTGGTACCGCGAACTCCTGTTTCGCCCTTAGCGCGATTCAGGAGTTTTTGCGTAGCCCCAAGACTTGGAGGAGGAGTTCGCGATGGAGCTCAGTCCGCGGTACAATCCAACCGAGGTTGAGGAAAAGTGGTATCAACGATGGAAAGAGGCAGGATATTTTCAACCGTCAATGGATGGCACGCGGCCGACCTTTTGCATTGTCATGCCCCCGCCTAATGTCACCGGCGTGTTGCATCTCGGTCACGCTCTGAACAGCACCTGGCAAGACATTTTGGTCCGCTTTCATCGTATGCGCCAGGATAACACCTTGTGGCTTCCAGGCACCGATCACGCGGGCATTCATACCCAGATGAAGGTGGATGAGCTCTTGCGCAACCGCGGCCAAGATCGCCTGAGCATGGGACGCCAGGCATTTGTGCAAGAAGTGTGGCAGTGGAAGGAACAGTATGGCGGGCACATTTTAGCACAGATGGCTAAACTCGGTGCCTCGGTGGATTGGAGTCGGCTGCGCTTTACGTTGGACGAGGGGTTGTCGCGGGCCGTCACGGAGGTTTTCGTGCGCCTGTATGAGGAAGGGCTGTTGTATCGGGGGAATTATATTACGAACTGGTGCGTCAGTTGCCACACCGCTCTTTCCGATATTGAAGTGGAGCACGAAGAGGAAACGGGGCAATTGACGGAGATTGCCTACGAGCTGACGTCGGGCGTCGGTGAAATTGTCGTCGCGACAACGCGGCCGGAAACCATGCTGGGAGACACTGCGGTAGCCGTGCATCCTGACGATCCCCGCTATCAAGGGTTGGTGGGGCAGTGGGTGGAATTGCCCTTGTTGGGGCGGCGCATTCCGATTATTGCAGACGCCTACGTTGATCCAACCTTTGGCACTGGGGCGGTAAAGGTCACGCCCGCACATGACCCCAACGACTTTGAAATGGGCCAGCGACATCATTTAGACGCCATCAAAGTGATCGGCGAAGACGGCCGCATGACTGCGGATGCTGGAGTCTATGCCGGTCTGACGCGCGAAGAGGCCCGTGTTCGTGTGTTGCAGGATTTACAGGCAGCGGGACGCGTACGCGGAATGCGCGAAATCATCCATGCCGTGGGGCACTGCGAAAAGTGCGACACCGTCATCGAACCCTTGCTGTCGTTGCAGTGGTTTGTGAAAATGCGGCCGCTGGCTGAGCCAGCGATTGAGGCAGTGCGCTCGAACGCGGTTCAATTCGCACCAGCGCGGTTTGAGAAAATTTATATGAATTGGTTGGAGAATATCCACGATTGGTGTATCTCACGCCAAATCTGGTGGGGTCATCGCATTCCCGCCTATTACTGTGATGCGGGGCACGTGACGGTCGCACGCGAGCCCGTGAGCCAGTGCGCGCAATGCGGCCGAGCGGTGGTGCAGGACGAAGATGTACTGGACACCTGGTTTTCGTCCGCCCTGTGGCCTTTTTCCACCTTGGGATGGCCTGACATGACCGACGATCTGAAGACCTTTTATCCCACGTCGGTTTTAAGCACCGGTTATGACATCATTTTCTTTTGGGTGGCGCGCATGATAATGCAGGGCATCCACTTTACGGGCAAAGCCCCATTTGCGACGGTGTTGCTACACGGATTGGTGCGCGACGCCGAAGGCCGAAAAATGTCCAAGTCGCTTGGCAACGGCGTCGATCCGCTGGAGGTGATTGATCGGTATGGCGCCGACGCCTTGCGCATTGCCTTGGTGCTGGGATCCGCCCCGGGCAATGACTATCGTTGGAGCTGGGAGCGCTTTGAAGCGGGCAGTCACTTTGCCAACAAAGTCTATAATGCGCTGCGGTTTGTGCTCATGAACCGCGACGACCACAAGTGGGATCCCGGTGAGATCAACGCAGCCCGCTCGCATCCGGTCGACCAGTGGATTGATGAGCGTTTGAACGACACGATCGTGGTGATGACCCGAGCGCTTGAGGAATTTGAATTTGGACAGGCGGCGCGAGCGATATACGACTTTTTCTGGGACGATTATTGCGACTGGTACATCGAAATGGCGAAAGTGCGCTTAAAGAGTGCGGAGCGGCACGAAGCGCTGGAGACTTTGACGCGGGTGGCGGATCGGGCGTTGAAATTACTGCATCCGTTTATGCCGTTTGTCACGGAGGAGTTGTACCATGCATTGAGGCCCGACGGCGGCAGCATCATGGTGGCACCCTGGCCTGAACCTGAATCTGGCGTGGTGCGTCGTGACGCGGTAATCGCAGTCGAGCAGGCCCAGTCGCTGATCCGGGCTGGCCGCAATCTGCGGGCGGAGGTGGGGCTTGCACCCGGTCAGGCGGGATCATTTGTCGCTTTAGCTGATACTCCCGAGGTGTTGGCACGGTGGCAGGCCGTTCACACGGAGGCCATGGCGTTGTTGCGGGCTCAGTCATTGCAACTCTGCTTGAAAGAGGACGCAGCACCGATGACCAAGGCGATCGCGTCTGTGGTGGTGGGGGGGACGGTGTATCTAAAGCTGGAAGGGCTCGTCGACTTAAAGCGTGAGCGTGATCGCCTCGAGAAAGCGAAGGCGGATGCAGAAAAAGAGCGGAATCGGTTAGCGTCCAGGCTCCACGATGAAAACTTTATCCGCCGGGCGCCACACGAGGTCGTGACGAAAACCGAAGAGAACCTCAAAGAGGTTGAAGCGCGTATCCGGCGACTGGATGAACGCCAGGCCTTACTGCAATGAAACAGGATTGGTGGCAAGGCCAAACCCGTTTTGGGGTCAGTCCGGGTCTGGGGCGGATTTCCGCGTTATTGAGCCGACTAGAAAACCCGCATAACTTGTATCCGGCAATTCATGTCGCCGGGACCAACGGCAAGGGCTCGGTTGCCGCGATGTTAGCGGCGGGCTTGGCGTCGCAAGGGTTGACGGTGGGGCTCTATGTGTCGCCCGATATGGGGCAAGTGAATGATCGCGTCATAATAAACCAAAAACCCTTAGACGAAGCCGAATGGGATGTGTGCGCCGAGATCATTGAAGAAGCGGGTCGCGATCTCGATCAGATGCCCACCTGGTTTGAGACAATCACCGCGTTGGCATTTTTGGCGTTTGGGCGTCGGCGTGTCGACATTGCGGTGATTGAAGTGGGCCTGGGTGGCCGGCTGGACGCGACCAACGTGTTGCCGCCGCCGCTTTTGTCGGTCATCACCCCCATTGCGTTTGACCACATGCATTATTTAGGATCGACGATTGCGGAGATTGCAGGAGAAAAGGCGGGAATTCTCAAGTCCGGAACCGAATTAGTGCTGGCGCGCCAGCCGTTTGCGCAGGCGGCCGCTGTGATTGGTGCGATGGCGGACCGCCTTGACGTCCCTGTCATAGAGGTTCAGCAACGCGCCAGGGTCGGTCCGCTCGGCGCGACCCTGGTTACGGCGTCGGGTGAGGCGGTTGTGGTCCCCTTATACGGGGTCTATCAGGCCGAAAACTTAGATACGGCCTGGACCGCACTGGAACGTTTGTCAGAGCGCGGGTGGGTCTCGGATCTGGGGGCGGCCCGGCGAGCACTAGCCCAGGTACAGTGGCCGGGACGCTTTCAAGTGTTGTCGCGAAAACCACTGGTCGTGGTCGACGGTGCGCACAACCCACACGGCATGGCGGGATTGATGCAAACGCTCCAGAGGGATCCCTGGTGCCAGTACCGCTGGCACGTCGTGTTTGGGGTGTTGGCGGACAAATCGGCGGATGAGATGCTGTCGACGCTGGGCGAGGAGGTGGCAGAGGTGATATTAACCCGCGTGCCCAGCGAGCGAGGCCGCGATCCCTACCAGCTGCTGTCTGCCGTTGCGATCCGTTCTCCCGTAAGGGTCATCCCTGATCCGATGCAGGCGGTGCGCACAGTGCGCGCGCAACTGACGAACAACGATGCGCTGGTCGTCACAGGCTCGTTGTCGCTCCTGGCGCATTTGCGCCAGTGTGGCCTCATTGCCTATGAGATGGCGATTGATGACGACAAAAAATAGGATTTGCTGTCACGCTTGGTAGAATTCAGCGATTGCTCGCGACGGAAGTCGAATGGTATGCTGAACAAGGCCCTTGGCATCAGTGACGACGGGATTGTCGCATGGGTCGCGTTTCACAAAAGGAGCAGATTAATCGGTAATGCACACGGGACGGCGCAGCATTGGGCTCGCCATCCTTTACATTATAATTGGCGGCGTGGTGGGATCCATTGTGGGACAATTGTTGCAACCCATGTGGCCGGTATTGGGTCGTTCGCTGCTCGTAGTGGGATCCGAGCCCGGTACAACCTGGACTTTTGATTTAGGCATCATGGGAGTTCGCCTAGGCGCTTGGATGCAGCTCAACCTGTTGGGGATGATCGGTGTTGTGGTCGGATTGATTTGGTACCAACGGAGTGCGATCTGAGATGACGCCGATCATTTTGGCTTCGCAGTCTCCGCGCAGGCGGCAGATTATGGAAGAATTAGGGCTTTCGTTTGACGTGGTCTCGGCCAACATTGATGAAACGCCCCGCCGGGGCGAGCAGCCCCGCAACTTGGTGCGGCGGCTTGCGGTGACTAAGGCGGTCCGTGTTGGCCAGGGATACCCCGCGGCGATGGTCATTGGTGCCGATACGATAGTTGCGGTGGATGATGAAATCTTAGGCAAGCCGCACGGTGTTACGCAGGCGCGGGCGATGTTGCAGAGATTGAGCGGCCGGGAACATGTGGTTTACACCGCAGTGGCGGTGTGGCGGGAGGACGCAAATCAGGGCACCGTGGCAGTGGATGTTGCGCGGATTGTCTTTCGGTCGTTGTCACTAGGGGAGATTGATCGCTATGTCGCCAGTGGCGAGCCTCTAGACAAAGCGGGGGCCTATGCAATCCAAGGGGTAGCGCGCCATTGGGTGCAGTCGTACCAAGGCAATTTACAGACAGTCATTGGATTGCCGGGTGACAGGGTGATGCGCCTTTTGCGGACGACCGGGGCCGGGTTGGATAACAGGGCAAAGCGAGGGCCCGAGACAAGTTGACTGTTGCTCTCTGTGGGCAGTCGGGAGTAACGAACGTTTGTTACGCGAAGGATTACGGTATCAAAGACGGGGAGGCGGAGGCGACTTGCACCAGAGTTTGGTCGCCTGCAATTGATGGGGTTTGCACAGACTCCGAAGGATGAACGGCCGCGCGAGCGTCTATTGCAGCATGGCGCGGCTGTACTGTCCGACGCCGAGATTTTAGCGGTTCTGCTGGGGACGGGAACGGTGGGCCAATCGGTGTTGGAATTAAGTCGGGGACTTTTGAGCGACGGTTGGACAGCGTTGTCTCGACGGACGCCAGCAGAATTGATGCGTGTTCGGGGCCTTGGTCAAGCCAAGTCGGCCACGCTGGCCGCCGCTTTGGAGATTGGCCATCGCGTCGATCGAGCCGCGCTATTGAGTGTCCAAAGTCCGCAAGATGCCGTACGATTAGTGTCAGATCTGCGCGATCGCGATCAGGAAGAATTTCGGGTGATTTTTTTAAACAGCAAGGGCTGGGTGCTGGGAATCGAGACCCTGTTTCGTGGAGGGTTGGACCGGGTGGAAGTGTTCCCGCGTGAGATTTTTCGCAACGCCGTGGCGCGGTCGGCGGCGTCGATTGTGGTGGCGCACAATCACCCTAGCGGGGATCCGGCGCCCAGTCGACAGGATCGCGAGCTGACGCGGCGTCTGGAGGCGTGTGGAGATTTGATGGGCATTGCGGTGCTCGATCATGTGATTGTCGGACGGTCACGACACGTAAGCTTGCATCAAGGCGAATTGACCGAATTAAGCTAGGGAGGAAACAATTTTGATGGGACTCTTCGGTTCTTTCTCCAAGGATATGGGGATTGACCTGGGCACGGCCAACACAGTGGTGTTTGTACATGGGAAGGGGATTGTCCTGCAAGAACCGTCCGTGGTGGCCATTGACCAAATGACGGGAGAAATCATTGCGGTAGGACAAGAAGCAAAGCAAATGGTCGGAAGAACGCCGGGCAATATTCGCGCCGTCCGGCCTTTGAAAGATGGTGTCATTGCGGATTTTGACACGACGCAGGCGATGCTCAAATATTTTATTCGCAAGGCAACCGCTAATATGCGTTTTTTTCATCCGCTGGTGGTGGTGGGGGTGCCATCGGGCGTTACCGGAGTGGAGGAACGCGCCGTCAGAGATGCGGCAATTCAGGCGGGGGCACGGGAAGCGCTTGTAATTGAAGAACCAATGGCCGCTGCGATTGGGGCGGGACTTCCGGTGAACGAGCCGACCGGCAACATGATTGTGGACGTCGGCGGGGGAACGTGTGAAGTGGCGATTATTTCTCTCGACGGCATTGTCACGGCCCGATCGATTCGCGTGGCCGGCGACGAGATGGACGAGGCCATCGTCAACCACATTAAACGCACGTATAATATGATGATTGGCGAGCGGACGGCGGAAGAAGTGAAAATGACGATTGGCTCGGCTTACCCCCCGGATCACGAAGAGCCCATGGATGTGCGGGGGCGGGATTTAGTTACCGGACTTCCGAAGACGTTAAAGGTCAATTCAACCGAGATTCAACGCGCCTTATCTGATACGGTGAACAGCATCGTGGAGGCGATTAAGGCGACGCTCGAGAAGTCTCCACCGGAATTGGCCGCCGATATCATGGACCGTGGTATTGTCATGACGGGTGGCGGGTCGCTCTTGCGCAACTTCGACAAGCTGGTCAGCTCGGAGACCGGGATGCCGGTGCATATGGCGGAAGAACCTTTGCTGACAGTTGTTCGCGGCACAGGCATGGTGCTGGACGATCCGCATCATTTAGAAGCATTGCGGCGGCGCAACCGACGCTAGAGGGCGCGGCAAGCCTTGATCTGGTTATATCTGGGCTCTCCTGCACGTCGGTGCATTGGAAAGCTTTGATCAAGTATGGAACGGTCACGCAAATCCGCCCGCATGACTGAGGGACAAGTATCGTTGAAGGAGAGGGTGCGCGATGGGCGGCTTTATTTTTCGGTGGCGCCGTCCCATTATTATTCTCTTAGTGGTTGCGGTGGTGTCGGTGAGCTTAAGTGTGACCAGCCGTCTTCACGGCAAGGTTGAGTCAATGTCCAATGCCATCGGATCTCTGGTGTCTCCCGCCTCGTCAACCCTGGCCTACTTAGGTAACAAGGTTGGGGTGGGGGTCGGCACGATTGGCGAGTTGTTCACCTTGCAACGAGAGAATCAACAACTGAAACAGCAATTGCTGCTATATAACAGCATGAAACTTGAACTCTCCGAACTGGCGGAAGAGAATAGTCAGTTACGCGGACTTTTGCAGTTAAAGGGAGCTGCTTCCCATTGGAAGTTGGTCACCGCGACGGTGATCTCGCGCAATCCCGATACTTGGTTTCAAACCGTGGTGATTAATCGCGGCTCGGACAGCGGTATTCACGCAGGGATGGCGGTCATTGAGCCGCAGGGTGTGGTGGGGCGTGTCATATCAACCTCGCCGGTGTCGGCCACAGTCATGCTCCTACTAGATCCCGATTCTGGGGTCGGTGCGGAAGATGTCCGTTCGCAAGCGGCCGGGGTGGTCAGTGGGCGCGCTGCCATTAGCGATGAGCTCACGTTTCAATTGTTTGCCCATCATCCCAACATTCAACCGGGCGACGCCGTGGTCACGTCGAGCTATAACCAGTATTATCCCGCCGGACTGTTGATTGGCGAAGTCGCAAAAGTGTCCAAGACCGCTTATGGTCTGACAGAAACGGCCGTCGTGGTGCCATCGGTCAACTTTAATCAGATCGATAATGTCATGGTGGTGTTGTCGCATCCCAATGGCACGTCCTTGCCGCCCATCTTTGGGGGAGGCTCCCGTTAATGTGGCAATTTCGCGTCGTGACCTGGGTTGTGTTGTATTTGCTGGGCCTGTTGGTGCAAACGGCGCTTTTGCCGCAAATATTTCCCATAGGCTATGTCCCCGACTTGGTGTTGCCGCTCACGGTGATTATTGCGCTCTACGAGACTCCGCGCCGCGGCCTTTTAGCGGGACTGATCGGAGGATTGATGCAAGATGTTTGGGCCGGACGTTTGTGGGGTCTCAATGCGCTGACGTTTGCGTTGCTCGGCTTTGCCATTGCCCATTTGGAGTCGCGCATTGTGCGCGACAACGTATTCGTCCCGGGACTCCTGGCCGGGTTGGCGCAATTATTGGTACTGCCTTTTCAGTGGGTGATCTTGCGAATGGTGGGGCTGGCGCTTCCCTGGAGTCAGTTCATGAAGCCCCTGCCCGTCTGGCTTTTGTTTACCATGTTGGTGACGCCGGCTATTGGCGGGATCTTGGGCTTTCGGCCGCGGCACGAGGTTGATAGGCCGTACTCACGCTATGTGCGTTAACGGTCACACGCGTTAAGAGAACAAGAGCAGGTGTCTGGGGCCGATCGCCTTGGCGACTTTTGGCAATAAATTGTTGTGTGGGGGAGCCGGTCATTGGCAGGAGTTCTGCATTTAAAAGAGAACTTCTAAGGATGCCAAGGTCATACCCGGGAGGCGTGCATGGGAAAGTCTACCAAAGGGCCGTCGGAGGTTTCCCCTGCTCGGGAAAAATCGGAATCCAGCAACCGCGTGGCGGCTCGTAAGGCGGCTGGGCAGGCGACCAGTCTCACGGCACAGCGTGCCGCAGAACGTGTCAGCGAATGGCGGTACGAAGAGGACGCGCGCCGGGACCCGACGTTGTTGGTGCGGCGTACACTGCGTTCAGGCCAGCGGGTGCGCTACTTTGGCAATGTGGTGGTTCTGGGGGATGTGAACCCCGGCGCCGAGATTACGGCAGGCGGAGACATTATTGTGATGGGTTGGCTACGCGGAGTGGCGCATGCCGGGGCCGGGGGAAACGATCGAGCCATGGTCTCGGCGTTTCGTCTCAATCCCACGCAATTGCGCATTGGCCAGTATATCGGTCGGGCTCCGGATCAAGGCGAGGCGGTTTTGCCGGACATTCCAGAATTTGCAGAGGTGCGTGATGGCCACCTGGTGATTGATCGGTGGCGCAAGAGCGTGCTGACGGATCCGTCAGAGGAGACGCACGCGTAATGTAACGATGTGACCGTGAAGATGGTCATGAGACAAGATGAGGAGGAAGGCATAGATGGGCGAAGCGATTGTCATTACCTCGGGAAAGGGGGGCGTCGGCAAGACCACGACGACGGCCAACATTGGGGCAGGGTTGGCCCAAGCTGGGCAACGCGTAGCCCTCATCGACGCGGACATCGGACTTCGCAACCTGGACGTAGTGATGGGGTTGGAAAATCGCATTGTCTATGATTTGGTGGATGTGGTGGAGGGATTTGCGAAGCTGAAGAACGCCCTCATTAAGGACAAGCGCTTCAATGAGAATTTATATTTGTTGCCCGCTGCCCAAACCCGAGACAAGACGGCAGTGAGCCCGGAGCAGATGCGAGATTTGGTTTCCAGTATGAAAGAGGAATTTGATTTCGTGCTGATTGATTGCCCCGCCGGAATCGAACAAGGATTTAAAAACGCGGTGGCAGGATCGGACCGTGCGGTGGTTGTGGCCACGCCTGAAGTGTCATCCGTTCGCGATGCCGACCGGATTATTGGACTATTGGAGGCGGAGGAAAAACATCATCCATCCTTGATTGTCAACCGGATTCGTCCTAGCATGGTAAAAAAGGGCGACATGATGGACATTAACGACATGATTGAAATATTGGCCATTGAACTGCTGGGTGTGGTTCCAGACGACGAATTTATTGTGGTGTCAACCAATCGGGGTGAGCCCGCCGTGCTTAACACCCAATCTCAGGCAGGGCAAGCCTATCGTAATATCGCCCGAAGATTGATGGGAGAGAATGTACCCATGATGAAACTGGAGGACGACAATCAAGGATTCATCGGACGCTTGCGGAAGATGATGGGGATCAAGGGGTGAGTCGAGGAGGGAATGCCATGTTTGATTTGTTCGCGCGGGTCTTTGGACGGGAGGACGCGAGCAAAGAGGTGGCTAAGGAACGTCTGCGCTTAGTGTTGGTGCATGATCGGGCCAGTCTCTCGCCACAGGCCCTGGAGAGTTTGAAGAATGATTTGCTGAACGTGATTTCACAATATCTCGATATCGACGACCAAGGATTTCGTGTGGATTTTTCGCGTCATGAGGATGCTATGGCATTGATTGCCAATATCCCCATCAAGAAAAAAGTTGGGCGTCCCTTATAACGGGATACCTGTTGTCCGGTTAGCGGGCTGTTGATCCTGATTGGTGAATGATTTGCAGAGTTTACCACTCATCGCCCCTCGACCGGGTGGCAGGTGTCGTTTATACTGGATTTACTTCGTTTGAGGGGTTTGATCACGTGGGAATGCAGCGCACACGCTTTCACATCGACTATGTGACGCTCATATTGATGTACTTGCTGGCGCTGGTAGGATTGTTCGTGATTGCCAACGCATCGCGCTCGATCGCACCGGCGCACGATCCTTTGTATTACGTCAAACGCCAGTTTATTTGGATTATTCTGGGCACAATCGTGCTGGTTGTGGCTGCCTGGTTTGACTACGAAAAGTTTAAGAAGCTGGCTCCTTTCATCTATTGGACGGCCATTGCGCTGCTGGGCTTCGTGCTGGTGCATGGTAGCTCGGCGCTTGGTGCCCAACGCTGGATCCAACTTGGGCCATTTCAACTGCAGCCCTCGGAATTGGCCAAGATTGCCATTGTCATCACATTGGCAACGCATCTGGACAAGAAAAAGAGTCTAAGCCGCTGGCGCGATCTCATTTCGCCGCTTGTGCATGTGGGAATTCCGATGCTGTTGATTTTAAAGCAGCCTGACCTAGGCACCACGCTCGTGTTCGTTGCGATAACGGTCGGCATGTTTTATATGGCGGGCGTGCCATGGACCAAGATGCTCATTTTTCCTGCAGGATTGGCCATGGTGATCTTGCTGATCTATCTGCATTTTCGGTTGGGCATTCCTATTCCCTTGATGCACGGGTACCAACTGAAGCGCCTTTTAATTTTTCTCAACCCCAATAGCGATCCGCTGGGAAGCGGATTCAACGTGATTCAATCGCGAATTGCCATCGGTACCGGCGGACTGTGGGGCGGAGGATTGGCGGGTGCCCAAACCAACCTTTTGGGCTTTTTGCCCGAATCGTATACGGATTTCATCTTTGCGTCGGTAGGAGAAGTATTGGGATTTGTCGGCTCGATGGCGATCTTGTTTGTCTATCTGATTATATTGGCCCGAGGCACGTACATTGCTTATCAGGCCAAGGATCGCTTCGGCACCTTGCTTGCGTCCGGAATTGTGGCGATGTTCGCCTTTCACGTGATTGAAAGCGCCGGCATGGCCTCGGGCATTATGCCGGTGGCAGGAGTTCCGTTGCCGTTCATGAGTTATGGAGGGTCGGCATTTTTGGCGGACTCTGCTGGCATTGGCATTTTGCTCAATGTCTATGGCCGGCGCAAAGCGCAAAAATACAAGCCTGCCGTGGCGCAGACACTACCCATCATGTATAGCCCCTTATCTGAGCCGGATATTGGAGGATCCCACTCTTGACCACAAAGTTTCCGATTCCGGCGTTTGATCGCCACTGGGAGTTGGTCATTAACGGCTGGACGCGGTTTAGTCCACTGTTAGACCAGTTGGGGGTGGTGGTCGCCAAGTATTCGCCTGAGATTTGGGCTGTAGTCTTTTTATTACTGTGGTTTTGGCCACCCCGACGGCAAAACCGCGCTCGCCGGGCGGTGGTATATGCGGTGGTTGCAGGTGTGCTGGCCGTTGTCATCAACATGATCTTGGGGCACGTCTTACCGTATCGTCCGCGGCCGTTTGTGTTTGAGCCCCACGTAATCCATGCGCTCATTAAACACCGCGCCGACACGTCGTTTCCCAGCACCCATGCGGCCGGCAGCTTTGCTTTTGCCATCGGATTGTTTTACGCCGGTGTGGCCGATGGGGCGTGGGGCCTTTTGTTTGCGGCAGCCGTGTCGATTTCTCGGGCCTTTGCGGGTGTGCATTGGCCAACCGATGTGTTGGCCGGTGCGGTCTTGGGCATCTTGTCAGGCCTAGCGGTGTTGGCGGGGCGCAACGCTTTAGAATGGCTTGTCGCCCGGTTGTTTCGCATTTTTCGCGTGGAGCCGGAACACCGCTATCGCCGCAGCCATTGGTAGGATTTGAACGCAACCAGGCTTAAAGGAGCAGGGGTTGCGGCTCGAGGCTTGATGGTTTTGGGGGGACCAGCTCTAAAAGCGGCGCAGTTGAGGTGGCGGAGGGATGAATGCACACAGACGGGTTGTTGATTTTGTTGTCAGTGGATGGGGCGGTTTTGATTGCTATCCTGATGACCTTGGTGCAGATTCAACACCGGCTGTCCCACATTGAAAAGCGTCTGTTTTCCAAATCCCCGACGGTGAGGAAAAACAAAGTTCCCACAAAGAAGGATTCTGAGCGCTGACTGAGGAAATAGGGGGGCGTAGGAGGTCGGGAATTCATGCGCAATGTGCTGGTAACGGGCGCAACGGGATTTCTTGGTCAAGAAGTTTCTTTGCGGCTGATGCGCATGGGCTACCGGGTGGTAGGGCTAACCCGCGAAATCAAGGACAATCTTATCGCAGTCCCCCTGCAGGGAGATTTATTGCGCGACGATCCCTTTGTTGGACCAGAGCTCGAGTATGACGCGGTCATCCACTGTGCGGGGCATCATCCCGGCGAAACTGACGAGGTTGAAACGTTGCATGTCGAGGGCACGCGTCGCATTGTGGCAGAAACAAAGCGCCGCGGCATCACCCGCTTTATTTATATCAGTGCTATTGGCGCTGGCTTTCATGCTCCCACCCGGTTTCAGCGCAGCAAGTGGGTCGCGGAGCAGGTCGTCGTCAATTCCGGTCTCGAATATACCATCTTGCGTCCGCATTTGATGTTTGGACATGGTTCCCGAACGTTTCAGCGGCTGGAAGAGGCTGCCAATCGGCCTTGGGCGGTCTTGCCCGAATCCAAGCCGCTGATTCAGCCCATTTACGTGGGAGACGTCGCGGAGATTGCGTTGCGCTCCTTGTGGTTGGACAGAACGGTGGGGCAAATTTATGATTTGGGCGGACCCCAGAGCTTGAAACTCGAGGATGTGGTGCGCCACATGGCGCGAGATATCCATCTGTTTCGCATCCTGACCTTGCGCATTCCGCGCCGCTATGCGTACTACGTGTTGGAGAAAATTGGCCGGGTCGGACCCATTCTCAGCGGTGAAGAATGGGAGTTTTTGCAACATGAAGTGATTCGACAGGATTCGCGCTGGCTCATCGACTACGGAATCTTGCCGCATTCTCTAGCGATTTACTATTCGCCATTGGCGTGAAAACGGGACATGTCCGGCTCTTCACCCGCATAGACTGTGCGGGAGGGATCGCTGTGGCACAATCCGACCTCGACGGGGCTGAGCACAATCCGAAACGCAAGGCCGGTGCATCGCCCGGATGGGTGCGCTGGGTGTTTGCGGGCGTTATTTTGCTACTGCTGGCGTTTTCCGGTCATACCTCGGGACGGTTGGCAAATCAGGTGCGCCAGCAAATGCAACATTGGATGACCGTCAACGGGGTGCCCTTTGGCCTCAACCAAGACGCATCGCATCTGTTGGCGGAGATTTCTACACTGCGGTCTGAAAGGTCGACACATCCCGCGGCGGTGAACGGGACTTCATGGCGAGCGCCGGTTGATGCGGCTCGACTAACGAAGAGTTTTGGTTGGCATGGCTCAGGCGCTCAGGCTCAATTTCAGCCTGATGTGATCCTGGACGTAACGCCCCATCGTACGGTGTTGGCCGGGGTGCAAGGACACGTCCTCAAAACAGGGCGCACGATCGTCGAATTGACCGCGCACGAGTATCACATCGCCATTTTTCCGCTGACCCCGGCTGGTTTGGCGCACGGCCAAGCCGTTCAGCCTGCGACGCGTTTAGGAGTTACGCGAGCCGCCACCCTGACGCTGGAAGTGACGCGACGCGGCTATCCGGTAAACCCGCTATCAAGTTCGCTTTATGGCAGTGCCTGGCTTAAGCACTAGGATGGCACGTTCTCCACTGTGGCGCCGCTTGCGCATCAATCCGCTCTTTGTTCTGGTAGGCCTTTTGTATTGGCTGGCTGGAGACGGGCGACAAATGCTCATTGCATTTGTGGCGGTCACCCTGCATGAACTGGCTCATGCGGTCATGGCTGATCTCTATGGACTATCCATCGAGCGGATCGAAATTTGGCCGTTTGGTGGGGTGGCTCGGATTCACGGGTTGGACGCGCAAGACCCGTACGTGGAGACCATGATCGCCATCTCAGGCCCGCTCGTGAACTTTTTTTGGGCGACGGCTGTCTGGGCTTTTATCAAGGTGCTTCCCTTTGATGCGCAGGCAGTCAATCTGTTCATCGCCGCTAATTTGGCAATCGGTGCTCTTAATTTGCTCCCGGTGACGCCGCTGGACGGTGGACGGTTGGCCAAAATATATCTCGCGCGCGCCATCGGTTATCAAGCGGCGGAGCACAGAGTGCGGGAAGGCGGACTGTGGCTGGCGCGAGTCTTGTTTGCTCTGACTTTGGTGGGGGCGGTCAGCGGGCGTGTGAGCCTCGGATTAGGTATTTTTTCGGTGTTTTTGTATTGGGGGGCATGGCAATCTGGGCACTATGCCCCCTATTTGATTGTCCGCGACTTGGCAGAGCGCGTGAGCGGGTTTCGCAAGCGACCGGTGTGGCCGGTCGAGGATTTTGCGGCACGCGCCAATGTTTTGGTCAGCGACGTGATCCAGATTATGCGGCCCTTAAAATATCATCGCGTCGTCGTGTTAAACGACAATATGGTCCGCCTAGGGGTCCTTTACGAAGAAGCGTTGTGGCGTGCTTTAAAAGAGCACGGACCCGATTGCCAGTTAGGAGAGGTACTGAAAGACTAAGGGGTGCTTTCGCCAATTGACGGGTGGGGGCAAAATGGTATCATGGTGATGGGACCTTGATCGTCCCGTTAAAGTTTTGAAATTTTAGAGAATACCAGGTCATGGCGATTGTTTACGTCATGAAGCGTCCGGGAACGACGGAAAGCGCATATCACATCATAGGAAAGGGGTTTCGTATGCCACGGCGCAAGCGTCGCCGTTGGGGGATTTTGCCAGCCTTAATTGCGGCTGACACGGCGGAAGATTCGTCCGGCGAAAAATCCCTGGGGGACGCAGGAACAAAAGGCGCCCCACCTGAGCCGGAGCAAAAAGTTTTTAAGGAACTCTTAATCAATTACAGTCCGTACGACAGTCGCTTAGCCATCATGGAAGACGGACAGCTCGTCGAGTTTTACATGGTTCACGAAGATGAAGATCAGATGGCCGGCAACATTTACAAGGGCCGTGTGGAGAATGTGTTGCCGGGCATGCGAGCGGCGTTTGTAAACCTGGGTTTAGAAAAAAATGCGTTTTTGTATGTTGACGATGCCCATGCGGAGGATCGCGATCGCAAAAAGTCGAGGCTGATTCAGGACGTCGTCAAAGTTGGGCAAGAGCTGGTCGTGCAAATTGCCAAAGAACCGATTGGAAACAAAGGTGCTCGCATCACGACCGACATTAGTTTGCCGGGGCGTTACTTGGTGTTGACGCCGTACTCGGAGACTGTGGGCGTGTCCCGCCGCATCGAAAGCGAGCGGGAGCGGGAGCGTTTGCGGGAAATGGCGGAGAAGATTCGCCCCAAAGGCATGGGGCTCATTGTTCGAACGGTAGCCGAGGGTGTCTCGCAACGCACACTTACGCGCGACTTGGCATATCTTAGGCGGGTATGGTCGCGCATTCGGCATAAGAGCCGCATGTCGAGGGCTCCGCAACTGCTGCACCGCGAGGCGGGATTGATTGCCAAAACCCTGCGTGACCACTTGGATGATGCCGTCGATCGGTTCATCATCGACGACCCCCATGCCTATATGAGGGCGCGCGAATTAGCGCAGTCTTTGTCTCCAGGACTGAAGAACCGGATTGAGCTCTATCAGGGTGCCATTCCGCTGTTTGAGGCCCGGGGGGTGGAGGCCGAACTGGACCGCGCACTGAAGCGGCGAGTTTGGCTGAAATGTGGCGGCTACTTGGTGATTGATGAAACGGAAGCATTAACAGTCATTGACGTGAACACCGGCAAAAACGTCGGTACGACAGACTTATCCGATACCGTACTGGCGACGAATAAAGAGGCGGCGGTAGACATTGCCCGGCAATTGCGCCTGCGCGATATCAGCGGCATTGTCGTGGTGGACTTCATTGATATGGAAAATGAGGTCGACCAGAACGAAGTCATTAAGACCTTTCAAAAAGCGTTGCGGGGTGATCGCACGCGCGTTACCGTGCTAGGTCTCACGCGGCTAGGGCTGTTGGAGATGACGCGTAAGAAGGTGCGAGAGTCCTTGCTCAATCAAATGACGCGGGTCTGTCCCATCTGTGAGGGTCGCGGCCATGTCTTGTCGGAGGACGTGATTGCGCGCCGAGCGCGTTTTCGCATTCTGGAGAAGTTTCGCGAAAGCGATGCCCAGGCGGTCTTGGTCGAAACCCATCCGCTGGTCGCGGCGCACTTAATTGGACCCGGGGGCAGCAATTTGCGCATTTTGGAGCATGATACGGGGCGTTCTGTGTTTGTGCGGGGAGTGGATGGGGTGGATATGAGCCGCATTGAATTTGTGGCGGTGGGGGATCGCTCGGAGGTCGAGCAAAAGGCTTTGCCGGTGCATGATGGCGACCTATTGGAGGTGGACATTGTTGAGCGGCACGCCACCAATGCGCGCGATGGGATTGCCCGATTGTCCGGCTACGTGATTGATGTGGAAAACGGTGGCGAGCATGTTGGGGAGCGGATGACGGTTGAGATTGTGCGCGCCCTTAGAACCTTTGCTACAGCACGCATGGTCGAGCCCAAGGTCGATGAGCTCTTGGTTCGCTAATTGCTGTTGATATCGACGGGCATAGCGGGCGCACGAACGAATCCGATGGACCACAACGAGCTTTGTTCGAATGCGATAAGGGGGGCTGGGCACCGACCCTGCCAAGGCGGTGCCCAGCGTGCGCTGGTTTGACAAGGACGGGTGAGTGTGATAGCATGCATTGGACTTGTGGTAGCGCGAAATGAGGAGGACTCTTCGGTGTATGCAGTGATAGAGACTGGGGGCAAACAGTATCGTGTTGAACCCGGCCAGGTATTAGTTGTAGAAAAGCTTGCGGGACAACCCGGCGACGAGCTCGCATTTGACAATTTGCTCATGGTCGTGGGCGAGACCGAGGAACCTCAAATTGGGACACCGTATGTGAATGGCGTGAAGGTGGTCGGCACGGTGTTGGCGCAAGAGCGGGCCAAAAAAATTTTGGTGTTTAAGTACAAGCCCAAGAGCAATTACCGACGCCGCCGCGGCCATCGCCAATGGCAAACGCGGGTGCGCATTGATCGCATCGAGTCGGTGTGATTCGTGTAGGGCTGTGGCGTGATCGCGATGATAGGCCACGGCGGTTGGTTGTCAGCGGCCACGCGAATCGGGGCCCTCATGGCCAGGATATTGTGTGTGCCGCAGCGAGTGCGCTCGTGGAAACGCTGGCGTTGGGGTTGCGCGAAGTAGTGCATGAGGATTTCCGCGGCCAGGTCGATGTCGGCCATGCCGATCTGTGGTTCGATGAAGCGCTGTCAAGCGAGGCCCGGGCTATCGTTGAGACGATTGTTCGCGGTTTTATGGATTTAGCGCAATCGGAATCCGATGCGGTTCGTTTCGTAGAACACCGTGGGGGAGCATAAAGGTGGAACAGGAGGTGTTTGATGATGCGTTTGCAGTTGTTTGCGCATAAAAAGGGCGGCGGCAGTTCTCGCAATGGTCGCGATTCCAATCCCAAGATGCTGGGAGTCAAGCGGCACGATGGTCAGATTGTCACAGCCGGGTCGATTATCGTGCGCCAACGGGGCACCAAATTTCACCCCGGACGCAATGTCGGCATGGGGCGGGACTTCACGCTGTATGCCAAGGTCGCTGGGCGTGTCGAATTTCGGCAACGGAGTCATTCCCGTCGAGAGATCGACATTGTTCCGGTAGAGGCCTGATTGCCGACTCAACGGTGAGGGCATGGGGGTTTCGTATCGCCGTTTTGGTGGCGCTAGGGGCGGTCGCCTATCGCATAGACCGGCCTTGGCGCTTTTTGGCGTTAGTGGCCGTGGCAGCGTATTTGTGGCAGTGGACAGCATTTCGGCACCGACGCGAGGCCTTGCGCATTGTGCGACAGCGGCGCCATCGACTCGCCAATCGATTACAAGTGGTGGCCGGCTGGTTGCAATTAGGGGCAGTGGGACGTGCCGAGGAAGCGCTGCAATCATTGTTGGAGTCGGAGAGTGCCCAGGTCGAGTGGTTTCGAGGCTTGCCGAGCCATTGGTCCTACTTTTTGGTGCGCTGGGACGCGCGCGCGCTCGAACGAGGGCTGTATCTGCGCTGGGTTGGGATCGATACGCTGGTGCCCACCTACTGGATGGCGTGGATGATGGAGCGGCGAATGCAACAAGCTATGACTATGGCGCGAACTGGACTCGTGGTTGAGTTTTTCGGGACAGGATTTTGCATTCACATACCCGATCGCGTGCCGATGCGGCTGCCGCGCGGGTGGCAGCACGGCCTCGAAGGGGTGCAGTGTCGGTGGGGCGTGGCTGCAGACGGTGGCACGATGCGGTCATCGCAGGGGGTATGAGGGAGACAGGCGATGTTTGTTGATGAAGCCACGATATTTGTGCAAGCCGGTAGCGGCGGAAACGGGTCGGTGGCGTTTCGCCGGGAGAAGTATGTTCCCGATGGAGGTCCAGCTGGTGGCGACGGGGGCCGGGGCGGCGACGTGATTTTCCAGGTCGATCCTGGTCTCAACACGTTGATGGATTTTCGCCATCAACGACACTTTCGCGCCCAGCCCGGGCAGCCCGGGGGAACCAATCGCCGTCACGGGCGCGATGGCACCGATTTAGTGGTTAAAGTGCCGCCGGGAACCGTGGTGCGGCATGAGAACGGCGAGATCATGTGCGATTTAGTTCACCCGTACGATAGTGCGATTATCGCCCAAGGTGGCCGAGGCGGCAAAGGCAACGTCCATTTTACCAGTTCCACCCACCGTGCACCCAAGGTGGCGGAACGCGGTGAACCGGGACAAGCGTTCTGGGTGCACTTAGAGTTGAATTTGCTGGCGGATGTGGGATTGGTTGGATTGCCGAATGCGGGCAAAAGCACACTTATTAGTGTGGTGTCGGCGGCTCGGCCCAAAATTGCGGATTACCCGTTTACCACGCTGGTGCCCAATTTGGGCGTGGTGGAAGACTATGGCGACCCGTTTGTGATCGCTGACGTGCCGGGGTTGATTGAGGGCGCGCACCTGGGGACCGGGTTAGGCGATCAGTTCCTGCGCCATCTCAATCGTACGCGGATTTTGCTGCATTTAGTGGACCTGAGCCCTGCCAGCGGCTGCGATCCGGTGGCGGACTATCACGTCATCCGCACCGAGCTGCAGTCGTTTTCCCCAACCTTGGCGCAAAAGCCGACACTGGTTATCGGGACCAAGCGGGACGTGCCGGACAGTCAAGAGGGATTGGAACGGTTGAATCGCGCGTTGTCGCCTGACACGGCGTGGGGTATTTCCGCCGTGACGGGATTAGGGGTGGCGGACGTGATGTGGGCAGTGCGACGACGATTGGATGAGATCCCGCCCGTTGCGGCACCGGTGCACGAGGTCGTGGAACGCCCGCAGGTGCGCGGCTATCGCGTAATTGCCGACACATCGGGAAGCGTGCGTCTCGTGGGGGACGTTGAGCAAAGGGCTGCCATGACGCTTTGGGGCAATCCGCACGCCGAAAATTATTTTTGCGAATACTTGCGGCGCCGTGGCGTGGTGCAGGCACTGCGGCGCGCCGGCGTGCCAGACCCGGCCAAAGTTTGGGTCGGTGAAGGCCTGGTGTTCTTTCGCGACGGGGATTTAACCGCCGAGGAACCGGATGAAGCCTAACTTCATCAAAATAGAGGAATTATGGCGCGTCGCGTCGAATGGGGCAACAATGGTTAAAGCGCGTCGGGCCATGGGGCTTATGGGAGGCACATTTAATCCGATACACTACGGTCACCTGGTGGCAGCGGAAGCGGCTCGGGATGCTTTCAACCTGGAACAGGTGATCTTTATACCGTCGGGGCAGCCCCCGCACAAGTCGGGATTTTACGTGGCCGACCCCGAGCATCGGTATCTGATGACGTTTTTGGCCATTGTTTCGAATCAGCGTTTTGAATTGTCGCGCGTTGAAATTGATCGCAGTGGGCCCTCGTACACGTACGATACCGTGGCATATTTTCACGCGCTGGACCCGAGTGTCGACTGGTACTTTATTACCGGCGCCGATGCGATTTTGGATATTGTGACGTGGCGGAATCCCGATAGTATTTTCCGCCATGCGCGCTTGATAGCGGCAAGTCGGCCAGGCTATTCGCTGCAGAAAATCCACGAGCTGGAGCGGCAGTTGGGGACCGAACCGCTGACCCGGATTCACCCATTGGAGGTTCCAGCCCTGGCGATTTCCTCCAGTCAGATTCGGGCTAGGCTTAGAGAAGGGTTGTCGATTAAGTACTTAGTTCCAGAGGCGGTCGAACACTACATTGCCAAGAACGATGTCTATGCGGTGCTTAAGGGGTCAACTGCCCCGTCTTGAAGGCGGATGTGGTGACGTAAGTTGGCTTGACGTCGCAGAAAGTCACAAAGCCGGCAGGCGAGTCAAAAGGCAGCGGTTGTTGCGACATCGGGATGAGAGAGGGGCAGGCGCAAGGGATCCATGACCGATGTTGAACCGGATCCAGGGAGCGGACGGAGATGGGTATTTGTCGATTCAGATTACAGGCCAAAGAGGAGGAGCGGGAACTCAGGCGGCACAGGCAGGCGCCTGATCGCTTCCCGGAATTGAACGCCGGGGTTTCCCGCACAACTGGATGAAGGGCACGCGAAAGGTTCATACTGTTTGTCAGTCAGCGGTTTCCCAGCATCACGGAGCTTCCTTATCCGAACCGAGTGGATTAGATTGCGAACCGGGTGCCTGGGTCCCTGGCCAGGTGCCTTGAGGAAGATACAGGGAGGAATTGCAAGTGGCGAAAACGTTGTACGTAGGAAATCTGCCATGGTCCATGTCCGAAGAGGAACTGGCCGAGGCGTTTGCGCAGCATGCGCAAGTTCTTAGCGCGCGGATCATCACTGATCGGGAAACCGGCAGATCGCGCGGGTTTGGTTTTGTCGAGGTGGAAGACCAGGATGTGGAACAAGCTGTCGAAGCCATGAACGGAACGCAATTAGGTGGGCGTGACATAATTGTCAACGAGGCTAGGCCTCGTCAAAGCCGGTACTAGCACACCTGGTCAGACTCGGCATCACGTCCTCGGCGCCGCTTGCCGGGGACTTTTGTTATCCGTTGCGATATGGCGCGTTTCCCGGTAAGATGACCACAATACGGGTTTAAGAGGCGCAGGAGGCTTGCGGTTGACATTAGAAGAGCGTTTTGGGCAGTTAAGTCAATACCGTCGCGACCATATTGCCCGCGTAATGGACGTGATGGAAGCCCTGGCTAACGCTCATGGGTTGGCGTTGGAGGATGCCTGCCTGGCAGGGTGGGGGCACGATTTGGCGCGGGAATTGGCGCGCCCCGACCTTAAAGCCCAAGCACAATACTTAAAGATACCGATAGGTCTGGAAGAGGCGGCCGAACCGGTGCTGCTGCATGGGCCGATCGCTGCGCAATGGCTCAAGAGGGCAGGACGCGGGAATGAGTCGGTGTGGACTGCCATTCGCTTTCATACGACAGCGGCGGCCGGTCTTGATAGCCTCGGCCAGGCGTTATTTATAGCGGACGGTGTGGAGCCCGGGCGTCAATACCCGGAGCGGGCGGCGCTTTTCGAGTTGAGCTTACGGGATTTAAAGGCGGGGTATTGTGCGGTGTTGGATCAAACGCGCCGTTACCTGTTGTGGCGTGCGCTGCCGCTGCATCCCGACATGCACAAAGCCCTAGCCGAGTGCGCAGACCACGTGACCGCGACCTAAGAGGGGGAATTTTCACGGAGGAGACATTGACGAGCGCATTACGAGCGGCAGATGCCGCCGCCAGTAAAAAAGGGGAGCGGGTGGTCGTGCTCGACATGCGGGATGTCACGCTCATTGCCGACTATTTTGTGATCGTATCGGCAATGAATGTGATCCAAGTTGAAAGCATTGCCGAGGCTGTGCAAGAGGCGCTGCAGTCACAGGGGTTGACCCGTTTGAATCATTCTGCCAAGACGTCCGGCCATTGGGTGTTGTTGGATTATGGTAGTGTCGTGGTGCATATTTTTACCGAGGCGGAACGCAATTATTATGATTTAGAGCGATTATGGGGCGATGCGCGGATTGTCGAGCGCCAGCCCTTGAACAAAATGCCTGCGCATTGAGCTTCTCGGATGCGGTAGCGGGAGGGTTCGGCCATAGCTTGATCGACCGGCGGGGTTGCCCTAGGGCATAACCGGCAGCCAGCCATGGCTGCGGATGTAGGCGCCATTAAAAAGACGTTTGCCGATCTGTGCGGGATAGCCGACATAGGTGAAATCGCGCGTGCCCCCGTACAGAGTGGTATTCAAGGAAAAAAGCCCTTTTCCATATCCGATGTCTAACATCGCAATCACCTGGGGATGATAGGGCGGTGGTGTCGGTCGATGCGAAAGGGACGACCACCAGTGGTGGACGGCGACCCGCGCTTGCACCATCGCCGCGTGGGCGAGTTTTGGCACATGATTGGTAATGTCTCCAACCGCGTAGATATTGGACCAGTTGCGATGTTGCAAATGGGGGGTGACCGGTACCCAGCCGTAGCCGTCGTCCAGACCGCTGTTTCGGGCCAGTCCTGATCCGACATAGGGCGGAACCCACACCATCGCCTGAGCTGGTAGAAAGGCATGCTCTGTTTGTATGCCGTCGTCCCGAACCTCGACAAACTGGGTCTGTGTTTTAATATGAATATCGCGTTGTGCCATGATCGCGGCGAGACGGGCGCGGCCACTGGGGCCAAGGGGCTCGCCCAACACCGGCGCGGGGGTCATGAGAATGATTTCCGTCAGGTGCCGTACATGACGCCGTCGGCAGGCCCAGTCCCACAAGAGGGACGCTTCATACAACATAAATTCGTCGGCGGTCGCCAACTGCACGGGTTGGTGCGGACTGGCGTGAAGGGGACCGCAGGCAAAGATCAACGTCCCCGACTGCCAGCCTTTGAGCACGCTGGCAGTATGCCGGGCTAAATAGTCCTCGCACAAACCCCCGCGGCTCACATTGAGTCCGGCGATGGTGTTCCAGCCTGGATCGCTGCCCGAGGCCAGAAACAAAACATCGTAGGGGAGGGGGCGATGCGCGGCCAGATGGACTTGCTGGTGGCTGGGATCGACCCGGAGCGCATGGTCTTCCACAAAGTGAAAGCCACAGCGTTCGACCGTTTTTCTTGTTTCAATATGTAAGCGCCGCACAAATTCGGGCCGCGCCCGCATGGCGTAAACCAGGCCGGGGCGATAGGTCATGGTAGGCCAGGCGTCGACAATGGTACCCGTAAATTCGCCAGATTGCAAGAGACGATGGACCCAATGCGCGACTGTCAGGCCGCTAAAGCGGGCTCCGATGATGACGACGCGATACGGTTTCATGTTTCGCCTCTCCTGCCCCGACGGCTTTTTATGGAAATCCGCTCGATGGACCGCACGAGCTAAGCACCCAAGTTTTGGGTTTAGCATGTCCGGCCTGACTAGAAATTATTGTGGGGCTCACACTACGAGCATGAGATCAGCAAAAAAGTCCGGTGAGATGATGATTCGCGTTGACAGGGAGGAGGTGGCCCATGAGGGTGCTTTACCTGGCCGCTATCGTTGCCCTTGTCATGGGGGCCCTGCTCTTAGCCATCGCGCTGGGTGGGTGGTTCTTGTTTCGCTGGGCAATAGCCCGTGTGGAGCAGGGAATGTCGGGCTCCAGCCGCTCCAGCCTGCTTGAATTATTTTTCGGATTGCAAACGATTCGGCTGGAGGAACTCTTTTTACTGTTGCAGCGCACGGCGCACGCCAAACCGGCGCAGCATCCGATGGGCTCGCCCACGCGTATCCATTGGTTGGATGAGTTCACCTGGGATCCGGCCACGCTGGACCCGCCCGCAATCAGTCGACGGGCGCGCGTCCATCTGGAGGTGTCCCTGGGACCGCGCGCATTGCGGCCTTTGACCTTGGCATTTCCCGTGGTCATTGCCCCTATGGGGTATGGCATTGCGCTGAATCGGGTGACCAAGGTGGCACTGGCGCAAGCGTCTGCCTTGGCGGGGATTGCCACCAATTCCGGCGAGGGGCCCTTTTTGCCGGCCGAACGGGCTTTTGCCCAGTGCTGGATCTTGCAGTACGGGCGCGGCCCTTGGGATCACCAAGACGAGACCCTACGCATCGCAGACATGGTGGAGATTCAAGTAGGTCAGGGCTCCGAGGCCGGAACCGGCATTGAAAAATCGATCAAACGGCTGCCGTCTCGGGTCCGGCAGGCGATGGACCATCCTACACGCAAATTTCACATCCATGGTGGATTTCCATGGCCGCTGCCTGCCGTCATTCAACGGATTCGCCGCATCAATCCCGAGGTACCGGTGGGCATCAAGCTGCCCGCCAGTAATCATCTCGAACAGGACTTAGCCCTCATGCTCCAGTGGGGAGTGGATGTCATTACGTTTGATGGCAACGAAGCGGCGAGTTCGAGCAGCCCCGCCGTGATTAGCGACCACTTCGGCATCGCCACCGCTGAAGCCATCGCGCGCGCCCATCGCTGGCTGGTGTTGCACAAAAGGCGGCAAGACGTCAGTCTGATTGCGGCAGGAGGGGCGCGCAGCGCCTCGGATATTGCCACGTTGTTAGCTTTGGGGGCTGACACAGTGGCCGTCGGCACGGCCATTTTGTTCGCTGCCACGCAAAATCAGGTGGCCCGAGTCTTGCCATTTTATGGCCCCAGTCGCTTAGTGTTCGCGGAGCCGTCCTTGCCGCGCCGTCAAGAGCTAAACTTAGACAAAGCTGTTGAGTCGTGTCTCAATTGGCTAAAGGCCACGCAAAGCGAACTGGCGTTGATTGCCCAAGCACTGGGTGTGGATCGGATTCAGGCGGTGTCCGCCCATCACTTGGTAGCGCGGACGGATCGGGCCCAACACGTGCTACAGTTGGCCCAGGTTCAACATGAACGGTTAGCGGAATGGATCGGTCATGTACGCCTGATGACCGACCACTATGCTACGTTGATTCCGATCTTGACCCAACAATGGGCCCAACTCAGCCGATGGAGTTTCTGATTGGCAGTCCCAACCCGAGATCTGGCTGGGACTGCGGCTCGATCAATGCGTTAGGACTCGTCGCCAGATAGGGCTTGTTCCCCTTCCCCGTCTGGAAAGATAAGCGAACGCAGCGCTTCAATAATTTGCTCCGGGTCTGTCACGGGGGCGGCGCAGACGGTTCCCCGGCAGATATACAGTGCCGGCAGGGGGATTTCTGGCAGCCCCGAGGCGGCGAATTCCGGGGTGCCGACGGGCCACGAGCGAATCCCGCGCCGCCGATCAAATACGCCAAACATGGCGCGGCGCAAGTCGGTGCCGGAGTGATTGGCGGACTCGACAATGGTGGCGGTGAGTTCAGGCGCCTCCGCCATGTCGGTTGCTAAAGCCCAGGAGGCCGCAAAGACACCTTGGTCGCGAGCAAAATCGGCCAACGCGCCTAAAATCGCATGTCCCCGGTTCACTTCCTCTTCGTCATTTTCGATGGTGCCAAGCCGGATCCATAAACGCGCCATCGTAGTATTTTCCTTTAAGGGTTGTTGGCGGTGCTTGAGCCGCCCCAACGCATCGTCACCGGATCGTTCTTGTTGATCCCAGTACACGCGCCCGCCCCACAAATGCTGGTCCGCCCACTCCATGAGCGTGTGTACGCGTTCGAGCATGATGGGATCTCCCGTGTATTCGTAACCGTCTAATAGCGCGTGACCGAAATAGGCGACGTCCACTAAGAGGCCTGGTAATGCGCGAGATTCGCCCATTTCTACATGATACAGGCCGTCCTCATCGTCCCACATGCGATCATAGAGCGCTTCCAGCGCCGTCAGAGCAATAGGCCCATATTGGGTGGGATTGATGAGACTGGCCGCCAATAGTTGGCTTTGAATCATGAGGGCATTGGCATGGGTGTAAATCGTCGGGTCTACCGCGGGCGGGATGCGTTTTTGACGCTCTTCGGGGGCTAGACGATAGTAGTCTTCGTCGGCATCTTGGGATCCGCCCCATAAGCCGTCGTCGCCCATGAGGGTGCTGTTGACCCAGTTCAATAGATGATCGGCAATTTGGCGGTAGGTTTCATCCCCGAGCGTCTGGAAGGCTCGTAAGTATAAGTGCGCCAAGTCGGCGTTATCCTCCAACATCTTTTCAAAGTGGGGAATCGTCCACTCGCGCGTGGTGGAATAGCGGAAAAATCCTCCCGCCACTTGGTCATATAAATTGGAACCGGCCATGGCATCCAGGGTGCGGACGGCCATGCCGGCCAGCGAGCCGTCTCCGGTGGCCGTAAAATGCGACAGCAGCAACTCCCACACGTCTGGCTGGGGAAATTTGGGCATGACGCCAATTCCGCCATAGGCGCGGTCAAACTGCTGGCGAATGGCGTCAATGATGTGGTCGAGCACCTCATGATCCGGTGAGGGCGTATCTAAAAGTTGGGGCATGGTGGGTTCCGTCAATTGGTCCCCAATTTGTTCGCGATTGGCCTGCCAATACTGCTCGACCTGATCGAGCAACTGCATCATCTGATCGGGCGGGACAAACGTGCCACCCGTGATAATTTCCCCGGCAGGCGTTAAAATGGCGGTGGTGGGCCATCCCCCCATGTTGTAGCGCGTGTTGATGTCTGGCCGCAGATCATTATCGACGCGGACCGGCAAAAGACTGTCGTTAATGCGTTGAATAATGCGGGGGTCAGAATAGGTGGTTTCGTCCATGACATGGCACCAGTGGCACCACACGGCGGAGATGGACAATAAGATCGGTTTATTATGCTCTTTTGCTTCTTCGAACGCTTCAGCACCCCAGGCTCGCCACTGAATTTCATGAGCGCGGTTGGGGCGCGGACTAAAACGGAAAAGAGGCTCGGACATGCCAGTCATCCTTTCTAAGTCGGCCAATATTCGCAGGTTCCATCATACCAATCTTTACCCTAATTGCCAGTCCCTATCCGCAAGATGGCGATGAGAAGGCGCCTGTTGGTCGGAACCGGACTAAGCTCGGCCATTGGCCAGGACTTGTTGCGTTGTCTAGCGGATGACTGGGAGGTGCTGGCGATTGGCCGCACACCCTTCTTGGGCATGCACCGGCACTGGTTGCGGGCCGATTTGCGACAACCGTTCGACGACTGGGGACACTCCTTGACCAACTGGTTAATGCAGTCGCCGCTTCAGGTGTCGGCTTTCGTGCATTTGGCGGGAGTGGCGTATAGTGCGCCCTGTGAATCAACGACGGCGCACGAGTGGCAGAGCATGCTGAGTGTGAACTTGACGGCGGCATTTCAGTTGGGGCAGTGCCTGTCTCCGTATCTTGAAGAGGCTGCGGCGATTGTGTTAGTGGGCAGCGTAGACGCTTGGCATGCGAGTCAAGATGGCCCGGCGGCGGCCTATGGGGCCTCGAAGGCAGGGCTGGCCGGATTGGTCCGACATTGGGCCCAGGAGTGGGGCAGCCGCGGCATCCGTGTGAATGGTGTTGCGCCTGGGGCGTTGGCCGTGGGGATGGGACCGGCCGAGGAGGCGGTGGGCCAGGCGATTGCCTCCCGCATCGCGCTGGGGCGGCTCGGACAGGCGGATGAAGTGGCCGCCGTCATTGCATTTTTGCTCTCTCCCGGGGCGAGTTACATCAGCGGGGCCTGGATACCAGTGGACGGTGGACTGAATGTGGCGTATTGACGCGATGGTGTCAATGAAATGCGGCGAGGGCTGTTCGCGATTGCCTACACCAGGAATTCCGTACAGTTCGTCCGTAGGGGGATTAACATCCCCAGGGATTTGCGTTATTCGTGGGAATGAATGACTGAAATACCCAAGTCCAGGGTTGCCGGCGTCTATGACAGTTGTGGGTGCCAGGTTATTTCGGCATTGATTAAGGCATAGCCAAACATACATCCACAGATAAGTCAGGTTACAGGGCACAGCCTCCACTTAACTTACTAAACAGAAGTGTTCGTTAGGATTGCAGACCTGTATCGAGGG
>PXYV01000021.1 GCA_003023745.1 Sulfobacillus acidophilus | reverse complement strand
CCCTCCGCACGGCTCGCAACACCCCAGCTGGCGTTTACCGGAGGACCAGAGAGCTGGGGACTGGAGAAGCATCCCAAGGTCTGCACCAAAGGAACGGAACCGCTCGCCAGAGGTCCCGGCGGCTCAGGCTGGTCATAGCGCCCTTGCGGGCTTTCCGTCTAAAGCAAGGACTTTTGCAAGCCCCCGCTTTAGCCGTGGGGTCTATGACCCGCTAACAATGGAGCGCCATCCGCATGAATTTCTAGTAAGGAAATCATGCTGGCAATGAGAATGCGCGATACGCTTACCGGATCATATTGAATCGCCGTCAGATTACGGGCTACGTATTCACTTAAGAGATGGCGGTCGCTCACCATCTCGATCAGTGAATCTAAAGCATCGACCTTCGTCGTGCCCGTGAGCGAGGCAATCTCCATTTCGTGACCCGTGATCTCATCGCGAAAATGTGTGCTTTGCACTAAACCCAGACTCCCGGCAAGTGCTAGCCACTTCACCAGACGCCGCTTTGACCCGGTCAGGCGTTCCGCAAACCGCACCCGAATGGGTTCGGGATTTTCGTCCGTGGGCGGCGTCTCATGGTCCCGGGTGTAGTGAATCACGACGTCAGCAAATCCTTTTTGGGGCTCAATGTACCGCTCAACATCCGGGCGTCGGCGTTCAATTTCGGCTAGTACGGCCGCCGGTGTGTAGCCACGCACTCCCGCATCGCGACGAATTTTCCATTGTGCGCGTAAGTCCGCGTCAGTGTCAAAGTAAAGGCGCAAATCCAGGGCTGACCTCAGGCGCTCCAGATACAGCACGTGCAGCCCTTCCAGAATGACAATGTCGTGGGGTTGAACTACAACCGGGCTCGCAAATGTCCCGGTACGATGGTCGTAGACCGGTTTGACAATCGCTTCCCCACGGCGTAACGACCAGACATGATCGACCAAGAGCCCTAAATTGTTGGCCTTGTACGGATGCAGGGCCGTCACGCCCACGCGTTCGCGTTCTTTACGATCGAGCGAATGATAGTCATCCAACGCGATAACGCTCACCCGCTCTGGTCCCAAGAGCTGTCGCAACGCCTCGGCATACGTCGATTTTCCGGCCCCGCTGTCACCGCAAATCCCGACCATAACGCTTTGTCGTTCGGTCATCATGAGGCGTCGTTCCCTCCCTCTGCACCGGCCTCATCCAATGAGTCTTAAAAAGGCAGGCATGGCACGGTGCGGCAAGCGACAAATTCATCCCAGGCCCGCGCTAGCCACTCGCTGACTATCGCTCAAACGGCGGCCGCTGCACGAAAACCGTGGGCACGCCTAGACCGCGTTCGCCATAGGCTTCCTCACACCGACGCTCAAGCCTTAGACGACTTCCGTTCGAGCCCATGATAGTGGGGAGCGTGAAGTGAATCACGCGTTTTGGCGCCAATCGTCCGAATTGTCGCTCCAACACCCCAAATTTCGGTTTAAGCGGTTCTGCGCGCCCACCAGACCAGATTCTCAAGCTGCCAAGGCCTGCCCCATGGCCATGACGATTCGGTGGCGTCCCGGTAAATATTTTGCGTGTTGCCAATCGTTTGCATGAGAAATATAGTTGTTGTGAGGATAATAATTAGCGATTATCCAATTCTAAACGGAGGAGGGCGGCATGGAACGGTCTATGACAGAAGACTCGTCTAGCTCCTCGATTGACGGGGCGTTGCGTGCGTTTTTTCGGTTGGGTATGTTGGCCGAATCTATTTCTCTGGAACTTTGGCAGCAGCACGGCTTGACACTGGGCCAAGGTCGGCTTTTGTACCGTTTGCGCGAGCAACCACGGGTAGCCGGCGATTTGGCCAAAGAACTCGGTGTGCGAGCGGCGTCGCTCACGCGCATGATGGAAAGGCTAGAGAGTCAGGGTTTGGTGGAACGCCGATTAGATCGCTCAGACCGCCGTCGCATTCTCGTGGAAATCACGGCAAATGGCCGTGATTTGCTAGGAAGCATTAAGGATTGGCACAAAGGTCCTCTGGTTCAGGCTTTGAAGGCCATGAGTGAGGATGAACGGGCACAGTTTACGAAAATAGTGGATGATTTTTTAGATCGGGTGCAAGATCCCGACGAGTAGGATTGGGCGTATCCGCGTGAAGACGCGTTAGAAGGGAGAAATCGCATGGCATCAGCAACATCGCGGCATGTCGCGGCCCATCATGGCATTGACTATAAATGGATCGCGCTCTCCAATACCACATTGGGAATCCTGATGGCGGCAATTAATGGCACCAGCCTCATCATCGCATTGCCTGCCGTCTTTCGCGGCATCCATGTCAATCCTCTGGCCCCCGGGGCCACCGGGCTTTTGTTGTGGGTCTTATTGGGATTTAACGTCGCCACCACCATCTTGTTAGTTGCGTTCGGGCGCGTATCCGATAGTTATGGTCGGGTCAGACTATACAATTTAGGATTTGCAGTATTTACCATCGGCTCCATTCTCTTGTCCATCACCTGGGCCACCGGCGTGGCGGGTGAGTGGCAACTCATCATTTTCCGCTTTATTCAAGGAATTGGCGGCGCCTTCTTATTCGCCAATTCGGCGGCCATTCTCACCGATGCTTTTCCCACCAATGAACGCGGCTTTGCCCTGGGTCTCAATCAGATTGCCGGCATTGGCGGCGGTGTGATTGGCATCGTGCTTGGCGGCCTGATGGCCGCCGTGGATTGGCGGGCGGTGTTTTTGATTAATGTGCCGATCGGCCTGGCCGGTACGATTTGGGCATATGTGGCTTTGCGCGAAACGAGCAGCAAGCGCCCCGCGCTGCGAATGGATTGGGCTGGCAACATTACGTTTGCCGCCGGTCTGTTAGGTGTCTTGATTGGCCTGACATACAGTATCGAACCCTACAAACATTACGCGACTGGTTGGCATAGTCCGTTTGTGCTGACCTCGTTGATTGCCGGAATCGTGCTGTTAATTGCATTTGTCGTCGTTGAGCAATTTGCCCCCGATCCGATGTTTAACCTCAAGCTGTTTAGAAACCAGGCCTTTACAGCCGGCAATGTTGCCGGGCTGCTAGCCGCGGTCGCGCGAGGCGGTTTGATGTTCATGATTATCATTTGGCTGCAAGGCATCTGGCTTCCGGTGCATGGCGTGTCCTACGCGCACACCCCCTTGCAAGCCGGCATTGACACGCTTCCCCAAATGGTGGGCTTTTTATTGGCGGGTCCCATTAGCGGACGCCTGTCCGACCGATTCGGGGCGCGTTGGTTTGGGATGGCTGGGATGCTGGTATCGGGTTCGGGATTCCTCTTGTTGAACACACTGCATGCGATCTTCCCGTATTGGACCTTCGCCTTTTATGTATTCCTGATTGGCGTTGGCATGGGCCTTTTTGCTTCGCCCAACTCAGCCGCCATCATGAACAGTGTGCCGGCCCGCTACCGCGGCGTTGCCTCGGGCATGCGCGCGACTTTTATGAATGCGGGTCAAATGCTGTCAATGGGCATATTCTTTACCATCGTGATTACGGTGCTCACCACCCGGTTGCCGGGCGCGCTCTATCGTGGACTTATTCGCGTTCATTTCCCAGCCGCGATAGCTGCGCCGATTTCTCATTTGCCGCCGATTTCCGCCCTGTTTTCCGCGTTGCTGGGATATAATCCGATGAAAATTCTGTTAGGTGCGAAGGGACTAGCGATCTTGCCCGCCGCCAGTCGCGCCGTGGTGGTGGGACGATCTTTCTTCCCCGGTTTGATTGCCGCCCCCTTCATGCATGCACTGTCCGTCGTATTTCTGTTTGCCATGGGCATGTCCATCATTGCGGCGATTGCATCGCTTCTGCGCGGCCCCCACTTTATCTATGACGAGACGCAGGCTGCCGCAGGATCCGCGGGTCCCGCATCGCAACCAACCTCCGAGCGGCGTCGTTCAGAAGCCGTGCTCTTAGCCTTGGCAGCCGTTTGGATGGCTAAGGACGGTGTCGAGGCGCACGCCTCGCCGGAACGCGAACAGCAGCTGCGACGCGCCTTGACCCTGCTGGCGCTGACGCTGGGGCAAGGCCGCACGCACGTGCAGGACCGAGCAAGACCCGTTGATAAACCTTTAGCTTCTGAGGGGTAGGAATGACCTGAACAGTTGCCTTTAACCCAAACCAGGCCTGATACACGGTCTGGTTTGGGTTTTGGGCGAAATCTTTTCTCCCCCTATCCATGCTGAAAAGCCCATCGATTTCGAAGGCGGCGCTCTCAAGGATCTTACACAACGGCGAGTGCGGTCGTATGAAAATGCGGATGAAACGCCCGGCGTATGGTTCTCGGCACTTGCTCCGCGGTCAGCTTACACCGTCAACTGGGCCAGTACCCCACTCGCTCCGGATGACGCGACGGATTTCGGAATCATTGCCGGAATCTCCTGGATCTTTGACTGGCGTCTTACCCAATCTGGGCCAAAGACGCTTCTGACAAATCCAGCCCTCGGCAGCATCGTCCCCCAAGGGGCCAATCTGTAGCTGACTTGACTTCCTCTCGGCTCACCCCTAAGAAGAAAAAGGCGCAGACATCTGTTCAATCCCAATTTATCCCAGTGTCACCGCCCCCATCTTCAGGCAGGCCGCCAGGCCCAGTTCGCAAGCCTTCTGCAACGACGCCTGCGGAGTTGCACCGCGTGCCAACCACGCAGCAAATCCTCCGGCCACGGCATCCCCAGCCCCCGTGGTATCGACGATGGCTTGCGATGGACTGGCATGGGCATCGATGTACCGCCCTGCCCAATGCATGGTTAAACCGTCTTTACCGCGTTTAATCACGGATTGGACCCTGTTCGGCCGGCAGAGCGCGTCCCACTCTCGCTCATTGGCTAAGATCCAGTCCACCGCAGCCAGATAGCGAGAAACAAGGGAACTGAGACTGGGATGGGAGGCGTCTAACAAGGTTATCACCTGGTGCGCGCGAGCCCATGTTAACCAGGAGTGCATGCGCTCGTGTCCCTGCGGTCGCCCGAGAATGTACCCCGAGAGCAACAACACCTGCGCCTTCAATCCGCGATGGGGCGTAAACAGCGGGCCGATCCCGGGATCGGTCAAAAGTGCGCGTTCACCGTCGGCCCGCACCACCGACACGACCCGCGTCAACGGATCTGCCCGGGTTAGGCCGGGCAATTTAATCCCTAGCGCCCGCATCTGGCGAACCAGGATTTGGCTTTGCTGGTCGAACCCTACCTGAGTGACCAAACCCGTCAGGACTTCTTGCCGCACCGCTGCGACCGCCATATTCAGGCCTTGACCGCCCGGTCCTTGGTGGATTTGAGCTAACTGATCGCTATCATAAACGATCGCTTGAGGCACACGCACAATGGTGTCCCAAGCACTGTCACCCACTACCAACACCTCATACTGCACTAAAAGCCCCCGCGATTTGCGCCGCCAGCGAGGCATTCTGTTCGAGTAACGCAATGTTGGCCGCCTTAAGTTGCGCGCCGGCGCGTTGATTTAAGTATCCCAACAAGAACGGCGTGGCGTCTTTACCCGAGACGAACTGGGCCCGCGCCTCCTTGAGCGCCTCCGCAATCAAGGCTTCAACCACCGCCCCGTCGACGGAGCGCGGTCCCGGTTGAACCACCAACAGGGCTTGGCTCAGGTCTAATTGACGCATAGTCCGCTCCATCATCGCAACGTCCCGGACATTCTCCAATCTCGTGGAGATATTCAATCCGGTATCTGCAACATAAAATCCGGGCATATGATCCGTTTGATAGCCGATCACAGGAATTCCCAGTGACTCTAACATTTCCAAAGTCTTTGGGATATCAAGGATCGACTTGGCACCTGAACACACCACCGTCATGGCGCAGCGAGACAAAACATAGAGGTCGGCCGACACGTCCAAACTGGTCTCCCAACCACGATGCACCCCGCCGATGCCGCCCGTTGCGAAAACCCGAATTCCGGCACGCTGGGCCAGATATGCGGTTGCGGCCACCGTCGTTCCGCCATTTTGCCCGCGAGCCACAATCGCTCCGAGGTCACGAATCGAACACTTTTCGGCGCCCTCGAGCAAGCTTTCCCACTCCCGCGCCTCGAGGCCCACAACGATCTGACCTTGCCGAATAGCGACAACCGCCGGCACGGCCCCGTACTTTCGTACCGCGCCATCCATTTTGCGCATTGTCTCGAGATTATCGGGAAACGGCAACCCATGGGTGAGCACAGCCGTTTCTAATGCGACAACCGGGGCTTTAGACGACAATGCGACCTGTACCTCATCACTGATCATAATGCGATCATTCACTTCTTGTATCGCTCCTTTCTGCGTGGCCTGCACTGGCCAGGCGACTCCGGATCGACGCGTGGGTTAAAAACGGGCCTCCGCACATGTCAACAGACTACGAACCGCCAACACCCATTAGCAGGTCTTTACGCAAGTCGCGCCAGAAGTCCACGACCAACGCTGTAAATAATCCCAGCCGCAAATAGGCTGTTCAGAGCGCCAATCCCCCAAGGCACAGCCAGCCCCACGCCAAACCCAACCATCCACGCCAAAAACGCAATCACCTGGTCAATCAGTCGGCCATCGCGACCACCACCCCGACGTCGAAAGTAGAAATAGTCGATGATGACAATCCCAGCCACGGGCGGTACAGCCACCCCCATAATCAGCAAGAATGGTTCAAAGGCATGTACGAGCCCCAACATCCCAGCCACGGTGCCGACCGCGCCGACAACGACACTCATGGTCTTGCGGCGAACATGCCGCATTCCGAGCAAATCCAGGCCATTGACGAGCGCCAAAGCGGCCCCGTAAATGTCCCAATCACTGACCTTCACCGTGCTGGTGATGAAGAGTAGCCATCCGGCCACCCCGACCAGCGCGGCCGCCAATGCCCCAGTGAGATTGCTGGACCGAGCCCACTGCGCAAAAACGATGCCAACGCCGGCAATCAGCACATTCCCCACCACAAACGTGGCCACTGTTTGCTTGACGACATCAGGTCGGTTGCGATGAAAACGAGTCATGTCGGGCGAGAGCACCGCTCCCGTGATAAAGCTACCGACCACCACGGTAACGGCCGCTGCGATGCCCAACGGTGATCCGCCAGGACCATGCCACAACATCACAGGATGCCGTGCATGAATCAAATGGCTTAACCCCATCACCATCATCGTCAGAAACAACGGCACGGTTACGTAGGCCAACCAGCCCATCGCCAAAATCCCTGCATACACTAACGCCGTCACCGTAAGACCGGCGATGAGGGTCCACAGCCATTCAGGACCCAGACCGGCCAATTGCACAATTCCTTGCGCAAAAAGGCCATTTTGCACCCCAAACCATCCCATCACGGAAAGTCCGATCACGAGACTAAAGACGCCCGAGCCCCACGGCCCCAGACCCGTATTGCGCGTGACCTTCGCGGTGGCAAAGCCCGTGTCTACGCCAATGATGCCCATCGGGATGGCCACCGCCAATAAAATGAGCGTGCCTATCCCCAATGCGATGCCTGCCGGAACCAGTCCCATCGAGTACCCTAACGTCGCGCCCATCAGCAGTTGTGCCAAAGTCGTGAACTGCCCAAAACGCATAATGGCAATGGACCACCAGGCGAGATCGCGCGATTTTGGGACGGGAGTCAGCGGAAAATCATCAGAACTCTCCGAAAGGCGTCCAGTGGCTAAAACCTCTTCCACTCCATCACTCCTTGTCCTTTGGCGGTTTTCCACATGAGACCAGTTTTTAGCATGATACTTAAAGACAAATCATAGCGCTATCACGTTACACTATGTGTGCTTGGATTTCGAGTCAAACCTGAGTAGCCTGGCTCTATCACCGCACTTTTTCGAGCGAAAAAATGCGACTCACTCTTACCACACCCACGCATGGTTTTTCCATCAGGTCCGACATCACGAATAGAGAACGAGCACAATGGACAGCTTAACCATGGTTCGCACTTCAATTGAGGAGATGAATACGCATGGACTCTAGAAAACTCGCCGCCGACCAGGCCAGCCGGACCATTCAACTGGCCTACCAGGCGCAATCGGCCGCGCAGCAAGCCGCTCAGGCCGCACAGACCGCGGCCGCAACCGCCGCTCAGGCAGCTCAGGCCGCTCAATCCGTGTTGTCTGCCACGCAAGAAGGCTTTGTCGTCGCGCCGCAGGCCGCCAGCATGCAACAGCCGATTGTCCAGCAGCCTTGGCAGTAGCAGGCTGGTATTAGTCATGGGATAGGGAAGCCGACCCTGCCCACAAGGTTCAGCCCGAAGTCATGCCCGGTATGGGTTAAACTATACCGGGCATTGTTTAGGACGAGTGCATTTGCCTGATGTCCGTTCTAGCCGACCATGGGTGGTCCTAGACGACTGAATCGGCGTTGGCCACATGACGACTTGGCACCTCTGTGCTCCAGAGCAAATAATCAATGGAATCTGTTAACGCTTGCCATGAGGCCACTAAAATGTTACGCGACACGCCTACGGTCTGAATCACGCCGTCACCGTATTCCGACCGCATCCATACCCGCACCGCCGCGCCGGTAGCATCACGGCCGTCCAGTACCCGAACTTTGTAGTCAGTCAGCCTCAATTCACGCACTTGCGGGTAGACTTCGGTCAGCGCCTTACGCATCGCGTCATCCAGCGCCTGCACCGGCCCTGCCCCTTCACCCACCTCCACGAAGTGGCCCTCACCCACCCGCATTCGGACCGTGGCTTCACATATCGACTGTTGATCGTGGGTCACCGACACATGAAAACGTTCAACCGCGTAATAGCTGGGCAGGCGCTTAACCGAACGCTCTACCATCAACCGCATAGACGACTCGGCATCCTCGAACTGATAGCCTTGCGCCTCCAAGTCCTTGACTTGCTCAATCAACGACTGGATTTGCTCGGCATCTAAGAGCTCATCAAAATGGTAGAGGAGATTGGAACGCCCGGCCAGTTCCGAAACCAATATGCGGCGCGTTTGACCAATGCGGCTCGGCTCGATATGTTCGTACGCTTGCGGATACTTGCGAACCGCTCCCGCATGCACACCCGCTTTATGCGTAAACGCATTCTCTCCCACATACGGAGCGCCGTCATCCGGCGCCAAGTTGGCAATCTCCGCCACGGTTCGAGACAGGCGGGTCAAGTCTTGCAGTCGGTCCGTACGCCCACATGGCCGATTCATTTTCCACACCAAATTCGGCCAAACGGTACACAAGTTCGCGTTACCACAGCGCTCCCCATACCCATTGATCGTACCCTGCACCATCGTGGCACCTGCCGCCACGGCCTCTAAAGAATTGGCCACGGCCAATCCGGCATCATTATGCGCGTGAATGCCCAGCGGCAACCGGATCACCGTCTGGGCCTCTTCGACACCGTGCCGAATCCAAGCCGGCAAACTGCCTCCATTGGTATCGCACAACACGACCCAAGCCGCTCCCCCTTGCTCGGCGGCGGCGAGTACCGCCAATGCGTACTGGGCATCCACCGTAAGACCGTCAAAGTAATGTTCAGCATCAAAAATCACAGTAATCCCATGATCAACCAAAAATCGAACCGACTCTTCGACCATTCGCAAATTTTCGGCGCGGTCTGTCTCTAGAATTTTCTCCACCTGAAACAGCGATGCCTTGCCAAATATGGTAGCAACGGAAACCTCGAGGTCGACAATCGCCCGTAAACTTAAGTCCTCGTCGGCACGAATACCCTTGCGCCGCGTACTGCCAAAGGCTGCAATTTGCGAATTCTTGGTGGTGCCCCGCGTCCGTTCGAAAAACGCCGTATCCTTAGGGTTGGACGCGGGCCACCCCCCCTCAATATAGTCAAAGCCAAAATCGTCCAAAAGCGCCGCAATCTGAATTTTGTCCTCCAGCGAAAGACTCAAACCGCGCCGCTGAGTGCCATCGCGCAAGGTCGTGTCGTACAGATAGACGCGTTCCATGGAGATTCTCCCCTTTTGTTGCAATAACCGAAGAAAGTTGCCATTACTATACCACAATCGTTACCCACTCGAATCGCTCATCAATTCGTGAGCTTCCTACCGGACTATTTTAAATAGCTCCAGGTGCACCACTGGTTTCGAAGTAAGGCGCATGGCTCGCCCGACATCCGCAGTCAACAAAAACAACAAGAAATAGCCCGACCGGCTTTCACGCGGGCGTCGATCGGAAACACTTAGGCAAACCCTCAGCTTGCCCCGAGACTGCATCGTTGCCGTTAAAGCGAGAGCCCGTCCTATTATCCGAGAAAGCTGCCGGATCCGCGGAAGAGGCCCATTGGAGCCGTATACCGGGTCAGCCCCCATCGTCGCCCTGATTTGCGATTTGCGGTCCACGCCAGCGCTTTGAAAACCGGACAGTCTAATCCCATTTTGCCTCGTCGCGTCTCCACACCATTTGTACCGATTGGTTAAATTGATTAACGCTCGCGCACCCGTCGCGACCGTCTAGGGCTATTGCCCTGGACCGCTGCATTATCCATTGGATGCTGACGCCGTTGAACTTTTTTTGCGCACCGCTGACCCCAACTTCCCTGCCAGGTGCGCCATCGTCCATAGGCCCGCCTGGACGTCAGGGTCCTTCATAATGCGCATCATGGCGCCCAATCCCCCGAAGTGTCCCACCACATCTTTCTGATCCTGTTCCACACGCTTGAGGTCTTCCTTCACCTCTTGCAAAATACCTGCCGGCTCTTGAAGGGCGAGAGAGAGCGCTTGCGAGGACAACATTCCCGACACAAGGTCTGCAACAGTCGCGATCTCATCTAAAAATCCCGACTCGTGCCATTGCACCAAAAGGCGCAAGGCATGCTGCACTGCGTCCAACGTCCCCTCGGGCATCATTGTCGACGCCTGAGCAATGTACCCGGCTGCCACGGCACCTGCGGGGCCCTCGATCACCTTATTCAGGTTGACGGCTAAATCGCCAAGCAGTTGCAGCCCCTTCCACTGCGAGTCAGTCAATACCGAGTCCGTCACTGCCATGACCGTCACTCCTTTCCCAATAGTTCTGCCAGGATGTCCGCCGTCGGCATGCCCCAGTCAGGAACTTTTCCTTTGTTGCGGAAGAACATCTCTTTGTATTGCAGCTTCAATAAATAGGGGATGCGGCCGGTGCGGAAGATTTCGCGCTTCCCGCCATACCAGGTGTTGGAGCTGATGTAAAAAGCTTCGTTATCTCCCATATCGCCAATGCAGTTGACAATGGGTTCCATCGGCCGGTCCGCTATACTGGCAGGCATCATCCCAACATCCTTAGCCACCTGCCGTGCCACGGCCTCCGCTCCAAGATGGGCCAACATTCCCAATTTCGGCACGCTCACCGCCGCCGCATCTCCACATGCCAACACGTTCGGATAGTCGGGATTACGCATCGTCATATCTGTGACCACAAATCCGACCTCATCGGAGATGGGCAAGTCCTTCATAAAGGCATGAGGCTGCCAATCTGGAAAAATAATCTTCAATTCCGCCTCGACACTCGGGCCATTCACGAACTCGATGCCCTCACCCGTGATTTCCTGAATATCGTACGTATTGTTGAGATAATGAAAACCGGCGCTACTGGCGCGCCCGAGAAGTGTCTTGACCACGCCCATGCCGGCGTCTTCCGCAATCCACTCCCCCGGCGTAAATACGGTTACCTGCTCAGGTCCCCCAAAATTATGATTTTTTAACCACGCCCCCATGCTCAGCGTCACCTCCACCGGGGGCCCCTCACACGCCGCGACCGCCGCGGGAATCAAATGCTGAGTTTTTGTACCTTGATGAAAGCGGGCAGATCCAACAGCGACAGGGCCTCCCCGATATTCGTGGAATAAGTAGTGTCGCAGACGGTTTCCATAAAAGGTGTCGCTCACCGTATGCCCGAACGCATCAAATCCCCGAATTTGGTCGTAAGCCAACTTCGCTCCCAACGCGACGACCAAGTAATCGTAATGAAGCGCCGACATCGCCGAGCCTGGCCGTTCATTGGGATTAAACTCCACCACTTGCGAGTCCACGTCGATCGACATCACTTCCCCAACGACAAAGGTTAGGTTGTCGGCTTTCATGGCCGGAATCAGTGGCATCCACATCGTCTCTTGTGGGTTGCGGTCCTCTAGCACCTCCAAACCAATATTGGGAACAAACAACAAATAGGTTTTGCGGTCGATGACCGTGATATCAACACGATCGCGGGCAAACTCTCGAATTTTTTGCGCGGCGGCCAGCCCCGCAAAATTAGCGCCTAACACCACAACGTGAGGTTTTCCCAATCCAAATCCCTCCTTATGCCGCAATTTTTAAAAATTTTATCGCACTTTGGCCGCGACACCTAACCATAGCGTTGCGCTCTGCGAAATTCTAATCGCGACCAGGTGCAACCCACAGGGCGCGCGCAAAAGCCTATACGGGGACGCTGAGCCGATCCCGGCGCGCGCCCCCCTATCTCAACGCCTCGTCGAGAACACTTCGATCGTCAAGTCCTGTGCTTTACCCGCGTTCCACTGGATGCCGCCCGCCCAGCCACAAGCTCATGCCGCCTACCACATTAGCCACCTGAAATCCTTGCTCGGCAAGCCATGCGGCTGCGCTTTGACTGCGACTCCCCGTGGCGCAAATAACCGCATACCGTTGGTTGGGATCCAATTCCTGCATCCTTTGAGGCAATTGTGCAAGCGGCACCTTCAACGCACCGGGTATGACACCGCTACGATGTTCATAAGGTTCCCGGACATCGATTACCGCCCACGTTTCCAGTTCGGTGCGCAAAACATCCACCGTAATGTTGTCAACGCGCACGACCGGCAATCCGATTTCCCGCCACGGGCCCAGGCCCTGATCCCATACCGCTTCAATCACAATTCCCTCGGCCTTTAAGGCCTGCGCGGCCGATTGAGTCACAATCTGGTTGTCTCCGAACAAAATCACCGCATATGATGGCGCTTCGCGGCGCATCCAGGCTGCAACGGATCGCGCCCAGCCACGTTGACTAAAGGGAGCGGAAACTGCCCCTCGTATATGCCCCTCGGCATAGGCGCGCCCCAAACGAATGTCTAGCAATACTGCATTTGAGGAATCCACAAGACTGTGCAATTCTTGAACCGTCACCCAAAATCCCTCCCGTCTAAGCTGACCGTCCCAAGTTTTGTGCGCGTAGTTTCTGAGCCTCCTCAGGCTGAGGTTTTAATAGCCGTTGTTGCTGTTCAACAAATGTCTCAGCATCTGCGATGCGCAAAAAGGGGTTGTACCGTCGTTCGTACCCAATCGTCGAATTCGTTCGCTGATCCATAAAGAGTCCTCCACAGGGCGAAGCCCCATAATGCGCCGGCCACACTTCCGTAAAGTCGGGCAGAGCCATCAATCTGTTCACGCTGTGAAACTGGTCGTGCGATGCCCTGCGAATCATTTGCGGATCCGCATCCGCGAGATCGGGCCGACCCACATCCCCCACAAACAGACTGTCACCGGTTAATACAGCCCAGGCGTCATCGCCCCGACGCTTGTCGCGCACCACCAGAGAAATACTGTCCGGCGTATGCCCCGGGGTCTCCCACACGGTTAACGTCACCGACCCCACGGTTAGGACATCACCCTCGCTCAGCTTGTGAAACGGAAACTGAGCCGGTGCCCGGTGACTTAAGCCATGCGAGACTCCCAATGCCGCCGCCAATTCGCGGGCGCAAGACGCATGATCGGCATGCACGTGTGTTTCAACCACTTCGACCACCGTTATTCCAAGGTCTTGCGCGGCTAAAACGTAGTCCGATACACCAATCGCGCCTAGCGGATCGACCACGATGCCCTCACCCGAGGCGGAATCTCCTACAATAAAGGAGGAACACCCAAGGCTAGGGTCGTTCATCGGATACCAAATCACTGCGGCTCATCCTTTCCTCTGGCAAATCAGTTCAATACAATGGTAATATCTACGAAAGTGCTTTCACCAACGTATTACATGATATAGTAATACCAAGTACGGTATATTACGTCAAGAGGGCACCCAAACGAAGTGTCGCAGCGAGAGCCCCGATTTATGTGCCGGTCCCGCCGTGAGTGTGTTCGTGAAGCGCCCTACCTCGAGGTCAATCTTCCCCTGCGGCCGAAAGGTGCAGAGCCAGCCCCGCCCCATCTATGGTAATGCTACTCAATGTCCCGGCGACGTGCGGGGCCGCCAGCCAATGCACATGTTGTCCAGCGGCCATCCTAATAGTCTGGTAAGCCGAAAAATCTAACCACAGGAAAATGGTATATGCAGGTCCAACTGACAAATCCCTCGCCACACCGGCCGGCCTTGCCTTCCCCGGCTCACATCTGTATCGTACCACCCGCGGCCCGGTATCTTGTGGGAATCGACAGTGGTCCGTGTTCATCTGCGGTTGACTCCCGAGCCAGCCGCTACCCATGGTAGGTGACTGATTGTTGACCCCGACCCACCATACCCACAGCAGCCACATCGGTCGTGAGCGGGAGCACAATGGCGTGATAGAATGTGGGCAGAGGTGATACACGTGACTCTGTCTCGCGAACAATTGCATCGTGTCATTGACGATCTACCCGCTGATAAGTTGTCGGCCCTGGCCGACCTCATCAGCAAATTGATTGATGAAGATGATGAGCCCGTCAGCGCGGAAGAGCTAGCCGAGTACCGACGGATTCGCGATGAGATGCGTCGCGGCAAGGCCCTCTCCTTCGACGACGTGTTTCCCGAGCGGTGATGTTTACGCTGCGGTTCAGTCGCCAGGCTCACAAGTTTCTTGAGAAACAACCTCTGGACGTGCGGCACAGGATACGGATGGCTTTGTTAGAGTTGGCGAAGAATCCTCTCGCCAATCGGCAGGTCAAGCGTTTGGCGGGGACCGACGAGCTCCTACGATTGCGTATCGGTGACTTTCGCGTCGTGTTTTCCATTGAGCAGGAAGAGCTGCTCATCCTGATTATCGCCATCGGGAATCGGGGCGACATCTACCGCCGTTTGTGAGCGTTTGCCGAAGTTGAACAAAAGGCCCGCGGGACGGGCTGTATTATGCTGTCGAGTGGGCCTTAGTGCCCCGATCGACCCCCTTTGGGCGTGCCACGTCTGCAGTCAGCCACTTTCCAGCGAGCTGAACCCAAAGGGGGTGGAGCCGATGAATTTCCATCCCCTTTCGGGGACGAACGGTCTGACCGCGCCGGTGGCTTTGGCCATCGCCGGGTTGATTGGGCGGTGGCTTGTGATTCGCCGCGAAAAGTCATCCGCACAGGACAGCACCCCGGCGGATTACGATGAGTCGTTAGCTCTCTGTTTTTATCCATCGCAGACGTGCGGACCAGACAGGGTCTCACCGGGTCAATCGCAGTTCTTTCTCTCGGTACCATCCCTAACCACCCGGCGGAGTATGCTGCGGTGCTACTCGTTCCGTTCTCGCTATCAGGTAGCGATACCTCCATTAACCGCCGCATTAGAAGGCTTCGCTCAGAGCACGAAAGCTCGCCACTCCCGTCAGGCCACCACGGGTTCACAGTTCGTTACGGCCCCGAAATTTGGCTCAGGCCCATCAGATTCTGGGTTACCCCAGACACCCTGCCCTTATCGCCTACCCCACTTGAACGAGTGAACTGGCGGGGTTAGACTCTCATTAACAAGAACTACGACCTGTCGGTCGCACAGGCAATCCGGACCGGCGGTCCGGATCTTTCCCCCTACGGATTTCCGGTCCGATCCGACGTCCCCCGCCGTGTGGCGTACCGGCCCACTCATTTGGCATGACGTTCAAATGATTGCCCGGGGACTGGTCAATCTGGCCGATTGGCGCCGGGATTCCCGCGCATGGGCGACGCCGCTTGTGGAGCGCCCTCGTAAACGCCCACTCCAATGCGATGCGGCAGGCTTAGGTTAGCCCGTATGGGACTTGACCCCTTGATTTCACCCACCCATCATGGTGCTGCCGCTTTCTGAGTCAATCTGATGACCATTGTGCAGTCTTAGGCTCTGTCCGTCCGAGCCACCGGCACTAAAACACAACGGGGCATTGACTATGACGCTTGGAACCAGAAGCACTGCGGATTAACTTCACCTTCGTGCGGTTGAAGCGCCACTATTGGCCTCCGGGGGTCTAGGCGCAGTTACTCACTACGGTGGGATGAGATGGCGCCGCAAAGCTTCCTGTTCCTTGGCTAAATCTTCTCGAAAGTGGGGAAACGCTCTACCTCATTGCTCCTCAAAGATCTCATCCGGCAGGTCAGCATTAGCGTACACATGCTGCACATCATCATGATCTTCCAACAGATCCAAAAGCTCCACCAAGACCTCCGCATCGTGACCCGAGACCGCCACCGTCGTCTTAGGCACCCGCACGAGTTCTGCTTCGTCAACCCCAATTCCTTGATCCACAAACGCTTGGCGCACCACGTCCAGCATGTCGGGACTCGTCGTGACAACATGCTCGTCGCCATCGACCGCCAGATCGTCGGCCCCGGCGTCAATGGCCAGATCTAAGAGCTCCTCCTCGCTCTTAGCATTAGGCGCAAGCACAATCCGGCCCCGAGGTTCAAACATCCACGCAACGCAGCCCGTTTCTCCCAAAGAGCCTCCGTGACGGGAGAAAATGTGGCGGATTTCCCCCGCCGTACGGTTGCGATTATCCGTCAAAATATCGAGATACACCGCAGTGCCACCCGGTCCATAGCCTTCGTAAACGGTTTCTTCGTAATTCACTCCCGCTTCTTGCCCCGTCGCGCGGCGAATCGCTCGCTCAATGTTAGCTGACGGCAGATTATTGGCTTTCGCCTTGTCAATGGCCAACCGCAGCCTAAAATTGGTATCGGGATTCCCGCCACCCCGTTTGGCGGCGGACATAATCTCTTTGGTCAACCGTGAGAAGACTGTCCCCTTGACGGCATCGACCTTAGCCTTTTTTCGCTTAATGTTGGCCCATTTGGAATGACCTGACATACGTGCCTGCCTTTCTAAATCTGGATACCCCGGTCAACTTTTTGCGGCCTGTTGTCGCAATGCCCCCGCGCATCCGCCGGCTAACTTACCCGTGATGCACGACGCGCTTTTGCCACAAACTGGCTAGTTCGGCTTTGCTGGCGTCGTCCCACAACTCGCCTTGATATTCCAGGTACTCCACCATCCGTCCGAAATCGGGATCGTGCAACACTCCGCGCGGATTGGGCAAGACGCGGGGAAAATGAACAATCAAGGTCGCCAGTCCGGGACAGTGTTCAAGCGCTCGACGCCAAAAACGCTCAGCCTCCCGCCGCTTGCCACGCCGCCATAATAAAAGCCCAGCCGTGTAATAATCCTCGGGCAAGTACTCGGCAGCTTGTACATAGGCGTGAACCGCCTCTTCCACCCGGCCAATGCGGTGCAGTACCTGCGCCAATAAATCGAGCGCCTCTCCTTCCATGCCGCCTACGTCCCATGCCACGATTTCCTCCAGCGCTGGCTGCGCCAGCGCCCAAGCCTCCTGGCGAATGTACGTCAACGCTAAATAGTAGAGCGCGCGCAAATAGGGGCGAACCGATTCGTCTTCCCAGCCGGTGTGGCGCTTGGTACGCGGCAACGCGCGTTCCGCTTGCGATGTCGCCATTTCGCACAGTTCGCGAGCTTGTTCAATCTCGTCCAACCGCAGGTACAAAGCGGCCATGCCCGTCAGCGCATCGGGATAAAAAGGGTCAACCGCCAACACCTGACGAAACGCCATCTCCGCTTGTTCCCATTCGCGATTGGCCATAAAATCCCATCCCTGCTGTGCGTCATCCTCTTTTGTCATGTCCAATCCCTTCATACGGTACCGATTTCAGTGTCCGATGACTCGATGCGAAAATAACGGCGTCTACCCACACGAATCCAAGATCCCGGCTTTAAAGAGACCTCCGTTGCCGTGTCGATCCGCTCACCATCCACCGTAACCGCGCCCTGGCTTAATAGGCGGCGCGCTTCCTGTCGGCTGGGTATACCAGGCAACCCCGCCACCAAGTTAATCGCGCCTGTCTTGCGCATCCACTCTGCATACGGCAAACGCGGCGCGTCCTCGGGCACTTGCCGATCGCGAAACGTGCGATCAAACGCCGCTTCGGCTCGCTCGGCATTCGCCTCACCCCAAAATCGCGCCGTAATCCGGCGCGCTAATTGAGCCTTCAGGTTCCGCGGATTGCCTTCCTCAGCCAATGCCGCAGCAATTTTTTCGGGGCGTTCTCCCAAGAGGAGTTGGTACCAACGGGCCATGAGGCTGTCTGGAATCGACATTACTTTGCCAAATATTTCTTCCGCTGGCTCTTCAATGCCAATGTAGTTCCCAAGCGACTTGGACATTTTCCGAACGCCGTCGGTGCCCTCTAAAAGCGGCATAAAAATCCCGACTTCCGGCTCCATCCCGAACGCCTCTTGAATCTGGCGCGCGGTCAAAATGTTAAAACGCTGATCCGTCCCGCCTAGTTCCACGTCGGCTTTAAGCGCCACGGAATCGTAGGCTTGCATCAGAGGGTACAGTAGTTCATGCAAATGAATCGGGTAGTGCTCAGAAAAACGATCCTGAAAGTCATCGCGTTCCAAAATGCGAGCTAATGTGACATGACTCATTAACCCGATCAGGTCAGCAAGATTCAACGGTTCCAGCCATTCGCTGTTATATCTCAAGGTTAGCCGTTCGGCACTCAAGACTTTACTGGCCTGCGCCACGTACGTTCGCGCAAACGCTTCGACGTCTGCCTTGGCGAGTTGTCGACGTGTGTCAGAACGACCGCTCGGATCCCCGATCCGACCTGTCATATCTCCAATCAGAAACACAACCTGATGGCCCAGTTCCTGAAATTGTCTGAGTTTTTCCAACACCACCGTATGCCCCAAGTGGATGTCCGGTGCCGTGGGATCAACGCCCAATTTGACAATGAGTGGTGTCTGGGTGCGCCGTGAGCGCTCTAGCTTCTCCGCCAATAATTCCGGGCTCACGACATCGTCGGCCCCATTCACCAACGATTCCACAATTGCTGCAATGTCCTGCACCTGTTGCCTCCTGACGTTACTGCGGTGAGTATAGCATAGCCCTACCTTGGTAAAAAGATCAGAGCGGCTCCTCTAATATGGCCACGGTCACCCCATCCCCACCTTCGCCGGATTCTCCCAAACGATAGCGGACGACGCGGGAGTCACCGCGCAAAGCCTGGCCGACCGCCCGCCTTAACACACCCGTTCCCTTCCCATGAATAATGCGGACAAAGGGGGCGCCCGCCAACACCGCGTCATCCAGGTATTTGTCCAAGACCTCCAACGCTTCCTCCTGCGTCATGCCGCGCAAATCCACCTCAAGGCCCAACGTTCGACTCTTCTCCTGGCTCATCGCCCGATGGCCGCTTTGGACGCGAACAGATTTAGCCGGTGCCTCGCCCGTGTCACCCACCCGCTCCAGGTCACCGATTAAGAGCTTCATCCGCAAGGCTCCGATCTCGACCGTCGCAGTGCGCCCAGCCAGCTCCGTCACCGTGCCAATCTCAGAAAAACCGGCAACCCGCACGCGTTCCCCCACCTTTTCGGGCGGAGTCCCGGCCGCGGGTTGATCGACTAGACCCTTCGGCACTTGGGCCAAGCCCCGGTATTGCTCCCGCAACTGTTCAAGCGCCCGTGCCCGTTCACGGCCTTCCGTTTGACGGACCAGTTCGAGAGCTTGCCCAAATTTATCACGCATTTCATCCAATTCGCGGCGCCACGCTTTCAACGTCTTTTCGCGCTCCCGCTGCCACGCCTGTTCAAGCCGGGATTCCCGTTCGGCCACTTGCCGTTCTCGTGCCTGCAATTCACTCTCACGCGTCCGCAACGCTTCTTCTTGTACTCGCAACGCTTGCTCCAGCCGATTAATCTCCACAATCGCATCGGACAGATGCATGGCATCTTCATCCAGCAGTTGCTCTGCCTGGTCGACAAGAAATTCCGGCAGGCCCAATCGACGAGCAATGTAAAACGCATGCGAACTGCCGGGCGCGCCCATCACCAGATGGTAGGTTGGCGTGAGGGTCTCGCGGTCAAACTCGACCAACGCGTTTTGAATGCGTGGATCGCGCAGAGCCAAAAGTTTCAGACGACTGTAGTGGGTACTGGCGATCAGGGAAGCTTGTCGGTCCACCAAGTGGCGCACCATCACTTCTGCCAACACCGATCCTTCCTCCGGATCGGTACCCGCCCCGATTTCGTCCACCAGACACAAGGTCTGGGCGTCGGCTTGCGTCAACATGGCAATTAACCGCAAAAGATGCGCTGAAAAGGTTGACAGACTTTGCTCCAAACTCTGTTCATCGCCGATATCCGCCAAGATTTGGTGATAGATCGGGATCACCGTGCCGTCCTCGGCCGGCACCATCAATCCGGCCAATGCCATCACGGTCACGAGTCCGACCGTCTTTAGCGCGACCGTCTTGCCGCCCGTGTTGGGTCCCGTGATAATGACCGCAGGGCGCTGACGCGACAAGCTGATTGATATGGGAACGGGGTTCTCTAACAAGGGATGACGCGCGCCCACCAGTTGCAACTGTTCCCCGCCTAATTTAGCAAACGTTCCATTCAGCGCCAATCCGTAGCGCGCTCGTGCCAAGCGGTTGTCAAACCATGCCAATTGCGTCTGTATGCGGCTTAATACATCGGTCACTTGCGCGACTTTAGCTGTCAAGGCCGCTAAAATCCGCTCAATTTCACGCGCTTCTTCCTGCCGACGGATGGTCAATCGGTTTTGCCGCTCGACCACCGCCAACGGCTCGATGAAAACAGTCTGACCACTGCCCGATTGATCGTGAACAATTCCGGGCACATTATTCCGAAATTCGTTCTTGACCGGAATCACGCGCCGTCCATAGCGCACAGTGACCAAAGCATCCTGCAAATATCGTAGCCACTGGCCACTCTTTAATATCCGGTCAAAAACATCATCAATCTCTCGTTCAATTTGATGAATTTGACGACGAATGTCCAAGAGCGACGCCGAAGCCTGGTCCCGTACCAAGCCATCGGCGTCGATAGCCTCGGCGATAGCGTCAATCACGCTCTGAGGCACCGTGACCCCTCGTACGTGCTGGGCAATCTGTGGATAGTTGGCCGGTTCGACGACTTGCGTCAGTTCCGCGAAGATCTCGGTAGTGCGACGGATATTGACCAGTTCCGACGCCGCCAGCACCCCGCCCTTGCGAACCCGCTCCAATAAAGGTGCCAGGTCCGCCGCACCTAAAGCGGTCGGCAATCCCTGCTCAATCCAGCGTACACTCTCACCGACGGACGCCTGATCATCAACGAGTACCTGGGGGTCAGTCTGCAGCGTCAAATGCAGGAGGCTTTGGCGGCCCATCGACGTTTGCGCGTAACTCGCCAACCGTTCTATCACCGTATTAAAGCCCAAGGCCGTCAAAGGATCGGACAGTTGCGTCGCCATGTTCGCCTCGCTTCACAAAGACACAGGCCGGGGGTTCCGACCTGTGTTCCGGTTATGCCGATTATACCAGTTACATGGGCAGGCGGCGATTCATGTCGCGTCTTTCGCCCCACGTTTGGACCGCCACTGTTGCTGCATCGTTGCGACTAGTTTTTGGTGTTCTTCTTGCAGTCGAAACAACTCTTCCGCAATCGTCATAGCAGCCAGTACAGCCAGACGGTTCTGGCTGGTGCGAGGATTCTTGGATGCGAGCACGCGAAGTCGGCTATCGACATGAAACGCCAACGCCTGAACCACCTCTTGCGGCAGGTCTCCTACCAGCGCATAATCATCCCCGTAAATGCTGACTGTCGTTCGAATTGGCTCATTCACAAGGCGCTCGCCCCTTTTGCATATATTACTTACGTGTTCTCGACAACCGGGCCAATCTCCTGCCAGAGACGAGGGCGTAGCAAAAATTATTGCCGCAGTTCGACACCGCGATCCGACAACGCCAACAACATTTGACTAATTATCTCATCCACCGCCGCATCCGTTAATGTCGTCACGTCGGACTGAAACGTGATGCGAACCGTCAGCGAGGTGCCAAACGCGCCTTCAAACCGATCAATCGGGCGCATGCCGCGCAAAATATCAATCTTAAGCGCGTCCAGGCACTCGGCCAATTCGGCGTACGTCACCTTTTCGGGAACCACTAAGGAGAGGTCGCGCTGCACTTCTGGAAACCGCGACGGCCTTGCCGGCTTCGATCGCGTCCTTTCGATCGCGTCTGGTAGGCGCAACACCAAAACCCCCAGGCGGCGCACTCGATATAGACTTGCTAGACGCGGACGCAATTCCCCGACGTACCCAATGTCTCCGCAAGAGCTCGTAATGCGTTGCGCCCGACCCGGATGCAAAAATGCCGGGGGGTCCACAAAAGCGTCTCGCTGAGCGGACCAGCCGAGGCGCTCAAAGAGATAATCGGCCAAGCCGGTCAAGTCATAAATCGATGCCGCCGGCCGAGGCGGGAACTCCGGCGTCGGGTCAAGGCTTAATACCACGCCTAGTTCCCGCTGCTCGATCACACGTTCATCCACTCGATGAAATACCGACCCGACCTCAAAAATACGAATGGGCAAATCATGGTAGGAACGATTGTAGCGAACCACCTCCAGTAAACTGGGAAGCAAAAAGCGACGCAAGAGACTTTCCTCCGCCCGCAGCGGATTGGTCACCACTACCGCCGAGCCTCGCGGCCCAACTGCAAATTGAGAGTCGAGTTGGGCATGACTGAAGGTGCGGGTAATAACCTCATGATAGCCGCAAGCAGTCGCCAAGTCGCGAACTTCTTCGTCCCACATGGCTGCCGCATCGCGATGCGCCAATTCGCTGCGCTGCACCGGCAGGGTGCGGGGGATTCGCGCCAGGCCGTAATAACGAGCAACGTCCTCCGCTAAGTCGTTGACCGCACTGACATCATGTCGGTAGCGCGGCACCACGGCTGCACCTTCCTCTAACTGGTATCCAAAGCCCTGCAATGCCATGGAAATGTCGTCATCCGGCCAGTCAACGCCAAGCAGGGACCGAATCCGTGCGAAGTCCAAAGGCACGCTGCGCTGCGCCTCCAACTGTCCAACCCGTGAACTGCCCCTGATTTGTTGCAAAACACCCGCTGCGTGTAAAATATCCTGAACCAAGCGCGGTGCTTGCAACACCGCTTCAGGATCCGTTCCCCGGCCAAAGTGCAAAGCGGCATCGGTGCTCAAACGATGCGCCCGGCTGCTCTTAAAGATGCCTTGCGGCGCAAAGTGGGCACACTCCAGCAAAATCTCGGTCGTGTCCGCAGCAATTCCGGCATCTACGCCGCCCATAATCCCCGCCAGCGCCAAAACCTTCCGCTCATCCGCGATCACGAGGTCATCCGGGGTTAGCGTCAGTGTCGTTCCGTCCAACAACCGCAATTGCTCATGGGGCCGTGCTAACCGCACGATAATATGCCCATCGACGCGACGGGCGTCAAATGCATGCAAGGGTTCGCCCAAATCCCACAGCACAAAATTCGTAATATCGACAGCCGGATGAATCACGCGCTGTCCAACTGCCCGCAATAACGTTTGCAGCCAGAGCGGCGACACTTGGCCTTCTACCAGGGACATGCGGACCAGTCCATAAAGGGAACAGCGTTCAAGACTCTGCACCTCGACTCGAAGGTCCGCTCCATAGGTAAATTCGGGCGTCGCAGGACTGACATCAAGATTTAAGACAGCGGCCAATTCCGCCGCGATACGTCGGACACTTTGCAAATATTGGGCAATGTTGGGCGTGAGCTCCAGATCGTATAAGGTATCCACCCCGCCTACGACATCTAGAAAACGCGTGCCGAGCGGGTCGTCTGCGGTCCATACCCAGAGATCGCCGCCAGGTGCCTGATAACCCAGTTCCTCAGCCGACAGCAACATGCCAGGTGACGCAATGCCACGCAACATTTTGATCTCCATGGTACGTCCGTCCGCAAGCGTCGTCCCGGGCGGCGCATACCACAAGCGATCCTGAGGAAACCCGTTGTCAGCGCCGGTCACAATCTGCGTGAGTTCGCCTGACCCGCGCCGGACCGTTACCAGCGACAAATGATCGCTATCGGGATGGGGCGTGCGCGTAACCACCTCGACCAATTCGACCTGCGCAAAATTCTCGCCATAGGTGCGTCGTGCGACCACCTCGATTCCCAATTGTTCCAACGCGCGAACCACCTGAGACGGTTCCGGCAACGGGTTAAGATGTCGACTAAGCCAGCGATGACTTAAAATCACCAGGTCCATCCCCTTCCCCACTTTGAAACGTGTCGAGATAGCGAACGTCGTTTTGGTACAAAAGTCTAAGGTCGTCGAGCCCAAAAATTCTCATGGCAATGCGTTCGATGCCCATGCCAAACGCAAATCCGGTCACGATTGACGGGTCATAGCCACCGTTTTCCAATACCACCGGATGCACCACTCCCGAGCCTAAAATCTCGACCCAGCCCGTTTCCTTGCACACACGACATCCCGCCCCCCGACAAACCGCACAGGTCACATCCATTTCGACTGACGGCTCCGTAAAAGGAAAGTAGCTGGAGCGAAATCGTGTGTCGACGCCATCGCCGAACAACTCTTGCGCCATCACCGTCAGTGTGCCGGTTAAGTCCGCTAAACTGATGCCCTCGTCAACCACCAGTCCTTCCACCTGCTGAAACATGGGAACGTGGGTGGCGTCGTCATCTCGCCGATAGGTGAGGCCGGGCGCGATAATCTTAACGGGCAATTTGCCCTGATGCCGCTGCATGGAGCGTATTTGCACCGGTGACGTATGCGTGCGCAGCACCAATCCGGGCACATCGACGAAAAACGAATCCTGCATATCGCGCGCCGGGTGATCCGGCGGGATGTTGAGCGCCTCGAAATTGTACCACTCGCTTTCAACTTGAGGTCCGTAGGCAAGGGAGAATCCTAGGCGCAAGAACACATCTTCAATACGACGGCGCACCCGGGTCAACGGATGCAAGAGCCCCACCTCAGGACGCCTCCCCGGAATGGTTAAGTCCAACCGCTCATGCACAAGTGCGCGGCGCTCTTCTAAGTCCACCAGCTCTTCCTCACGACGCGTCAATGCCGCCAACACGCTTTCGCGCCACGCATTCAATTCAGCGCCACGTTCGCGACGCAAGTCAGGCGCCAGCCTTGACAACTCTTTCATTTGCTCGGTAATACGGCCCTTGCGTCCGACCCATTGATTGCGGATCTCCTTCAACTCATCCAAAGTTGCCGCTTGCCTTATCGTTTGCTGTATCGCTTCAAGCGTACCGCCTTGTTCCATGTTTGCCGCCCTTCTGCCAACCTGCGGCTGGCAATAAAAATCCCCGTCCCCAAAAGGACGAGGGCTCCCGCGATACCACCTTCATTGGCCTGCCTGACGCAGGCCCACTCGAGAACGTAACGGGTTCGACCGGCCCACCCTACTGTAATTCAGGCAGGCACTCCCCAGCGAACTTCAACAGAGCAAACCGGCACTCCTTGCAGTCACGAGAGCACTCCCTATACGATTTGCCTTCTGTTTACTCCTCTGGATCATCGTGTTGTTATCGCGACTATAGCATAACGGGCGGTGCAAAGCCAAGGCCTGCTTTGTGCCGCACATACGCCGCATGAAACAAAATCACGGCGCCGGCCAACGACACGTTTAACGAATCAGCTGCCCAAGACATCGGGATGGTGACCGTCTGCGCCTGAGCCAACCACGATTCGTCTAAGCCGTTGCCTTCGTTGCCCAACAAGAGCACCGTGGGCGCGCTCCAGTCAACGTCATAGTAAGGCGTGCCTCCGCTGACGGTGGCTGCTTTGACGCCCACGCCAGCTTCCCGCAAACGCGCCATGTCCGGACTCGTTAATTCAACCAGAGGCAACCGGAACACCGCACCCGCCGACGCCCGAATGGCCTTTGGATTAAACGCTTCCACCGTGTTAGGTCCCATCGCCATGCTCGCCGCACCACTCGCGAGCGACGCCCGCATCAGCGTGCCCAAGTTTCCTGGATCTTGAATTCCTACCGCAACCGGTAACAGCAACGGATAATCCGTACGTTCCAGCACCCGCTGCAACGGCAATGGTTCCGGAACTGGCACCACCGCCAGAAGTCCTGGCGGCGTCTCCACCTGTGTGATCTCGTCAAAAAGACGGTCAGTCACGTAGAACAAATGGATGGATAAGGCTTGCAGGCGAATCAAAAACGACCGCCCCTCGGCCCGCTCCACCCATTTGGGACTATAGACCACCACTCGGGGTGTCACCCCAGCCGCCAGCGCCTCCTCAATCAACCGGTACCCTTCGATCACCGTTTCTTGAGATTTCTTCCGCGCCGTGCGGCTGGCAATGAGGCGCTTAATTTGCCGAATCGTTTTATTGTCGGCCGTGTCCAGCGGCTGAATGACCATTACAACGCTGCTTTCGCCTTATCCACCAAAACTCGAAAACTATCCATGTCGCGCACCGCCAGATCGGCCAGAACCTTGCGATCTAACCCGATGCCGGCCCGCTTTAAGCCGTTCATCAAGCGGCTGTACGACATGCCATTCATCCGCGCAGCCGCATTAATCCGTGTAATCCACAAGCGCCGAAAGTCGCCCTTGCGTTTCTTGCGGTGTTGATAGGCGTACCATAGGCTGTGCATGACCGCCTCGTTGGCCGGGCGAAAATGGCGGGATCGAGCTCCTCGATATCCCCGAGCCAGTTTCATAATCTTTTTGTGACGGCGGTGCCGCACGGTGCCACTTTTTACCCGTGACATCTGTGATTCCTCCCTATCTGTCGCATGCTGCTAACCGTATGGCAAAAGCCGCTTGGTGCGGTGCTGATCGCTCTTAGACAAGACTTCCGATCGGCGCAGGCGGCGACGGCGGGTCGCCGATTTCAACTCCAAGTTATGGCTTTTCCCAGCCTTGTTTCGCTTGGGTTTTCCCGATCCGGTCAGCTTAATCCGCTTGGCCGCACCGCGATGACTCTTCATCTTGGGCATGCGTTACGCTCCTTTTTTGGGTGCTAAAATCATAATCATAGCCCGCCCTTCGACGCGCGGAGCCCGTTCGATGGCGCCCACATCCGCAACCAGGTCAGCCAGCTTTGACAGCGTGGCTTGAGCGAGACTTGCGTGGACAATTTCCCTTCCGCGAAACACCATGGTGCATTTGACTTTGTCGCCCTCGGCCAAGAAACGTCGCGCGTTTTTGACTTTCACGTCAAAATCATGGTCCTCGATGGCAGGCCGCATCTTCAACTCTTTGACATTGACGACTTTTTGCTTCTTGCGCGACTCGCGGTCTCGCTTAGCCTGTTCGTACTTGAACTTCCCATAGTCCATCAAACGGCACACGGGCGGCCGAGCAGTCGGCGAAACCTCCACCAAATCGACGTGACGATCTTGAGCCAACTGTAACGCATCGCGCACCGACATCACCCCGAACTGCTCGCCCCCGTCGCCTACGACGCGGACTTCCCGCACTCGGATTTCTTCATTAATCCGAAGTTCTCTGATAATCGCGTCCCTCCTCTGCCTTTATGCTCTTCGCGCGAAACCCAACCAAACAAAGAGCGGGTATGCTACCCGCCCCCACAGAAGAATCATGCATCCAGCTGTCATCCTCAAATCACCAAACCCTGTCGGTCAGGCCTCGGGGTGAGAAGTGAATACACTTCTGCTTCGTTCGGAGTCTCTAGGGACATTGTAGCGGCTGGCTGTGCCCTCGTCAATCAGTCGGTGAATCCGGGCATGCGGATCCGGTCGACAACCTGGCTGACATATTGCGTCAGCGCTATGGCCCCCCGATCGCCGTCTTCTCGCGATCGCAGCGAGACAGTCTGGTTGTCTTGATCGCGTCCCCCCACCACCAACATTTCGGGTACCTTTGCCAATTGCGCCTCGCGAATCTTGTATCCGATTTTTTGGTTGCGCTCATCAACTTCTACCCGTACGCCCCGCTCACTCAAGAGCCGCTCGATGTGGCGCGCGTAGTCAAGCTGTTTGTCGGTAATCGGCAAAATCCGCACCTGCACGGGCGCCAACCATGGTGGGAAAGCCCCTTTGTAATGCTCCACCAAGATCCCCAAAAAGCGTTCAATGGAACCCAGAATAGCACGATGAATCATGACCGGCCGCTTGGCCAGCCCATCTTGGTCGACGTACTCCAACTCAAACTTTTCCGGCAGCTGAAAGTCCAGCTGGGCTGTAGCGCATTGCCACCGTCTCCCCAAACTGTCGACCGCATACACATCTAACTTAGGTCCGTAAAAGGCACCGTCTTTTGGGTTGATTTGATACTTCAACCCACGCGCCCGCAGCACCTCTTCCAACTCCTGTTCGGCACGTTCCCACAACGCCAGTTCTCCCATGTAATCGTCAGGGCGGGTCGACAAGACCACTTCATACGGCATCTCAAACGTGCGATAGACAATATCCACCAAGTCGAGCACCCCAAACATTTCCTCCCGAATCTGGTCGGGACGCACGAAGAGATGCGCATCGTCTTGATGAAACCCACGGACCCGCATAAGGCCGTGCAGCGCCCCGGACCGCTCGTAACGGGACAGAGGGCTGTATTCCGCCAGTCTCCAGGGCAAGTCCCGATATGATCGGGTAGCCCCTTTGAATAAAAGGCAGTGACCCGGACAGTTCATTGGCTTCAGGCCTTGCAATTCATCATCGCGGTCAATCAAAAAGAGATTATCGCGATAGTGATCCCAATGTCCGGAACGCTCCCACAGCCCCACCCGGTACACCCACGGCGTCGCGACCTCTTGATAGCCGTGACGAGCCTGCAAACGGCGCGAAAATTCTTCAAGAGTCCGGTAAACGGCATGCCCCTTGGCGTGCCAAAACACGAATCCAGGAGCCTCCTCCCGAAAGGTAAACAGGTCTAATTGAGCACCCAATTTACGGTGGTCACGGAGCTTGGCCTCTTCAATTTGCGCCAGATAACGCTCTAAACTTTCCTGATCGGGAAACGACGTACCGTAGATGCGGGTCATCATCGGATTCTTCTCGTTGCCGCGCCAATATGCGCCGGACACCTGAGTCAGCCGCAGAGCCCCAATCAACCCCGTCTCGGGCAAGTGAGGCCCGGAGCATAGATCAACAAACTCACCCTGCCGATATGCCGATATGACCGCATCGTCGGGAATGCGGGCAATAATCTCCTCCTTGAATGACTCGCCACGGTCATGGAACAGCGCCAGAGCCTCCTCGCGCGACAATTCCAATCGCTCAATAGCCAAGTTTTCGCGCACAATGTCCCGCATCGCCGCCTCGATGCGCGGCAAGTCCGCTTCGGTCAGCGGCTCGGGCAGCCAAATATCGTAATAAAATCCGTCTTCTAAAGCGGGGCCAGTGCCAAGCTTGGCTTCGGGCCACAAACGTTTGACCGCCTGCGCCAGCAGATGGGCGCTAGAATGCCGGAATACGTGGCGCCCCGCACTATCGGCGAATGTGAGAAACTGCAGCTGGCCGCCTTCGGTCAAAGGGCGATCGACATCAAGTGTTTGACCATTCACCCAAACCGCAAGCGTTTGGGGTGGAAGGCGCACGAGATCCCGCGCGCGCACACCCGCTTCTCGACTCACCTGTTCTCCATTCACATCAAATTGTAATATGGCCATGGGTTCCTCCTCTCAAACATAAAAAAACCCCCCTTCTTGGGGGGACGGCCTAGCCGCGGTTCCACCACCCTTGAACCAGAGGTTCCTCTTGCACACGCGATATCGGGCGCTCCGCCGACTTAGCCCTACGGTTTGTCGGGCACTCCCAGGTGGTCCATCCGAAGAGAGCCTAAACCAGCTTTCAGCCTACGACTGATTCTCTCTTGAGGGTCATCGGATGTCGTCCTCTTCATTGTGCATCAACTAATATCGACGTTAGTCTAGAAGCTTCGGCGGTCCCTGTCAAGGGCTGCGTGGCACCGAGCGCACCCGCCACAAAAAATCACACGTCCATCAAAGACCTTAATCAGAGTGGTCCGCCCCTCTCGGGACAAATGGCCTTGGTGAATGGTAATGCGGACTGGCGCGAGGGTTACTAACGCGCTAATGAGAATATCGTCTACTCCCGTTCCGTCGTTTCCAACTTCATCCATCATGTCTTCCAGCAAGTCGTCGCCAATGCGCTGACCCGTTGTGTCCTCAAAATGGAATCGCTCGAATCGAAACCACACGTGTATCCAATCATGGCGCGTTTTGGCCGCCGTTACAAGCTGTCTTAAAAGCTGGACAAACTCTTCATATTCCTTTTCCATCAAATGTGCGTCAACCGCTTGATCTATGGCATCTTCAAATTCACGCCGGATATCTTGCAGCAAAAATGTGCGGATGCCTTCGAGCACCAAAGTCGAATGAGACCCCAAAAACCTGTAGATCGCGGCGGTTGCCAAATCCAGCCGCGTCGCGTCGCGTTCCTGACTGGTGTGCAATAGGGGCAATACGGCCCGAACAATGCGCTGCTGTTCGCGGTGGTCAAAGACCGGATAGCGGCGTCCGACTATGCTGTGAAGCCAGGCCCTCTCGCTGTCTATCAAAAGATACCGCGCCAACGCTCGCGCCAGGGGCCAAGCTAGCGATTCCCAATCCTCGTCGACGCTAGCCAGACGACAACTAACGTGCGTGCCGAGTCGCGATTCTTTCCATTCTCCGGGGACGCTCTGGGCTAGAAATTCTCCCAGCCCTTTGGCTATGGAGATGTCGTCGGTGACCACATTGCATTGCGTCATCCCGTCGCCTACCTTTCCGTCCCATTCTATTCATCTTAGTATATGCAGTTTGTCACCCGCTATTCGACCACCATTGCAAGGAAGCTATAGACCATCCGTTGCCCTCTACCCGAATGTCAAATATAAAAACTTGAAACGCTAGACTTAACCGATGGCCAGGCATTCCTCTCACAAGGTCAATTGAGGATTGGCAGAGCGCGGGTTAAAGGCGGGGTTCTGAGATCGTGGCGTTACTCACCCTGGCCCTTGCGGACTAAGAGTTTCACGGGTCAGAGTGATCACCCAAAACGAACAATGTGACCCGTGGCCAGCATAGTAACCGCGTTGTGTACCCGACAGCGACGACCTATTTTGTTGGCCAGCGGCTCGTCGCCGTGGTGGACCATTAGGACGCCGTCGGATTCGTCAGGATAGGGTATGCTGTCAATAAAAGCCTGAGGGAAAGAAGGATGTCCAATGCGCGTCCTCCCGTTTGGCCCGGACTCGGCCGATTGGCATCAGATCCGCCAGTCCGCGGCCTTTTGGGATGTGAATCCGGCCACATTAGATCCCGAACGCCATCGCGTGTGGATCGTTCACCGCATTCTTCAGTTCGGGTCCTGGGGGGATTGGCGGGCCTTATTTCGCCTGTATGAGGCGGCCCAAATTCAGGACGCGCTCGGGCATCGGGGACTGCCCGAGCATATCCGCCGGTTTTGGCAAGCCTATTTTCAAGAGGAGGAACCTCCGATGTATCCCGAGACTTTACAGCCCACGACAGCGCTCCTGTGGGAACGTTGCGGCGCGGCATTGTACCCACCCGGCTACGTCCTATGCGGGGGCACGGCCCTCGCGTTGATGCTGGGCCATCGGCAGTCGGATGATCTCGACTTCATGACCATGGAGGCTTCCGATCCCGCCCCCATCGTCGAGCGCATTCACGCTCTGGATCCCGATGCCGAAATTCTCGATCGCAGTCGCCATAGCATTCATTGGCGAATCCAAGGCGTTAAGGTCTCTTACTTATGGCAACAGGGCGTGCGGATTGATCCGGGACCAATCTTTCAGAACATTCCCCTCGCGTCCCAAGCCACACTGGCCGCCCTTAAGTGTAATGCCATTGCCAATCGTGGCGCCCGCAAGGATTTTATCGATCTGTACGCCCTGTTGCACAACGGATGGTCGCTGACAGACATCCTCGACGCCGTGGCGGCGCAGGCCCCGCAACTCAACCAGGCCCATCTTTTGCGTAGCCTGGTGTATTTTGACGATGCCGAGCACGACCCCGAACCGCTCTTACTGCGCCCCTGGTCCTGGCTGGAGATCCGTCAAGCCATCGAGCGGCAGGTCTATACCTATTTGCGGCGCACGCTGCCGCCGGGTTCCCGCGGGCCCCGGCTTTAACGATCCCCTCTGCAAATTGCGCCCGACCTCCCCGGTCGGGTTTTTTCTTCGGGGTTCCCTTGAAACACCGGAAAGGAGCAATCCCGCATGTACGTAATAATTCCCGCCCTGCTCATGGGCGGCCTCGGGTGGTTTGCATGGCATGTGGCCACCGTGCTGATCCACGCCCTGTAACGCTCACAGGCCGTGTTCGACAAACAGGGACGAAAGCGAGGCATCCCTATGACCCCCGAACGTTTGTGGGTGTCGCCCGACACGTATGCCACCGTCGTGGATCAGCCGCTCACGGTCGTTTGGCTGGACCACGCCAATCATCCTTGGGCCCTTGTGCCCGAGACGGTCATCACGCTGCACGAATGGGACCCGTCCCGCGTGCCGCATCCGCTCCCGTCCGGCGCGTCATTGAGGCTCAACAAGTGCCGTCCCCGTGGGTCCAGGAACTCTGGGTGGTCTTGTGCGAAACAGCCCAGACACTCCAGCCATGGGTTACCTGGCTCTGGAATCCCTCGACCCAATGCCTGAGCCACGGCCATTATTTTTCCACTCGGGCGGCCGCCCGCGCCGATTTTTCCCAGCGTGTGGCCAATTATCTCAAGGAGGCTTAGCATGAAGACCTATCATGGCGGGCGCACCGCTACCGAGCCGTCCGTGTGGGTCGAACAGGGCACCACGCGACACCCGTTGCCCCACGTCGGAAACCATAGCCCCACCGGCTTTAACTGGGGCTACGGCGGCTCCGGCCCCGCGGATTTGGCCTTGTCGCTCCTCGTCAATGCGCTGGGCCATCGTCGCCAAGCCGACACAGGCCCCCTTTATCAGGAGTTTAAATGGGCCGTCGTGGCCCATTTGCCAGATGAATGGTCGCTTACCCCGCAAGACATTCTCGACTGGGTTCGCCAACAACAGGAGCTGTCGTTGTAATGCAGCCCCTGCTGCTGACGTTACCTCATTGGCGGCTGACGCCCACCTTGGATGGTCTGCGGGGGCTGAGCCCGGCGGGCGCACCCGCCTTTTGTGCGACCGATCTCGGGCAGATCCTCGAGACCCTCGGTCCGCCCACGCCGGTCACCGAGCACCATCCCCATGTCATCCCCACGACCACCCTTCATGCCCCTGTTTGAACACCTCCAACGCGTCCAATCATACCCTGCTGAGCACTAGATTTGCCCCGTGTGTCTGGCGTTGTCTTGGCTCGTGGGGATTGAAGGCGTTTGGCGGGCATATTGAGGGTAGCAAAAACCCTGCATCCGTTGCAGGGCTTCAAAAGTTTGGTGGGCGGTAGAGGACTCGAACCTCTGAACCTCTCGCATGTCAAGCGAGCGCTCTAACCAACTGAGCTAACCACCCAAATTGGAGGCGACGCCCGGATTCGAACCGGGGTATAGGGGTTTTGCAGACCCCTGCCTTACCACTTGGCTACGTCGCCACGGATAAGGCCGACATTGGAGCGGAAGACGGGACTTGAACCCGCGACCCTCGCCTTGGCAAGGCGATGCTCTACCACTGAGCTACTTCCGCGACAATGACGTTATTATACCAACCGCGCCGAAGGCGGTCAAGGCGGCAGCTATCCTGACAGTTGGACTAATACTCGTAAAATCCCTTTTTCGTTTTGCGGCCCAAGTGACCTGCGCGAACGAGCCGGCGCAACACCAAGGGGGCTGCAAACCGATCATCGTGAAACTCGTTGAATAAGTAATCCATGACGTTGAGATCAACATCCAAACCCGTCAGATCGGCAAGCGTCAGTGGACCCATCGGATGATTTAAGCCCAGTTTGATAGCCTTATCGATATCTTCTTTGCTAGCAATACCTTCTTCATAGATGCGCATCGCCTCGATAAATAAGGGCATTAACACTCGATTGACGACAAACCCGGGCGTATCTTTTTCGACAACGACTGTTTCCTTGCCAATCGATGCCGCAAACGCTTGCGCCTCGGCAACCGTGTCATCGCTCGTTTCTTCACCCCGTACAATTTCGACAAGTTTCATCACTGGCGCCGGATTGAAAAAGTGCAGTCCTACCACCTGATCGGCTCGCCGAGTCGTTGCAGCAATTTCGGTAATAGATAAGGAAGAGGTGTTGGTAGCCAGTAGGGCACCATCCGGCAGCACGCGATCGAGTTGGGCAAAGACTGCCTTTTTTACGTCCATAATCTCCAGAACCGCTTCAATGGCCAAGCTCGCCGAAGACACATCAGACCAATCGGCCGCCACCAGCCGACTCATGGTGGCATCTTGATCGATGGTGCTTAGTTGTCCCCGTTCCACTTCGCGTCCTAAGCGGACGGCAATCATGTCACGCGCCTTGTCCACTGCGCCTGGCTTTTCATCTACCATTAAAACCTGATAACCATGCTTAGCCGACACATGGGCAATGCCACTGCCCATGGTGCCCGTCCCAATCACCGCAATCGTTTTGTTACGCATCTGCAAATTCCCTCGCCTTCTCCGTTCATTTCCCGATGTATAGCAGCGGACCACCGATTCGACTGCCCTAGAGCCTACGCTAAAGTTGACTTGACACGCACTATCCGAAGAACCGTAGAGTCCTTTTGCCAGCGTAGCGATCATACCATATCTTCCCGCCAGCTTTTGCTCTTCGCGTCTCCAGGTCACCCCGTCCATGCGGGCACCCGCAGACCAAACTCAACCAATCAGTTGATTGAATCCTACGATGTCGGTTACACTGGCAAACGGGAGGAGGCCTTTGGGATGCTCCACGTCACAAAACCGACGACCAAACGTGGGCAGGCCACGCGGTCCCATATTGTGGATATGGCCTACCAGCTATGCGCGGAAGAGGGGATTCGGGCCTTGCGCACACGCGCCGTGGCAGTTCGAGCTCAAGTCAACGTGTCCACCCTTCACTATTATTTCCCGACCAAGCACGACTTATTGTTAGCAGTTTTGGAAGGTTTGCTGGCGCGATTTCGCGAAAAAGCGCCCCATGTGGCCACCTTGTCTCAAGAGCTGGCTGAGGCCGTCAACTCTGCGACTCGTAATCCCGCGATGTTGGCGGTGTGGTACGATTTTTGGAATCTTAGCCGTACGGACGCTGAGGTTCACGAGATGCTCCGCGATCACCTGGAAGGGTGGCGGCGGCGCCTGGCCGACCTGATTCGGGAAAGCCATTCATCTGCCAATGCCACGGCATTGCTGGCTTTGGCTTTAGGCCTCCCCATCGTTGCATTTACTCTTCCCCAGTGGTGGACGGCCGACACTCTGGAGTCGTCGGTAGCAAAGTGGCTGAGAACGGAGGGCTAAGGTGACACAACGACGTATGCACCGCGCATCATGAGCGCAACGTTAAATAACCAAAGAGGTACTGTCAAGGCCGGGTGGGCCTTGGCTGTCATCGTCACCGGGGTATTGGTGGCCGCCGTCGACACGACCATCGTCATCCTCGCGCTACCTACGATGATGCGCGCGCTGCACGCCAATTTGGCCGCGATTGTCTGGGTGATCATGGCCTACTTGTTGGTGATTACACTTCTGGCAACACAAGTCGGTCGATTGGGCGACATGTTCGGGCGGGTCAGAATGTATGAACTCGGATTCCTCGTCTTTGTTCTAGGCTCGTTTCTCTGCGGTGTCTCTCAAACTCAGGACATGTTGATTGGATTTCGGGTATTGCAGGGAATCGGCGGCGCACTCATCAGTGCCAACAGCGGCGCCGTCATCACAGATACCTTTCCGCCCGAAAAGCGCGGCCGGGCCTACGGCTTCACCAGCATTGGCTGGAATTTAGGCGCCATTTTGGGGATACTCTTGGGCGGTGTCATCACAACCTACGTATCGTGGCGCTACATATTTTTGATTAATGTTCCCATTGGTCTCGCTGCCGTGCTGGTAGCCTGGTTCGTGTTGCGCGATCGCGGCGAACGGGTGTCGCGGCGTATGGACTGGTGGGGCATGGGTCTTCTGGGATCCGGGTTGTTTTTAGTGTTACTGACAATGATCCATGCAACCTCTCATGCCTTTACCGTGCGAATGGGACTAATCTTTCTCGCGGGCATTGTTGCGTTAGCGATTTTTGTCTGGCTGGAGACGCGTTTGGAGCACCCGCTGATGCACCTGCAATTCTTTAAAAATCGCATTGTCAGTGCCTCGTTGCTGGCTGCCTTCTTTCAGGCCGTGGGCAACTACGCAGTATTATTCCTGGTGATCATGTATTTACAGGGACTGCGACAACTGACCCCACTCAGTGCGTCGCTGCTACTGGTGCCCGGCTACCTAGTCGGCGGCGTTCTCGGACCCATATCCGGACGTTTGGCCGATCGGGTCGGATCCGCCATTCCCGCAACGGTTGGGCTCGGCATTCAAGCGGTGGCAATGTTTTTATACGCCCATCTGGGTCTTCACAACCCCTTATGGTGGGTGACCGGGATTAGCATCGTCAACGGCATGGGCAATGCCGGGTTTTTTCCCGCCAACAACACCGCCGTCATGAAAGGGGCAGGGCGGGGAGAATACGGCATCGCATCCGGCATGTTGCGCACCTTCGCCAACATCGGCATGGTCCTCTCGTTCGCGTCCGCTATGTTCGTTGCAGCCACGCAAATTCCTCGACAACTCGCCTTCGCCATTTTTGTGGGTACCACTGCCTTGCGTGGGCCCTTAATGACAGCGTTTAACCATGGCATGCATACCGCCTTTTACCTGGCGATCATTCTCATGTTAGTCGCGGCGATCTTCTCGTTATTGCGCGGCCGCACGCCATCTGTCAGCCAATCGTAGCATTATCCGTGAAGGAGGTCTGAGCGATAAAAATGAAGGCGGTCGAAGTCACCGCACCGGGAGCAGCGCTCACGCTTCATGAGCGCGATGTTCCGGAACCAGGCGTAGGTCAAATACGGATTCGAGTACAGGCTTGCGGGGTCTGTCACGGTGATCTCATGGCCGTTGCTGGACAACATCCGCGCATGCAGTATCCGCGCATCCCGGGACATGAAGTGATTGGTACCGTCGATGCTTTAGGAGGCGGCGTTGACAACTGGCAGGTGGGAGAACGCGTCGGCGTGGGATGGCGGGCCGGGCCGCGCGATGTGACCGGTCTAACCGTCAACGGCGGGTACGCCGAGTATATGCTAGCCTCGGCAACCGAGGCCGTCCACATTAACCCGTGTTGGGACACAACGGTCATGGCTCCGCTTCTGTGTGCCGGGGTCACCACCTTTAGCGCCCTCGCCCATAGCTCGGCCCGTCCCGGAGACGTCGTTGCGATTTTGGGAATTGGCGGGCTCGGCCATCTCGCTATTCAAATTGCCCAGAAATCCGGCTATCATACGGTTGCCCTGTCACACAGTCCGCACAAAGCTGACTTGGCGAAGGCGTTAGGGGCCCACGCTTTTATCGATCTTTCTTTGGGGACGGCCGTGCAATCGCTGCGGGACTTGGGCAGCGCCCGCGTCATCCTAGCCACGGCGCCGCAAGCCAATATCATTAGCCAATTGATTGGCGGCCTAGCGCATAACGGCGAATTAATCACTGTCGTGGGCGGAAGCGAACCCATTACCGTCTCGCCCGGGGAAATGCTGGGGCGGCGGTTAAGCGTACGCGGTTGGCGGGTCGATGACCCCCGCGAATTGCCGGCGGCTCTGAGCTTTAGCGATTTGGCAGGCATCGTTCCCCGAGTGGAAACCTTTCCATTGGAAGAGGCCGACCTCGCCTTTCACCGCATGCTCAACGCCGACGTCCTGTTTCGTGCGGTGCTGGTACCTTAATCCTCCGAGGGTTTAGATTAGGTGTGAGGGGTATAGCCATTTGCAAACGCGCCTTAACTGGGTCACCCTCAACCCACTATCCTACCTGGCGCCGGTCTTTCAAAGCCGCTAGAAAAAAGGTGCATCACACGGCTGATGCACCTTTTGTATGCGACGCCAGGCAACCCGGGTGCTAGAATGCCTTTGACGAATGGGACCAAGCCTCGACCGTCTCAACCAGCAAGGCCACGCCATAGCCGGTAGCCCCGGCTCCAATCGCGGATCCTTCCGCTTCAAACGACAAACCCGCAATATCGAGATGGACCCAGGGAGTGTCCCCGGCAAAATGCCCGATGAAAAGACCCGCGGTAATGGTTCCCGCAGGACGTCCCCCGCTATTTTTGATATCCGCTGCGCTCGTCTGGTTAAAGTCGGCGTAATCTTCATCATGAGGCAATTGCCAAGCAGGTTCGGCCGCCCGCTCAGCGGCCCCGGCCACCAGACTCGCGAGCGGCTGATGGTTCGTGACGAGTGCACTGCGAATACCCCCCAACGCCACCACGTTGGCACCGGTTAAAGTGGCCATGTCAATCACCACTGCAGCCCCGTTCTGCCGCGCCCAAGTTACGGCATCCGCCAGTACCAATCGTCCCTCCGCATCGGTGCTGACAATCTCGACTTGCGTGCCGTCCATCATCGTCAAGATGTCGCCCGGACGGTACGCCCCGCCACCGGGTAAATTTTCCGCCAGCGGCAATACCGCCATTACATTAGCTGGCACCTTCAGATCTGCGATCGCGCGAAGAGCTCCGGCCACCGCAGCGGCCCCACCCATGTCCCCCTTCATGCGTCCCATGCCCTCGCCAGGCTTAATGGAAATACCCCCGCTGTCAAAGACAATGCCCTTGCCGACCAGTGCAATCCAAGGATCCCCCGGTTTACCGGCATATTTCCCAATCAACATCACGGGAGGCCGATGGCTCCCCTGGCCAACGCCGACAACGCCGCCCGCCCCCATATCGACCAAGGCTTTTTGATCAAAGAGCGACCACTCAATAGTGTCCGGGCTCCGATCCTGCATCATCTTCGCCAGACGCACCGGCGGCTTCAGATTTGAAGGACAGTTCACCCAGTCGCGCACGAAATCCTGATGCTGCAAAATCGCAAACTCTACGGTGAGTGCCTCATTACTGACGACAGTCACCTCAGGTTGCACCTCCGCATCCTCCTGGCGAAAGCGGTAAAGCCCTTGGCCAATACCCCAAAGCGCTGCCCTGAGCATATCAGAGGTTAACGGTCCCATTTGCACCCCAATGCGCTCGGGCTTAAGCTGCACTGCTAATTGCGCCGCTTGTCGAAAATTCTTTTGTGTCTTGCGACGCGTGGAACCAAGCGGCGTTACAATCGCGGCCCCAGGCTTGGTGCCAAATACCACTGTTGGCGCCGCGTCAGGCAGTTTGACGGTGGAGGAGGGATTCAGATGTTTCCACTCCTGTGCCTCCACAATCCATACATCAGCACGAACATGGTCCATTGCCGAAGCTTGTGTCCATCGGTTCAACGACATGCCTACCCACTCCTTTAAATCGCCACACTTATTTGCGGGTCTTTAAATAGACGCTATCTCACGACCACACTCAAATGTATCAAAAGATTAGAAACCAATGATGTGCGACCCGCTATCGACATACAAGACCGTGCCGGTAATCCGCTCGGCCCACGGAGACGCCAGGAAAACCGCCGCGTTACCGACGTCTTCCGTTGTGATGTTTTCCGGAATCGGTGCGCGCTCCAATGTGCTGTGCAACGCCGATGAAATGCCTTTCACCCCGGAGGCCGCCAACGTCTTGATAGGGCCTGCGGAGATGGCGTTTACCCGAATGCCTTCGCGGCCCAAATCAAAAGCGAGATACCGAACAGTAGCCTCCAACGCGGCCTTGGCCACACCCATGACGTTGTAGTTGGGCATCACGCGCACCGAGCCTTCATGCGTCATGGTGATGATACTCGCCCGCTCAGCAGCGACCAATTCGCGGTGCAAAGCCCGCGTGAGGGCTATCAATGAATAAGCGCTGACATCTTGCGCAAGGTGATATCCGTCCCGACTGGTCTTTAAAAAACGGTCAGAGAGGTCCTCGGCTTTGGCGTGCGCCACCGAATGCACCAGGATATGTAACGCATCGTAGCGAGCAGAAACTTCCTCGTGCAGGTGCCCCAACGATTGATCATCGGTCACATCCAGCAGCACAGTCATTGGCGGTCTCGACAATTCCGACGTCAATTTATCCAGATTTTCTTTAAAGCGCTCGGTTTGATACGGCAAAATGAGTTCCGCACCTTCCCGGTCAAACGCCCGCGCGATTCCCCAGGCGATACTGCGCTTGTTGGCGATTCCAGCCACTAATGCGACTTTCCCTTCCAGTAACCCCATAGCGCTTCCTCCCTTGCCAAGCTCATCTCAGCATACCGTATTTCAAGATGTGCCAGAAGGGGTCCTCCCGTCAGTCAAGTCGGCCCTGCCATGTAACCTCTATTGCGGCTCTAACCGACGCCACCGTCGTCGTTTGCAGGGACCCGTGCCCGAACGATCAACCCTGTGGCAAAGTCGCCGTGGAACATCGCGGCGTCACCTCCAACCCCGAGCGCGGAGTTCACCGGTCCCAAGCGATCATCCATCGCGGTGAGGGGTTTAAGTAGCTTGGTGTCCATTGCAGCCGATAGCGATAGTCGAAACATTGGTGCCTGAAAATTTCACTCCACCCAACCAGGCCAAGGTATCGAATACTCTCAGCCATAGCTCGAGGCATTTAGCGGATGCAAGACCTACTTCTATTGCCGTCAACATCAACCGGACTGCGCCGTTGACCCCGCCCGTTGTTGTTTCACCGCGCACCGCTCTCTTTAGCACACGGTCGTGCGAGCACGCATAAATGAGCCGGCGGGTGTGGTTTTGCAACCCGCCTGTCAAAAGGATTTTCACACGCCGCGAATTGGAACCATCTTGGCAACATGTGTGGGCTAATCTACCCATGAAAATGTGGTGTTAAAGGAGATACAATGCCCATGAAGGCGAAAACTAAACTGTGGACGTGGATCGGAGTGGGAGTCGTCGTGGTCGGGGGTGGGGTAGGATATTTAGTGACCCGAGCCCATTCGACCGCTACCGCTTCCACCACCCATATTGCCGCGTATATGGCCGAAACCGTTAAACGGGGAACCTTTGAAGGAGAGGTCACCACTAGTGGCACTGTCTCCCCGGCCAATGAGGCCACGGTGCAAGCGCCCCAAGTGGGCGAGGTATCGCAAATGCACGTTAGCCTAGGTCAAAAAGTCAAAGCAGGCCAGACCGTTGCGACCATGGCCAATGGGCAAACGATTACGAGTCCCATCGCCGGCACGGTCGTGGACCTCAACACCGCTTCGGGCAGTTACGTGTCGGCCGGCGAAACCCTTCTAACCGTCGCCAATATGAACACCGTCTACGCACAAGTCACGGTATCGGAGGACGATATCCGCAATGTCAAGACGGGGCAAACGGTCGACCTGACACTTCCAGCCTTGCCCAACAAGACCTACACGGGCAAGATTACCGCTGTAGGCGCACTAGGCAGCAGCAGCTCCTCGGGCACGGTCACCTATCCAGTCAGCATTAAGATCGCGAGCCCCTCAGGCATCCTGCTCGGAATGAGTGTCAACGCCACAATTGATACAGGGACGGTCAGCAACGCCATCTACGTGCCTACGTCGGCGATTGAACCCGTCAACGGCCAGGCCGAAGTGCTGGTGCCTGACGAGTCCTTGCCAACGCCAAGCTTCGGGTCGGGAGGATTCGGTGGGTTCGGCGGCTTCAGCGGAGCCTCCGGCGGGTTTGGCGGAAGCTCAGGTGGATTTGGCGGAGGCGCCGCGGGCTTCGGCGGCAGAAGTGCCGCGTTAACACATACTGCCACAACGATTCCAGTGGCTAAGTCGGTCGTGCTGGGTCTCAGCAATGGGACCGAAACGCAAATTGTCTCGGGTCTGTCCGCCAACCAGCAGATTTTAGTTCCTAATCCGGCGGCAGAAACGAGCACGACCACCTCGATCAGCGGGCATCCCGCCTTTGGCGGAGGATTCGGCGGCGTGGGCGGCTTCGGTGGATTCGGAGGCTAATGATGGCAGCGATAGCAATACTCGACAAGGTGTCTAAGCGCTATCCCATGGCGGGCCAAGAAGTCCCGGCTCTGCGGGAAATCAGTTTTACGGTGCAGTCGGGAGAATTTGTCAGCATCATGGGCCCGTCGGGTTCGGGCAAAACCACGTTGATGCACATTCTTGGCTGTCTCGATGTGCCGTCTTCCGGATCCTACGTCCTCAACGGAATTGAGGTTTCCGCGCTCAGCGAAATGCGATTGACCGATGTGCGGCGAAAACAAATTGGATTCGTCTTTCAAAACTTTAACCTCATCAGTACCCTCAACGCCGTCGAAAACGTCGCTCTGCCGTTGGTCTATCAACGGTTATCGCAAGCCGAGCAACACGAGCGGGCCGCGGCAGCATTGGAACACGTGGGGCTTAAGGAGCGGATGAAGTACCGGCCCAATCAGCTTTCTGGCGGCCAGCAACAACGTGTGGCGATTGCCCGTGCCATGGTGACGCAAGCACCCATCATTTTGGCCGACGAGCCCACTGGAAACCTAGACAGCCAGACCGGGCATGAGGTATTGGAATTATTTGCTAAATTATCCCGGGATGGACATACGATCGTGATGATTACCCATGACCATGAAGTGGCCACGTGGGGTCAGCGCACGATAGAAATCAAGGATGGCCGCATTGTGGCCGATCGCGAGGTGGTGGCGCAATGATTGGGCAAACCGTACGGTTATCGTTCCGCGCGATTTGGAGTCAGAAAGTGCGCACGGTGTTGACAATGCTGGGGGTTATCATTGGCGTGGCGGCGGTGATCGCCTTGGTGGCCTTAGGTAATGGCAGTGCGCGCTCAATTACCAGCCGCATTCAAAGTCTGGGATCGAACCTGATTGTCGCCAATGTCGGGTACAATCCCTTCGCCGCAGGGGCTGCGTCTAGCACCACCAGTGCGCCCCCCAGCCCGCCCCCGCCGTTAACCCAAAGCCAGGTCAGCGCGTTGGCCAGTACTAAGGGAATTTCGGCCGCCGCGCCGGTGATGTCGGGAACGGCCACGCTCGGGGTAGGCAGTTCCACGCTGAGTTCGTCCTTGGACGGCACCAACGGGTCATATTCCAGTATTTTAGGATATCACTTGGCCGATGGCCGTTTCCTGTCGCCTCTTGACGTGCAAGCCGCCAATCCCGTGATAGTGCTGGGTTCGGGCGACGCTGCCAGTCTCTTTGGCAATGAAAACCCGGTCGGAGACATTGTTACGGTCAACGGCATGCCGTTTCACGTCATTGGCGTATTGGCCTCGAAAGCCAGTTCGGCCGGAGAAAACCCCAACGATTTTGCGGTCATTCCCTGGACAACGTATAATCAGGTCTTTGGTTCCACCGGTATTACGTCGGTCGATCTCTCTGCCGCAAATCATGCTAATGTGACCAAGGACGTCGGCCGTCTCGAAGATAAGTTGCTGGGGTGGCTCGGTTCCACGCAAGACTACACCGTCACCGCCCAATCGCAAATTCTGTCCACATTGAGTTCGGTCAATCGCACCACCACGCTGCTCTTAGGTGGAGTGGCGAGCATTTCGCTCATCGTGGGGGGCATCGGGATCATGAACATCATGTTAGTATCGGTCACCGAGCGCACCCGTGAAATTGGTATTCGCAAAGCAGTTGGCGCTTCCACTCGAGACGTTCTCGCCCAATTTCTGGTGGAATCACTGGTGTTAGCCGGGGTTGGTGGCTTGATTGGAGTAGCGGCGGGCGTGGCATTCTCCCATGTCATTGCCAATGCCCTGAAGGCGTCTGCAGCCGTGAGTCTGCCCATGACAGCCTTGGCTTTCGGATTTGCCTTGGCGGTGGGACTCGTATTCGGATTGTGGCCCGCGACGCGTGCCGCCTTGATGCGGCCCGCAGCGGCCTTGAGGGTCGATTAAATGGGCGCGCTCAAAACAGGAGGACGAATCAGTATGCGGCGAAAACACCTTCTCATTTCCGGTGCAACCCTAGCTGCAGCTCTCGTGGCGGTAGGGGTGCTGCATTCGCCTAAGACCGAAGCAAGTAGCGGCAACGGAATGGTGGCTAGCGCTGTCCAAGTTCACACGGTTGCGAAGTATCTCTCGCTCTCAGGAACCGTTGCCAGTCTCAATCAAGTGGCGGTTTCCTATAGCGGGCCTTCCACCACGGTCAGTACCATCCCCGTAAAAGTCGGGCAAACGGTCAAGAGCGGACAAACACTGGCGACGCTCGCCAACGGTCAAACCCTCACCTCGCCCCTTAAGGGCACTGTGGTGGCCGTAAATCTGACAGACGGAGACTTAGTGCCGGGAAGCACCAGCACGACTACCGCGGCAGCTCCTACCGCCCCCAGCTCTCCCAGCGGCGGCTTTGGATTTGGTCGCGGTGCTGCCGCCGCTCCAACCGAATCTGTGGCCGTAGGGACATCCAGTTCCACCACCCCTCTGTCCATCGTCGTCGCTGACACCAAGGAGGTGACAATCAATGCCAGTGCCTCCCAAATGGTCGTGGGCGAAATTCACGATGGCGAGACAGTCACGATTCAAGTTCCCGGGGAACCGGGCGTCCAGTACCGCGGGCAAGTAACCTCCGTGGCGCTGGCCTCGACGTCGAGCAGTACGCCCAGCTATGCCATTACCATCGATTTTACAAACCTGGGCAAAAACCCGACCCCGATGCTCGGCATGTCTGCGGATTTATCTGTACTCGTTAAATCTCAACGGGGACTTTCCGTACCGATTGCGGCCGTGTCACAAACTGCACTGGGCTATACCGTCAAGTTAGCTAATGGCAGCAACAGGGTTGTACATCTCGGCCTGATCGGCCTGAATCAAGTCGTCGTCACGCACGGGCTCAAACAGGGCGAAACGATTCTGGTTCCCAAAGCTTCCGTTACCAGCACGTCGCATAAAGTCAGTGTGGAAGTCTTGCCAAGCTTCCCCGAAGGCGGGTTTGGGGGATTTGGCGGATTCGGCGGTGGTGGTGACTTTGGCGGAGGTGGCTTCGGCGGCGGATTTTAGTCGGCGCTGGCCAGTCTAGGAAGTGGGCGAGCCATTTGATAGATGCTCAGCGGGATGAACGCCCATAGTCCTAATATCCAACGAAAATCGGCCAGATGTAACGGTCCCAGGCAAGACAGCAAAACCACCAGAAACACCAAACTGAGGAGCCTTCCCACATTGATCCAAACCTCTTTGAGGCCGGTCAGTTGGGTTCGCTCCTCTTCGCTGCGGCCATGCCGCGAAATGGCCGTCAGAGCAGCGGTTTCCAACGTGACCTTAAAGGCCGGATACGAGATGGCAATGACGGCACCAAGCGCAAAAAGACTAGCCGCATTGAGTGGCTGCATGAAAAGACCCAGCGCCGCCAGACTAATCAGCGTGGCGGCGATCAGTTGACGGCGACGCGTCTTCTCATCGGCGCCCGAGCGCGTCAGCGCCCAAAAAACCAGCCCCTCTAAGGCCGCTTGCATCGCCGTAAAGAAACCAAGCAATACTGTACTGCCTGTCACAATGTACAAGAGCAAGTTGGGAACAAAAAAATACATGCCGTCGCGCAAGCCCAATCCCCAAAAACTCCAGCACAAACGCGTCCAACCCGGAATTTGCGGGCGCCTGCCCAGGACATGGGGCACCACGTTTAAGTCTCGTTGCGGAGTACGCGCCTGCCCCGCCAAGATCAGCCAGGCACACGCCAGCAAACTCAAAAATGCTACAAAAAACACGGTACGGTAGCCATTAAGACCTGGGAGGAGGTGAATGATCCACCCACTTAAAGGTGGCGCGACCAGGCCTAAGATCGCCTCGATAGTCCCAGTCCAACTGTTGTACCAGGACGCCTGGCCCGCCTGCACCCAGGACGAGGCTAACACAAAAAGACTAAGCCAATAGAAGCTGGAGGACAACCCATCAAGAATGGCCAAGGGAATATAATAATCGCGCGTTTTAGTTTGCAGCACCAGCAATAAAGCCAGATACAAGGCATTAAGAATAATGCCCATCGTCATCATGGCCGGACTCGACATAGCCTGGCGAATTCGAGAGGCCAAAGCAAAGCTAGCCACCATCACCACAAAAATGGTCGTGTAAAAAAGGAGGATAGGACGCAGCCCCGTGCCGATATCCCAGAACCAGGCACCAATAAAATTGGACGCAGAATACATCGCAAGCGTCCACCCCGTCGTAATGAAAAAGAGTCTGGTTACGGGCTTCATGAGTCCCCCGATCGCTTTCAAACTCCTCTCATTGTACCATCAGCCCCGGAGTTGCGACTCCCTCGACCCCATCGGCACAGGACTTCTAGACGTTAAGATTAATCAAGATTGTGGAAACGGAGTTGGACTTCCTCCGGTTGGCTAAGTTGACCTTCCCTTCTCAGCCCGACCAGCCAAGCTTGGAATATGCGCCGGATATTGAAGGCAGGCGACCGCTGGCTAAAACCGCCAACGAGCGGATCTCTGAACCAAGGTCAAACGCAGCCGCTACCGCGCTCGTCCCACAATATTTCCGACTCGCATCATGAAATGACACCGATCTCACGGCTCACACCAGGTAACTTCTGAATAGACACCAGATTCCTCTACCATTCCTATAAGCCCTACCCAAGGCGCGCCCGCTGCAATCGGTTAACCTATGAACCGTGATGGAATTGCCGGCCCGTTCTCTACATGCATCGGAGAGCCTCTCCCAAAAGGAGTAGCACGCGTGAGTCCGCCGTTTGTGGGCACATCCCGGAATGCTGACGGCAAGATCTCCTGTGTTCATGAATGCGTACCGCCACACGCGGGATGGTCACCAACTGTTTTTTGGTCCAACACGCCTCTTCATGCGATGGATGAGCCTGATCCAAAAACACCCCAAAGGCCAGAAGCGACGATCGCTGCTGCTGCTCGCGAACTGCTTGCATCATTGGGCCGGTACCCGGATTTAAGTCCGGCATCGATCGATGACCCAAACAAGTCTAACGATTCGCGAGCTCGACCAAGGGCTCCATAAGGAAAACGTTTAGGGTTTGATCCCCTCGATCGCGGCCGACACCACATAGTCCGTCAGTGGAGTATTTGGTCCCCATTCCCTGATAACGTCGTGACTGCCCGACTGAGGCACAATCGAAACGGCGACGAACCCGACATTCGTTAACAGGGTTTCGATCTCGCCAATCGACGCCGCGCCCGCCATGCATCCGGTCCATAAGGCAACGTCTTCACGCAAATCGGGAGGAATCTCGCGGGTCGCGACGATGTCGGAAATGGCCAGACGTCCGCCAGATTTGAGAACCCGATACGCTTCCTGAAAGACCTGCCGTTTGTTGGAGGCCAAGTTGATGACACAGTTGGAGAGAATTACGTCCACGGAGGCGTCGGCGACCGGCAAATGCTCGATCTCGCCCAATCGGAACTCGACGTTCGCATACCGATCTCCCTGCGATTGAGCATTGTGCCGGGACCGGGCAATCATGGCGGGTGTCATATCCACGCCAATGACCCGCCCGTGGTCCCCCACCTGTCGTGCGGCTAAAAAGCAATCCAGCCCCGCACCGCTGCCCAAGTCTAACACAGTTTCACCTGGCTTTAAGCTGGCTATGGCGATGGGGTTTCCGCACCCCAAGCCTAAATTCGCCCCGGACGGGACCGAGGCTAGCTCGTCCGGGGTATAGCCCAATTGCGCACCGAGGACATCGGCATCCGCCCCGACTTCGCCACAGCCACACCCGCACCCCACTTGATCGGCCATTTCGGCAATGCGACCATAGCGCTCTTGAATGGCGGTTTGGCGCGCCGCGGTGGATAATCTGCCAGCAGGCATCGAGCCCACCTGTCCCGCGATCATATCCGGGACTTCGCAGTGTGCCAGGGCCTCAGCGATGGACTCGACGGACACCAACGGTCCTTGGACATGAATTTGCGGACCATCGGGGGCGCCTTCTACGGTAATCGCCTCGATATTCGCAGCACAGCCGCATCCACAGGATCCGGTGGTGCAAGTATCGACCAGCGTTTGAATCGGTTCAACAGGAACATTCGGTGAGAGCTGAACACGCACACCGGTAGATTCCGGTTGGGGATTGTCGATCTCGGACATTTTTGCCACAAAAATCCACTCCTTTTATCGATAGATGTCGATGAATGAGGCCAAAAAAATTATGCCTGGGGGATCTTCCCCATAGCCCGTCGGTCTTCTGCATCAGCACAGAGCGTTAACCCCGCCACGTAGCGTTGAAATGCGGTCCATAGCGGCTGATTGACGGCGTAGACCCGATATGTGCCTCGGCGTTCGACGGTCACTAATCCCGTGTCCACCAACACTTGCAAATGATGCGAGATAGTCGACTGCGCCAAGCGATGTCGCTGGGTGAAATCGATGACACAACACGCGGGTTCGCCCGGCGCAACATCCACACAGCAAGAGGTTCCTTCTCCTTGAAGCAGGTCGAGAAAGAGCGCATACCGTTGCGGTTGCCCCAAAGCTTTAAAAATCGCGACTGCATCCACGGGGTGAGCCTCCGCTTCATCGATATTTATCGATATATTATCGCCCCACTTTCTTCTTGTCAAGTGCCTATAGAATCGGTTGCGCGCAAGGTGATCCATCACCGCAATCAGCCTGTCTGGCCCCCTGCTAGCGGTAGCCATCGCCATAGAGTTGTGCCTTGTCAAAGCCCCCGTCCTCAAGGCAGAGTGCCTGAAGACCCTCACTCCGCGGTCGTTCCCCTGTCTCTTGCATAATGCCCGCCATTAGTCTCATGCCCAATCAACCAATTTGGCCGAAAACCGCTTCAATCCCTGCCAGTGCGGCCCAAGGCGATCCACCCCACCATAGCCCACACCGGATTAACTGACCTGTGACTTCGTCGGTGCTCGGCCCGAGGGATCCCCTTGTTGCCGCTGCAGAATCTCCAGAATTTCCTCGACTGAACAGGACGGGCCCAAAATTTGAGAAATGAGCCGGATCCCCGCCAACGTTCGCTTCTTTTGGTCGACACTCACCTGCATATGCGTCGCCCCTCTCTGCACACCGTGCCTTGATCGATATATCTCAGTATATAAGGCAGATGTTACAAGGGTGTAACGGTAAACAGAATTGTCATCGGCCCCCCTATCCATTTTGGGAGATTTTTGCCAAACTGAGAAGCAAAGACCCAGTTAACGGGAGGTGATACCACGCAATGGACCGTTTACCCCCTTTTTCAACTATCGATCTGACTCATCAGACGCTCACCCGTGATAAGGTACAGGCCAAGGCTCCGGTCATCCTGGTGTTGTTGCGAGGGTTAGCGTGACCATACTGTCGACGTGAGCTCGGGGAGCTCCATCTAATATGGCCACAACTCACTCAGCAACAGATTCACGTTATTGTTATCGCGCCCGATTCTCCCGCGCGCTTGGATCGGTACTTAAGTTCCCATAATATGCCGTTTCAGGCCGTGTCCGACCCAAAACTCTTGCAGTTACTCGGGCAGGAAACCAACTGGCTGAAAATGGGCCGCATGCCGACCGTGATCGCCATTGATCGAGATGGCCGCGTCGTCTATGAGCACCACGGCCGGTCAATGAGCGATTTGCCCGATTTTCAGGTGGTGTTGGAGGCATTGCAAGGCCGTTCGCCCGGTAATTGAGCCGAGGGGTATAATAAGGAGCATGAGCAGCAACTGGGAGTCATCATGAATGCACGGCATATTGGGGCGCCAACACTCCTAATTTTGGCCATGCTCGTATCCGGCTGTGGCCAGACGCACTTAACGCAATCCGTACCCGCCGCTGTCACACGCACCCACGGTCGTTGGACGGCCACGCTAAGTTGGCGGAAGGCGCCTTTAGAATTGAAACCCTTTAAAGCCACCCTGCGTGTCAAACCCGCCGCGGGCTTGACTCCTTCATCCGCAAACTTAATCATGACCGAGATGGACATGCCGCCAGTCCGCCTGCAATGGCACACGATTAAGCCAGGCGAATATCAATTTGTCGGTATTGCCACGATGGCCGGTCCTTGGAACATGAACGTCACCTTTTTGCAAGACCACAAGCCTTGGCACGCAACGTTCCCCGTCACGATTGACAACTGACGGGAAAAACTGTGATGCGTCAACTCGCCCCCGGCAGTGGCGGGCGCCAATGAAATGCTCCAAACCTCGCCCCTATTAGGATATATTACCAGCCCCAGAGCATTTGTGCGGGTCTCCCCCGGCATCGCGCCCCTGCGGCGATGTCCGTGTGATCGCACGACAGGCCACACCTGGCCGACGTTGGTTAAGGCCCGCTTGGCCACGGAGGAATTCCATTAATCTTCGTCGAACACATCGGCTCTGTTGCACCGGCGAAGGAGGGGAATCATGCCATGGGCACCGTGTTGGCCGCCGCGTTAAGCGTGGGATTTTTAAACGGGTTCTTACATTGTTCCGGCATGTGCGGACCTTTTGTCTTGTCGTTTAGCCTGGCCATTTCACACAACCACCAACAGCGTCAACACCGTGCCGCCCTGGTCGTTTGGCATAATGCGGGTCGGATTGCCGGCTTTGCGGTGCTATATTAATGCACCTTAAATTTCCTAGGATTATCCAACCACAAAGGATCTGAACTGGTGCATGGCGAAACCCTTTCGCAAGGAGGGGTTGTTTGA
>PXYV01000020.1 GCA_003023745.1 Sulfobacillus acidophilus | reverse complement strand
TTTCTCCAATTTCTGACCGAGGTGCCGGATGAAATCCGTTCGCGCTTAGGGCGTCTGCCGGATTAAAATGGGGAGAAATTAAGGCTCACTCATATAGGAATGCTTTTTGGCTTGGTCGGATCCTTTGTCAATCTGGCAGCGCACAGCGCCGGAATCGACGGGATCTCGGGTATCGTCGGCGGCATCCTGATGATGGCGTGGGCGGTTAGAATTTTGGGCGCCCCCCACGCGGCCAACCCATTACAACGATGGTCGATCAGCACACTGGCGCCGGTTCAGCATTGGATACAGTCCTCGCGCGCAACCCTTCCTCACTCCCTTTCGAGCTTTATGTCCGGCTTGTTACTCAGCGCACATCCATGCGGACTCATTTTCTCCATGCTATTAACCGCCTCCGCCACCGGATCATGGTGGCTGGGTGGACTGACCTTGACCCTGTTTGGCGTGGGCACTGTGCCAGCCATGATGAGCGTGGCGTTAGCCGGACTCTTCGGTCGTCAGCATGTCACTGGTGGTTGGGCCACTTATGCCACCGCTAGCATCATTGGGCTCTCCGGCATTCTATTTGCGTTGCGGGGACTGTCCGTCAACGGCTTAATTCCCGATGTGAATCCTTGGCTGTTTTAGCGTCAGCCGAACCGTCATAGATCCGGTGCCGCGGTGATAGTCCATGCCGTGGAACACATTCACAATACCCCTTCGTGAATACGGCGCATATGACCTATTTTGCAAGGATACACCACGGGTCTGTGGCCTCTAACCATCCACAGCAAGGTCAAAGCGAGAACTTGCCGACGAAGCGGAGCGCACGCCAAGCGGCCAGGCAAAAACGGCGGGCTATGGGCAGGACGTTCTTGGCGCTTGCCACCAAAGAACTAACCGGCCGGCGCGTCCGGGTTTCCTGTGTCCGGTCATGGCAATCGTGGCGCCAATCGTCTCGTCAACGAACGCCAACGGGCCACTGTTACGCACAACATGCCGCCTCAGCCTGCCGCGAGGCGAACACCAGTCGTCGCCAATCCATTGATTCACGTTGTCTTTACAGCCCGATCCTAACCTTCAGCTCCCGCTCCGCGGTTTCGTTACCGCGCTACCAATGCTTCAAGCCGATTGACGCCGCCCCCAGCGATGCTGTGTCTACACGACGGTCCCTTATGCCCATTTCCGCGCTTCTTGACGCTGGCGCGCGGCCCAACGATTCCAAGCGTCTAAATACGCTTTGATGCCTGCCAGCACCACGTCAGAGTCGACGCCGCGACCGATGCACAGGCCCGCATCACTGTCTAACCGGATCGACACGCGCGCCTGGGCGTCAATCCCCTCCGTCACGGATTGCATTGAAAACTCTAAAAGGCGCGCTTTCTCCCCAATGATCTGGTCCATGGCACTGTACGCGGCATCAACCGGGCCGGAACCGGCGGCCTCGGCCGTCATCTCACGTTGATCCGGCAAACGCAGGGTGACGCGGGCACGCGGGTGGCGATCGCTGCCGACCGTGACCTCGTAAGCGACCAGTTCATAGGCTTGATCGTGCTGCGGGTGCTCATCTTGTGACAGTAGCGCCAGCAGATCCTCGTCATACACTTCCTTCTTGCGATCCGCCAAATCCAAAAACTGCTGATACATTTGTTCAAATGTAGCATCATCGATGGGTTGTCCCAATTCCGCAATGCGAGCGCGCACCGCGTGACGACCGCTGCGTGCGGTCAACACCATCCGTGACTCGGTAATGCCGACACTGCGCGGATCGATGATCTCATACGTTTGGCGGTCTTTCAGTACGCCATCTTGATGAATTCCCGACGAATGGGCAAAGGCATTGGCACCGACAATGGCCTTGTTGGGTTGAACCCATATACCCGTCATCGTACTCACCAATCGGCTGGTGCGAGCGATTTCCTCGGTGCGAATGTGTGTTTCCACCCCATAAAATTCCGGTTTGACTTTCAACGCCATGACAACCTCTTCGAGCGCAGTGTTTCCGGCACGCTCGCCTAGTCCGTTGATTGTCACCTCGATGCGCCGGGCGCCATTCTTGATAGCCGCTAGCGTGTTGGCGGTCGCCATCCCTAAATCATTGTGGCAATGCACAGACAAAATGGCCCGATCGATATTGGGCACCTCGTTCTTGATGGTATGGATGATGCGGCCAAACTCTTGCGGATCACAAAATCCGGTCGTATCCGGAATATTGACCACGGTAGCGCCGGCGTCGATCACGGCACGTACCGTCTCGGTTAAGTACGCGAGGTCTGCGCGTCCCGCGTCTTCGGTCGAATACTGAACCCAGGGAGTCAACCGTTTGGCATACCGCACAGCGGCCACACCCATCTCTAAAATTTCCGCGCGCGAGCGTTGGAATTTGCCTTTAAGGTGAATGTCAGAGACTCCGAGAACAATGTGAATTTGCGGTTGTTCGGCTTCCCGCACCGCCTCCCAGACCGCGTCAATATCAGCCTTCACCGCCCGCGCCAACGCCGTAATGCCCACGCCGCGAACTTCCCGGGCAATCGTCTGGACTGCGGCGAAGTCGCCAGGAGACGACGCGGGAAACCCGGCTTCAATCACATCGACTCCCAACACAGCGAGTTGCCGCGCAATCTCCAACTTCTCCGGACCCGTCAGTTTGGCTCCCGGCACCTGCTCGCCATCCCGCAAAGTTGTATCGAACACCCAGATTCGCTCCATGCGTACCCTCCTTAATGAAAAAGACTGCCGTCCTGTTAGAGACGCAGTCGCGCGGTACCACTCTAGTTCCCCACAAGTGAGGCACTCAGACCCGATAACGGCGGAATCCGTCCACGCCTACTTCCCATGGGCTTCGGGTGGATGCTCCAGGGCGAGTCTGGAAACTCTTCTCACCGTCTTGCACCAGACGACGGCTCGCTGCAGAAAAAGACTATCCAGATTCCCTATCATTGCAGAATATTGCTTCATATTTTAGATGATCTGGAAGCCCGCGTCAAGACCCCTGACCTGACCGCCGATAGCGACGGCGGGCCAGACCAACAGACGTGCACGACCCGCTCAAATGCCAAGCGCCTGAGACTTAGCGGTCTTGGTCCCTGAGGCTGGCGGCGATTCGCCGCTTCGTACTTTGTCACCATCTCGAGAGAAAATGTCGTCCCTTATTATTGTGTATAATCATGCGGCAATTATTAATATATCCCCTATTAACATTCCGTTAAGGGTGTGAAAATGGCTTGCGCCCTCGGCATCCAGCCCTTATGATAGACGTAGTCGAAACATCATAACAGCTTCTTCCATACACAAACTTTCTCCTGAGTTATTACGCCCAGCAATTCGACGATATAGTCGTATTTCGGTGTGGTCCCCTTGGATCGTGGTCATAAAGAAAGAAGGAAATCTATTCGTGCGTGCAATCATACTGGCAGGTGGCCGCGGAAGTCGGCTAGAGCCGTTGACTCAGCATCTGCCGAAACCACTCATCCCCTTTTTTGGTCGCCCGCTGATTGAGCATCAAATTCGCTGGCTTGCCTCGTATGGTGTGACCGAGATTATCATATCCGTCGGTCATTTTGGTTCGATGATTGAACGAACGCTAGGCCCCACCATGTGCGGTGCGCAGTTGTTTTACGCCCATGAGAGTCAGCCGCTAGGAACCGCCGGTGCCACCGCCTGGGCATTGGCGCAGTACCCGACGTCGGAAACAACATTGGTGATGGCCGGCGATTGTTTGACTGACTATCCGCTGGACTACATCATCAATCATTTCGAACACCAACCCGTACCCGTGGGAATCGTCTTGCATCGCGTGGAAGACGCCCGTCAGTTTGGTGTCATTGAGATGGATCCTCGGGGCCGCATTACGCGCTTGATCGAAAAACCGACCGTGATCGCGGGGCCGCAATTGGTCAACACCGGCATCTATATCTTAAAGCCAGGTCGTCTGACATGGCCACCCCGGCGCCCATTGGACTTTGCCTATGATTTATTTCCTGTGCTGATAGCGCGAGGCGAAATGGCTGGTCTCGAAGTAGAGGGCTACTGGTCAGATCTGGGCACTTTGACGCAATACCGGGAGTCACACTTCGATGTGATGCGTGGGCGGGTCATGCTGCCGTTCGATTTGGATAATGACGTTTCCAATATCGTTGTAGACTCGCAAGCACGAATCATCGAACCCGTGTGGCTCGGCGATGGCGTGACCATTGATGCCCAGGCTACCGTCGGGCCAAATGTGGTGCTGGGGGCTGGAAGCTACGTTGGTCCCTGGACACATGTGGAAAACACCGTCGTGGGCCAAAGCGCCTTTCTAGGGGCAGGCACCCGCGCGCACGATGCCATTGTCGGAGACGGAGTAGCGTTTGGCGGTCGTTGCCACGTTGGTCCGCAATCCGCGATAGGGGCGGGAACCCGAATTGGCTGGGGAACCGACGTGAGCCCGGGGGCAAAGATTCCTGCGAACACCCGCCTTGCTCCGAAAATGCGGCTAGGTAATAGGGCACACCGCGGTTCGGCCGTCACCTCTTGATATGTTAACGCCATCCGTCCGTGCAAACGCTGCGGACAGTACTCAATCGATCAACCTGACCATGACCTAAGGCGGCAGCAGTCGTTAAACTGCACGTCTTGGGTCGTGTCGTTTGAGAACACAAGCCTTGCATCGCCTGCATAATTCCTGCAAACTGAGAGCCCGGTGCGCGTGGCCCAGCATTAATCCAACGCGGAGATCCATTCAGTTCGGTATGCAGCGTTAGAAGATCAGGTGTCAGAATGCCTAAGTCACGATCATTTTCGTCGGTGCCCGTTCAGGCGTCGCGCAAGCCTTAGACCAGAATATAATGAATCGGGGGATCCGGCCATGCATGCGTCAGTTCCATTGCCGAACTGGCCCAAATCGGTACACGAGTGCAGGACAACCCCATTAGAAGGAGGGGGTGGTCACGGCGCGCGACATTCCCATAGGCAATGGCAATCTGTTAATTGCCTTTGATCAACACTATCAGATTCGCGAGTGGTGCTATCCGCTAGTCGGACAAGAAAACCACACCGCCGGACATCCGTTTCACTTTGGCATAGCCTGCGACAATGACTTTAGTTGGGTCGACAGCTCCGAGTGGGAGCGGCATTTAGATTACGAAGGGCACACCCTGGCAACATCGGTGCGGCTGCGCCATCGCAGCTGGAACATTGTTTTGCACGCCACTGATGTGGTGGACTTTCACGAAAACATTCTGCTAAGGCGGTTCCGTTGCGTCAATCACGGCCCCAAAACCCGCACGGTGCGCCTGTATTTTCATCATGACTTTCATGTCTATGGCGTTGATGTCGGCGACACCGTCTTTTATGATCCAATGAGCCAAGCACTGATTCATTATAAGGGTGATCGCTATTTTTTGATGTCGGGCCAGACTGATCTGGTGGCCGGGGTTCACGATTGGGCCACTGGTCGCAAAGAACTGCCGGGTATTGAAGGCACCTGGCGCGATGCCGAAGACTTGACGCTGGAGGGAAACCCGATTTCCCAAGGTTCGGTTGACTCCATCTACAGCCTCGAGCTGAAATTGCTTCCCCATGGCGAGGACACCGCCTATGCCTGGGTAGCCTCTGGACGCAGTTTAGAGGATGTCCGTGCACTCAATGGATTAGTCACTTTCGAGTCCCCTGAAACCTTAATCCATCGCACCGCCGTCTTTTGGAATCTTTGGCTGGATCGAACTCCAACGCCTTCGGGCAGTCCGCCACAGGCATTTGACGCTCTGTACGATCGGTCATTGCTGGTAGTACGCACGCAAGTTGATAATCGCGGCGGCATCGTCGCGGCCAATGATTCCGATATTATGCATCATAGCCGTGACACCTATTCCTACGTGTGGCCGCGCGACGGCGCTTGGGTCGCTCGTGCATTGGATGTTTCGGGACACGGCGATCTGGCTACGCGATTTTTTGCCTTTTGCGCCGACGTCATCGACTCTGGCGGATATTTTCTACACAAGTATAACCCTAATGGCTCGCTGGCTTCCTCATGGCATCCCTGGGTACTCGCGGGGCGGCCAGAACTTCCTATTCAAGAAGATGAGACCGGCACGGTGCTCTGGGCATTGTGGCAGCATTTTTTGCAGTGGCGCGATGTGGAACAAGTCGAACCGTGGCTCACACGCCTTATTTTTCCCGCCGGTCAATTTCTGGCCGATTACCGCGATCCCGAGACCAAATTGCCATGGCCCTCTTGGGACCTCTGGGAGGAGCGACGCGGCATCCACACCTATACCGTGGCTTCCGTGTATGCAGGACTCACTGCGGCGGCGCACTTCGCCCGGGCGTTTGGGGATGCCAGTCGCGCCCAAGCCTTTTATCAAGCCGCGTCCGAAACGCACCAAGCCGCCCTTCGCCATCTCGTCGATTCCTCCAACGAACGTTTGGGCAGCCGTATTCATCCGCTGGAACGGGGATTTGAAATGGATCCGCAGGCGGATGCCAGTGTCATCTTAGTTCCGCAGTTGGGCTTAATCGCGCCAGATGATCCGCTGATGGTGAAGTCGGCCGAGTGGATTCGCGACCGTCTGTGGGTTCCAACAACGGTCGGCGGCATCGCGCGCTACGAAAACGATCAGTATCAGCGAACCGATTGGGCGCCATCCGTTCCCGGCAATCCCTGGTTTATCTGCACGCTATGGTATACCGACTATCTTCTCATGTGCGTGCAATCCGCCGAAGATCTGCGCGAACCCGCCCGCCTTATCGCGTGGGTGCAGGCCCATGCGCAATCCAGCGGAGTATTGCCCGAGCAAATTAATCCTCACAGTGGTGAGCCATTATCCGTGAGTCCCTTAACTTGGAGCCACGCCGCGTTAATATTGACCATTGCCCGTTATCGTCGCGTGTTGGAGCGCTTAGGTCTCAAACCCGCGGCGGTCGACAACGAAACCTGGGCCGCTCAACTCGCCCCAATTGGGTATTAGGCCATGATGAAAAACCGATGGACGGCATTTCCCTTGCATCAGGCCGAAGCGAGCGAATGGCTATTGACGAATCAAACCGGTTCATATGCCATGGGAGGAATTGACAGAGTTCCTAGTCGCCGTTACCACGGACTTTGGGTGCAAGCGTTGACACCGCCGCGCCAGCGACGCGTCCTGCTTCACTCCCTCGCCCTCGACCTCACGATCTCAGGCCATACCTACCCTTTGTGGCGAGCCCAATGGGCATCCGGCGATTGGGGTCCGGGGCCTACAGGATTGTTCAGTTTTACTTTAAACCATGGCATTCCCTCGTTCCACTGGGATCTCGCCCTCGGCGCGCTCACGGAAACGCTGTGGGTCAGTCCCGGCCAGCCGGGCATTGTCGTGCACTACTTCTGGGAAGGTCCACCGGCACAATTACGCGTGACTCCACTCATCGCCGGTCGCGACCATCACCAGTTGCAGTTTGAGGAGCCGGACGCCGTATATCCATCATCAGATCGTGTGGCCATCAAATGGCAAGATCGCGTCTGGATGGCCCACATGGCTGGCGTCCCCTTTCATGCCAATCCCACGATTTTCCATGGCTTCTTCTACGCTGACGAAGCCAGGCGAGGATATGGGGCGACCGAGGACCTCCTGTCTCCGGGGACATTTGACGCGCAGTTGACAACCCACCACTCGCTCTGGTTCACCTTCATGGAGGTGCAAGCAGGTGAGGTGCCTGCCCTGGATCCACGGATCTGGGCCCGCCGGGAACGGCGCCGGCGCCACCTCCTCACCAACACTGCGCTGCAGGCCGAGACCTTTGTCGCACAGACTCCGCAAGGCGGCACCAGCATCATCGCCGGATTCCCGTGGTTCGCCGATTGGGGACGCGATGCCTTGATTGCTTTGCCTGGCCTGGCGCACCAGCTAAATCGCCCGCAATTGATAGAAGCGGTCTTGGACACCTTTATCGAAAACGGAGTGCCAATCTATACTCGTTGGGACGAGACCGCGTCCGCACCGCACCGGACCAGCGCCGACACGAACCTTTGGTTTATCATCCGCGCTGCCCAGGCCCTCCTGTCCGGCCAACTCAGCCAGCCCGCTCAGTATTTGGAAGTCATCGATGGCATTATCCACGCTTATCTTACAGGCCGTTTACCCGGCATTCGACTTGCGGACGACTTTCTGTTGACAGGCCATCTTCCGGACCATGCGCTGACTTGGATGGATGCACAACTAGGAAATGAGGTCATTACCCCGCGCGCCAATAAGCCGATCGAAGTACAGGCGCTCTGGTTCAATGCGCTCATGTTTCGAGACCAGGTCGCGCAACGGCTGGGCCAAAGCCCTCAATATGGCTCACTGTGCAGGAGCATCGCGCGCACCATCAATCGGCAATATCCGGCGGAGTACGGATTTAAGGACACGCTCGACCCCGATGATATCGCACTTCGCCCCAATCAACTGTATGCCGTGGGGCTGCCTTTTGCAGTCGCCGCTCGACCGTTTTGGCCGAGCATTGTCAACAATGTGCGCCAAGCGTTGTACCGACCGTTCGGTCTTTTAAGCTTGTCGGCCGATAGTCCGGATTTTCATGCCCATTATGGCTCCTCGTTGACCGAACGCGACCATGCGTACCATCAAGGTATGGCTTGGCCCTTTTTGCTCGGCATCTATTACGATGCCTGGCGTCGCGTCGATGCCCGTACAGCCCAGAGCTTTGTCCACCAAGTCCGTCGCTGGCAGCAACTCCACCAACACGAAGCCGGACTCGAATCGATTTCGGAAATCATCGAGCCGCACACCGGCCTGCCCTGTGGAGCACCGTTCCAGGCATGGAGCGTAGCAGAAGTTCACCGTATCCTCGAAGCGAAGCGCATCCCCACATCGCCGCTCGTCCTGTAGTGCATCGCACTTGACTCGATGCGGACTGTGACTAAGCCCTTTCGCGCACTGTAGTTTCCAGATGTGAAGGACAATCCCGCCTCATGAGAAGTCGGAAGATGTCAGGGTGGGCCAGACGAGTTACGCCTCCAAGGCAACATTAAAATGATTCCGCGTACGTCGATCGAAATTCCACGAAGGCCACTCGCCGCCAGCTGCCATTGGCAGATCGGATTGCTCTGGCCGTCGTCGCCGATATTCTAGCGAATTCCACTCGCATCGACTATACTGACTATATTAATGATAGCAAGTATATTTGTGGGTTCCTGCTCCGTTATTCGTTGCGACGAGCTTACGGAACAACAGACTCTAGGAGGAAAAATGTGAGCACCCCTATCACGGAGCGTCCCAACCTGGCGCTCACGGTTATAGTGATTGGCGTCATTATTTCTGCCGTTGACAGCACCATCGTGATTTTGGCTTTGCCGACCATGATGCGTGCATTGCACGCGGGTCTGGGCACGGTCGTATGGATTGTCATGGCATATCTCCTCGTGATAACGCTTCTTGCCACTCAGGTGGGAAAATTAGGAGATATGTTTGGCCGCGTGCGCATGTATGAAATTGGCTTCATTATTTTTGTTCTCGGCTCTGCCTGGTGCGGAATCACCACAGGCTGGATGGAACTCGTGCTTGCTCGCGTCGCGCAAGGTATTGGTGGTGCCCTTATTACCGCAAATAGCGGAGCCATCGTCGCCGATGTGTTTCCCGTTGCCCGCCGCGGACGCGCGTATGGATTCATTTCCGTCGGGTGGAATATCGGCGCCATTCTCGGGATATTGCTGGGTGGGTTTCTGACCACTTTTTTCAGTTGGCGATGGATCTTTTACATCAACGTACCCATTGGCATTACGGCCCTGATCCTGGCCTTGTTTGTGCTGCGCGAAGGCGCAAAAGGACGCCACCATCAGCTGGACCCGGGAGGTTTTGTGACAATGGGGATTGGCCTCGCGTCGATCCTTTTAGCCATGACGCGACTTGCCTCTCAAGGTTGGCACCCAAGTGAATGGCTGCTTTTGTTCGTCGGCGTGATTGCGCTTGCCATCTTTGTTCTGATTGAGGCCCGCCAAGCAGAACCGTTGCTCCACCTGGCACTCTTTCGCATCCGAGCGGTCAGTTTTTCGTTTGTGGCTTCATTCTTTCAAGGATTGGGCGGCTTTTCGGTGCTGTTTCTGGTCATGATGTACCTGCAAGGGGCCCGAGGTTTAACCCCGTTACAGGCGTCGTTGCTGTTAGTGCCAGGGTATTTGCTGGGCGGGGTAGCCGGCCCCGTCGGAGGACGCCTCACAGATCGCTGGGGAGCTCGCTGGCCTGCCGCCATTGGACTGTTATTGCAGGCAGTTGCTGTATTGCTATACGCTCACCTATCGGTATCTAGCTCGCTCGTCTGGATCGTGGTTGCGAGTTTAGTCAATGGATTGGGGTCAGGAGCCTTCTTTCCCGCCAATAACACGGCCGTGATGAAAGGCGCACCGCGTGCTCAATTTGGCATAGCATCCGGCATGCTGCGTACCTTTGGCAATATCGGCATGGTTCTGTCATTTGCCGCCGCAATCGTGATGACCTCGACCAAGATTCCACGGGGTCTGGCCTTTGCCATGTTTGTCGGCAGCACACATCTCAGCCTTGCAAAAATTAGTTTGTTTGTCGTCGGCTTGCACACTGCTCTGTACCTTTCAATCGCAATGTTGGGATTGGCCTTCTTCGCATCATTGATGGCAAAGCCGACAGCATCGGATGAATCAAATGTGGCTTCGACACCCCAGCCAGTAGAAGAGTTGGGTTGATTGTACGGTTAGCCAGTTTCTGCGGGGACCGACCTTGCGAAAGGTCGCCCCGCAGCCGTTTCACCTCCCAAAACCCAGGAGCTTTCCAGTAGCCCTAAGCCAGGTCGCCTCGTTTTGTGTTGGACCGACGCAAGCATCCGTTGATGGCCCAGCGTTACTTGAACCTGGACAGGCCACTCCGTCGGCCGTTGCACGGCCTACCTCAAGGTTGGACAGCAGTCGAACCAGCGTTTCAACCGTTTCAGTCAACTTCGATCGCGAGAGTGAGACGACTGGGATGCCTTCCGCTTTAGGACGAGCATGCACAAAACGGCTACTAAAGCGCCGTGTCCGTGGCGCAAAGTGATCTCGTCTTTTCCACTGCCAGAATCGTCTGTGTGCTCGGCGGGCTTGACTTGACGCGAGGTTTCTACGATAGCGAAGAGTCTTGCCGATGCCGGAATAAAGAACCGGGCGACCAACGTGTCTCGGGTCCCGATCACCAAAAGCCTCGCAGTTTGTACGGCTGCCTGCAGGTTCAAGCCGCTTGCCACCGGGTTCGTCTCCGCAACATCTCGTTTAATTCCACAAGAATCGCAAAAAGAAAATCTCCCTCGTCTAAGAGAGATGAAAATGGCGGTCCCGAGGGGATTCGAACCCCTGATCTCCGCGCTGACAACGCGGCGGCTTAGGCCACTAACCGACGGGACCAACAAAGATAATTTTAACAGAGACTCGTGCCGATCTCAAGCGTGTGTTTCAATCCGGGTCCACCTAAAAATGGTGAGGCACGCTTCTTTGCTGCTGGGGACAATCCATCGGATATTCGCTTAATTTAAGTGGTGCCGGAGGCCGGAATCGAACCGCCGACACAAGGATTTTCAGATTTAGGGTTAGAGCTCTACTCTACTGCTGATGTCGCTGGGATCCGCTCAGGAAGAGGATTTTCGAGATCCCGGGTGTCTACGACGTTGCTCCCATATCCCCGCTTCCACACGCTCCTGGTGACGCCGGGCTCATTTGACTCGAATCCGTGCTGCCACCAGACGAGCAGCGTAATAAAGGATGCTCCGTTATCCCGCCGGTCTCTGACGCACCACCACCAGCACGGCCACCATACTGGACACGACCTCGCCAAGCATCCGGGTGCCGATGCAAATGCATGACGGCCACAATTAAGAGTGTGGCATCCTACATGTGGTAAATTAACCCATACAGGAACTGCCGCATCCGACACTTGCTTTCCACGATAGCCAATGCCACAATGTGACCACGAGGTGACCACAAATGAAGACGGTCGGTGTACGGGAATTTAGAGACCACGCAACCAGTTACCTGGCCGGCGCCGAACCCATTGCCGTTAGCAACCGCGGTGTTGTCATTGGCTTTTACATCCCCTTGCAACGAGACCATGAACAGACTGAACGAGCCTTGAAGCAGTTGGGGACCAAGGTCCAGCAAATTCTCGCGGACACCGGGATGTCCGAGGATGAACTAGCCGACCTCTTCCGACTCAGGGCGCCCATCGAATGATTGTGGTGGCAGACGCTGGCGTCCTGGTCGCTGAATTACTGCGCCGGCGAGGCCGGGACTTATTGTCGCGCCCGGACCTACAAGTGGTGGTCGCCTAGGACCAGAGGAACGAAACCCTCCACGAGTTGGACAAACGTTTGGCGGCGATTACGCAACACCGTCAACTGACCTCTGCCCAAGCCCAAGAATTGCGGGCAGCAGTGCATGAGTTGGTGGCCTCCCATGTCATCGAGGTCATCCCCCGTAGTTTTTATGAGCATGCCGAATCGACCGCTCGTCGTCGGATTCCGCGGGACGCTCGAGTCTGGCCCACAGTAGCCCTGACGATCGCGCTGAACGTCGGCATCCTCACGGGCGACAACGACTTTTAGGTTGCGGTTGCCCGACGTGGACCGTCGAAACCCTGGCGCGAGAACTGGGGTGAAATCCGGGGGCATGACGCCACCAATCGCCAGGCCCCCGGTGGGTCGTCCTGTCATCCCATTAAGGAGGGCCAATCGTCGCGAGCAGCCACTCTACTGCCAGCTTCTCCAACCAGGCCCCCCAGACTGATGCCAGATGACCGACGCGGACCTTGATTACAGTGATAGCCCAGCCGAAGACGAAGCGTTTTGGGCAGAAGCCGAGTGGTAGACGCCCGTATCCAAGCGCGGGGTCTTCTTGACGTTAGGCGCTACGCAGATGCATCCGCTGTCAATGGAGGGCGTGCGTGTAAGCTGGCTCTTCGGGATCGGCACCTTTATGATGGTCGTGTTAGGCTTTTGGGTCGTGACCCAGATGCCGCTGAAGGACCCTACCGAAGATGGTGTCTTTGCGCTTTTGCTCTCATGGTGACGCCGATCAATCGCGAGGCCCTATGAAAGAAACAGAAAAACCCTGCAATCGTTGCAGGGATACAAATTTAAGTGGTGCCGCAGGGCGGAATCGAACCGCCGACACAAGGATTTTCAGTCCTTTGCTCTACCGACTGAGCTACCGCGGCATCCATGGCGGAGGCGACGGGATTCGAACCCGTGTTCTCATGCGTGACAGGCATGCGTGTTAGGCCGTCTACACCACGCCTCCCTCAGTATACATCAAGTACTCTGGTGGGCGAAACAGGGTTCGAACCTGTGACCCCCTGCTTGTAAGGCAGGTGCTCTACCGCTGAGCTATCCGCCCAACAAATAGCGATATTGATTGTAATCATATTTTGCAACGCTGTCAATCATCATCATCTGGCAGGATGCGTCCTGGTTAAGCGCTTCACCCGATCGGGATCGTGGCAGGCCAGCCAACTGATACAGAGAAGGGACAACGCGCCCTTGGCCCATACGTCATGCAAAATGGCGTAAGACGACGCGCAGTATGCCTCCCGCCTTTTGTCTCGCACCCACGAGTACCGAGTCCATGAGCCTACGCGTTTGACGTCCGCTCCACAATCCTTATCAATGCCTATCCCTGAGGCCGTCGAAGTGGACCGCAATCCACGCATTCTGTAAGAACCTCTTTGATAGACCTATTGTCCCACTGCTGAGGTCTGGGCTTAGCCGACGAACATACCAAGAGAGTATTTCCCCGATCGGCGTCGTGTATCACCAACCGCAGATGTCAGGGCTTCACTGCAGTACATCGGATCAGGTGCCTTGCGCCCACCAGGCGTAGGTTCCCATGTGTGGTCCGTCTGGCACCGTCACTAAAATCCAGTGATCTCCCAAAAACCCCAACAGGCGATAGCGCGTGTCTTTAGCAAACGGCATGGAAATTTCGAGGTGCTGATGAGTTGTATACGTCAATAACCGCCACTGTCCACCAATCGTCTGGCTCAAAACGGCCGCTATCTGGCCATTGCGGGAAAAGACTGCCTGCCCCATCCATTTCAAATCGGGCCGTAAAAATGTCAATCGTCTGCCTGCCGTCCAAAAAATCACATCATTGGCTGTCTCGCCCAGAATGTCAGCATGCCCTTTATCTAAATATATTGGTGAGAGCGCTGGCAGCGGCACCAAACCCTTGCCCTGGTACAAGACCCGCCCGTTATTCAACGCAGCCAATAACACATTGTTCCGAGCGAAGCCAAGGGCGGCAATGCGAAGCTGGCCCGAGGGCAACGCCACAGCACTTAAGTTCCCGTCGCGATCCCACAGATACGCTCCCGTACCTTGCGGCCCCTGCCCCACCAAGCCTAACGCTTGACTGTCCGGTGCCCACAGCGCGCCGGTGACGGACCCCAGTTCCGGGGAAAGGCGCCGCAAGCCACTCACCGTAGGTTGGCTAAGGTATGCCAGGCGCGTTCTCGGGTCGACCCACAGCACCGACTGGCCATTAGGCGCAGGATATACCGGTCCTCCCAGTCCCACCAGCGGAATTGCAGAGGGTCCGACCGCCAATTTCCAAACCCCCATGCCTGAAGGCTCAGGAACATCAACCCAGGTGAGACGATGCTTTTGTGCGGTAATATGCACCTGATTGGCTTGTAACCGGTAGGTCGCGTTGACGGTAATGAGATAATAATGCTGTTGCCGCTCCACCAACCCGCCCGCGTGTGGGCTCACTTCAATCCAGGTCGAACTTTCCACCTGATGTGAAACCGGTACTTGCGCAAAGTAAATCTGAATGGCCGTGAACACTAACAACAGCAACAGCGACACCGGACGCTTCACGGAGAGTCCTCCCTGTTCAGGTTTCACCCTACCCTATGTGCGTCCTGTCCCACTTTATTCGAAAAAAGGACGGTTCTACGAAAGAACCGTCCTCATAGGCACGCGGTGCGGCGCACTTAGGCGTCTTTTTTGACCTCACGGATGGCTTGGGCTAGGGCAGGCACTACTTGAAACAAGTCGCCGACGATGCCATAGTTGGCCGCCTTGAAAATGGGCGCATCGGGGTCGCTGTTAATCGCCACAATATACTTGGACCCGGAAATGCCGGCCAGGTGTTGGATTGCCCCAGAAATTCCCACCGCGAAGTAGACGGTCGGACTCACGACTTTGCCAGTCTGTCCAATATGATAGGAGTGAGGGACCCATCCTTCATCCGCTACTGGGCGCGATGACCCCAAGGCCGCCCCCAACGCATCGGCCAATTCCTCCAACACCTTAAAGTTCTCAGGCGCTTTAATGCCGCGCCCTCCTGACACAATGATATCGGCCTCGGTCAACTCCACTTGACCGCCTTGACTTTGCTTCACCTCAGTCACCACCGCTTGGAACGTGCTGGCATCCAAACCCGGGTCTACAGCCACCACTTCCGCCGACCGCCCCGTTTCCACCACCGTTTGAATGTTCGGGCGCAACGAAAAAATTTGGCGGGGCGAATCAATGGCCACGCGTGCGTAAACTTTGCCGGCATACATGGGACGCACAGCCCCTAAGCGTCCGTCGTCGCGCACATGCACCTCTGTGCAGTCGCTTGCCAATCCCGCCCCTATCAAACCCGCCACGCGCGGTGCCAAGTCCCGTCCCCAAGCGGTCGCCGGAAAGAAGAGCGCTTGAGGATCGATCGTGCTCACCACTGCTGCCACGGCCTGCGCAAACCCGTCTGAACTATAGGCCTGATAGGCGGGACCAGACAGAAAGACGACGCGGTCGGCTCCATAACGCCCCAGACTTTCCCGTGTGTTTTCGGCGTCGGGCCCAAACGTCAGCGCCGTCACCTGTCCCGAAGCCAGTGATTGGGCTAATGACAATAACTCATAGGCAACCCGCCGCACACGCCCTTCTTCCTGGTTAACCACCACTAAAATACCTTGTGCCACAGTGGCCCCTCCTCAAATAACTTTTGCCTCTTCGTGCAACAATCGTGCCAGCTCTTGTGCAACCTCCACCGGATCGCCGGTCAAGATCTTTCCGGCAGGCCGTTCCGGCGGCAACGAGAACGCCTCGACGCGCACCCAGGGATCCAAAGGCACCCCCAAGGATTCGACCGCAATCACCTTAACCTCTTTCTTCTTGGCCTTCATAATGTTGGGCAACGTGGGGTAGCGAGGCTCGTTCAACCCTCGTTGCGCTGTGATAACGGCTGGCATGGGTAAGCTCACCCACTCACTGGCCCCTTCTAACTCCCGCTCCGCCCGGATCCGCCGCGCCTCAGGATCCACCTCCAAAGTCAACACCACAGTGACCTGGGGCAACCCCAACTCCACTGCTACCAACGGCCCCACCTGCGCCTGATCATCATCGACTGCCTGCTTGCCGGTCATAATCAAATCAAACCCTTCGTCCTGGCACGCGCGAGCCAAGACCCGCGCGGCCGCCTGGCTGTCCAATTCCCGGTCGCTATCTAAGTGGATAGCACGGTCCGCGCCCATCGCCAACGCTTGCCGAATGGCTTCTTCCACGCGCTTGGGGCCTAGGGTGAGGACCACCACCTCTCCTCCAAACCGCTCTCGTAGTCTTAAGCACTCTTCAATGGCAAATTCGTCGTAAGGATTGATTACCCACTTAACCCCATCGGTTTGAATCACGGTGTCACCCGCGTTGACCCGAATTTTGGTGGCGGTATCTGGAACCTGCTTCACCAAGACCAAAATTTTCATTGAAAACCCTCTCCCTCTACCCGTTTGATACGCGCATCAGAACATCGGCCAAGGTCTGCGCCAGGGGGATCTCCTGATGTTCAAAAACAGTCCGCAAATCCAATAAAAGCCTTCCCCGATTAACGCGGACAATAACTGCCACCGGGGCAGACCGCAATGCCTGTTCCGCCCACTGCAACATCGACGGCGGCAATTCGACGGAGACCACGTAGGTTTGCAGCCGAGCGCCGGGCATCGATCCGCCGCCGACCTCCGACCAATCCGCTTCAACCTCGACCACAACATCGGGACACAAATTTCGCAAGGCATCAGCAAAGCTCTGCGCACGCGAAAAAATACTTTCCAATGGCATATAAATCATACGCCATAGCGGCAGGTCCCGTCCACGATCCTCGCGGTACCATCGCAACACCAGTTCCAGCACCGCTAACGTCATCTTGTCAACACGGACTGCCCGCGCTAATGGATTCTTCTTCATCCGATCAATCCATTCTTTTTTGCCCACCACTAAGCCGGCCTGGGGACCGCCCAACAGTTTGTCGCCAGAAAACGTGGTGATGTCGACGCCTGCGCCTACCACCTCTTGAACGCACGGTTCACTATAGCTGTCGATCGTGATGGGCAGCAAGACTCCGCTGCCGAGGTCTTCCATGACGGGAATTTTGTGCCGCCGCCCTAGAACCACAAGATCGTGGCGCGACACACTATCCACAAATCCCAGTTGACGGAAGTTCGATTGATGCACCTTCAGCAAGAGCGCCGTCTCAGCGGTGATAGCCCGCTCGTAATCATATAAATGAGTCTTGTTGGTCGCACCCACCTCGACAAGTCGCGCCCCCGACAATGCCATCACCTCAGGGATGCGAAACGAGCCGCCGATTTCGACCAATTCCCCTCGGGACACGATTACCTCGCGCCCGGACGCCATCGTCGTTAACGCAATCAACACCGCCGCCGCATTATTGTTCACAACCATAGCGGCCGGAGCCCCCACCAAATCCGCCAAGAGATCTTGCACGTGCTCATGACGCGATCCGCGAACACCCTCATCCAGACGGTATTCCAGCGTTGAGTAGCCTGTCGCCACCGCAGCCAGGTGCTCCATCATGGCCTCAGGCAAGGGCGAACGCCCCAGGTTGGTATGCACCATAATCCCGGTCGCGTTGATCACGGGCCGCAAATGAGGGCGCGTCAATTCTTCGGCCCGCGCCTTGCATCGGAGCAGAATTTCTTCCCACGAAGGCATCGCCGCGCCCGCCTTGACCGATTGCCGTACTTCTGCTAAGACATCTCGGACTCCGGTTTTCAACCACACTGTCGGCACGAGGCAGTCCTCAGACAGAGCCCGCATCACCGTCTGCACCGCAGGAATATGCGCCAGATCCGACCTCGCGCTCATTGTCTTCTTTGACACCATCTTCCTCCTTCAGCCACCCGTGCCTAGCGCTTACCCATTCAGCCACCGACTGGCTTGCAAAGCCCAATAGGTGATAATGAGGTCGGCTCCGGCCCGCTTGATAGCTATGAGTGTTTCCATTACCACGCGCTCCCGCTCAAGCCACCCCTGCTGAACGGCCGCTTCAATCATGGCATATTCGCCTGATACTTGATACGCGGCCACCGGAACCAGTACTTCTTCTCGCACTTCATGCAATACGTCAAGATACGGCAAAGCCGGTTTGACGATGACTAGATCCGCACCCTCGTCGATGTCCAGTAACACCTCTTTGAGCGCTTCACGGGCGTTGGCCGGATCCATTTGGTAGGCGCGCCGATCCCCAAACGTTGGCGTATTTTCTGCCGCGTCTCGAAAGGGGCCGTAAAACCCTGACGCATACTTGGCGGCATAGGACATAATCGGGGTCTCTTCAAATCCGGCTGCATCCAACGCGCGACGAATGGCCTGCACGCGTCCATCCATCATATCCGAGGGTGCCACCATACTGGCACCGGCGCGCGCCTGCGCCACCGCAGTTTTGGCCAATAAATCCAACGTCGCATCATTATTGACCCGCTCCCCCCGCAATACCCCGCAGTGACCGTGATCGGTGTATTCACATAAGCACAGGTCGGCTATTAAGATGGCGTCCGGCAATGCCTCTCGCACCTGTTGCAGCGCCCGTTGCACAATGCCGTCGGCGGCATAAGCTTCGTGGCCCAAAGCATCTTTTTGCGCTGGAATCCCAAAGAATAGAAAGGCGCGCACACCCGCGCTGTAAACTTCGCTCAGGTGCGGGATTAACGTGTCGACCGACCACTGAAAAATGCCTGGCATTGAACGGATCGGATCTTGACGATTTTGACCATGTTTCACAAACACCGGGTAAATAAATTGCGCGGCCGACAACCGCGTCTCGGCAACCAATGTGCGCAGAGAATCCGTGGCGCGCAAGCGCCGCGGTCGTTCACGCGGGAACATAGAGATCACACCTTTCTCATGAAGCGTTTAGTTCTCGCCGCTACGACGGCCGTGATAGTACGAGTGCACAAGCTCCGCTAAAATCCTTAAGGATGGCTGGCTGGCTTCGGCCACGGGATTAATGCCGTAGTGCAACAGTGTCCGCGTCGTTAAGGGGCCGATAGAAAAGGATGGAACATTTGCCAAATGGCGACGATCTTCGTTCGATAACTGCTCCCACAAGTACTCCACTTGCGACGAAGCTGTGAACAGGATCGCGTCGACCGACTCGGCCCGAATGCCTTGATGCAACGAAAGCGAAAGCGGCTCTGGCTGATTGCGGTAAATCGTCACCTCGTCCACCAATGCACCCAATCCGCGTAGATCCTCCGCTAAAAACTGACGGTTCAGCTGCCCGCCCAAAAACAGCACCGTCACCCCCCGCAAGGGCAGCGCGTGAAATGCATCCGCCAACCCTTCCTGACTGAATTCGCTGTGCGGCATCAGGGCTGGAATCAGTCCGCGTTCGCGGACCGCCAGCGAAGTTTCTGGTCCCACCGTGGCAATGCGTGCCCGTATCTGACGGACGTCAACCTGCAACTGCCTGAGACGATCAAACCACCGCTGCACCGCTTCGACACTGGTAAACACCAGCCAGTCATATCGTTCAAGGTGGCGAATGGCCGCGTCCACCACGTCATAGCTGACGGGATCCGTCAGCCTAAAGACTGGACACTGCTCCACCTCGGCCCCCCAGTCTTTAAACCAGCGCACGACCCGCTGGCTTCGCTCGCCCGCCCGCAGCAAAATCACCCGCCGACCATAGAGCGGTTTTTCTTCTTGCCAGGCGATGCGCTGGTCCAAACCAGGACCGGTCCAGCAGGATTGCGCCCATTGAATCAGCGGCTGTCCACGGCCATCGAGCACCTGAAGCAGGTGCGGGGGCAAAAACAGCCCTCTTTGGTCCAATTGCGCCACCGCTATCGGGATCCCCGACTCAACCCGTATGTACTGCAAAAGTGAGCGGTCCAAACTTTCCATCCATTGGCGAACCGGCGCAAAGGTGCTGGGGCTTCCCGGCACTAACCAAACCCCTTGGCGTGCGGATAGTCGCGCCGCATCCTGCAGCGACCGTAAATCCGCATTTTCTACCTTGTCTTGCCAATCCCGGCGATCCACCAGCACGGTTCGCATGTCTGGTTCTAGGACAATAAATTCCGCCCGATCTAACGCGTTTAGTGCCGACGTTGTCAAAAACTCGAAGGCTCCTGGACCTCCGCCCACAATCGTCAGCATGCTATTTCCCTCCTGGCGACTTGATCAATCGCAACGCCCCCCGCTCGAGCAGCGCTCGTCCCAACGCATGACCGCTTGCGGATGCTTGCTGCGCGTTACATTGTATTGTCTGCTGCAGAACTTCTTGGCCTTGGACGTCACTCACCTGAGCCGTCAATTCCAGTCGACCTGGTCCCACCCATTGGGCATAGGCTCCCAGAGGCAATTGGCAGTTGCTTCCCATTTCCGCCAGCACGGCGCGCTCCGCTTGTGCCAACACTTGACTATTGCTGTCGTTGAGACGTTGCATCAGCGGTTTGACATCATCACGATGACTAGCGATTTCTATTGCCAGAACACCTTGTCCCGGGCTAGGCACCATCACCTGTGGATCGAGATATTCCGTGATGCGGTCCGACCATCCTAGCCGCACCAGCCCCGCTGCCGCCAACACCAAGGCGTCCGCTTGCCCATTGCTCCATTTTTGCAGACGCGTTTGCACGTTGCCGCGCACGGGCACCACCCTTAAATCAGGCCGGATCGCCTTCAAAAAGGCCATGCGCCTAAGGCTGGACGTCCCCACGCATGCGCCCGCCGATAGCGTTGCCAGACTATCCCCGCCGGAAATGAGCACATCGCGCCGATCCTCAGGCAGCGCATAAGCCCCAATCACTAACCCGGGCGGCAGAACGGTCGGCAGATCTTTCAACGAGTGCACCGCGAGATCTACTTGATTGGTCAGCAATGCCGTTTCTAGTTCTTGGGTGAAAATCCCCTTGCGACCGATTTCATGCAGTTGCCGATCCAATACTTGGTCCCCTTGCGTCTCAATCGGCACTAACTCGGTCGTGTGCCCCTCTTTTTGCAAAACCGCTGCCACCGCCTCAGCCTGGGCGATGGCCAGTTGGCTGGACCGTGTCGCAATCCGGATGTGCGCCATGCTGTTACTCCCTTCTCGCCAGCCAGCAACGCTCATAATGCCGCGTGCGGCGGTCCGACACAGATCGAATCAATTCCCCAAGCGTTGAGCAACACACTGAGAAACGCCCACATCGCGCCCCGCGCCATCCCATGGCCGTCTCCCCGACCCAACACCCGCATCATGGCCGCCAGCCCATAAACCAACCAGATCAGCGTAGCTCCTACTTGGCGGGCGCGGGTGCACCAGAGCGCCTGGCTCACACCGTGGGTTAAGAATAACAGCGCCAACCAAACAGGCGTGTACAAAAGCCATCCCAACCCCACAAAGCGACCTGCCCACCGGTCCAATTCCCCCAGTGCCGGCAACTGATAGTAGAAAAGCCGGGCGCGCTTGTGCCGCAATTCCCGTTCCTTCTCGAGATACATGATACCGAAAACCAGTGCTAGCAGAAAGCAAACGGCGCTGACGGACGCACTGGACCACACGCCCACCGCCAGCGGCGAAATAAAGGCGGGGACTATGAGTGCTCGGTGGGACAGCAACTGACTTAGTAGCCACAGCACACTCACGGTAGAATACACAAACGCTAGCATGGGGACCCACTTTTTTGCGCGGACAAACCATACGGACACCATGAGCGCTCCCCAGACGACGACACCGACCCAATCGGGAACAGCCATCATGGCGCGAAACCCCTCGAACGCCCCTTGTCTAATAAGCCAAAGCGTTTCCGAAACTAAACCCGCCCCGCCCCCCAAGTACGACCAGCGCCGATAACGGCCGTCGTAAAGCTGAGCCACGGCCAAAACCGATGCGCTCACGTACCCGCACGACGTTAGCACAATGAGAAACACATTCATTGCGCCTTACCGGCCCGGGACCGGCATACCCTTGTCACTGGCAAGCGCATCCGGGCTCAGGTCATTCAGACGAAACAACTCGCGCACCGCGTCCACATATGAGCGTTTTTGCTCATCTTGTCCCCAACTGCGCATTGAAACCATGGCGTCATTTAAAAATTTGTTGAGGATAAGCCGCGTAGTCTCCTCCACCACCAACCGTTCTTCCTCGGAAAGGTTTGGAAGCCGATGCATGGCCTTTTCGAGCTCTTGCACGCGGATTGTTTCCGCCTTTTGGCGCAGCGACCGAATGACCGAGCCCACTTGGCTGGCCCCCATCTGCTCTTGAAACTGAGCCACCTCCTCTTGAATGATGCGCTCGACTTTGGACACTTCACGCTGACGCTTTTGCAAGTTGACATCCACCACACGGGTCACGTCATCGATATCGTACAGAAAGATGTTTCGCGACAACCGACTCACCTCGGGGTCAATGTCACGCGGCACCGCCAAATCAAAGAAAAATCGCAACTGATGGGTATGCCCCCTTAAGGCTTCTGACGCCATCGTTTTCGTTATCAACACTTGGGCAGCACTTGTGCAAGACACGATGATGTCGGCGCGGCCGATGGCGCTGACTAAATCTTGAAGCGGCACGTACGTCGCCCCAAGCTCATCAACCAGACCCAGCGCGCGGACACGAGTTCGGTTGGCAATGAGCAATTCCGACAAATCCTGTGCCGCCAGGTGGCGGGCCACGAGTTGGGCGGTGGCGCCAGCCCCTATCACAAGTGCACTCCGACCCTGCACCGAACCAAATACTTTGCCCGACAGCTCCACCACCGCGTGGCCTACGGATAGCGCATTACGCCCAATATCGGTCTCGCTGCGCGCGCGTTTACCCACCCGCAAGGCATCGTGAAACAGCCGGTGGAGAGCTCCCACGGCTTGATAGTGCTGGGCCGTTTGGTATGCGTCTTTCACCTGCCCCAAAATTTCGCTTTCACCCAAGACCATCGAATCCAACCCTGCCGCTACCCGCATTAAGTGAGACACCGCTTCCGTACCCTGGTACCAAAAACAAAAATCCGCAAATTCGCCGCGCGCAACCCCCACCGTCTGTTCCCACCAGGCCAAAATGTCGGCCAGGCTACAGTCGCCCGCAACGTAAATTTCTGTTCGATTGCACGTCGAAACAATCGCCAATCCCTCTTGATGTCGAATTGACGGATGGTGCTGATATGCGCGTTCAAGCAATTCCGGGCCAAACGCGACCCGCTCCCGCACGGCCAGCGGCGCTTGCCGATGATTTACCCCGACCACCTGAATTTTATTGTGTTGCACCTTAGCCAACTCCTTGCGCGCCCAAACAACGCCGGTGTAGCAACCGCTATAGTTGTATGATACCACTTAGCCTTCCGTTCTGATGGACCTGTCTATGGCCATCTTCTTGACTCGCCCGCGCTTGCCAACCACCCGAGGACACCACTCTGTGGTCTCTCCCAGACCTCACGGACAGTATCCATACAACCACCACGCTCCGTTTCGCTCCCTCGACCCGATGGACCATCTTAAAACTTGAACGTCGCTTCGAAGTAGACACTTGCCGCGTCTTTGGTCAGACCTATCCCCGCCACCATGAAGAGTGTATGGCATTTTTAATCGAGATAGATGCCCACTAGGTCCCGGTGGTGACCAACATCATGGCGATTTGAGACAACTTGGCGGTCCATAGAACAGCTCGTATGCAGGCATGGCTGACCCACCATGCGCGTTGGCGATTCGTGTTTACCCCGATCCATGCCTCCTAGCTCCACCGGATCGAAGTGTGGTTCGGCATCCTGCAACGTAATCTCCTACGCCACGGGCAATTCGTCTTTACCGATAACTCAGCCCATAAGCTCCAGAAATTCATGGTCCCCTACAATCGACAGGCCCATCCATTCCGCTGGACCTATATCGATAGGCGACTCGCCCTATAGCTCAGTCGGCCTCGATTCAGAATAGGGTGCGGTACGCCAGGGACCACCCAACGCCCCGTATGACGCCAATAACGAATATCCCAATCGCCTCCGGGCTGCCATCGCAAACGCACCACGCGATCGGATTTTGTCGGCCAGGCCGGGGACACGACCGAAATCGTCAACGGCTAGCCTCGTAGGCTGGCGCCGAATGGGTGCTGCGGGAATCGCGTACGGAGCCATTCCCGCGGTTCTTCCGCCTTGTCCTCCATGTCCATAGGTTCACCATAGACAACAACACGAGTCAACCAGCGCTAACTGGGGCCCTGCACAGCAATCCCGCGTACGCCGGGAAATTCGTCCCATGTACGTCCGTCGAGCAGGCGACCTGCTTGGGTCCGTTGAACGCCCCCCCATTGCTTAAAGAAAAAAGCCACATTCGCCAGTAAGCACTGGTCGCGGATTTCCTGGGCCCACTCAACATTCATCGGCCGAGCCCTGGGTCCAGACTCACCGCCGACGATTACCCAATGAATTCCGTCAAGCGGTAGATTGGACAGGGCACCCAACAACGGTTCGCATGATAAAAATCGGACGGCTGCTGGGGTTTCCTGAAGCCATCGGATCCTGTCTAATACCGCTTGGGACTCCACACTGGTTCCACACCAGATGTTTTCAGAAAATGGCAAAACGCTAGCCATTTGGGCCAGCCGCTCGGGTCTTTTGGTGAGAACCTGGTAAGTGTGCCATGGGGTCTCGACCATCACCCGAAATACCTCATGGATAAAACTGTCCGGGACGTCCGGGTGAAAAAGGTCACTCATTGAGTTAACAAATATGCGACGGGACTGTCTCCAACGACGCGGCCTGTCAAGCATGTCGGGGTGGAGGGTTACTCGAAATCCTTGGCTATAGTTGGAGGCGCCCATGGCCTGTAACCGTTTGGCCATCCGTTCGGCATCAACAATGTTTACATCCTTGGCTTACCTTAGTGCATCCCGTCACCGGATTCCACGTGGCATCAGTCCATTCAATATGTGTTCCCGTTCCCATTGCTTCGATCCCCCCAATCAAGCATGCCTTAGAATATGATCCGCAATACCTGTAGCTATTTTGCCAACAGATGGATTTGGATTCGACACGCCAAGAAACAGCGAATATCGCGGCGGGCCATCCTTCGGAAGGCGCAATGGTCCCGCCACACGCGCAAACACAGTCTCCAAGCGATCCTTAACATAACGTTCGAGGCCGTCACCATCAGTGCGTTCCGGCCGCTCAAGCTCCGCAAACAGTGTTGGTTGCCGCGATTCTCGATAGAGAGCGTTGTACCACTCGGAGGTTCCTAATATCCGGTCGATCGCGGTTCTTTTGATCTCGTCGATATGAATAGGGTCCTTAGTCGCCAGGCGGTAGAGTCCGCTGAGTGGGAAAAGGTACCATATGTCAAGCTTTTTGGTTTGTGCTAATGCTTCCAACGTGTCCCAGCAAAGCTCCATGCCATATGGGTCGAGAAATGCGACGCCTCGCACCTTCCGTGGATAACCGGCGACCTTCGAAAGAAGAAGGTCGTTTGCGTCCCCGGGCACAATGCGGATATTCACTCCGTCTGTTTCATAAGGCTCGCAAACACGTCGAAGCTCTTCGACGTGTTTATATCCTGCTCAACGAACACGTAATAGTCGAAACCTCTGGTGTCTAATGCTATTTTAGTCGACCCGTCAGTCAAACGCCCTTTCGCAATCTGCACCTGACCCGACCCTGCAAACGCATCAATGTACACCAGACTGAACGGTCTTGTTCATGACCTGGAGGTACGCATTTAAATATTGTTGCAGGACGTTCAGCTTAATGGCGGTCCACGGCCCACCGAATTTGTTCGGCATGTTCATTTCTCCTTACCCAGCACCTTATTCGATCTATTACAAACAAATGTAGTCATTACTATTTTCTGTGTTCATTTGGGGTTTGTCCAGAAACCGGACACAATTTCTCCAAATCCCCTTACCTGAGGTCCCATCTTTCGTCTAGCATCATCAGAGGTCGCCTCATTGGTTGAGACGAGCTGACGTTCGTAGGCGGTCTCCACTTGCAGCGTATGGATGGCTTGCAAGCTCGTGCAATGGCTGATTTGGTCAAACATCTGGGGAAACGTTGCCGCGGAGGGTCTGTCCGACGTTCCCCAAAAACCGACAATGCAGCGATAGACCGGGTCCCGGAAGAACCGTGCCCGTAACGGTTGCACATAGATTTTGCAAAAACGAGGATGCTAGGCATACGCAAATCTGTCAATGGGAGGTTTGGATGAGCGTGATTGGCACCAGTGTTACTCGTAAGGAAGCCCCCAACAAAGTGACGGGCCGCGCCCGCTACACAGACGATGTGAATGTTCCCGGCACCTGGCACGCCGTCATGGTCCCCAGTCAGCAGGCACACGCGCGCATCATGGCCATCAACACCGAATCGGCTCAAAATGTAGCTGGGGTGAAAGCTGTCTTAACAGGGTGCGACGTTGCCATTCTCACCGGAGACGTCATTGAGGATCGCCCCCCCTTAGCGCACGAAAAAGTCCGCTACTGGGGCGAGCCGGTCGCCTTGGTGGTTGCGCACGACGAGGCGTCCGCGCGGCGCGCAGCGGGGCTCATCGAAGTTCGGTATCAGCCGCTGAAGGTCGTCAATAGCATTCAGGAGGCTCTGGCCGCCAATGCCCCCTTAATTCACGAACGCATCAGCGAATACCAAGTGGCCACCCCGCCGGCCTACCCCAAACGCGCCAGTAACCTGGCAGACGAGGCCAATGTCGTCAAGGGTGATGTGGACATGGTCTGGGAACAAAGTGCCATTCGGGTTCAGGTCCGCGTCAAACTGCCGCAAGTTGACCACGCCGCCATGGAACCTCGCGTGGCCAAGGCCGAGATCTTAGCAGACGGCCGTGTGTTGATTCATTCTAATACGCAGGCACCCTACGAGGTGCAAAAGCTCTTAGCCAAATACTTTCACCTCGATCCTGGTCAGATCATCGTTCAGGTCCCCCTCATTGGCGGAGCGTTCGGCGGCAAAGCCACGGTCCATCTCGAAATACTAGCGTACCTAGCCTCCAAGGCGGTAGGAGGACATGCCGTCAAAATTGCCAATACCCGCGAGGCAGACTTAGCCTCAAGTCCAGTCGGCATGGGATTAGAAGCTGATATTGGGCTGGCAGCTACCAAAGATGGTCGCCTCATGGCGGCAAAAATGCGGTATTTCATGGATATCGGCGCGTACGCCGACTCGGCACCGCGGATTGCCCGCGCTATTGCCGCCCAATGCACGGGACCGTACAAGATTGAGCACCTGCATGCCGACGTCTACTGCGTCTACACCAATCACACGTATACGACAGCCTTTCGCGGATTTGGCCACATGCCCATGACGTTTGCCATCGAGCGCGCCATGGACGAGTTAGCACGGACTCTCCACATCGATCCCCTGGAGTTGCGTGAACGCAATGCGCTGGCGCCCGGTGATACCACGCCAACGCAAGCACGACTGACGCGGAGCAATTTGGGTGATTTGCCACTTGCGATTGACCATATGCGCACACTGATCCACTGGAACGGTCCAACGCCACGCGTTGTCGACGACCGTCACATTCGCGCCACCGGCGTTGCCGCGTTTTGGAAGACATCTTCCAGCCCACCCAATGCCATTTCAGGCGCGATCGTCACGATGAACGGCGACGGCAGCGTCAATCTCAGTATCGGGGCCGTCGAATTCGGTGCAGCGAGCAAAACTACGGCCGCACAAATCCTGGCGGAGCAATTGCGGATTCCGTTGGAACGCGTGTTCATCCGCGAAGAGGTCAACACGCACGTAGATCCCGAACACTGGAAAACCGTGGCAAGCCTGTCGACCTACATGGTCGGCCGCGCTGTGCTGGATGCAGCCAATGACCTGATTCGCCAGCTTAAAGATCTGGCGGCCACGGTCTTGCGCTGCTCCGCTGACGATCTTGACTATGGTAACGAAAAACTGTTTGTTCGCGACGATCCCTCGATCCAACTCAAGTTTTCCGATCTTGCCCTCGGCTACAAGTATCAAGAAGGCGACTCCATTGGAGGCCAGTTGATGGGCCGCGGCCACTTTATGATTCGTCATTTGAATCTGCTCGATCAAGAGACAGGACAAGGCCGCCCGGGACCGGCTTGGACGGTGGGCGTACAGGCAGTGGAGGTCGAATACGATCGGATGACCCATCAGTACCAAATCTTAACCGCGGCCTCCGTCATCGATGCCGGACGCGTCATCAATCCCGCCGCTGCCGTCGGTCAAGTCATGGGCGGTATGAACATGGGTCTGGGTGTCGCCAGCCGCGAGGTCATTCACTACGATGCACAAGGGCAGTTTCTCAGTAATCAATTTCGCACCTACCGGCTCATGCGGGTAGGAGAGCAGCCTCAAGAATACCGCGTTGAATTTGTCGAAACGCCACAGGTGGACTCACCCTTTGGCGCTCGCCCACTGGGCGAACACGGTGTCCTGGCCATTGGCGCCGCATTGGCCAACGCCCTTTCGAGCGCGGCCGAGGTTCCGCTTAATACCCTGCCGCTGACTCCCGAAGCGATCTGGCAGGCAAGGAGGCGCAGACTCCATTATGATACCGTTTGATTTGTTTTACTATCGTCCAGACACTGTAGATGAAGCGTTACAGGCTTATGGCGATTTAGTGCGCCAACACCGGCATCCGGCCTTCTATGCAGGCGGCACCGAGATTTTAACGCGCAGCCGCGTCCAAGACGTTCACATTGACGCCGTCATTGATCTGAAGGCTATTCCGTCGCTGCGCATTCATCGCGACGATGGCCAGACCCTCCAGTTGGGCGCGGCTCTGCGCCTCACCGAAGTGGCCGACCTCAACCTTTGGCCGCTTTTGACGGCGACGGCCGACCGCATCGCGGATTACACCGCACGCCGGCAAATCACATTGGGCGGCAACTTGCTCAGCGTCTTGCCGTATCGGGAAGCGGTGCTTCCCTTTTTGCTAATGGACAGTGCGAAGGTTGAGCTCGCCACCCAACACGGACTGCAGACACGCCGTTTTGCCGACGTGTGGGACACCGCCCTGAACTTGAACCCCGGCGAGTTTCTGGTGTCCTTGCGCGTGGACAGCCAGGAGGCGCGCAATTTGACCTTTCGCAGCCACAAAATGACACGGCTGGATTGGATCGACTATCCCCTGGTCACCATTGCGCTAGCGCAACCAGCAAGCGGCCGTGTTCGTGCTGCCTTTTCTGGCTGGAACAGCTATCCCTTTCATTCGTCGACTGTTGACCAAATTCTTTCGGACGTCAGCCGATCGCCTCAGGCGCGAGCGGCCGACGCGGTGTCCAACATGCCCATGCCGGCCGTGTCCGACATTCATGGGTCTGCCGAATACCGACAATTTGTCACACAGTACACCCTATCCGACATGCTCACAGAACTGGAGGAATCTTGATGCGATCATTAACCGGGCCCCAAGCGATGACGCTCACGATAAATGGCGACGCCCGCCAAGTTGTCGTCTATCCGGGCGAAACCCTTCTGTACACCTTGCGCGGCGACGCACTAGGCCTGACCGGTGCTAAACCCGGCTGTGAAAATGGAGACTGTGGAGCCTGCACAGTTTTAATAGAGCAAATGCCCGTCAAGTCGTGCATGGTGTTGACCGTAGAAGTCGAGGGATCCGATATCACCACGGTGGAGGGCCTGCAGCACGCCCCCATCCAACAGGCATTCATAGATCACGGGGCGTTTCAGTGTGGATATTGCACTTCTGGATTTTTAATGGTGGGACATGCGCTGAGCCAACAACCCGATCACGACCAAGGCCGCCTGGTCGAATGGCTGCGTTCCAATATCTGTCGGTGTACCAGCTATCAAGAAATCACCGATGCGGTGCGTGCGGTCTGTTCGGAGATTGAGTCGTGAGTTCGGGTCAATACCCCTCAATATGGCGCGGTGCATTGATGTTTAAAGACACCCCCATCCCCCGGCGTCGCTTGTGGGGCACGGGGCTTACTACCGCTTTGGTTATGTCTGGAGGGCTGGCCTTGGGCCATATCGAGTGGGGAATCTGGGCTTTTCTAGGAGGATTCACCTCGTTGTATGTCCACCCTCAACCATATCGGGTACGCGCCATCACATTGCTGATAGTTGGGTTGGGCCTCGACATCTCGATGGGGCTAGGGGGTCTGGCGAGCGTGTGGTGGCACATGGCTTTGGCGCTTGGCTTTGTCGCCGCCGCCTCAACATATCTGACTGGCACGTTTGATGTTCCACTGCCCGCCGGCTTCATTTTTGTGTTGGTAGCGTGCATTAGTTCGGCGTTGCCGCTGCATCCGGCCAACATCATCTGGATCCGCATGTTAGCCGTTTTAGGGGGAGCGGGCATCGCCTGGATCGTTGGCATGGTGGACTGGCTATGGAATCCTGCCGGACCGCAGCGCGCTATCGTCAGCGAAGCCTTTTTCGCTCTGGCAGACTATGGGGCCTCGCTAGGATCACCCCGCACAATGGTGTCCGCCCAACACAAGGCTGCTCAAGCCGTCATGCAAGCCCACGAAACGGCTCGAGGGACTCGCCTGGTGCAGCTCGAGCACGCCGCTAACGAGGCAACTCACCTTTTTCGCGCACTGATTGCGCTCGCCGCTCATGTGCAAGAGCCACTCGCACCAGTCTGGCATCAACTTCTGCAGAACCTGGGTGACCAGGTCAAACACCCTGGCAAACTGCCTTTGACTGTACCCGAGGTACCCCAATCCTTAGGCTTGCCCTGGATGCGCTGGCATGACGCCGTGCAACAAGCGGTCGCCGTCCTGTCAGGCCAGTCTCGGCCGCCATTTGAGCTCCGGCTATACCAGCCGACTGTCTTTGAACGACTCAATCGCGGATTAAGCCGACACGCGCTGGTCCTACCGGCCACCGCCCGCATCGGCATCGCGGTGGCCTTCTCCGTACTCCTAGCACACCTCATAGGCATTGCGCACCCCTTTTGGGTTCCGCTGACGGCCGCAGCGGTACTGCAAGGGGTCTCGACTGCCGTCATCGCCGAGCGCGCGATTCAACGGGCATTGGGCACCACGCTGGGACTGGTACTGGCCGGCGTCCTCCTCGCCATGCGCCCGCCCAATGTCGCCACGGCCATCTTGCTCGTCGTTTTACAGTTGGGCATGCTGTTTTTTATCGCAAAAAATTACGGCGTCTCAGTCGTCTTCATTACGACCATAGCGCTCATGAACATCTATACAGGGACACACGCCGCCATCATGCCGATGGTGTGGGCACGCTTTAAGGATACACTGATCGGCAGTGCCGTTGGTCTCGTCGCCGCATTTGCATTGTGGGGCCGCGCCTCCTCGACGCGTTTGCCGCAAGCCTGCGTCCATGCGCTGACACGGACGGGCGACCTCATGCAATCTACGCTCACCGCGGCCAGTGCCACCAAACTGGCACATCTGCGCGGGTCGACGTTAAGTGCGCTCTTGTCGGTTCAACACTTGTACCAAGCCGCCCTCGGGGAGTTGCCCCCCGTTAATCGGGACGAAGTCTGGCCGCTTGTTCTGTCCATTGAGCGACTGGGATACTTGGTCATGTCCTTAGTGCGCACCCCGCGCACTCCCGATCGAGCTCTCGCCCACGCCTTGCAACCCATGTGGGACGCGCTCAACGCGCGTCTGCAAGGCAAAGCCGTGGAATCGATTACCCACATTCCACACATGCCCCAATACCCTGCCATCGAGGAGCAGCTGCAGGAGTTAGCACAGGCAGAAGACCTGCTGGCGCCACACCAAGCGTTGTCATAAGGCCACCAAAAAAGCAGCAGCCACCTTTTGGGGGATGGCTGCTGCTCTGTCTTACTGCATTAGACGCCTTTCATCACTTCACGCAATGCGTCGACAACTTGCCAAGGCATCGTCACCACACTGGCTCCCGCCGCCGTCAGGGCTTTTTCCTTGGACTCGAGGGTGCCCCGCCCACGCTCAATAATCGCACCCGCGTGACCCATGCGCTTTCCCGCCGGCGCCGCACGCCCCGCCAAGTACGCGACCACCGGCTTTCCAAAGCTTTTCAAGTATTCGGCCGCTTCTTCCTCGGCACTGCCGCCAATCTCGCCCACCATGACCACGGCCCGCGTATCCGGATCGTTCTTAAAGTGGTGAAGAACCGAAATGAAGGTTTGTCCCACCACCGGGTCTCCGCCCATTCCCACCACCGTCGTCTGGCCAAATCCCCCATTCGTGAGGCTAAACGCAATCTCATAACTCAACGTACCTGAGCGGGCCACCACGCCAATCGGTCCCGGCTGATAGATATGATTGGGCATAATGCCCATCTTGGTCTTCTCCCCGGGCGATATGAGTCCAAAGGTATTGGGCCCGATCACGGTCACATTCAATTCCTGCGCGCGCGCGACGATATCGATGGAGTCTTGCACGGGGATGTGCTCGGGAATGAGCACCACCAGTTTGATGCCGTTTTCCATGGCCTCAAACGCTGCGTCCTTGGCAAACGGAGCGGGCACAAACACAATCGAGGCATTGGCGTGCGTCGTGCCCACGGCTTCTTGCACGGTGTCAAAAACGGGCAGCCCTTCCACCCGCTCCTGCGACTTGCCCGGTGAGATTCCCCCAACGACGGCGGCCCCATACGCCAACATTTGCTTGGTATGAAACCGCCCTTGATTGCCCGTAATCCCTTGCACCAAGATCTTTGAATCTCTCGTCAGCAATATCGCCATTATGCTCGGCCCTCCCCTGCCAGTTCCACCGCGCGTTCAGCGGCGGGCGCCATGTCGGAATAGGCGGAAATGCCGGCTTCCTCCAACAGCCGAACCCCTTCTTTTTCATTGGTTCCCACTAGCCGCACGACCAGCGGAACCGGAATCCCGCTCGAATTTTTCACCTGTAAAATCGCCTGAGCGACATCGTCGCAACGCGTAATACCCCCAAAGATATTGATGAAGATCACCTTGGGGTGCATCGATACCAGCACGTCCAAAGCTTGCGCCGTCGGCTCTACCGATGCCCCGCCGCCGGCATCAAGGAAGTTGGCCGGCTTGCCGCCAAAATACTGGATGGCATCCACGGTCGCCATGGCCATCCCGGCGCCGTTGGCCATGATAGCGATGTCGCCATCCAACTCCACGTAAGCTAGTCCAATTTTGTGGACTTTCTGTTCCAGCTCCGAACCCTCGTCAATGATCGGCACATCGCCATGACGAAACAGCGCGCTGTCGTCAATGTTCAAGCGGGCGTCGGCCGCCACCAGGTGGCCGTCCACCACCGCCAGTGGATTAATTTCCACTAGTTCTGCGTCACGGTCCTGGTAGATCCGATAGAGCTTTACTACCAGATCGGAGAGTTCTCTTGCTAATACGCCATTTAGTCCGAGACGCTGAGCCAGTTCCCGACCGAAGTAAGGCATGACCCCGACCCGTGGATCGACCCACTGGCGCACAATTTGCGCGTCATCTACGTCCTCGATTTCGACGCCGCCCGCCAACGAAGCCATGACTAACGGCACCTTTTTATTCCGGTCGGTCGTGACCGATATGTAAAATTCGCGTTCGATGGCAAGCTTGCCCTCCGCGTAGAGCCGCTCCACCGTATAACCCTTTAAGTCCATGCCCAGCATGGCTTGGGCCACTTGCCGTGCTTCGTCGGGCGTGGTCGCGAAGCGAATGCCTCCGGCCTTGCCACGGCCGCCGACTAGCACTTGCGCTTTCAATGCGGCCGGCCCAATCTCCTGCACGGCTTGGGCTGCCTCATCTGGATTATTAACCAGTCGTCCCGGTGGTACGGGAATGCCGTATTCGCGCAGGGCGCCTTTAGCCAAGTACTCGTACTGCTTCATGCCTAGTCCCCCTTTTCACTGTTGCGCCGCAAAATTCCCTCATCCACCAGTCTTGGCGATACGGCAGCCCGCCGCGCCCCGATCCTTTGTTGCATACCACTAAAAGCCGGGGCGCTGCCCTCGTGCCGTTCGCGACGGACCCCTATCGGCCTATTTAAGTCAACGCCAACATCGACAGCGGATCGCGCACTGACGCCACGGACCGCTTGAATTGGGCGCGCTCGTCGTCCGTAAAATCAACTTCCAGCACCTTTTCAATGCCGCGTCCGCCCACAATCGCAGGAACGCCGACGTAAATGTCGCGTTCGCCGTACTCGCCGTCCAAATAACTGATGACCGGAAGAATTCGCCGCTCATCCCACAGCACTGCTTTGACCATGGCTGCCAGCGAAGAGGCCGGCGCGTAATAGGCGGAGCTTTTCATCAGGGAAATCACTTCACCGCCTCCGGTGCGGGTGCGCTGAACGATTTTGTCAATCGTCTCTTGCGGCAACAGCTTTTCGATCGGGATGCCCCCTGCGTACGAATAGCGGACTAGGGGCACCATATCGTCTCCGTGTCCCCCCATTACAAATGCAGAGATGTCACGCGGCGAAACATTGAGCGCTTCCGCCAAAAAGGTGCGAAAACGGGCAGAGTCTAGCACGCCCGCTTGTCCGATCACGCGGTGATGGGCAAAGCCGCTGGCCTTCTGCGCCACATAGGCCATGACGTCGGCAGGATTGGTCAAAACCACCAACACCGCGTCGGGCGAGACTTGGCTTGCCTTTTCCACGACTTCGCGCACGACTTGCGCGTTCACCTTGAGCAAATCGTTGCGACTCATTCCCTCTTTCCGCGGCATCCCCGCGGTCACCACCACGATGTCAGATCCGCGTGTCAATTCGTAGTCATTGGTGCCGACCACTTTCATGGAAAAATCTTCGATCGGCCCCGATTCCCACATATCCAGCGCGCGACCTTGCGGAATTCCTTCTTGGATGTCAATTAAAACCACATCCCCAAGTTCCTTTAACGCTAACAAATGAGCCGTGGTCGCACCGGTTGCTCCAGAGCCAATGACGGTAATCTTGTGTCGTCGGAACATGAACAGCACTCCTTTTTCTCAGGCTAGTGCCTGAATAATGGCGTCGGCAAATTCGGACGTCTTGACCTCGCGCGCTCCCGCTGTCTGGCGCGCCAAGTCGTAGGTCACGATCTTATTCGCAATGGTGGCCTCCAACGCCTGACCAATCCCTTCTGCGGCTTCATTCCATCCCATGTGCTCCAACATCATGATGGCAGACAAGATCAGCGAACTGGGGTTGACTTTGTCCAGATTCGCATATTTTGGCGCCGTGCCATGGGTGGCCTCAAAGACCGCTACTTCGTCCGCGATATTGGAACCAGGCGCCATCCCCACCCCTCCTACTTGCGCGGCCAGGGCGTCGGAGAGAAAGTCGCCATTGAGATTGGGACAAGCAATGACATCAAACTCAGACGGACGCAGCAAGACCTGTTGAAAGGTAATGTCCGCGATGCGGTCTTTTAACAAAATGCGATCCGGCGGCATTTTGCCGTTAAATTCTTTGTACAGGGCATCCTCCGTCACGACGCGGTCAGCAAATTCTGTTTGCGCCAACTCGTAGCCCCAGTCCCGAAACGCTCCTTCGGTAAACTTCATAATATTACCCTTGTGCATGAGCGTGACGGAGCGGCGATGGTGGTCCAGCGCGTATTGAATGGCCCGCCGAATCAGCCTCTGACTGCCCGCCTTCGTCATCGGCTTAATGCCAATAGCGGCATCGACGCTAATGTGTTTATGCAGTTCCCGGTTAATGAACTCAATGAGTTGAGTCGCTTCGGGCGATCCGCTGGGCCACTCGATGCCCAAGTAAATGTCTTCGGTATTTTCACGAAAGATTACCATGTCCACTTTGTCGGGCTCACGCATCGGCGATGGCACTCCCGCGATGTATCGGACCGGGCGAACACACGCATACAAATCCAGTTCTTGTCGAATGGTCACGTTGAGACTACGAATCCCGCCACCAATAGGCGTTGTCAGGGGCCCTTTAATGCTGACCTTATATTCTCGCAATGTGTCGAGCGTGGCTTGGGGCAGCCACTGCCCCGTCTCGTGATATGCTTTTTCTCCGGCTAACACCTCTTTCCAGGCAATGCGGCGCTGTCCGGCATAGATTTTACGCACGGCCGCATCTACGACGCGCTGGGTGGCCCGCCAAATGTCCGGCCCAATACCATCTCCTTCAATAAACGGAATCACGGGATGATCAGGCACCTGAATCATACCGCCTGTATATGTAATGCGATCTCCTTCATTGGTGCTCATTGCTCACACCTTTCCTCCCCTATCAGTCCGTCAGGGGCTCGTGTTCTCGGAAATATTCGTCAAAAGTGCCGGGGGGGCAGCCGGAATTTGGACGGATTGACTCTTGTGAATTATCATCACCAAACCCTCTTGCTGCGACTCATCGTACAACCCGCCGGCGAGGGTCAGAGCTCCAGCCAGGGTGTTGGGCTCTCCAATCGCTTTAACCGTAAAGGGAGCTTGGGATTGCGCTTGGTTTATCAGAATATAATTGGCGGCCGAACGAATCTCCGTCTGAGCGGTGATACGCTGGCCGTTGATGGAGATGGCTTCGGCACCCGCCGCACGCAGTTCGTTCACTAAGAGCAACAAATCAATATCCGTAATTTGGTATGCTACAGGAGCGTTGCCGTTGCTCCACGTCACCGTAACACCCGGTCCTTGCACCGGTATCGTTCCCGCTAGGATCTCGTCCTCGGTCAACTCCTGCTGCAACCGCTGAGCCGACGCCTCCCGGGTCAAGCGCTGATCCAACAGCATATCCAAATGCGCCACCTGTTGATTCAACTGATTACGCTTCTGATCAGCTTGCTTCAAAAGGGTGAGCAACTGGTTGGTGGCCGTCGGAGCCGGTACCACTTCTTGCAAACGAAACTCGACCGCCACCATAAGCCCCAGCAACAGGGCCGCCAATCCGACCGCGATCTGGCCAGATTGCACGCGCATGCTCAACACCTCAGGCCCATTATAGCCTAGGGCCTGCGTGGCCACAATAAAGCGCGACGTTCGCGCGGGTTCGCACTGGTGGCATTACAGGCGTCTTCATAGCGGCACCGTTGGCAGGCCCGCGCCAACACTGTTGTCAATACCGTGCCGCAACGGGGACATCGGGCCTGAAACACCGCCAGACGGTATCCACACTGTGGGCACCCCCACTCATGGGCCATATTCATTCCCCCCGCTCTCAGCCTATGCTACATCGGACCTAACCGCGCCACTAACCCTCCCACCGTAAGCGCTAATGCCATCGAGCCAAGCCAGATAACAGTTCCTTGAAAGGCTCCGCGTTCCTTAAAAATCACCAACGTGGAGGCAATGCATGGAACAAACAATGTCAGCGTCACGGCACCGGTCAGAATTTGATGCGGGGACAACCCACTGGCATAGAGGCCTACCGCACCAAAGTCCCGGCGAATAAATCCCAAAATGAATGCCGGCGCGGCCGCCCCGGGAATTCCCAACCACGACTGCATCAGTGGACCCACACGATCCGACAAAGCCGGTAACAGCCCGGTCATTTGCGACAGCTCGACAACGCCCGAACCCAATAAAAAGAGTGGGCCCGCCTCTTTCAAAAACGCCACCACTTTAATCCGCGTCTTCTCGAGAATGTTCATTGGCGAAGGCCAGCGCAAGGGCGGAAGGTCCAGCAAAAGTGCTGCCGGCCGTCCCGCCAGAGTGCGATCCAACAAGGTGCCTACGATCACAAACAGTCCGGCGATGGTGAGGCCATAGGTCAGCGCAAAAGGCCAGCCCAGCCCCGATAGAAGGCCGGTAATGACACCCATTTGCGCCGAGCACGGAATTGTCCATGCCAGTAAAATGGTGGCTATCGTGCGCTCGCGTTCTGTGGAAAGAATGCGCGTGGTAACGGTGGCCATGGTCACGCAACCGAATCCCAGCACTAACGGGATCACGGCACGTCCATTGAGACCCAGCCGCAGAAAAAAACGGTCCAACATGGTAGCCAGCCGAGGTAGATAGCCCGAGTCCTCCATGGTCGCCAACAACAGATAGAACGCGATGATAAGGGGCAGCAACAAAGCCACCAAATAGATAAGGCCGGCCGAAATCAGGCCGTATTGTCCCACCAGCAACCGGTACGCAATGCTGCCGGGCGGGACAAAATCGCCCACCAGCGCGGTCAAGACCGGAAGCACGGCGACAGTCATGGCACTTTCGATATGCGACACGACCACGTTTGCCACCACGACGCCGACAAGATAGTACACCGACAACAACACAACAGCCAAGGCTATGACGCTTCCAAAAGGGGTCAACAGGACATGACCCAGCCATTGGTTCACGGCGGAGGCCGGGCGTGTGGGAGTAAATACCGCCTGGGCCGTCTCATCGGCGCGCAGGCGACGTTCACTATACACGACCGTGCGGTTATTGACCGGAGGCGTGTTCTGGCAGATTTGTGCCAAGAGCGCATCTTCCTCATTCCACAGCATCGCATCGAGGCGATTTGAGACACATGGGGCTTCAAAAGCCCGCCCCTTCGGCGACGGTTGGGACCCTTTTTCAATCATCTGCGTAAGTTCGGCCAGACCCTCGCCGCTCAGCCCGGAAATCGCCACAACCGGCACGCCCAGTATCTCTTGCAATGCTCGGATATCCACGGCTCCGCCAAGACGCCGCAGCTCATCGACCAAATTCACCGCCACCACCAGCGGTATTTGGGCATCGATCAATTGCCAGGTTAAGAAGAGGTCGCGCGGTAAATGCGTTCCGTCCACCACCTGAACGACCAGATCCGCATGACGCACGGCGTCCAGCGTAATTCGCTCTTCGTCGGTAAAGCGGCTCAGGCCGTATACTCCCGGTGTATCCACCAATCGATCCGGACCCAATCGTCCCTCCATCACCTCTACGGTCGTTCCCGGAAAGTTAGACACCTCGGCATAACGACCACTGAGTTGGGTAAACACAACTGACTTGCCGACATTCGGATTTCCTGCTAAAACAATGATACGTCGCGCCATCGCCATCCCCCTTGGACACCTTATGCGCGGAATATGGAAAATATATCCACAAAGAGAGATGCTATGATCACCGTTCAAACAGGGAAAGTAATTTCTGCCCAAACCGTTAAGAGTTTGTGGGATAAGGTCGCATTTTCTCAAAATCGCACGCTCGCCGCGATCACACAGGCCATCGCTCAAACGCATCTGTTCGTGCATGCTTGGGACGGCGAGAAGCTGGTAGCGACGGCGCGAGTGATTACGGACGGGGTTTACTATGCCACGATCTGGGATGTCATCGTCGACCCCGATTATCAGCGTCAGGGTATCGGTCGCCTTATCATGCAGGCGGCAGTCACTCCGTTTTTAGGGCAGGGTCTGGCCTTTATCGCCCTCTTTGCCGCAGATGGCAAAGAGGAATTCTACACGAAGCTGGGGTTTGTCCGTCATGCCCGCGGCATGACTTTGGACGAGACCTTATGGCCAAGTACTCTGGAGTCGACGTAGGCGCGACCAACCTCACTGCGATAAGGTCGTTTTAGCCCGAGCAGCACCCACAAAAATTTTTTGGCCATCCCTCGTTCAATCGCTAGTAAAAATCGGGGCATCGCCCCATAATGAGAGCAGTTTTGCCGAAAGAAGGGACCCGTATTTCGCCCAATCCCGCACGTTTTGAAAATTTGCGCACAAATATGCGCCATTCAATCCTCAATGGCGCGTTCGGCACCGTGGCCACGGGCATTGTGAGCACCTTCGTCCCTCTCTATCTGATCGACGCGCTCCATGCCAGCAATCAAATCATCGGATGGCTCAATGCACTTCCCGCCCTTGCTGGGCTGCTGGGATCGCTCATTGGAGCGGTTTGGGTGCCTCGCCTGTTTAGATACCGCAATTTCAGTGTCCTCAACTATTTGGGTGCCCGCTTGAGCTATCTGCTTATGGCGGCTGTCCCGGCGTCGGCCGCCACCGCCAATTCACTCATCGTGGCAGTCTATTCCATTGGCAGTGTGCCCCAAACGCTGGGTACGCTCGGTTGGCAGGCTCTGATGGCCAAATTGATCCCGTCAGGTCTTAGGGAAAATTTCTTCGGGCACCGTTATGCCTTGATCACGATTGTCGGACTCGGCGGTACCATTGTGATCGGGATCGCTTTGCAATTCTTCAACCCGGACTGGCCCGTTCCCTACCGGGTGCTGTTTGTTGTCGCTGGCGTCTTGGGCGTTATCGAAGTTAGTTACCTCGTGCGTCACCGTGAACCGCTGGGTGGAGAGCGTCCACGACCCATGCGTTGGCGCGTCTGGACTGACCTTTGGACTGTTCCCCGTTTTCGTCGCTATGTTCTTTTAGCCGCATTCTTCAACTTTGGCTGGCAGCTTAGCTGGCCGCTCTTCAGCATCTATCAAATCAAAACCGCGCACGCAACAGGACTCTGGATCGGGCTTTTTACCATCGCGACCCAAGCTACAGAGATTGTCACATTTCGCTGGTGGGGAAAGTTCGCACAAAAAAGAGGCGGACTTGTGACGATGGGATTCTCGGGATTAGGTATCGGCTTGGTCCCGCTGTTAACCATTCTAAGCCCCAATTTATGGTATCTCACGGCAGTGAATCTCTATAGCGGGTTATTTGCGTCAGGAATGACGCTGTTGTTGTTTACCGAATTGTTGCACGCATCTCCTGTTGCGGATCGATCCGCGGCAATTGCATTTTACAACGTAGTTTTAGGCTTGGTCGCGTTTTTGTCCCCGGAATTAGGCGTATACCTTTTGCCCGCGCTGGGGATGGATGGTACGATGCTGCTTTCCACCATTTGGCGACTGATCGCATCCATTCTGTTTTTCATACCGCTTAGGCCAGCCATTTTGCAATCCCGCCCCGCCCTCACGCAAGTCCATCCCGACTAGCTTCCGCAATGACAGCTTTCACGCCGCCTGGCAGCGTTTAGTTAGGCGTTGCTGCCTCGGCCCCTGTGCAAGTCGTCATGGCTGACGACCCGCAATTGCGCGTCTAAGGGGCACACCGTTGACACCATACAATCCCAGCATGACAAAAGCCCCGCCAACCCACACGGTCGCGGTCAATGTTTCCTTTAGCCATAGGACCGACAGAATCGTCGCTAAAATGGGCACCAAAAATGTCCAGGTCGCCACACGCGACGCATCTGCGCTGTGCAATAGACGAGACCAGATAATCCAGGCCAAGGCGGTACCCAACAATCCTACAAAGGCCAATTCTCCCAGGAATGGGCCCGACCAGGCAATTAGAGCCCATCGTTCTGTCAAACTGCCGAGCCCCAGCAACAACACCCCACCCACCATCAGTTGAATCCCCATGTCTTGAATGGGGTGGGGCCTCGTGCGGTACTTCTTGTACACCACCGTCCCTAGCGCCCACGACAATCCTGCCATCAAAGCAAGCAATGCCCCGAGTGCATCAGCGTGGTGGCCTCGCACTTGATCAAGACTGATCAGTCCGACTCCGACGAAGCCTAATACCACGCCGGCCAATTTTATGGCATTGAGCCCTTCATTCAGCCAAAGTCTCGCCAGCAACACCGTCACGACAGGCTGAATGTACACCAAAATAGACACGAGTCCCGCAGGCGCATGCTGCAGCGCCAGATTTTGCAATCCGTAAAACAGAAAAACATTTAAAAGCGCTAACACCAAATTGACGCGAAGTGCTTCACGCGTCAGATGCCGCACGGCAAATGGCAAAAGCACAATCCCGCTTAACAACACCCGCAAGCCGGCAAACAAGACCGGCGGACACGCGTCCAAAGCTACTTTGGATAGTGGCCATACTACACCCCAGACCACAATCAGCACGATATACAAAAGGCCGTTTGTCCCAACTTTCACACCTGGCAATCGCTCCTCGCTGCCGGTTCCCATCCACCGTCTGTACTGCCATCCAAATATCAAATGCCGACATCATCTAAAGACGCACCGGTTGATTGGGCTGGGCGCTAGCATATCCGTCGCGCCAAGCCGGGCCAAGCCACTCACGGGCATATGAGCAACGCCGGTGCGAGCAGAGCATTGGCACCTGGCCCGCTTGGATCCTAACAGCCAACACCCGCCCCCAGACATCATAATACTAGCGGGGCAAAGTGATTGCCTAGCGATCTTGTGGATAGGGTTCGTGCCAATATCAAGTTGCGCTATTTCGCTGTTGGCAGTAATTCATGCACATCTCAACACTGAGACGGTCCCTACTACCACCGGCACCTATATTCATACTTTCAACCCCTTCTCAAGGGATCGAGGTCGTAGTGTGCGATGACGCGCTCTTATGCGCGGTAGAATCTCGGAGAGCTTTCTCTGCACGCTATCGTGGTCACTGGCTGGAGCTTGTAGTGACTGACTGGGAACTTTTTGTCAAGCGTTCGGAACCGCGAATCATGAGTTGGGGGGGAAGCAACACCGTCTCGCGCCCTTTTTCCGGATTTTCAATGCGTTCCAAAATGAGCCGCACCGCTTGCACACCTAACTCTTTTACGGGCGAGGCAACCACAGTAAGAGGAGGTTTGACCAGTGTGGCAATTGGAATTTCATCAAATCCGACAACGGCGACCCCTAACCCTAAGTCCAATCCGCTGCTGGCGCGAATTGCCTCAAGCAACCCCATCGTCATTAGATTGTTACAACTAAAAATAGCAGTGGGCCGTTCGGGCAGTTGCAACAAGGCTTGTCCTAAGGCAAATCCACTAAATTGCTTAAAGTCACCCACCTTCACGTATTCTTCCGGAACAGTCAGCCCATTTTGCTCCATTGCCGACAGATAGCCGCGATATCGGTCGTTGGCCGATGTGGACGCTTCGGGACCGGTTATGATGGCAATACGGGTGTGTCCGGCATCGATTAAAAGCTGGGTTGCTTGGCGTCCCCCCAACAAATTGTCTATGACCACCAAATCCCATGCGTTGTCTTGTAATTTGCGATCGACCACGCAGACGGCTGCATCCATTTTATACACTGTGGCCAGATTGGCCGAGGAGTGTGTGGGGATGAGTACAATCCCTTGTGCACGGTAGCGTTGCAATGTCTCCAACGCTTCCCGCTCGTAATCAACGCGATTTTGACTATCCGCCATCCACAGTGTAATGCCTTGCGCACGCAAGACTTCGTTCATCCCCACATAAACCGCAGCAAAAAATGGATTTAAAATATCAGGCAATACCAACCCGACTAAAGGTGGACCGGTCCGCGCCGTTGCCTGAGCCCACCCATTAGGGCTGTACGACACAGAGTCGAGCGCGGCCTTAACCCGCTCAATAGTTTTTCGGTTCACTTGCTCGGGATGGTTCAAAACCCGGGACACGGTCGCAATCGAAACCCCGGCTAACTGCGCCACGTCTTTCATCGTCCACTGGTCTGATTTTGGCATCGTTGTTTAAAACTCCTGCGCGCAATCGCTCTTGGTAATTAACTGACCAAAACCTTGTTCTCTTGCCGTAGTGTCACCGGGTTTCCTAAAAACCGTGTAAGTTCGCCTAACTTCATAAGAGACCTCCTCCATGTAAAAGCCACTCCTTCAGATGTCGTTGCTCAGACTCCTGGCAGACGTGCCACTGAGCTCCTAAAAGCGTCATGGTCGGCCCAAAACGCAATAACGCACCGTCGCTTTCGGGTTGAGTCAATGCGCCTTCAACGTTTCGCTCATGGTGTTCAATGTGCGCGTTCCACTCCTCCCGCTGCGCGTTCGCATCACGTACCAACACCTGGCGATTAAAAGGATAGGTGCCCAGCATCGCCACCTGTGGTGTCCTTTCCATCAGCGTCTTGGAATTAGGAAAGTTAAGATTGACTAGCATGCCTGGCTTGATGACTTCAACGAGCGAGTGACGGACATAACGAGCAAACTGTTGGCAAGCGGCAATGTACTGGTGTGATGAGGCATTCATCGGGTCATCAGGCAGCACATTCAGGGACAGCGCAATTGCGGGCACTTGACGGCGCGCCGCCTCAAAAGCTGCTCCTACCGTACCCGAATACCAGATGTCCCAGGCCACATTAGCTCCTTGGTTCATTCCCGAAACGACCGCATCAAATGGCCCCAATTCCGCAATTCCAAACATAACGCAGTCAGTAGGTGATCCGCTACACTGGTAAACGCTCTCGCCAACTTTCTGCACGGTATAGGAGGCACCAAACGTAAAACTTTGACTAGCAGCCGAGCGCTGTTCCCGCGGCGCGACAATGACCAGGTCATGATCCTCACAGAGCGCTTTGAACACCGATTGAATGCCGGGCGCTCGAACGCCATCATCATTGGTTAACAGAAATCTCACGACAATTTTTCGCCTGCCTTATGCGCAACCTTCAAAGATAGCCCGGGCTGAAGCCCGCGACTAGGCTTACAGACCCGAGCTGTGTCTACATCATAATGCTTTGAGGCCAATCAACGTCGTCTGTGCCACGACTATGCGTCAATTTTAGGATTGCATGACTTCCTGGGGCAACGCCCGGCCTTTCGGTTCGGGCGCAAGCCACGCCGTAACTAGCGCACCCAAAAGGTTTAAGATAGCGAAGATGACAAAACCGGTGCCAAGACCAACTGCTGCAATAATGATAGGAAAAACCAAAGTCCCCAAGAATGCCCCGAATCGGGAGCTGGCTGTCGCAAATCCGTGGCCGCTGGCGCGGACAGACGTCGGGAACAACTCCCCTGCAAAGACGTACGTCAGGGTACCTGGTATCTCATTGGCTATAGCCCATAATAGATAAAGGATGACAAAAGCAGTAAAGGGTATATGGCTAATGATTCCCATGAGAAAAAAGACAATCGCTAGCGCTACAAATCCCCATGTCTGAAACCACTTGCGCCCAAACACCTCAACCAATGCGGCCACACCAAACATGACAATGAGCGTCAACAACCACACCCCAGTCGACGCGAGCAGCGAGTCGGTTGTCGATGTTCCTTTAATGTCCTTCAGAATGGTCGGCAAAAATGTCGATGTGCCGTACGAGCCGATGTCGAATAAGAACCACCCCAAGCTTACAAAAAGCGTCATGCGGATAAGTGCCGGGCTAAATAATTGTTTGAACGATGCCAGCCGTCTGAGACCCACCGGTGCCAATTCAGGCTGATCGGGGTCCAGCATAACGCCTGAGTCCTTCGCTATGCGTGTAGCTACATCCAACGCTCGATCTTGGTGTCCAGATGCGGCCAGCCATCGAGGAGACTCCGGAATGGCACGCCGAGCCCACATCACCAGCAGCGCAATCACAGCGCCCGAACCCAGCATAAATCGCCAGGCATTGGGCCCTGTGTGTAGCAGCGCTAGACTGACCAAATACGCCACAGTCGCCCCCGCCGGCCAAGCCCCGATCGTAAATACAAGAAGAAGGCCCCGCCGTTTTGTCGGTGCAAATTCCGCCGTCAACGTCGACGAGATGGGATAGTCGGCTCCAAGTCCAATGCCCAACAAAAAACGAAAGATGATGAGTTCCCAAATATTTTGCGAAAGTGCGGATAAAATGGCAAAAACGATAAAGAACAAGAGATCGAACAGATACATAGTGCGTCGTCCAAATCGATCGGTAAGATTGCCGAACACGAGGGCACCAACCAGCATACCAAGCACGGCCGCCGATCCAATGAATCCTAATTGTACCGATGTCGGATGAAAAAGAGGTTTGATAAAAAGTAAAGCAGCAGCAATAATCGAGAGGTTGTATCCATCCAAGAATACACCCATTGCCGACAAAAACGTCAGCCGTCGAACAAATTTGCTTAATGGCAAATCGCCGAACTGAACTGTTTGAGACGTTAACGACATTGCAATTCACTCCCCTTCCCTTCGCATCGCTACTTTCGTGCGATTGTTGAGGCGTTATTGTAATCGCTTTCCCTAAACATATTTACCTTGGTATCAAAATATCCCAAGATTTTTAGAGAAAAATGGCGAAATATGCCCGTAACGAATCCTAGTTTTCGCGCCCTTGATTGAAAGCGTTTACGATTATTATTCTAATCGCGGTTTCGCTAATTATCAATATAATTCTGGGATTAATCCTGGCTGGAACCACTCATGATGGTGGTACATGACGATATCAAACCAGGGCATCTCGTACCCGCGACATGTCATTAGATGCATGATCTGGGAAGGAACAAAATCTCTGGCCGAGATGGCAAGGATTGAACGTCGGCATCGTATGGCCGCGCCTAGAATTGGCCCCCATCGTCCATTCCTGTCTCCAACATCGCCAGCTGATCCGTCCACCTGTTTCCATGCCGTTGTCCATACAGTCTATACACCACAGGGACTTTGGGCACGCACGCCCCTCACTTCTCCATAGCTGCCAGCCTTCGCGCCGAGCGCGGCTCCACTCCGCCCCAACCGCACCTGTCAGGCACGATAACAAACCATCTTAAGCCTCTTGACCACATCAACCGTCCATGGTAATTTAATTACACATGCAAATTTGTTGCATATGCGATGTTAATTCGTTAAAGGGGCCCCAAAATGGCATCAGCGATGAATACCGGATCACACAGCGAGGGTCTTGAACCCAACGTTGTGAGTTTCTGGGGCCTTGTCAGCCAGAGCTTGGCCGGCATGGCGCCTACCTGCGATGTCGTCGCATTTATGACAGCTGGTGCAGCATTCGCGCTGGTCGCACTGCCGTTGTCCTATCTCTTGGCGTTTGCCCTCATGTTTATCGAAGTGAACACGATTTACCACCTTTCCAAACACCGTAACTCGGCTGGCGGCTATTATGCGTACGTCTCAACCGGATTAGGCCCCACAGCCGCCCTAGTGACGGCCATCATGGTCGTCTTCTATCAAACCGTCAGTGTGGCCGGGGTACCCGTTTATGTCGCGGGCGTATTTTTGCCGGGACTGGCACGCATGGTGGGTCTGACGCTGCCGAGCTGGTTCTGGTTGGTCGGGATTCTGTTCTTTATTGGCGTCCCCTGGCTTCTCACGGTCCTTGGCATTCGTCCCACGGTCAAAACACTGGTTGTGACCAGTGGTATCGAGATCGCTTTTCTGATTGTCACCGCGATCATCATCATCAGCCGCACACACATCATTCATCCGCTGCACCCCTTTGACATGGCGTCCGTTGGCGTCAAGGGTGTTGCCATGGGCATGATATTTGCCATCACCAGTTTCATCGGTGTCGGTAGCCATGCTCCGCTAGGCGAAGAAAGTAAAGTTCAAGGCATTCAAACACAAAAAGGTCGTGTCATTGGCAAGGCCGCGATTGTATCGCTCACCTTGGTGGGCGCAGCCCTCACCCTGGCGGCCTATGCACTGACCGTCGGTTGGGGCCAAGCGAACATGGGGGCTTTTGCCACGGCCAATGCTCCCGGTGTCACCGTCTATTTGCATTACCTGGGTCCCGTCGGAGCCATTGCCTTAGTCCTGTTGGCCATCAATAGCGCCCTGATGGACGATTTAGCCTTGCTGACCAGTTCTGCTCGGGTATTGTACGCGGTAGGCCGGGACAAGCTCTTGCAGACAAGCTTCGCCCAAGTCAACGGCCGGCGCGCCCCGGTCAATAGTGTCACATTCTTAGCGGTGACGGCCTTGGTCATTGGCTTGGCATTCGGTTTTTGGCTCGGCCCGGCACAGGCTTTCAATGTGTTGACGACTGCCGTGTTATTCGGTCTGGTCACGGCCCATACGTTAATGAATATTTCGCTTATGCGTATTTCTCATGGTGAACGCAACATGGGTCAAGTGGTCTTTCACCTGGCACTCCCTGTACTGGCCATGGGACTCTTCTGGTTTGTTCTGTACGAGTCGCTTTTGCCCTTTGTCTTTCCACTCGCCTGGGCTGCGGTTTTTTGGGCACTCGCCATCACTCCCGCCATTATCTATGCCATCCGGGCAACGCGGCACATCGACCCGAGCAGAGGACACCATTTAGGCGTCCATGAAGAGGATGTCTCAGTCGGGGTTTGATTCTCGGCGTGCTAACACCGGACCCACTATGACAGTCATCAAAAGCTCCCGGCGTGCCGGGTCTCATTGAGAACCGACCGTCGCGCATCAACCCCGTCGATCGAAGAAGATATCCCCACCGGTACCTTCTACGGTCGGCACTCTTTTGTGGCAGTGCGGTATCTCAGGTCTCACCAGCGCTAAGTGTAGGGCTATTGCCGCTAGGGCCATGACCGCGGCACGCACCGACCCGCCAATGCCGCCCGGAATTCATCCGTTGTCTGCTGCCCACCACAATCCTGCCCAAACATTCGGCCGTTGTTCCCAGAATGTTGCACACACCGGCAGCGCTCCAGTAATGCAATTGGGAAATAGACGCAAGTTGCTGCAATTCACATGGAGCACTTAATAATCATAATTAATAATCATGTAATGTTGCCATGTCGCCCGCACCTGCTTTACGATTAAGATGTGGGATTCTTGGCTTGGGCCTGTGTCGATTACGAGAGCCTCTCTATACTCACTACCCACCATTACTGTGCGGTGGAGGGAATTTTTGTGATTGTCACACCACAAACCGTTGAAACGTTCTGGCCGCCGAATATGCCTCTTACGCTCAGCTATCCGCGCATTCCAGTCTCAGCCATTCTCAAAGGCAGTGCCAGCATCTTTGCCAACCGCCCAGCCCTGATTGACGCAGGCACGACCTGGACGTTTGCGCAGCTCTACGAGGCTGCTTTGCGCTTTGCCGATACAATTAAGCGTTTGGGGGTGCAGACCGGAGACGTCGTCGCTGTCGTCATGCCCAATTGCCCGCAATTTGCCGTCGCTTATTACGGTATTTTGTTAGCCGGAGCGGTCTTTTCGCCCGTCAATCCGCTTCTTTCCGCGGCCGACATGGCGTATCAACTCAACGACGCGCAAGCGCGCGGTGTTATCATGCATGACAAAGTCGCCTCGGTCGTCGAACAAGCCGTGCGTCAAAGCAGTGTCCAGTGGAGCATTGTCACGGGCAATGGTGATGCGGCCCTGTCCAACAGCCCTTTCGCCGCCGATCACCCTTGGGGCTCTGCCGGAATACCTCAGCCGTCGTCTTCCCTCGCCTGGATTTCCTTTGCCGAAGCCATCCAACGTGGTGAAGCCCGAGAACAAGAGCCTGCCCTGGATCCCAGTCGGGCTTTGGCCCACTTGGCCTATACAGGAGGCACGACAGGACGTTCGAAAGGTGTGGCGTTGACCCATTTTAATGTGGTCGCCAACGTGCTCCAAGTTGCGGTGTGGCAAACGGGACTATTGCCGCGCGTTGAGTCTGGAGGCTTAATGCTGCCTGTCACTGCGGCAAATGACCGCTACACCGTACAACCGGGCCGGGGTAGTCTAATCAATTTGACTCCGTGGTTTCACGCCATGGGGATTATCGGATATCTTAACGTGCAAATCTTATACGGCACGACAATGATACTGCACAGCCGTTTTGATCCCGGCGCCTATTTGGAAGACGCCGAGCGGTATCGTGTCACGTCGCTGGGCGGCGCGCCCCCGATATTTGTCGCCTTGGTCCGCCATCCTGATTGGACACGCCGCGATTTGTCCACCGTGCGCGGCATTGCGTCCGGTGCCTCCCCGCTTGCGGTGGAGATCATTCACCACTTGGAGGACCGCTTGCCCCAAGCGTTGGTCGTTGAAGCGTATGGGCTGACGGAAGTCACCATGGTGGCGCTGAGTAACCCGTCCTGGTATGGCGGTGTGAGAAAAGTCGGGACAGTCGGCATTCCTCTGTTTGACACCGCGTGTCAGGTGGTGCCGCTGGACGATCCGACCGCCCCGGCTCTTCCTCCGGGAGAGGCAGGTGAACTCTTAATCTCTGGACCGCAGCTGATGCAAGGCTACCACCGCCGGCCTGACGAAACCACGGGTGTCTTACGAAATGGTTGGCTCCGGACTGGCGATGTCGCTGTACTCGACAATGACGGCTACGTCGCCATCGTCGATCGCCAAAAAGATATACTGATTTACAAAGGGTACAATGTCTATCCGCGCGAACTCGAAGAGCGGCTGTTCCAACATCCCGGCGTCCTGTCGGCTGCCGTGGTCGGAAAACCGGTGCTAGAAGTGGGAGAGATCCCCAAGGCCTTTGTCGTACGCCGACCAGGGGTGTCCATTTCGGTCGAGGACCTCTTACAGTTTGTCAATCAGGATTTGGCCCCGTACAAGCGACTTCGCGAAGTGCAGTGGGTGGACAGTTTGCCCGTCAGTGCGGCGGGCAAGGTTTTAAAGCGGGTTTTGCGCGAAGAAAACTAAACCAGGACCACTAATAGCAATCGCCCGGCTAGAGCCGCCATCCTGAGCAGCTCCCGCATGCACATCAAGCAAGGGATGGTTCGCTGCCCCAAAACGCCGCGTCTATCCGTCGCGTTTGATGCCGTGAGATTCGCGAGAAAGCAGCATGGTTGTTTCGGTGCACCGCCGCATCACGCCATCCGACTCTCTCAGAGCTTATTTCCTAGCAAAAATGGTAGATATTCCCCCCCCCCCAGAATTAGGCGAATATTCCGACTCAATGCGATCAACCCAGTGCTCAGCTTTCATAGGCCCTCCCAAAGCATAGCCCTGCATGGCCTGCACCCCTTCGTCGGCCAAAGGCACGACCCATCGGGACTCCTCCACGCCTTCGGCAACCACAATTGCCCCAATTCTTTGCGCCGCTTGTACCCAACGCCGCAAGGGCGCCACTTCTCCCCGGGCCCAGGCATTCACCAGCGGCCTGTCCACTTTCACGATATTCGGTTGGACCGTGTCCAAACGTTCAAGCGTCGAATATCCCGAACCAGCGTCGTCCATGGCGATGCTGTAGCCCCGCGCCTGCAATTGGCGCAGGCCTTCGATATCTTTACCGCACAACGTGTCACTTTCCGTCAATTCCCAAACAATGTGGTCAGGATCACCTAGTTGCGCTAGAAATTCAACCTCTTGAAAGCAAGAAGGGCTAACATTTAAAAACAAGCAGCCCTTGATCGCTTGGCTCGTCTCTACCGCAACCGTCAAGGCTAAGCGATCCAGTCGTGCAGCCAGCCCCTGGCGATAGGCTAACGCCCACACGGCATCTGGCGGACTGCCGTTCGGAAAGCGCGACAGGGCTTCAAACCCCCAACACTCACCATTGGCCTTCCAAATTGGCTGAAACACCGTCGTCAGTCGGCGAGACTCGAGCGCTGCGGTCAGGGCATACGCAATTGGGTGTGAATCCGCCATGATATCCCCACTCTCTATTTAGGCGCTCTAGTTCGCCATTCTAATTTCCTTTCGCGGCGATCCCAGCAACCACCTCTTTTGCCATGCCACAATTTTTTACATATTGTTTGCGTAACGCAATCATTGCCTTCCGCGGAGGGGTGGATGACATACTGGCGTTCTTTCACACCACGACACGGACCGTTCGGTCGATGTGCTTCATTGAGACGTCAATGTGTCCGTGTGTTACAATTTCAGAAAACGTGCCAAAGCTTGACCCGCGGTTGGAACGGTCATCCCATATGGAATTTCTCCTAAAGCATGCCATATCGAATCGGGCGCACTAAAAAATCAAGAGGTTGTGGCCTCTTGACCGTGTCAACGACCCCGCCCTAAAGGGCGGAGCTTATAGGTGCCTGCTCGGTGGCAGACCCCGCGTCTGGCTGGTTGACGGCAGCCCTACGGGCAATGTTGCCCGCAGCGATGGTGTCGGCGGGGGCCAGCGAACCCGCAGCCGATGCACCAAAAGGCGGCTTGAGTCGTACGGTAGCGTTGATCGATCAATCCGCATTGCGGACACGTCCGCGGCGTATTGCGTGGATTGACCCAGGCGACCGGTACACCGGCCCTGTTCGCTTTGTACACAATCAACTGCCGCAGTTGATCAAATGCCCAACTGTGCTGGCGCCGCCGCTGCGCCTTTTGAACCGTGATCCGGGCGCGGATACCCGTCAAGTCTTCCAAACCAATCCCGCGCCTTGTGTCTTGGGCTGTCGTCACCCACTGTTTGGCAATGGGGTAGTTTTCATTCGCGGCAAAGCGGTGTTCTTTCTTGCGGCGCTTCTGCAGCCGCCGCTTCGCGGATTTCGTGCCTTTCTTTCCTGGCACTTGCGCAACCCATTGACTTGGCCGCCTGAGTAGGTTCGGCCATCCGAACCGGCGGCGCTGTTCACAATCCCGAGATCCCCGCCCAACCAATCATCAGGCGCGAGGGGCGGCGGTTCGGAGACATCGACGATGACCGCCAAGAAGAACTGACCGTCCCGATACAGCAGATCGGCTGGGCCCCGGATGCGATCCATCCGTGCCCGATGGGATCCATCCAGGACGACGGGGATGAGTTGCCGACCGTCCACGGTCAGGATCGAGACCCGATCCAATCCTTTCCACGACAGGATGCGGGGATCGTATACGATGGCCCCGTGCGGGCGAAACGTCGGTGGCACCGTTTTGTCCCGCTTGTAGGCTTCGGCCACTTTGCTAATCGCGCGCACCGCCCTTGGAACCGACAGGCCCAAGGTCGCCCGAATGTCGGCGTAGACCAGCTTTTGCAATCGGATCTTGTTCGCTGAGTTTCTGGTGAAATTTGCGAAGACCACTGAAACGGCACTGTTAAAGGCGGGTTCGACCCAGGATATAGCCTAAAATAGCACTGAACACTCCAGTAAAAACCGTGGCCCACACACTCGTGCGATTCGCCAGCTGGCTATCCCATCGGTCCATGCGTTGCTCAACTTCATCCGCGCGACGCGACAGATTTGCGTTAACATCGTCAATGCGCGCCTGCACCACATCAAAGCGAGCATTCATAGTTTCAAACCGTGCATTCACGTCATCGAACCGGGCATTCACATCATCGAACCGCGCGTTGACGTCATCAAACCGCGCATTCACATCGTCCAAACGGGCGTTCACATCGTCCAAACGGGCGTTCACATCGTCAAACCGCGCGTTGACGTCGTCGAACCGGCTATTGAGAACTGCCAACTGGTTACTTAACAGCAACCACGGAATATCAGTGGCGGCATTGCCAGCTTGCTCGCCCATAACATCACTCCTGGTCGATCGCCATCCATTTGATAGCATCCTACTCTCGCAAATGATGTTCGGTCAACCGTTAAGACATGTGATGTCGAACGATTCTAACTAACACAAGACAACCACGACCTGGTGACGTGAACCCCTACGCACGCGGCCTTCGCTGCGTTGGACTTACGGTACCATCGGCAACACGTTTTCCGCCAGAATCTCCGAAAAGTCCTTCACTGTCACCCGATTGTCAGCCCCTAACGACTGCACCCCATCACGCATCATCGTCAGGCAAAACGGGCAAGCCGTTGCAATAATCTCGGCACCAGTGGCCAAAGCTTGTTCCGTCCGCGCCTGATTAATCTTCTTGCCCACCTTTTCTTCCATCCACATGCGGCCTCCGCCCGCTCCACAGCAAAAACTCTGTTCCCGGCTCTTGCTCATTTCTCGCAGTTCCAGGCCCGGCACCGCCGTCAGCACATCGCGAGGCTGGTCGAAAATATTGTTGTAGCGTCCTAGGTAACACGAGTCGTGGTAGGTCACGGTCGCCGTGGTTTCGGCATTGTGTGCGACAAGGCGCCCCTCCTGCACTAACCGAGACAAAAATTCACTATGATGCATCACCTCATAGTCGCCGCCAAACACTGGGTATTCGTTTTTCAACGTATTAAAACAGTGCGGACATGTGGTCACAATCGTTTTGACGCCAACGTCATTCAGCGTTTGCACATTTTGCTGAGCTAACGTCTGGAACAGGTACTCGTTGCCCATCCGGCGTGCCGATTCACCGTTACAGGTCTCGCTCGCCCCCAGCACCCCAACATCCACACCGGCTTGCTTCATCAGCTCGACGGTAGCCTGCGCCACCTTCCGCGCACGATCATCATAAGTAGCGGCACATCCCATCCAGTACAATACCTCGGCGCGGTCACCCCGCGACAAATCTTTGATGCCCATGCTCTGCGCAAACTCTTGCCGTTTATCCAGCCCCAAGCCCCAAGGATTGCCGGCGTTTTCGACATTCTTAAAAAACATTTGGGCTTCATCCGGCATCTCCCCCTGGGTCAGCACCAGATGCCGCCGCATCCCCACAATCTTCACGACGTGTTCGTCAAAGACCGGACAAGCCTCCACACAGGCCCCACATGTGGTGCAGGCCCACAAATCCTCTTCGGGCGTTACTCCTCCCGCCATGGGCACTTCCAATAGTTCACGCTCAGCCGCTGTCCGCAATGACGCCGGCTTTTGCAAAATGGGGCCCACCGTCTCCAATTGGTGGCGCAAATCCACCATGATTTGTTTAGGCGATAGATGTTTACCCGTATAATTAGCTGGACATTGCTCCGTACAACGCCCGCACTGCACACACGCATAGGCATCCAGCAGCCCCGCCCATTCAATGTCTGTGACCTGCCCCACCCCGAACGACTCGGCGTCTTCATCCTCGAGATCCAAGGTGGGCAGCCGCCCTAACGGATCCAAATTGCGGTGATAGATATTGACGGGAGCAACGAACAGATGAAAATGCTTCGAATACGGCAAGTACACCAAAAATCCCATGAGGGAGAGCAATTTCACCCAATCCGCGACGACTAACCCGGTGTGATCAATAGACGGGCCCAATCCGCGAAGCCAGTGGCCGATTGGGCTGCCTAAAGGCGCCCATGCGGCATGGGGCGACACCGCTAAACCGAAGGCCTCGATAGCAACGTCCGCCAACACCACAATTGCGATTAAAATCAGGACCGCCAGCGCATCAAAGTTTCTCACCAAGCGTTTGGGGCGTATGACATAGCGCTTGTAAGCGGCCATCGCCAACGCAATAAACACCGCGACCGCCATGACGTCGGTCGCCACGTTGAGTACGACCGCCACAAGCCCCTGCGGCGCGCCCACGCTGGGAAAAATTCCGCGAATTAGAAAAATGACGGATCCAATGGTTAAGATTAGAAACCCCCAAAAGATCGTAAAGTGCATCGGACCCGAGTACCGATCTTTAAATAGTCGTTTTTGGCCAAACACATAGGTCGCGACACCTCGCCACCGTGCCGCCCGGTTTTGACTGCGATCCGCGGGCTGACCCAACAGCACATAACTCCATTTTTCTTGTACTAATAGTCCGAACCACAGCAGGGCAAAGATAAAGACCAGTATAAATAAGAGCTGATTGATGCCCACACTGGATCCTCCTTCCCGTTTCGGCTACTTACCAGTATATCCATACAAAAATCCTTGCCAAGTGCAAGTATTAGGATTGTGCGGAAACGATTGCTACTCCACCCGCTGAACGACAATACGCCGTGCCAAGCGATAGCCGATGGCTACCTCGCTCACGCCGTTTTGAACCACCACCGGACCGGAGCGCACCTTCGTCACCACTGCGAGATCTAAACCGGGTATTATGCCTAGCCGAATCACCTCGGCTGCTTGGCTGGTGTGCTCAATCGCGACAACTCTTACCTTTTGTCCCACGCGGACGTCTGCCAGCGTCATTGCGAACCGCTCCCCGGGGTGCCGGACACCGCCGTCTCCATTTCACGTGCCCGCCGGTGAAAAATGCGTGCCACCACATAGCTCGCTTCATAAACGAGGTAGATGGCCGAGCCAATCACCAGCATCGACAACGCATCAGGCGGGGCAATAATCGCGGCAATGAGAAATGAGATGACAATCGCGTAACGGCGGTAGCGACGAAACATGGCGGGCGAAATAAGTCCCAAATGAGCTAAGATGCCTGATATCAACGGCAATTCCGCCAAAAAACCAAAGGGAATGGTGAGGTAAGTAATGAAGTTTAAATAATTGGTGAGCGTCCAGTATTCACCAACCCCTGGACCCACGAAGGTCAACATGACGTGAAGCACAAGCGGCACAAAGACGAAAAACCCCGCCGCCATTCCGCCCATAAACAAGGCCAACCCGGGCCCTACCACCAGCCCCACAACCCGGCGCTCCACATCCGTCAATCCCGGCAGCACGAATGCAGCCACCTCATAGAGAATTACCGGCGACGCCACCACCAGCGATAGCATGAGATCCACTTTAATCAGGGCGAAAAAAGCCTCGGGCACACCAATCACAATAATGTGCTTAACATGGGCACGCACTACCAACCAGTGCAAAACCGGTCGGGACGGGTAAAATCCACCTAAAAACAAGATGCCTACCGTCACCACAACAACTATCAGCCGACGCCGAAGTTCAGTCAGATGTTCCGTCAAACTCATTTCCCGATCGTACATCCGACTGCCCCTCCTCTCAGGAATCCTCGACGAGCCCGTTGCGGATGGCATAGGCCGCGGCTTGGACACGATTGTCGAAGTGCAGCTTTTGCAAAATATTGCGCAGGTGGTTCTTGACGGTGTTCTCCGCAATCGCTAACTGATTCGCAATTTCGCGGTTGGATAGCCCTTGCCCGACCAACTTTAACACTTCCACTTCCCGCGGCGTAAAGCTTGACAAGACCTGGCTATCCGTCGTGGCCTTGGATCGAGATGCCACGGCCCGCACAATTTTGGCAGCCACGTCTTCCGATATGACCGGTTCCCCGTGCAGTTGACGCCTCAATTCTCGTACAAACTCATCTGGATTCATGTGCTTAATTAAATATCCCTGGGCCCCCGACCGAATTGCTTCAAACAATAAGTCATCGTCATCGCTGGCTGTCAGCATGCACACCTTCACGTAAGGCAGCTGCTGTTTAATCATGCGCGTGGCCTCGAGCCCGTCGCCATCCGCCATGTTGATATCCATCAAAATCAAATCCGGCATTTGCTCCTGTGCCAGAGACAGGGCCGATTTCCCACTATCGGCTTGGGCGACAATTTCCATGTCATCCTGCCCCGCAATAAGCGTCGCCAGCGCTGAACGAAACAGCGCATGATCATCCACCAACATGAGCCGCGCCTTTTCCATCGCTTAGTCCCCTCCTTTCCACCGGAACGGTCAAGGTAATCGTCGTGCCTTGCCCGGGCCAACTTTCGATCGAGATTTTTGCGCCAATGGCTTCAGCGCGTTCTTGCATGACTTGTAGGCCATAGTGATTGGCCGGCGACCCCGACGCGGAGACCAAAAACCCTTTGCCGTCGTCGGCCACGGCCAGCCGAATCCGGTCTTTTAGGCGGACATAGCACACCTTCACGGTGGTGGCCTGCGCGTGTTTGCGAACATTGGCCAACGCTTCTTGCACAATCCGCAAAATCTGCATCGACGCCAACGCATCCCAGGGCTCCTCCAGCGGATCAGGCGGATCCAATTGTGCCAGGATGCCCGTCTGGCGCTCAAACTCCTGCAATTGGCGTTGAATCGTGGGCCAGAATCCCTCTTCCAAGCGCTGACTAGCCCGCAAGTCGTAAAGGGTCTGGCGTACCTCTAAATAGGTTTGGTTAATCAGTTTGTCAATGGTCTCCAATTCATCTTGCACCATGGACCCATCGCTGGCAGCCAGCGATTTCAACCGATAGGTTTCCAATTTCAAGACTGCTAGATTTTGGGCCACCCCATCGTGCATCTCGCGCGCAATCCGTTCGCGCTCCGTCAATGCCAACAACGCCTCTTTGTAGGTCCGGCGCTCTTGTTCAATACGTTCCACTGCCCGAAACACAAACCAAGAGAACCACACGGCACCCACTACCGTGGTGCCAATCACGATTGCGCTGACCACTGGTGGTGAAAAATGATGGCGCAAATAGACCTGCCGCACGTATTCGCCGACACTGACAAAAACCGTCGGGCCCAATATGGTCAAAAGCTTGAGCCAGCCATAGCGCGTCCGGTCGCTCACGTTTCACCTCACTCAGTCATCAACGACTCCGCTTGCTAAAAATTCTTCGATTAATTCCGCGACGCGGCGGGGCTGATCCAATAAGGCCAAATGTCCCGCATTAGCCACTACTCGCACCGACCCGTGCCCCAGCAGTTCGGCGACGGCATCCGCCCTGTCAGGAGGCGTACGCTCATCTTGACTTCCCACCAAGACCAGCGTTGGAGTTTGAACGGCTGCGTATGTGGACACGTTGTCCACGAAATAAATTTCGGCCATGGCCTTGAGATAGGCTTCGGCACTTTGCGTCTGAAGGTCCGCGGTCAACTGCTCTTTCACTTCCTCCTCCGCAAATGCTGTCAAGGTCTGACTCGCGTATTGGCGGGCAAATTCCGCCATGGACGTTTGTGCCAATTGCTGACGCCGCGACTCGACCAAGGCCTTTCCGTCGGCAAACCCCGGTGTCGCTCCAATAAGCACCAAGCGCCTGACGGCATCGGGCCACCGCACCGCCGCCCGCGCCATCACCCAGGTGCCGAGTGAAACGCCCACCAGATGGCAAGGCTTTTGGGCTAGCGCCATCAAATCGCCGACATCCTTTACCCAGTCCTCTAAGTTTGGCTCTAACGCCTGGTTTTCCCCAACGCCTCGCGGATCATAGCTTATCACTGTATAATGCCGGGAGAGCGGGGGTATCAGGCGATAAAACAAAAACCTCCCCAAACCTAAACTGGGGTGGCAGATGACCGCCTCTGGCCCATCTCCCGCCATGCAGTATTTAAGCCCGTTTTCGGTTCGCAGCACGTGTATTCCTCCCGTTGCCCGCCCCGTGGCGGCCACTTAATTTTTATGGACTGACCGCACCGCGTCAAGAGCGCGAATATTTTCGACAGCAGACAGATCGCCCGCGGGCAGGCCCAAGTAGCTGGCCTTGATGGCTCGGCGCACCACTTTGCCGTTGCGCGTCTTGGGCAGTTCCGACACAATGTACAGCGCTTGCGGCTTAAGCGCCTTACCCAGATGTGCCGCCACGTATTGCTTCAGCTGTTCTGTCGACTCCGCGACAATCGCGCGGTGTGGGCGTATCACCACAAAGCATACCAAGCTTTCGCCTTTGACAGCATCAGGGACACCGATCGCCGCAGCTTCCGCGACATCTGGATGGGAGACCAGCACCGATTCCACTTCGGCTGGGCCCAACCGCTTTCCCGCCACCTTGATGGTATCGTCACTGCGCCCCAGAATATACCAAAAACCCTCGGCATCCACATAAGCAAAATCGCCATGAACCCAGGTATTGGGCCAGCGATTCCAGTACGTGTCAAGATAGCGGTCGCGATTATTCCAAAATCCCTGAGTCATGCCAGGCCACGGTGCCTTGAGCACTAGTTCTCCGACTTCGTGTCGAACCGGCTGCCCGTTCTCATCCACGACGTCTGCCACCATGCCGGGAATAGGTCCGTTAAACGCGCACGCTTTTTGCGGCTCGCTCACAAACGCGCTCAATATGCCGCCTGAAATTTCCGTCCCCCCGCTGTAATTAATAATGGGGCAGCGCGTCTTTCCCACCTTGTCAAAAAACCAGCGCCAGGGGTCGGGATTCCACGGCTCTCCCGAGGATCCGAGGACGCGCAAGGAGGAGAGGGCATAGCGCATTGGCGGTTCGTCGCCATGCACCATCAGTCCGCGGATGGCGGTCGGCGAAATGCCAAACACGCTGACCTGATGTCGTTCAATCATCTGCCACAGTCGCGCCGCGTCAGGAAAGTCGGGCGTCCCATCGTAAAGGACCAGCGTGCAACCAGTGACAAGCCCGCCGTACACCATCCAGGGTCCCATCATCCAACCCATATCGGTATACCAGAACAACACGTCGTTGCGCCGCAAATCAAAAGCATGCCACAAGTCCTGCGTCGCCTTGAGGGGGAACCCCAAATGGGTATGAACCGCACCTTTGGGGGCCCCCGTCGTGCCCGAAGTATAGATCACCATAAGAGGCGTGTGGGTCGGCACGATCGCGGTGGGATAGGGCGCATTAGATCCTTCTCGCATCAGGGCATCCCAGTCCCAATCCCGTCCATCTTCAATGTGTACCGCAATCCCAAGGCGTCGGACCACCACCTGAAGACGTACCATCTCCTGCTCCCTCAAAGCCTGGTCCGCTTCCTCTTTCATCGCGATTAGCCGTCCCCGCCGGGTAAAGCCATCGGCCGTAATCATCGCCTTTGCCCCACTATCCTTTAGTCGGGTGGCTACTGCGGACGCGCCATATCCGGAAAACACCGGCACAATGACGGCGGCCATCTTGGCTGCAGCTAACATGGCAATGACGGCTTCAACACCCATCGGTAAATACAGTGCGATGCGATCGCCGGCCTCAATGCCACGAGCCGTCAACGCATGAGCCATACGGTCGACTTGTTCTTTTAACTCGGCATAGGTCCAGGTCGCGACCGCCCCTGCCTCCGTCTCTTGGATAACCGCTAGGCGATGGCCGTAGCCCTCCTGCACATGACGGTCCAACGCCGCCCATGCCACATTGGACGTGCCGCCCACAAACCACCGAGCCCACGGCAACCCCTCACTGGTATCCAAGACCGTGTGATAGCGAGTCTCAAACGGCCAATCCAGCATTTTCACCACCGCATCCCAAAACCAGGCCGGGTCTTTCGCCGCGCGCACCCGAAGTTCTGCTAAATCTTTCAACTGATGCGCCTGCAAAAACTGCCCCAGGCGACTGGAAGAAATAATCTCCGCGCTCGGTCTCCATACAATCGGTTCATTGTCGAAAGTCACGGCGACCTTCCTTTCCTAATGCAGCCACTGCAACGCTTGCTGGTATGCCTCGTCGGTATCGATATCAAAGCTCGGAGACGGCCGGCCCACCACCTCGACATCGACCCATCCCACATCGCCACGTCGGTCCCATACTGCTCCCAACCCTACATCGCCTCTAAGCGCGTGAACCACGTCATCCCAAGTTTCATCAAAAAATACCGGATGCCCCGCAACCCCCTGATACCGGGCTCGGATGGCGTGGATTTCCGGCATCCGCCCTGTAAATGCCGCAAATACACGCTTGACATCGGACACTGTCACAAAAGGTTGATCTGCCAACAACACCCCGACCGCGACGGGCCCAAAACGGGTACGCACCGCGTCAAGACCACACTGCAAAGAAGACGCCAAGCCCTCTTGGGGGTGAACATTGACGACGCGACTGGCTGACTCAGGTCCGCTGCGCGCCACGGTCAGCGTCTCAAAGCCAGCCTCAAAGGCCATGGCTTCTTGATGCTTTATCAAAGACCCCCCGATGGGCCAGGGTAAATCAGGCTTGTTGCGACCCGCCATGCGCGTTGCCAATCCCGCAGCCAGAATCATCATCACCCCATTAGCGGTGGATTCGCTCTTGGCCATGCAGCGGTCCTCCGGTTAAGTTTTTGCGCGCCGCCATCAACTCGGACACAATACTAACGGCCACCTCTTCGGGACCTTCAGCGCCGACATCCAGTCCCACTGGACTGTGCAATGGAATTTGGTCAGCCGCAACGCCACTATGTTCAATCATTTCGTCGGTGCGGGACCGCGGACCCAAAACGCCCACGAATTTAGGTCGGCTGAGACTCGCCAATTTCAACGCCTCCTCGTCCCGGCGTTGATGATGATTCATGATCACCCAAAAGCTTTCCTTAACGCTGTCGGGATCCACGTCGGGAGCACTTCGGACCACATGCTGAGCATTGGGAAAGTGTTCATCGGTATTGAAGGCTTCACGCGGATCCAAAATGACAACCTCGAAGCCGACTTGCTGCGCCAATCGCGCCACAGGGCGGGCATCGTGCCCGGCACCCGCCAACACCAGACGGTCAGGAGGGCGCAACACATCCCACCAATAGCCCTCCTCGCTACCGGTCGACCCCAGAGCTTGCAGATCGTGTGCGTTAAGTGTTACCGCACGGCCCTGGCGTTCTGTCCAGGTCTGGTTTTGTGCAGCGAAGTAGCGTAGCCCTTGGGGTAGCTGACCTCCCCAGACCATCACCTGATCGCGTTGCAGCGCTTCACGCCAAGCGCTCCAAAAGGGCTCATCGAGGTCCATCGGCTCGATCCAAATATCAACTTGCCCCTTACATCCAATGCCTAATCCCCACATCTCGTCTTCGGTCAAGTCATAATGGGCCACCATGGGCTCGTCACTGATCATCGCCTTTTCGGCATGCAGAAATAAATCGCCTTCCAAGCAGCCACCGCTCAACGTGCCCCGCATGCGCCCATTGGACGCCATCACCATTTTGGCGCCGGGCCGACGATAGGCCGAACCTCGCACCGCCACCAGCGTCAAAAGTGCCACCGCCTGCCCCTGCCGGTGCCAATCATAGGCTGTTTCCATAAGAGAACGCGCCTCTTGGATTAAGGACACTCGCCACCATCTCCCCCGATGCTATTGCTGCACCTCTCTAGCCTCTTTAGCGACGTTGCCAAAAAACTGATTCATGATAAAGGTAGCTACCCCCGACAACATGCGTTGGCCCACCCCCGCCACGGTGCCACCAACTTTGGCCTCACCCTCATACACCACATTACACGATGCCTCCTGCGGCACAAATTGGACGGACAAATTCACATTGACAAATCCGCCCGGCCCCTGACCATCCATCACCATCCGATAGGAGGTATTCGGCACGATGTCTTGCATCGCCAGCGTTCCCGAATATCGACCGCGGATGGCCGCCACGCCCATTTCCATGTCCGCTTGATAGGTGCCATCGCCAATGGGTTCCATGCGTTTTAAGCCGGGCATGGTCCGCACCAACACGGCGGGATCCGTTAACAAACGAAAACAAACCTCGGGGCTGGCTTCAATACTCTTTTGACCTTTCAGTTGCATCAGTCTCCTGCCTTTCTGTCTCCACGCCGCGGCTCTAATCCAGCCGAGCGACGTCGCTCTCGGTCTTCATTATAGCGCCCTCATTCCGTCCAGTTGAGACCAAGCCTCGAGCAATGCTTTGAAATGAGGCACCACCGCATAATGCGCATGCCGGGCTAAAAATCGCGCCGACGGTGTCGAAAGCGCACCCGGCGAGACTACTTCAAAGGGATTCCACCAGTGTGTGCGGCGGTGCAAATAGCTCTCCCAGCGCCCGCTCCAGCGGTCCACCAACAACCCGTCGCCTTCTTCCAAGCCATCGGAGACCACCACTAACGTGGATCGGCTGGATATGCCCTGCCCTCGCTCCCGCTGCCACAACACCTGCAAACTCTCGCCAATCCGCGTACCTCCGCCCCGATCGGTCGCCAGGCTCGATACCTCCGCAAGCGCCCGATCGACGTGAAAGTGCTTTAGCGCACGTGTTAATGAGGTAAGCCTGGTACTAAAGGCGTACACTTTCAGCCCACGTTCATGGCGCATCATCGCGTGCAAAAATTGTAAGAGAGGCCGGTGATATCCCGCCATGGATCCGCTCATGTCGAGGAGCACTGTCAGTGCCAGCGGTTCAACCCGGGGGCGGTCAAAGTATAAGCGCACCCACTCCGAACCCTCGCGACCGCGACGCATGGTTTCCCCGGGATTCCAAGAACCTCCCCTTACGTCGGCACGACTCCCATGCGAAGGCATCGACAGTGGGCGCTTAGGGCGGTATAGTGTCATGAGTAAATGCATTTCCTCGTCCGTCAAGCGGTCCAACTGGCGGCTGTCCAAAAATTCGCGCTGGCTGGCGCCCTGCATCAATAAAATGTCCGTTTGCGGTTCAGCGCGGCCGTCGCCTGTCCCCATAAACCACGACGGATTGGTGAGAATTCCGTCCTGGCGCCGACGCCGTGCTACCCCGCTTAGAAACGTCTCGCGCACTACCTGATTGGCGCCAGGCTGTCGTAGCAGCAAAAGCCATTCCACGAAAGCCAATTCAAATAGCGCCACTTCCTGGCGATTCTTACACCAAACCGTTTGCAAAACACGATAAAAAGTGTCCGCATCAGTTGCTCCGGTCATCTCTAAGGCGTGAATCGCACTCGAAAAATCGTCGTGACTCAAATCAAACTGCAACGAGCGCAATCCCCGCAAAAATCCGTAAAGATTCTCGACCAACGGATTACCTGAAGAATTCATGGATGCGTCCCTGTGGCTTCCTCCACCACCCGTTCCAGTGTACTCATTCCCGATTTTTGCGGCCGACGGAGCAAATCCAGATCGTCATAATATTTCACCAGCAAGCCTAAGGTGCGTTCGACCACAGCATAGGACAGCGTCTTTTGGCCCAACTGCGCCAAGGCCTGCACCCATTCCACACTTTCGGCCAGGCCCGGAGGCTTGACTAAAGGTTCGCGGCGCAAAGCGGCCACGAATCCGACTACTTCGTGCAACAACGAGCGGCCCAGTTCGGGAAATCGCCGTCTCAAAATCGCCAATTCTCGTTCGGGGGTTGGATAGTCGATCCAGTAATACAGACAGCGCCGCCGCATCGCATCGTGGATGTCCCGGGTCCTATTTGAAGTGAGCACGACCAGCGGCGCTTCGTCTGTGCCGATGGTCCCAATTTCCGGAATGCTGACCTGAAACTCCCCCAAGAACTCCAGCAACAACGCTTCGAACGCTTCATCGGTGCGGTCCACCTCATCGATCAGCAAGACCGGTGCAGGACGCTCGGTCAATGCGGTCAGCAGGGGGCGCTTCACCAAGAAATCGGGAGTATAAATGTCACGCTCCAGGGCCTGCCGTGAACGCGATACGTCCGGCATATCCTCGGCTAAACGAATATGCAGCATTTGCCGGGCATAATTCCAATCATACACCGCGCCTTTCACGTCAATCCCGTAATAGCACTGCAAGCGTACGAGCGAGCGTCCCAACGCCTGACTGAGTACCTTCGCCAACTCCGTCTTGCCCACGCCAGGCTCCCCTTCCAATAGCAAGGGGCGCTCCAACGCAAGCGCTAAATACGCCGCAGTGGCCAATCCCGGCTCGGCCAGATAGCCTAACGCGTCCAGTCGGGCGTTCAGATCAGCCACCGAGGCAAACGGATTTTGCACAACCACGCCCCCCACCACAAGCGGCATCGGTCCTTATAACCGATGCCGCTCCTCTCTTGACGCTTATGCTAAGCTTTCCAGCGCACGGCGAATCATAACCCGCGCCAGATTCTTCCGGTACTCCGCCGGATACTGAACGTCGCCTTCGTATTCGCCGGCGTCCGCACCCAACTGCGCAGCTTGTTCGGCACTTTCGCGGGTTAGTCGCTCCCCCGTTAAAAAGTTTTCGGCGGGCTTTGCCCGAAACGGCAAAACACCAGCGCCCGTCACAGCAATCTGCGCCTTTGTAACATGCAAAGTCGCATCGTAGGACACGAGCGCCGCGACCCCGGCCAGTGCGTAGCCAGACGCCGGATGGGCAAATTTCAAGTAGGTTTGATGATCAGGCGAAGGCCGCGCAAATTCAATTCCAAGCAACACTTCATCGCTGGCCAACGCAGTGATTAACGGTGCCACATACCAATCGGCCGCGCGAATCACGCGCTCTCCGCCGGGGCCCCGAACCATAAACCGCGCGTCGGCCGCTAAAAACACGGCGGCCAAATCGGAAGTGGGGTCCGCGTGAGCCGCGCTTCCTCCAATCGTGCCACGGTGACGCACTTGGGGGTCGGCAATGACTGATACCGTCTTTTTGAGGACGGGCATAACTTGAGCCAACGGCGCATGATCGGCAATTTCGTGGTAACGCACCGCCGCTCCTATGAAGACACTGTCTGCCTTCACATCGATCGTGCGCAACTCCGCCAGTTGGCCTATGTCGACAACCAAGCCGGGCCGTGCCAGCCTTAATTTCATCAGCGGCAAGAGGCTGTGGCCACCCTGCAAAAGCTTGGCTCCCGGGTCCTTAGCCAACGCGGCAATGGCGTCGTCGACGCTGTGGGCCCGCTGATATTTAAAGGTTGCCGGAATCATGATTGTCCTCCCTTCATCGATTGGGCGTTCTGAATGGCAGCCCACACCTTGGGCGGCGTAAGAGGCATGGCTAAGTCCGTCACACCAAAGGAAGACAACGCGTCCATCACGGCATTGACCACCGCGGGTGTCGAGGCGATGGTGCCCGTCTCTCCAACCCCCTTCACACCCAGTGGATTATGCGGAGACGGAGTCTCGGTGCGGTCGATTTCGATTGTGGGGAAAAAGCGGGCTTTGGGCATGGCGTAATCGAGGAATGACCCTGTCAGCAGTTGTCCCGCATCGTCGTAGAGCGCCCCTTCGTATAAAGCCTGACCCACACCCTGCACAATCCCGCCATGAACCTGCCCTTCCACGATCATCGGATTAATCACGGTACCGCAGTCATCCACGGCGATATAGCGCACCAGCCGCACCTCACCGGTGTCCGGATCTACCGACACCACGGCCACATGCGTTCCAAACGGATACGTAAAGTTCGTCGGGTCGTAAAAGGCACTGGCCTCCATGCCCGGTTCCAAGCCGGCAGGAAGATTCCACCCCAAGTGCGCTTGCAGCGTCACATCTTGAATCGACACACTTTTGGTGGCGTTGCCTTCCGGATGGAATTTGCCCTCTTCAAATCGCACCGCATCTTCGGGAACCTCAAGCATATGAGCCGCAATCGTTCGGGCTTTGGCCAAGATGCGGTCCGATGCCTGCGCCAGAGCACCGCCCCCGACCGCCGTGCTGCGCGATCCATAGGTCCCCCAGCCCATCGACACGCGATCGGTATCTCCATGCACAATGTCAATGTCTTCGACTGGCAGTCCTAGCCGCTGCGCGACAATCTGAGCAAAGGTGGTCTCCTCGCCTTGGCCATGCGGCGATGCGCCGGTTAAAACCGTAGCCTTACCACTGGGATGCAGTCTAACGGTCGCGCTTTCCCACAATCCGCCCTGAAAGCCAACCGCGCCCGCGACCTGCGAGGGACCCAATCCGCACATTTCTACGTACGTACTAAATCCTATCCCGATGTATTTGCCCTGCGCTTTCAGCGACGCCTGTTCGCGCCGCAGCGCGGCATAGTCCAGCATCTCGAGCGCACGATCCAAGGCGCGATGGTAATCGCCGCTGTCGTATGTGATGCCAAATGCGTTGGTGAAGGGAAATTGCTCCTTCTTGAGCAAATTGACCCGCCGCACCTGCACCGGGTCCATGCCAATTTCCTGGGCATATCGGTCCATGATGCGTTCAATGAGAAAGGTGGCTTCCGGTCGACCCGCCCCGCGATAGGCGTCAACCGGCGTTGTATTGGTAAACACGCCATACACTTCCGTCGAGGCCTGAGGAATATCGTAGGCGCCGTTGACAATAAGTCCGAATAAGATGGTGGGGACACCGGGGCCAGCCGTGGAGAGATAGGCCCCCAAATTGGCGTAGGCTTTGACGCGAATCGCCAACACCCGGCCATCACGCGTTCCTGCCAATTCCACCTCGTCCACGTGATCGCGGCCGTGCGTTGTTATCGTAAAGTGCTCCGCACGCGTTTCCGTCCATTTCACGGGAACGCCAAGATCCCGCGCCGCGTACGCCACCAGCACCTCATCCGGATAGCAGGCAATTTTACTGCCAAACCCGCCGCCCACGTCTTGTGCCACAAGTCTCAGCTTGTGCTCAGGAATTCCCAATACCACAGACATTAAAAAGCGATGAATGTGCGGATTTTGCGATGTGGCCCAGACCGTCATGTCGCCGGTGGCGCTGTTAAACTGGGCCACGGCAGCCCTGGGCTCCATCGGATTGGGAATCAGCCGCTGCTGGCGAAACGTTTGGCGCACCACGACGTCGGCCGTGCGAAACGCCTCATCTGTCTCCGTCCCCACCTTCCAATGCAGCGCCACGTTGTGCGCCGCATCGTCATGCAACTGCACCGCCCCGTCTTTCATGGCATCCAACTGATCGTGCACAGCCGGCAGCGGCTCGTACTCGACAGAAATCGCCTCCAACGCATCTTCGGCCTGCGATCGGGAATGCGCCACCACCATGGCCACCCCATCGCCAACGTAGCGGACTTTGTCGGATGCTAACGCAGGATGCGCAACCATTTTGAGATCAGACTCAGGCGGAATCCACGCGGTCGGAATCGACTGTAGCTTCCCCTGAAGATCGGCCCCTGTGTAGATCTTCACCACACCGGGCATGTCCTGTGCAGCTTTGATATTCACCTGTTTAATGCGTGCGTGAGCATGGGGGCTTCGCAAAATCGCTGCGTACAACATCCCCGGCAAACGAATATCGTCGGTATATTGCCCTTGGCCCGCAACTAACCGCACGTCTTCTTTGCGCAACACGCGACTCCCTAATACCATTTGACTCACGACGATGCCTCCTCTCGAGCCTGGCCGGCCATCGCCGCGGGCGCCTCTTCCTGAAGCGCTTGGGCGCGCTTTACCGCCCGAACAATATTTTCATAGCCCGTGCACCGGCAAATGAGGCCATCCAACGCTTCGCGAATTTCCGCGTCGCTAGCCCCGGGGTAATGGTCGACGTGCCAAGCACTCAACATCAAGGCACCCGGCGTACAAAATCCGCACTGCAGCCCGTGTTCTCGTTGAAACGCTTGTTGCACGACGTGGGGCACGCCATCATGGGTCAATTCTTCCACTGTGGTAATTTCGGAACCATCGGCCTGCACCGTCAGCACGGTGCAGGATTTAACCGGCAATCCGTCCACCCATACTGTACAAACCCCACACTGCGAGGTATCGCAACCCACATGCGTCCCTGTGAGTCCCAAATTGTCTCTCAGGAAATGGGACAGCAACAGGCGCGGTTCCACCTCCTCGGTTACCGCTCGGCCATTGACAACCAAAGTCACGGCATGACGTTCCTCTTCCACGAAGGTACCCCCTTTTGGGCAAATCATAGTGAAGTCACTCAAATTATCTGGAATATTCAGTCCCGGACAGGTCTATGGTAACATAGCTTACAGGCTCGATCACCCATTTCTTGGAGGTCTCCATGATACGCGAACGCCTTGAAAGTCGAATTGAAAAGCGCGTCGAGGCCATTATCGAGCCTCGCATCGAAGAGTGGCTGCACCGATTTTTTCGCACCGAAGAAGGGGAAGCGCTAATAGCCGAGGTGACTGCCGACTTTCTTTTGTCCTGGCTCAGACCTGATAATGCCAAAGGCAGTTATTTTCAAAAAACTTTGTTGGAAGTGATCCGGCAGTTGGCGCAAAGTGACCCGCAATTTCGTGAGGACGTGGTGGTCGCGCTAAATCCCCACTGGAAGGCCGAGACCTAGTCTCGCCCGTTATGGCTGGCGTTCGGCCGTTGTCAGAGTACGGGCGCCCTTAGCGTTGTGCGTCTTGCCAAATCGCTCCCGCAGCGTGTCGATATCCATCAGCAAGAGCACCGGCTCCAGTCGCCGAAAGCGCCTTAGGGTGCGCCACCCATCCCGGTGGTAGATAATCATTAAGACGAGAAGATACCCCCACATCGACCACTTGGTCCAGCCACGGACCGGCACGTGCTGAAAACCCAGTTTTTCGATGGTATGGGCGGCATCCAAGAGCGTGATTCCCCCCACCACCACAATGTCACCATACGATTCGTGCTGATCGAGCCATTGCACCAAGTCGCTCAGAGCCGTCATGACTTTGTGCAGTGCCCGCAACCCCGAGACGGCTTGTCCGCTAAACTGCGCCAGGGCCGGATTGCCAAAATGAATTTCGCCCATCGCGACGCCACGTCTTAAATCGCGTCCGGACGATAGCCGCACCGCGGGGCCGCGATACCTAATATGGCCAATCCGTAAAATCGGCTGACCCCCGCCAGAATTGGGAATTGATTCGATGTCCCATTGGCGGGTAAAGCGTATTTCCCACCAGTTCCACATCCGCCGCCATTCGGATCGCTCCCGGTCCAACGCAGCCACCGGAACCGGTTCTAATCCCCGTGCCCGCAAGCCCTCAATCATCGCCGGCAACGCGCGTGCAGTGCGTTCGCGCGACCCTCCCGCGTCATGCAACACGACCACCGACCCCGGCTGCGCCAGTTGTACGACATAGTGGGAGATGGTCTCAGGCCTTTTTTGAGGCTTCCAGTCGTCTGGAGCGACACTCCAAAAGACTAGCGTAAGGCCGCAACGTTTGGCTGCCAGCCAGGTGCCAAGGTTGACATGTCCCCAGGGCGGTCGAAAAAACTGCGGACGCTGGCCTAGTGCTTCTAATTCACGCACCCCCCGCGTGACTTCGGCAAAGCTCTTCCAGGGAGTGAGCAAAAAGGCCGACACATGACGGGTCATATGTAGTCCCACCTCGTGCCCCTGGCGAATCAGCCGCTCCAGCACCTCGGGACGTTCGCGAAGACGCTCCGTCACAATGAAAAAAGTGGCGCGCACCTGAAATTCCTGCAGAACATTCAAAATCTGATCGGTATCAGGCCCAGGACCATCATCAAAGGTGAGCGAGACTTGTGCCTGCGCGCTCGACCCCGCCCAGGCCCCCCACTGCAGATGATGAAACCAGAGGTCCGGCGCAAGATAGACCAAGATCCATGCAATGACGAGTCCAACGACAACCCCTAGCATTCACATCAACCCCCCGGTTCTGCCTGTCGGCCGTCTCCGCCAACTGCTCACTTCCAGTCGACACCCTCATAGCCGATCGAAAAAAGTGCCTTGAAGCAATCGGCGTCGGCCCGCTGTCCTCGCCAGGGGGTTGGAATACCCGCGCTCCGTCGGCCGACCGAGCCTGGATGAGAGCAGATCGCACTCGTCCAATCCTGCTAACGTCTGATCCCGGGAGACTGGCTGCGAGCACGAGCTGATCCAACGACAGTCACCGCAAGGGGCCGCTACCTACGGCAGCGACCCTAGTACCATACCCCAACTCATCCTGTCCCACGTGTCCGAACCTCCGCCCAGGACGGGCTCTATGGTATCGTGCCAGTCCCCTTCTGCCGCTCCCATCCGCCCCTTAAGACTTCACTACGGCGTCTATGCCCGCCCGGCACTGCACCTATTGCGCATGCGCTTCGCAATCGGACAGCGCCTCCAAAATCCGTCCCGCAATCACGCTGGCCGCCTCCGGATGCCCTAACGCCCGTGCTTGTCTGGCCAAAGCCTTCATTTCCCACGGATGAGCCAACAAATGCCCCAGCATTTCCCCCACGTCGCTTTGGTCCTTAGCAAGAAAACCCGCACCATGCCGCACCACATACGTCGCATTCGCATCCTCTTGACCCGGAATTGGGCGATAAATTAACATGGGCAATCCCCGGCACAACGCTTCTGTGGTGGTCAAGCCGCCCGCCTTGCTCACCAGAATGGAGCTTACCGCCATCAACTCGTGAACATTGTCGACGTATCCCAACACCACCATCGGATGGGTTGATTCTTGTTGATAGTGTTCCGCAATGGCTCGACGATTCTCTTCGCGGCCTGCAATGACAACCGTGGCATGGGGTACCGAAACCCGATCGATCTCGGGTAGAATTTGGGCGAATTCACCCAAGGGCATATATGTTCCACCCATAAATAGAATAATGGGTTCCGTCCCCACCCCGAGATTTCTTCGCACTAAATCCTCGTCAACGGGCTCCTCAAACCGATTGTCGACGGGAATGCCGGATACGATGATGCGCTCGGACGGAACTCCCCGCGCCACCAGCGCGTCCTTCATATCGGCGCCCCCAACAAAATACAAGTCGACATATTTATGAATCCACTGAGAATGAATGCTATAGTCCGTCATCACCACGTAATTGAGGGTATCCAAGCGCCCTTGCTGCTTCAATGTGGACACGACTCCAGCCGCGGTAGGATAGGTGGAAACCAAAACTTTGGGTGGGTCCTGCCGGATAGCCGCATAAAATGACTCGATTCCCACCCGATTCAAAAAATGCTGCGTCGAAGATTCCGGATCTATCCGCTGCGTAGCGGTATAAAACTTTTTCCAGATACTCGGAATAAACCGCACGGAACTTAAGTAAGCCCACCGAATGGCACTATCGAGACGAGGATTGACAAATTTGTAGTAGTCTAGCACACCCAATTTCAACGTCGGTTGTGACATCATCAATTTCATCGCGATAGCTTTGGCCGCGCGCAAATGGCCATCTCCATAGCGGGCCGCCAAAATCATCACTTCCGGTCGAGTGGCTAACGTCTCTTCGTGATGCGCCACCGCCCAATCAATCCAGCGCGCCGCTTCACTTGTAAACCCCGGATCCGTCAGGTTGCCTTTAACCAGTGTTGCCACCCCCTTTCCTACTCCTTCAATCACCTTCACCATACCATTGGCAACTCTTCATGACTAGTGGAATCAGTCCCACAGCGATATGCTAGTGTACGCCAAAGACAGGCAAAAATGCGCTTTTAAGGACGTGCTGGGCGTGCCAACCGTGTTCACCTCTCATCCGGTCGAGTATATTATCGAACGTTCCCGATTCATTGGTACTAGTTTCCACATGGCCACCGTTGACGATTTGCCACCCTGTTTATCAGAGGTCAAACGCGCCTATCCGCTTGCCAATCACTATACCTTCGTCTATCGCATCGACTCGGCACACCAGCGGGCGTTCGACGACGGCGAGCCGCAAGGAACCGCCGGATTGCCGATCTTGAACATTCTGGTACGAGAAGGCTGGGAAGAAACCCTGGTTATCGTAGTCCGGTACTTTGGCGGGATTAAACTCGGCCGCGGCGGGTTAGTTCACGCCTATCAGCACGCGGCCCAATTGGCGCTACAAAGCACGGTGGCGGGCCAGCGCATGGTTGTCCGGCACGCGCTGATCCATCTGGACTATGCGCTTTACGAACGGGTTCACCGATCGCTTAAAGCTTATATTCTCTCCGAGGAAGCCACTTTTGCAGCCGACGTCACGCTCGAACTGACGTTGGCCGATGAAAACTGGCCCAGAGTTCAAGCTCTCATAGAGCAAGCAGGCGGACACCGCCAAATGGTCGTGGCATCATCGCTGCAACCAACCATTGTGCCCATTAGCGCTCCATCCAGCGAATCACGAGCGCCAACCCGACACCCACGGCAATAGCCAGCAAGGCGCGGCTCACCTGCATCGCCGACTGATTCGCAGCCCGCGCCCAATTGGCGTCGGCCTCGCTGTACAAGGTGTCAATTAACGCGTGATAGCGTGCCTCGACGACCGCCCGTTTCACCTTCAAAGACGGTGTCAGTTCGCCGCGCTCCTCCGACAAAGGCTCCGGCAAGAAAGCCACGCGCTTCGGCTGTTCAAACAAGGCCAGTTCGGCCGTGACCCGGCGCACCTCCTCCATCACATACGGCAACAAATCCGGGTCGGACAGCAGCGCCGGGATTGCCGTGATGGCCTTGCGACGACTCTGAGCCCAATCGTGCACGCCATCAGGATCAAGATATAGCAGGGCGGAAACAAATTTGCGGCCGTTGCCCACGACCACCGCTTGTTCGACAAGCGGGCTTAACATCAGCTTTTGCTCGACGGTCTGCGGCGACACGTTTTTTCCGGTAGACAACACGATGATCTGCTTTTTACGACCTGTCACGCGAAGATAACCGTCCGTCAACTCTCCAACATCGCCGGTGTGAAACCATCCATCCACAAACGCTGCAGCAGTTTCCGCCTCCAGATGCCAATAGCCGGGCGAGACATTAGGTCCGCGCGCCAAGATCTCGCCATCCTCGGCGATAGCAAGGTCGACACCTGGCAACGCCACGCCCACGCTACCGTAGCGGGGCCATTCGGGCACATTGAGCGTCAACACCGGCGCTGTCTCCGTCAGTCCGTACCCTTCCAAGACGGGAATGCCCATGGCAAAGAAGAATAGACCGATTTCCTTTGACAGCGAGGCACCGCCAGCAATCACGTATCGCAAGCGTCCGCCAATCGCAGCCCGGATCTTTTGCAGGACCAGTCGGTCATACCACTTGCTAGTCCACGGTCGCCGTATCGGCGCTGGGGGATGGGACAAAATCTGGTGATAATATTTTTTGCCGGCCCGCACGCTCGCCTCAAACACCCATCGCTTGGGCCAAGAATACTGGCCAACTTGGGTGATGATTCGCCCATGAATTTTCTCAAAGACCCGGGGCACGGCAATCATCAGGGTGGGCCGAACAGCCAGCAAGTCTTGCGCAAGCTGGTCGGTCGAGCGCGCATAGGCGATGGTGACGCCTTCATGCAAAAGAACGTTATGTCCGGTGCGCTCCAAAATATGGGACAACGGCAAGAAGGACAACGCCACATCATCCGGGGTCATGCGCATAGAAGGCCACGTCGCGGCCACCTTCAAAATCGACTCGACGTTGGCCAATAGATTGCCGTGCGTCAGCATCACGCCTTTGGGCAAGCCGGTGGTCCCCGAAGTATACACCAGTGTAGCCAAATCTTGGAGGCCACGCGCAGGGGCAATGGGCTCCCCTGGAATCTTCAGATTGGCTAATGATCGGCAGCCAACATCGTCATCGCCTGTCATCATGATGCAGTGTGAGAAATCGGGCAGTTTCGCCGCCATGATGCTATTTTCAACGATCGCCCATCGCACCTCGGCATCTTCGCAAATATGCCGCACCTGGTCTGGTGTAGACGATGGATAGATGGGGACCGTCACCCCATCCGCACACAAAATGGCGTAGTCAGCCAACACCCAGTCAGGCCGTGTTGTCGCCATAATCGCCACCCGATCGCCCGGCCTGACACCAAGTGCCACTAGCCCGCGGCACGTGGCTTGAATGTCTTCCCACAATTGGCGATAGCTGCGGTCCACCCAGTCGGTGCCGTTAAAAAAACGTTGCACCGCCTTCTCGCCAAAACGCTCCGCGCTGCAACGCAAAATTTCGGTCACATTTTGCATGAGCTCGCCTCCGAACAGGACGAACATTTCATTAAACAACATTTGCTTATGGCAATTGTTATTTAATTGTACGAAACTGCGAGCGGGTTGACAAGCCCGTTTGACGGGCGGTGCTGACTGACATCGCGGCTTATCCTAATCACGGGGGACTCCGATCGTCGTCGTGCCTCAATCCGATTTAAGCCTCGTCGGCCAGTGCCGGATAGTACCCTAAAAACCGATAAAAGAGCACCGAGGTCTGCACTTGAGCCAACGCTTCGAATAAGGTGGCCGCCTCGGTGTCCCTGAGTGCCACATCGATCCAGAATCTAAATTCGAAGGGGACCCCCGGTCGCGGGCGCGATTCGATCTTGGTCAAATCGATCTGGCGAGCGGAAAAAATGTTGAGAACCCGGGACAGAGATCCGGGTTGATGAACCACGTCGAACGCCAACGTCGCTTTCATGGTTTGCACCCGCCCCTCAGGCAACCGCGGCTGGCGTTGAGAAATCAGCCAAAATCGAGTACGGTTGTCCGGATAGTCTTCTAAAGGTGCCGCCAAAATGTTCAACCCGTAGCGCTGCGCGGCGCGCGGACTGGCAATGGCAGCCACCCCCGGCCAATGATTCTCGGCTACTTCGCGTGCACTGCCCGCCGTATCCAAAGATGGCTCGGCCTCATATCCACGCGGCTGCCAAAACCCGCGGCTTTGCATCAGCGCCTGGGGATGTGAGCGCACGCGCCGGATGCTTGTCAGCGTCTCACCGGCATGTGCCATGAGGGCGAGATGAACCGGCTCCACCACTTCGGCCCAAATGGTTAACCGGTCATTGCCCACCAATCGGTCCCACACTTCCGTGACCGGTCCACGATATGCGTTTTCAATGGGTAGAAGCCCAAAGGCGTGCGAGTCGTCCAATAGCTGCGCAAAGGCCGCCTCAAAGGACGGCAACCCTTGCGGCTCTTCACCGGGGAAATAATGAAGAATTGCCGCTTCGCTGAATGCCCCCGGCTCTCCTTGATAGTACACGCTGTCACCTCTGTTATTTCGCGCTCTAGGCACGCTGTTTCCCGCATCTTAACACACGCTGCGCGCCTATTGGCATCGGTTGATTTCAAATGGCACTGAGCCTATAGTAGCAGTATGGATGCGAGTGCTTTGAACTTAACGCGAACGTGGTTTGATGAGCATCTGCGCCGCGCTCTGGAACATGCCCGAAAGACCGGCCATAGAGAGTGGTTCGCTAAATCTTTGGCGATTCCTGCCGTTCCCTTGGTACAAGCTTTCGTCCGTTATCAGGGGTTTGCTTGGCTTTTTACGGGTCCTGACGGCTCGGCTCAGTTGGGCCTAGGGTCAGTGAGAGATTGGCAGTGGCGCGACAGCTCCAGCTTAGACCGGATGGCGCAATATACTCGCCAACTTGTTGTGGAAGGACTGCCGCCCCGTACATTAGTAGTAGGCGGCATGGCGTTTTCTGCAGAATCGTTATGGAGTGACTGGCCGGGAGTCTACCTGGCCCTGCCCTTGGCGCAGGTCGTGCAGACCCGGCATGAGGCGACGCTACAGGTCACCATGGCGATCGACGGCGAGAAGCCGTTAGAATACTATCACCGTCAACTACACGCCGTTTGGGAAACCTTGGCGGATTCCCCCAACGCGTTTGTGCCGCAAAGCCTCACGCCAGAACGGATCGTGGCCAATCCGGCTCGTTCACAGTGGCTGAAGCAGGTTGAACAAGCCACCCAAGCGATTCGCGCCGGACGTCTTGAAAAGGTGGTATTAGCGCGCGCACTCACCGTGGAATATGCCCAGGCTGCGCGGGTGGACAGCATATTGGCCAACCTTTGTGCGCAAAATCCAGATGCCACGGTTTTTGCGATGCGCCACAGTGGCAGTGTGTTCTTAGGCGCCAGCCCCGAACTCTTAGCGCGTGTCCGCGACGACACCGTCGAAAGCATGTCGTTAGCTGGTTCGGCTCCACGCGGTCTAACCCCAGAAGAAGATTTTGACTGTGCGTTGCGCATGCAGCGCGATCCAAAGAGCGCGCGTGAGCACGGCGTTGTGCGGCGGCACGTGCAAGAAGCTCTGAGCGATTTAACGGTGTCCCTGAAAATGCCCGAAGTGCCCAATTTAAAGAAGCTCCCCAGCGTCCAGCATTTGCTCACTCCGGTTTTTGCCCGGCTCAAACCCGACGCCAGTCTATGGTCGGTGGTGCAGAAACTGCATCCCACGCCAGCCGTCGCCGGATACCCTATTGAGGCGTCCACCCAGTACATTGTCAACGTGGCCGAGCCGTTTGCCCGTGGATGGTACGCGGGATCGCTGGGATGGACCGAACTATCGGGCGATGGCCAGTGGATCGTGGCATTGCGCTCGGGCATTATCCGCGGTAATAACGTGGTATTGTATGCGGGCTGCGGCATTATGGAAGATTCAGACCCCGCCACGGAACTGGCCGAATCCGACTGGAAGTTCAACACCATGCTGAGCGCACTGGAGATTGAGGGTGAATCGTACTGACAACGCCGCTTAGAACCTACATTGGCCATTTTCTGTCGCAGTTGGTAGAGGCTGGCGTAAAAGACGCCGTCATAGCGCCCGGGTCACGCTCGACGCCGATTGCGATTTTGTTGCGGGAACTACCCGAAGTCCGCGTGACCATGGCCTTGGATGAAAGATCGGGTTCGTATTTTGCGCTGGGCATTGCCAAGGCGGCTAGGCGCCCCGTGGTCTTGCTGTGCACGTCTGGTACCGCTGCCGCCAACTTTCTGCCGGCCGTGGTCGAAGCCTCCCTAAGCCGAGTGCCACTGATTGTGCTGACTGCGGACCGTCCTCGAGAATTGCGCGATGTGGGCGCCGCCCAAACCATTGATCAAGTGCACCTGTACGGAAGCCACGTCAAGTGGTTTCAAGACCTGCCGACGCCGGGGGTAGACGGCCTCGAATACCATGCAGCGCAAGTAGCTGCCCGTGCCGTGCATCGCGCCATGACCCACCCCCAAGGTCCCGTGCACGTGAATTTTCCCCTACGCGAACCATTGGTGCCCGAACCCGGTCCAACGGCGCCTGCGCTTATGGGTCCGCTTTGGCCTGCTAACGCGTTGGCATCGGCTGACGCGCTGGACTCAGCCTTAACCTGGCTTCAGACATCAACGCGCCCGATCGTAGCGCTGGGTCCACAAGCTCCCCAACTGCCTCAACCATTGCTGGAGCACGCGCGAAACCTGCATCTTCCGATGTTTGCCGACCCGCTATGCGACAACAGCCGCCCTCGTGAGGTGCTGACTGCCTATGACACGTTCTTGCGTCAGATGCCAGACTTGGTTGCGCCTGATCTCGTCATTCGCCTGGGTGCCACCATGACATCCAAAGCGTTCAACCAGTGGACGCGAGCGGCGCGCCTGATTCTTTTGGACTGGCCGGGTGGGTTTCGCGACCCAGACCATCACGCCAGCATGACGATTGAAGGCGATCCCGCGAGCGCCTTAGGGGCATTGTTCGAGATGACTCAGCCCGCTGATCCAGGCTTTTTGCAGACGTTGACGGCAGCGCAAGAGCGTGCCCGCCAGCGCATCGGTGCAGTGCTTCAGTCAAGCCCGAGCGACTTTGAAGGGCGCTTTTACGCACAGGCCGAGTCGCTATGGGCCGATACGCAAATGCCGGTCTTGGTTGCCAGCAGCATGCCGGTTCGAGATTTTGACACGTTTTATGATCAGGGCTACCTCCGCATTTACGGCAATCGCGGCGCCTACGGCATTGATGGTCTCGTGTCCACCGCCCTGGGGATTTCCTATCACGCCGGCGATGTATTGGCCGTGTTAGGCGATCTCGCCTTTCACCATGATCTCACCGGCTTGATCTTTGGCCAGCAATACAACTTAAACGCCTTTTTTGTCATTGTAAATAATCGGGGAGGAGCCATTTTTTCATTCCTGCCGCAATCTGAACTCGACCCAACGCTTTTTGAAGAACTCTTTGGCACGCCCCATCGGGTAGATTTTTCGGCAGTGGCGACCTTATACGGCGTCAATTTTCGACGCGCACACAGTTATCACGAATTTAAAGAAGCTTTCTTAGACTTGCGTGCGGTCAAGGGACTGCGCGTATTGGAATGGCTGACCACGCCACGCCAAGAGACGGCTCGTATCCATAAACGCTTGTACGAGGCTTGGGAGGAGTGATGGCGGGCCATGGAGTCCGTTGAACTATCGGGGCAGGTGTGGCGATATCAGACCTACGGTTCGCCTACCCGCCCAGCCTTAGTGCTCCTGCACGGGTTTACCGGATCTCACGAAAGTTGGGAAGCACTGGCGGTGCGTTGGGCTGCTCGTCGTTTTGTGATTGTGCCCGACCTGCCTGGGCATGGGCAGACCGCCGCCAGCGCCGACATTTCAGAAGGAACGATGCCAAAAATGGCCGACCGCCTCAGTCAACTTTTGCGCCGTCTTTCCATCTCGAAAGCCTCTGTGTTAGGCTATTCCATGGGCGGAAGGCTCGCATTGCATTGGGCCGTGCGGCATCTGCAACAGGTGCAGTGCTTGGTGTTAGAAAGTGCGTCGCCAGGATTAGACGACATGGCTGCGCGTCAAAAGCGCCGCCGTCAGGATCGGGAACTAGCTCAATCCATTGAGACTCGGGGCATCGAGTGGTTTGTGCCGTATTGGTCCAACCAGCCGTTGTTCCAACATCAGTCCGACTCACTAAAGGCCTTGGAGAATCGCATTCGCCGGGCCCAATCGGCGATGGGCCTGGCACAAAGTTTACGCGCGGCCGGCACCGGTGAGCAAGAGTCATTGTGGCATAATCTTAGCGATGTCGCCGTTCCCGTTTTGTTGGTGACTGGAAGTCAGGATGCCAAGTTTTGTGCGATCGCGGAAAGCATGGAATCACGGTTCCCGAACGCAAAATGGGTGTGCGTGGCCCGATCCGGACACACGGTTCACGGCGAGCAAATGGAGCGGTTCTACGAGGTTGTCGATGCGTTCTTCGCCGAGAACGGTTCACGATAAATTTGATAGGAGGTTGTGCCAAATGGGATTTGACTGGAAGCTCAAGAAAGAATACTCCGATGTCCTGCTGCACCAACTGGGCGGCATTGCCAAGGTCACGATTAATCGCCCCGAGGTGCGCAACGCCTTTCGGCCTGATACGCTTTTTCAACTCGAAGACGCGTTTAACATAATCCGCGACGATCCCGGCATTGGCGTGGCCATCTTGACTGGGGCTGGTGACAAGGCCTTTTGTTCGGGCGGCGATCAGCGGGTGCGGGGGGATGCGGGGTACGTAGGCAGCGACGGAGTGCCGCGTTTAAACGTGCTGGATCTGCAAAAACAGATTCGCTACCTGCCCAAACCGGTCGTGGCCATGGTTGCCGGTTACGCAATCGGAGGAGGCCATGTGTTGCACTTGGTGTGTGACTTAACCATTGCCGCGGACAATGCCCGCTTTGGCCAAACCGGACCTAAAGTGGGCAGTTTCGATGCGGGCTACGGCGCAACGCTTTTAGCCCGAATTGTCGGCCATAAAAAGGCGCGAGAAATCTGGTATTTGTGCCGCCAATACGATGCCCGCGAAGCCTTGGATATGGGGTTGGTCAACACCGTCGTTCCCCTCGCCCAATTAGAAGAGGAGACTGTGAAGTGGTGCGAGGAAATGCTGGAGAAAAGCCCGATTGCGTTGCGGTTCCTTAAAGCCGCGTTTAATGCCGACACCGACGGCTTAGCGGGTTTGCAGCAATTGGCCGGCGACGCCACCATGCTCTATTACATGATCGACGAAGCCAAAGAGGGCAAAAATGCCTATCTAGAACACCGCAAACCCAATTTCGATCAATTTCCGCGGTTACCGTAAGATGGTCTCCAGCCCCGATTGGTTGCATCATCAGGCCGCGGTTCATCCCCAGCGGTTAGCCCTGGTGAGTCCAACCACCCGCTGGACTTTTGCCGAATTGGATGGTGCCGTAGCACGTTTGGCGGGCGTTCTGACGGATTTGGGCGTCGGCGCTAACGATCGGATCGCCTACCATCTTTCCGCCACGGTTGAGCAGGTAGTGCTGATTCACGCCGTCATGCGCCTGCATGCAGTTTTGGTGCCGTTAAACACGCGCTTAACGCCTAACGAACTCGAGCCCATTCTCGCCAACGCCGACCCGACGATGCTCATTCACGACCACGCCTTGCAAAACTGGCCGCCCCCAGTTGCTACCATGTCGGTTCAACATCTCTTCGAGCGCGACTGCAGCCGTCCCGTGTCCGATACCGTGCTTGAATTTGACCAGTTGCACGCGTTGGTCTACACATCCGGCACCACCGCAACGCCAAAAGGTGTCAAAATTACCGTTGGCAACCAATGGTGGAGTGCCATGGGATTTGCGCTGCAAGCGGGCTTGGGTGCGGATGACCGGTGGCTTAACGTCATGCCCCTATTTCATGTGGGTGGGCTGACAATTCTCTTTCGCAGCGTCATCCATGGATCCACGGTTTATTTACAGCCGCGCTTTGATGCCGCGACAGCCCACGCTTTGATGGATGAAGAGCGCATTACGCTGGTCTCGGTTGTCCCCACCATGCTTCACCGCTGGCTGGAGCTTCCCGCCAATGCGCCGGCGTCCCTGCGTCTCGCCTTGCTCGGCGGGGCACCGGCGCGACGCGATCTGATTGAGCGAGCTCGCCAGCGCAGCTATCCGGTTGTTCCCACCTATGGCATGACCGAGACCTGCTCACAGATTGTCACACTGGATGTGGACGCGCCGCCCCATCCGGGCAATCCCGCCGGACACCCCAATCTCCCCACCCAGGTGCGCATCGTACGCAATCGAGTGCCCGTGGCAAGCGAAAAGGCTGGCGAGATTTGGGTACAGGGGCCCAGCGTAACCCCGGGCTATTGGCGCAATCCCGCGGCGACCGAAGCCGCCTTTGACCAGGGGTGGCTCAAAACCGGCGATCTGGGATTTTTGGACAATAACGGATATCTCACGGTGGTCGGTCGCGTCACCGACACCATTATTCGGGGCGGCGAGAACGTCTATCCGCAGGAAGTGGAGGAGCGGTTGCTTGCATTCCCCGGCATTGACGATGCAGCTGTATTCGGTTTGGCGGATGAGGAGTGGGGGCAGCGCGTCGCAGCGGCATTGGTGTGTAAAGAACCTGTCGCGCTCGGTCAACTTCGCCAATTTTTGGCGAACACGCTGGCTTGGTACAAAATCCCCAGCGCATTTTTTCGCTTTCATGAGATTCCGCGAAACCCAAGCGGTAAAATATTGCGAAACCGGATTGTGCAGCAATCCGAGACTATGTCTGAATGGGTGGACACGTAGTGACCTGGAAGGCTTTTTTTAAGGTAAGCCGACCGCCAACCCTGGCCGCCACCGTGGTGCCGATGCTGGTCGGAGGCGCATTGTCGTGGCGCAGCTTGCATACATTGGATTGGTGGGCTTGGATCGACATTATCTGCATCGGATTTTTGATGCAGATCGGCGCCAACATGCTTAACGAATATTACGACTACGTTAACGGACTGGATACTCGGGAAAGTTTGGGCATTGGCGGCATCATCGTATCCGGTGAGGTGAATGCAACTGTCGTGCGCCGTTGGGCTATCGCTCTTTATGTTACGGCATTGATTTTGGGGCTGATTTTGGTCGTGTTCCGCGATCCTTGGCTGCTCTTGATGGGCATTTTGGCCATCGCCGCGGGATTTGTTTATGCCGGTGGACCCTTCCCGATTTCTTCGACACCCTTTGGCGAATTCTTTGTTTTTCTGATTATGGGTCCCTTAGAGATTACCGCGACGGAGTTGGCCGCGGGCGGAACCATTACCCCGATGGCGTGGATTGCGTCGATCCCGGTCGGGTTTCTCGTCGCGGCCATTTTATTAGGCAACAATCTGCGCGATCGGGTCAAAGATGGTCAACACGGCCGTCGCACCATCCCCGTCGTCTTAGGCTACGAGCGAAGTTTTGGCGTAATTGTGGCCGTGGTCATCGCAGCATTTGTGGCCGTGCTGACCGCAGTTTTGGCCCATCGCCTGCCCGCCGCAACCCTGGTGGTGGGATTAGCTCTTCCGCTGGCATTTGTCACCTTGCGGCGCTTGCACCACCCAGATGGCCTCAAAGCCGCAGTTCCTCTCATGGGACGCTTGCACATTGTCATGGGGCTTTTGTTAGCGCTTGGCCTTATCATTTAACGGCCAAGGTTGAATTCGGCGAGGGTGGTCTATACTAATGGCGAGGTGAGACCATGAAGAGAAATTTAATGATCTTTCGCGTCGCGTTTTTGGTGGCCTTCGTGGTCGGACTCGGCAATCTGTTCCACGTCTATACGATGTCCGCGACGCTTTTAGATGTGCACATTGTGGCTGGGTTGATTATGCTGGTGGCATTGGCCTGGATCGCCGTGGAAACCAAAAATGCGGTGGTGGTGATTGCCGGGATTTTAGTCATTGCCGGCGGCATTTTAGCCTTGACCTCTGCGGCCGCATCACTATTACCCAACCTGTTCCATGTCGGTCTCATGTTGTTAGCCGTGGCTCTGGTCGAGGTCGCCGTCGGTCGGACCTCGAGGAGGGCAACGGTTCACTAAACGGCCCACCTGTTATCGGTCCGCCTCGCAATCGGCGTGCCAAATATTTTTCGCAATTGTCCGGTCATTGTCGGCATCGGTGTAAAATGGAAATATTTCAGGCGGTCGGTGTCATCACGCCCAATTTGTGCAACGGTTGGTATCGGCCGGCCTTATAAAAGGAGGCATTTTAATGTCGTATGACGATCAACTAGCAATGATTAAAGACAGTTACCTCGTCAACCCTCCCTTTCCCGCATCCTCTCGCCTACCAATCCATAACCTTGCCGAATATGAACGCTTGTATCGTCAATCTTTAGAGTCATTGCCGAACTATTGGGCTGAAGTCGCCCGCCAATTAGAGTGGTTCACACCCTGGAGCCAGGTCTTGGACGGGACACTGCCGGATGCCCGATGGTTTGTCGACGCCACCAGCAACGTCAGCGTCAACTGCATTGATCGGCACGCGCGAGTCCGTCCCGACCAAGTCGCCCTCATCGGACTGACGGAGGATGGTGCGCAGCGCCGCTGGACATATGCCGAACTACAAGATATCACTGCTCGGACCGCAACCGCGCTACGACAATTGGGGATACGCCAAGGTGACGTCGTCGCCATTTTTTTGCCCAATCTCCTGGAAACTGTTGCCGCCGTACACGCCTGCTTTCGTATCGGGGCGATTTACAACATTATCTTTTCGGGATTTTCGCCGCGGGCGTTGCTCGATCGACTACAGGACACCAAGGCCAAGCTTGTTATCACCGCCGATGAGTCAAGACGTCGCGGCCGGTCGCTGCCACTAAAGGCCAAGTTGGACGAAATTCTCCAAGAAGTCCCCAGTGTGCGCCACGTGGTGGTCGTACGCCGCACCGGCGCCACCGTGGCGATGCAACCCGGACGCGATGTAACCTGGGATGAGTGGCTGGCAACTGCGACGACCCCCACGGCACCCCAAGCCATCGAAGCTAATGAGCCGGGATTTATTATCTACACGTCTGGCACCACCGCTAAGCCGAAGGGACTCGTCCACAGCGGCCTCGGGTTTCTCGTGGGTACCGCGCACAATGTCCAATATGCCTTGGACTTAGCGCCAACGGACGTTTACTGGTGCACGGCCGACGTCGGGTGGCTCACGTTTCCGATTTTCGAACTGGTCGGCGGCCTCGCGTTTGGTGCCACCTATATTTTGTACGACGGTGCACTCGACTATCCCGACGCAGGTCGGTTCTACGACATTATTAGCCGTTATCGGGTCAACAAAGTCTTCACCGCTCCTACCGTCTTGCGCACACTGGCACGGCATGGCGACGAACTTGTGCAACCTTACGATCTCGCGCACTTAGAGCGCATCGCGTTGGTGGGCGAACCACTGGACAGCCACACCTGGCGGTGGATCTATGAGCATGTCGGACGATCCCGTTTGGAAATCAATAACACCTACGGCCAAAGTGAAACAGGCAGCGCCTGGACCTCCAGCATCGTCGGCGCCACGGCGGCCAAACCGGGGTCCTGCGGTTTGCCATTGCCTGGCCACGCCTTCGCCATCGTCGACGATGAAGGGCGGCCCCTGCCGGCGGGAGAAGTGGGGCAGTTGGCGATCACCGCGCCCTTTCCTACGCTGGCGCGCACAATTTGGGGCGATCCCGAGCGCTACCGTCAGACCTACTTTTCAATCCCCGGACATCCTGATTGGTATGCTAGTCACGATGCGGCGGTTGTTGACCAAGACGGCCACATTTGGGTATTGGGTCGCATCGACGACGTGATTAACGTGGCGGCCCACCGTCTGTCTACCATGGAAATGGAAAGTGCGGTCTTGGAGGTGCCCGATATTGCCGAAGCTGCTGTCATTGGCCTAGCCGACGCCATCAAAGGCGAGGTTCCGGTCGCTATCGTCACCACCCGTCGCGCTATGGCACAAGAAGAGTTGGAGCGCCTGGTCGATGCCGCCATCACAAACCAAATCGGCGCCATCGCCCGCCCGCACGCGGTGATTGCCGTGGACCAATTGCCGAAGACACGATCCGGCAAAATTGTTCGGCGTCTCTTAAAAGACTTGGTGACGGGCAAGCCCGATATCGGCGACGTCAGCGGGGTTGAAAACGTCGAGATTTTAGACCACTTGCGGGAAGAATTAAAACCCGAGCCATAACTAGAGAACCTTACGGGAGACTGGGGCCCGGATCGGCCGTTAGTTGCAAGTTTGGGGATGTTGAACACTTTGCCCTGGGAGTTCGCTCCAGGTTATGGGGATTACACCTGCCAAACAAGCGAACTCCTCGGCGTCGCCCAAGGGGCGATATCGCCGTGAAAACCTTCCGCGCGAAAAAGTAGCGGTGTTTGAGTTCGAGGCGATTACAGGATACGGTGGGTTTACAAAGTGTGGCATGCGATCCTGGGGTGCATACCCACACCCACTGCTCAAATCCAGCCCCCATCTGCCGTCATTGCGGCGTGGAGGTCGCCAGCGTCTCGTGTCCGGCCCAATTTGGCCGGGTTTCCCGCATTTTAAGACTTAATAGCGTCCCCATCGCACAGGCCCCTCCGAAAAATATAAGTCCTGCTCCCGTTCCCCAAAGTGCACTAACTACGCCATATCCGGCAATGCCGACCACGCCCCCAATTCGACCCGCCATCTCCGACAACCCTTCACCAGTGCCGCGCAGCGGTGTCTGAAATTGTTCGGCTGGCGTAATCACAATCGTTTTGTCCGGACCTGCCGGTCCAAAAAAATAGGCGGCCACCATTAATGCCGCAACTAGGGGGATCGGCACTTGACGATCCAAAATAAAAAGCAGGCCCAATGCCAACAATGCCAGCGCACGGCCAGCAAAACCGAAAATTTGCAGCGGCCGCCGACCCCAGCGGTCAATCAACCAAACCGTACAGAGAGCAGCGGGAATGGTGACGGCTTTTACCAATACGCTACTCCAAGCCGCTGTGCCAATCGAGGTGCCGAACACTGAAATTAAGATGAGGGGCAAGAACATGCCTAACCCCTGATCCGTAATTTGATACAAAAAATAGCTGCCTTGGACCACTCCTAAAACGCCGCGAACATTGGGCAGCGCAAAGTAGCGCACGACATCGCGCAACCGTAGAGATTGATGATCACGTTGCCATAACGGAGACTCGGTCACACGCGAGCGGACTACGATCAGCGGAATCGCCAAAACCACACCCGTTGCTAAGATCCACCGCCAATCATTGGAGCCGCCCGCCGCCAGAAACCAGCTCCCCACCCCGTATGCGACCACCGTGCCAAAATTGGCCAGCCACATGACCCAGGCCATGGTGCGCCCGCGCCGCTCCACCGGGCATACTTCCGCCAGAAAGGCGAAACTGATCGAAAAGTCAGCGCCGACGCCAAATCCCACCACCAATCGGGCAAAGAGAAGCCACCAAATATCAGGGCTTACGGCACTGACAAGCGCAGCGCCTAAAAAGCAAACATAGTCCCACACCAACACACCGCGGCGCCCATATCGGTCAGCCAACACGCCTCCCGCCAAGCTGCCCACAATCATTCCGATCGAGGTAATCGAGGCGACTGCCGAAAGCTCCCAGGCGGTCAAGCGCCATGCGTGTTTGAGCGCCACCAAGGCCATCGCCATGAGCCCCATATCATAGGAGCTCAGCAAAATTCCCGCTCCCGCAATCACCGATTGCAACTTCCATCCGCTTGCCGTCACGTTCGCTTCCTCGCAATCTCGGAATGTTTGTCCATACCTCATCGCTTGTGGATAATGATTATCAATGTCGTTAGCCTACGCTAACAGCAATAAGCTGTCAATAATCGAAATAACTAATTCCACGACATGTGTTGCCTTCGTCTTATCATGGCTGGCCGCCCTGGTTCTATGCATAGAGGTCCATCCCTCAACCCCCACGCCCTGGGCTATTCTGGGTCACCACATTCGGAACGCTTTCAATCTGCGCCCCACACCCAACCCGGTTCGCCGTGTTCAAATCATAGCGACCGCGCGCAATCTCACTACGGTCCCCGTCACTGCTATGGATACCCACGCTTGCCATATTGCGCAGGCACAGACGACGCTGCGGCAATCAAGTGTTAGCACCTGCTCGGATTTCCTAATCGGACGCCCCGGGTCGCGTCCTGAGCCTTGGCTATGGCTTCGTCGCGCGCTTCGAGCATTGCGCTTCCCGTCATTGAGGGCCGGTCGCTGTTCTTTCATGCGCCGATAACGTTTTGCGGAGCAGGAATTGCCCGCTATCGACGCGAATATGCGCTAATGTTCGTCTTCACTTCTTTAAAGTGGAAGGTCAGTCCGTTTAGACTCAGCGCCCGTCAGTAAGCGTTGAATGTTAACCAAGTGCTGACCCAATCCGAGAAAGCGAGGCAGTCAATGTCTGCACTACATATGGTATTAGCAACCGACGGGTCGGCGTCATCCTTGTCCGCCGCACGGTGGGTCAATCGGATGATGGCCTCACAGTCTGTTGAGGTCGTGTTAGTAAGCGTCGCCACCTGGCCTGACGAGGCGTGGTGGGGCATTGGGGGAGTGGGCATGGGATCTGAGGCGGCGCTAATGGATTTCGATACCATCCAACAACTTTGGCAGGCCAGTCAGAGCCGCGCTCAGGCCGCGCTAAAGGCCACCGCTGCAATAATGCCCGACTGCTCTCCCAGCGAGCAGCTGGTGTTGACGGGACGCCCCGTCGACGCGCTCGTCCAGTACACACAAGAACATCACCCTGATTTGATCGTTGTCGGGCGCCGCGGTCATATAGCGCTCGGAACGCTGGTGGGAAGTGTTTCGTTTGCGTTGTTGCAACGTAGCACAGTGCCGGTCTTGGTGGTCGGGGAAGAAGACCCCTAACGCAAGTTTAACCGACGTTATGGCACCCGCTTGTACCGCTCGCACCTGCGCGAGCCGAGGGCAAAAGAAGCCGCTTTTGGCTCGCCTGTCCACTCGGGGCAACGCATCGGAGGTCTGGCCTTGTTCCGACTGTGTCCGTCAAGATGGGCAGGCATTACTTTGGCATTTACAGCGAATATTGAAGAGGAGGGCAGGACTGCACCGAGTGTCCCATGCGCCTCACGAAGAAAACGGTTAACGGCCAAGTCTATGGGTCTGGTGTCGCGTCCATACCGGTTCACGAACAGGCCCGGATTAATTGGCCGCCTGACCTCAGCAAACCCGAGAATTTTTTGTGCGCTGACGCGGCCATCGATCCGTCGTGAGCGCCGAATCCGGCGTCGCGCCGCCTGGTAGTGGGTGGTTGAACGCGTGCCAGGGACCATCGATTGGACCGTCGCCAAAGTCCGCCAGAAGTAGTTCCTGATATTAGCGGCACTGAATCGGGTGGTTTGAAGACGATTTTGCTACGATCGTGTGCGAGATTGCCACCGAAATTGCAGGTACGCGAAAACGGCCGCACTAACCACGATAAGTGCCGGGTTAAGGCCGATCCAGGTGAGGCCGCCCGCGACGACAGCGACCGCAACGGTCAGGAATCGATGGGGAACATCTTGCCATAAAGTCCAGATCACATCGACTAACAAGCCGACTACCGCAATTTCCATGCCTCTTAACGCCCCGGTAATCCACGGATCGTGGAGTACGGCGGTCAGTTTTGCTAAAACCAAAATGAGGAGAAAGGAGGGCCAGAGGACGCTAAAGGTGCCGACAATCAGACCGCGCCAGCCCCGAAGACGGTACGCGATCGCAGCCAGGACATTGGTCGTGGTGGGTCCCGGTGCAAAGGCTGACATTTCCACCATGTGGTCAAATTGCTCCGGGGTGACCCAATGATTTCGGTCAACGACTTCTGAACGGATAAAAGCAAGAACGGCAAATCCGCCGCCAAATCCCAACAGGCCAATTTTCATGTACACTTGAAGAAGTTGTCTAAGAGTGGGTGTAGCGGTTGGCGTCATGTGCCACAAACTCTCCTTACAGGTCTAGGCTAGGCTCTAAGCCAGAACGCGCCGATCGTACCAGCGACAAGGATAAAGGCCCAATAGGGAATGCGTTTGAATCGTAGTGCGACAAAAGCGATCGCAAAAGCCATGACGCCATCGACGAAGCCATGAACCAATGAGATGCCGAGCGTCAGCGTCACGCCTGCAATTAATCCGACGACTGCCGCCAGGGTCACATTCATCACATGCTGAACGGATTGAATGGCACGCAAACGGTGGTACCAATGACTGATCACGACCATCACTATTTGCGAAGGGATGAAGACGCCCAATGTTGCGGCCACTGCGCCAAGCGGACCGGCAACGCGCTCCCCGATAAAGGTGGCACTGATGGCCACGGGTCCAGGAGTGATTTGCCCCATGGCGATTGCCTGGTCAAATGCTGTCAGCGACAACCAGTGATGGGACAGGGTCACCGCCTTTAACAGCGGAATCATGCCAAAGCCTCCACCAAAGCCTAACGCCCCAACGACGATAAAATTAAAAAACAACAGGGCCAATAATCCCATGACCGCTCCCTCATTTCGCGCTTCACATTGCCTTATCGTAGCAAACTTTGACGGCCCTGAGTCAATTCCGGCGAAGACATGTTCTGGTTCAGCCGTAGGCGGCATCAAGTTTTACACGAGGTGGTCACAGCGAAGACTTTGTGCACTATTGGACGGCCTCAGTCCTGGCTCGACGGCCTAGTTGCCGTCAAGAACACTCCACAATCCAGTGTACTGCTGGATGATTCCATGGTCATCTACACGCAGTGTGGCCTGAAACCCGCTTTGGAGGGATTCATAGCGGTAAACATCGGAGGAAAGCCGGGTGTAGCGTTGGGCCAGAGCATGGAGCGTGAGATCGGGAAACCGCACCCATGTGGCCCAGCAGTCCTGCGATTCCCCCACGTCAAGGTCCAGACGACGAATCGGCAAAGTATTGGTGGATGGCGTCACGCCAATGCCCACGTCAAGGCAAGCTTGGAACGGGTGTGCCATTGGCCAACCAGATCCCGCTTTCCTCGCGGCGAACCGTCCACGACATCTCGCCCCGGTTACTTTGGACCCGACCACGCGCGAAGTGCGTGGTCCCGTCGGGACGACAAACCACCTCTTGATAGAGTAGGCCGACCTCTTGCGAGGCCAGCCCCTCAATGAACGGTGCGTGCGGTTTTCCCGCACACCGCTCTACGTCACGTACTCTCGAACAAT
>PXYV01000002.1 GCA_003023745.1 Sulfobacillus acidophilus | reverse complement strand
GGGATAACCTTTGGGCACAACACCCCTGCGCCCAACTCGTGCCAGTCCAAAGGCGCATTGCGGCGTGATCACAATTTTGAGGTGCACCCAGCTCGACTCATAGTTAGACACACTCTTCCATTTTGTGTTTATGATAGAGAACAGGACGGATGAGAGTCTGTGAGATAATGGCAGAGCATTTCACAGGAACAATAACTGCATCGATGTACGAGTGATTAGCGACATCAAAAAGTCTGTCGCAAGCGACGACTGCGGAATCTACGCCCACCAATAGAGCCACGGCAATGGCCGATGTCCCCACCATCACGTTTTACCCCCGGCTCGCCGTCGATTGCCCCTCAAAGAAGTCCGACGAATTTGGCCATCGCCCTCAGCGCCATGTGTCACAGGTCTTTCAGCCGCCCATGCGAGTTTTGGGGTGGCGGCCAGCCATTCAAACCCCACGATTCCGATAGAGGGAAAGCACACGGTAAGCGACTGGTCGGGACCGTTGACAACCCCACATCGTACTGATATCGGTTGGACCGACGCCGTGTTGGTCCCGTCTGACCGACACAAAGTCCATTACCAGGGATGCGGACGCGACCATTCGGACGCCTGCAACAGCTGTCCCGTTTGTAACTGTTGGGCAGCCTCCTCATCCAAGACAAACGTCACATTCGGATGCATTTGCAAAAAACTGGCTGGCACCTCAGTTGAGACTTCTCCCGACAACGCTCGTCGAACCGCATCCGCCTTATCACTGCCAAACGCCATCAAGATAATGGCCTTAGCCTGTAAAATGGACTGAATTCCCATGGTGATGGCACGGGTGGGCACTCGGTTGACATCAGGAAAAAACCGCGCATTTGCCTTGATGGTGTCTTCGGTTAAATCAATGACATGGGTTCGAGTCTTGAGGGAAATATCCGGTTCGTTGAACCCAATGTGACCGTTGCGACCAATCCCTAGAATCTGTAAGTCAATCGGATAGGTATCTAGCACCGCATCGTACCGCTCGCACTCATCATCAATGTTGATCGCCATGCCATCCGGTACATACGTCTGCGCCAGGGGGATGTCAATCCGATCAAACAAATGCTCGTGCATAAAACGCCGGTAACTTTGCGGGTGCGTGGCGGGCAACCCGACATACTCGTCTAAATTGATCGTCGTCACATGCGCAAAACTTAACCCTTGTTGATGAAACTCTACCAATCGGTCGTATAGACGCACTGGTGTGGCGCCGGTGGCGAGTCCCAACACCGGATGAGACTCGCGCGTAATTAAACTCTCAACCATAGCCGCCACATAAACCGTAGCTAACTCCTGCGTCGCAAATCGGCGCAACTTCATGGCAACTCCTACTTTCCGTCATCGTAATCCCGGCGCTTGCAACGACCCAGCATCTGTGCGATTTCTTGATAAAATGGAGTGTCCCTCTTAAGGTACTGCACGATTGCGCCCTCGGGATCTTCCGTTACAATCGCCCAACCGCACTACGAAAAAAAGCGCGGCAAAAATGCCCGATTTTCTTCCAAGATGTCGTTCAGCATGCGCTTGGCGGTCTCGCCGGCTGTCACCAGCGGATGAATCATTAAAGCCTGCAAGGCCGCACCATAGTCGCCATGGACTGCCGCTTCGATGGTTAACTCTTCATAGGCCTTGACGACTTGCAGTAATCCACGAATTTGTGGACTTACGGGTGTTTCGATTTGTATAGGTCGCGCACCTTGATGGCCTACCACAGCATTGACCTCGATGGACGCGTCTTGCGGCAAAAACGGCAAAATATTGCCATTTCGCACATTCACAGTCTGGATGTCCTGACGGTCGTTATAAATGGACGCCATCAATTCGACTGCCGCCAAAGAATAGAAGGCGCCGCCCCGCTGTTCCAACTGCTTAGGTTTCACCGCCAAATGCGGGTCCTTATACAGTTCAAAAAGCTCCGCTTCGATGCGCTGTACAACCTCCGCCCGCGTCCCTTCGGCCTGCGCGCTTTTGCGTTCTTCATCCAACATCAGATCGGTCATATAGTAGTAGTGCAGATAACTGCAGGGCAATGCCCCCAAGGTGCGGAGAAAAGCCGGATCCCAACCAAAATCGGGAATGTTTTTGACCGAGACCCCCGCCCCGGCGGCTGACGCATCGAGAATCAGATCCATCAAATTATCTCTGCCAGCTCGTATCTTGGTTGCCCAATTCAAATGGTTGATGCCAATCCACTCAAAATCCACTTGCGAGCGATCCACTCCAGCCAGTTCCGCTACCTCCATGCGTGTACCGATGGCCAGATTGCACAGTCCCACGTTCTTCACCCGACCATACTTCAAAACCGCCTCGGTCACCATCCCGGTCGGGTTCGTAAAGTTGACCATCCAGGCCTCAGGCGCCAACTCCTCGATATCTTGGCAGATATCCAAAATGACCGGGATCGTCCGTAGTCCCTTGGCAAATCCCCCCGCTCCCGTCGTCTCTTGTCCCAGACAGTCGTAATGCAGCGGGATCCGTTCATCCCGGGCTCGTGCCGAAAGCCGACCTACCCGAATCTGAGTCACCACAAAATCAGCGTCGCGAATGGCTTCACGCCGATCCAAGGTCAAATGCACGCGAATTGGCGATTGCGCCCGTTCAACCATTCTGCGTGCCAGCGCACCAACAATGTTCAGCTTTTCTTGCCCATCCTCGATATCCACCAAGTATAAATCTTTCACCGGAAACTCCCGCTGACGCTGAATAATACCCTCCACCAGTTCCGGGGTATAACTAGAACCTCCCCCAATGACCGCTACTTTAAGCCCGTTTCTCGCCATTTTGTGATTCCTCCCAGTCTCGAAAAGTTTGTCTCGCCAGCGGATCTGCAACGAGATGTAAACAATCCAACGCCAAAAGCACTGATCCGAACACGGGTGGCACGTCCAGCAGGTGCAAGCGCACGGTGGGATAGCGCTTCTGCACAGTCTGGGCGAGCGTATCCAACACAAAAGGACTTTTCCCCTTTTGCAAAATGCTGCCTATCAAGATCAGCGGAATCACTGGCTGCTCTTCTATTCCCGGCAATTGCCGTAAAACTGCTAGGGCCGCCAATCCTAACTCACGCCCCATGGATGACAAAATCTTCTGCGCCACCGCATCGCCCCCGTCTGCCACGCGATGGAGAACTCGCGCCAAATCGATCGGGATGTCCGTATCGTTATCCAAAAAGCTGTTATAGACTTGCTCCATATCCGAACATCCCAAGAACTGTGGGACCGCCCGCATTAACTCGGTGGCGACTTCGCGGCCTTGGTAGGCACGCACCGCCGCTCGAAAAGTTTCCACCGCTAAATGTGTCCCGCCAGCCGTATCCCCAAACGCATAGCCAAAACCGCCCACTTGAACTTCGTCACCCAGCGCGTTGCGGCCTACTGCATTAGTTCCCGACCCACACACGAGGCTAACTCCCACATAGTCGTCAGTCCCGGCTCGCAATCCCTCCCAGGCATCGGATACCGCCCGCCAACGCGAGAACCGGAGGCGAGCAAGACCAACATTTAAGATCTCAAAATCGCGGGGACGATCGGCTCCAGCCACTCCGTAGTGGACAAAAGCAATGTCTCTGGGTCGCAGCCCGGCCAAAGTCAGTGCGGTTTGCATTGCGTCGTCAATGTGACTGACAGCCGCATCGATACCAATCGTCTGATGGTTGGCACCGCTCGCACGACCCACACTGACCAGATGTCCCCGTTCGTCGGCAATTGCGACTGTCGTTTGACTGCCGCCGCCGTCAACACCCATAACGTGGGGCACGCTAACCCCTCCAAACATCTAGACATTTAGAGAAAAAGTTTACACTTTCTTGCAATTCATATGGACGTTTATGCAGCTCCGGCTAGTACACCACCCCGGTGCATCTAGAGGTACCGCGCCCTAATCGGGACATTCAATCGCACCACTCCCTAAAAAAGTTCCTCTTGTCTATACATTTCAATAACCATTATAGTTATACCGATGGTTAGAATGCCTGTCAACAGGGAGGAACCCGTTTGAACATTTTACCCGACGATCAGGAAGAAGCGCTGCTCCACGTACCCAAGTATTTTCGTATTCACCAAGATCTCTTGTCCAACATCAAGAGTAACAAGTGGGCTCCTGGGGACCCAATCCCTTCGGAAACAGAGTTATGCGCGATATATCAGGTTTCCCGCGGCACCATACGCCGCGCTCTCGACGAGCTCCACCGCCAGGGCCTCATCGTGCGCTCGCCGGGTCGTCCGACCACGGTGAACACGCCCAAAATTCCGCTTTTAGCCAGCGGATTTCGCACCGACATCGCAAAAAAAGGCATGCGCCCCAGCACTCAAGTCCTAACCATCGGCCCATCCAAAGCCCCGTTAGATATTGCACAAATGTTAGACATTGCGCACGGGTCCCCGATTCTTGTCATCCAGCGCGTCATTTCCGCCGATGAGATTCCGATCATTATTGAATACGCCCATGTGGCCCGCGCCGCTGACACGGTCACGGCTCACGAAGTGCAAACTACGTCCCTGCTTGACCTTATACCAGCAAAATGTCACGTGTATTTGGCAAGAGCCGTCGAATCCTATGAACCCATTTTGTTGACGCGCGACCACGCTCGTCTTCTGCACTGCCGATCGGGAGAACTTGGCATCAAAGATCAGGCCGTCCTGTATGATCGGGAGGGACAGCCGTTATACGTGTCCACTGCGGTGATACGCGGAGACAAAGCCCGTATCGTCACGGAAACCTCTTTCCAAGTCCATCCGTAACCCAGTTATCACTATGCGTCGGGAGGCGATTTAGATTCCATACACAGCCAGTTCCACCAGATACGACACGATGCTCTATCGCCGAGCAGGCCATTCCGGTCTGTTGTTGCCCGCCCTATCGTTGGGCTTTTGGCACAATTTCGGCGACGTCGATCCCTATCAGAGCGCGCGCGACATTGCGCGTCGCGCCTTTGACCGCGGTATCACCCATTTTGACTTAGCAAACAACTATGGGCCACCGCCCGGCTCAGCTGAAGAAACGTTGGGCCGCCTCATAAAACAAGATTTTGGGCCATATCGCGACGAACTCATCATATCCACGAAAGCCGGATGGGATATGTGGCCCGGACCGTACGGGGAATGGGGGTCCAAAAAATATTTGCTCGCCAGTCTGGATCAAAGTCTAAAGCGCATGGGTCTGGACTACGTCGACATTTTTTACTCGCACCGCCCCGATCCCAACACGCCATTTGAAGAAACGATGGAGGCCTTAGCTCAGGCAGTGAGGCAAGGTAAGGCTTTGTACGTGGGAATTTCCAGCTATTCCCCGCAGGACACTGAAGCTTGTATCAAGATCCTCGATCGGTACGGACTGCATCTTTTGCTCCATCAGCCATCCTATTCGATGTTGGATCGGTGGATCGAAGATGGGCTAACGACCGTGCTCAAGCGTCACGGCATCGGAACCATCGTGTTTTCTCCCCTTGCTCAAGGCATATTGACCGGGCGCTACCTCCACGGCATCCCCCAAGACTCACGCGCCGGGCGTCCTGGAGAGTTTCTCAATCCCCAGGACATCACAACGGACCTCATCAATACAGTGCGTCAACTATCGGTCATCGCGACAGAGCGGGGTCAAACTATGGCACAAATGGCTCTGGCTTGGGTTTTGCGCGATCCCGTCGTCACCTCGGCCATCATTGGGGCTAGCCGCGTCGCTCAGGTTGACGAAAATATTGATGCACTCGCACATTTGACATTCACGGAGGAGGAGTGGACTCGGATCGACCATATCTTGTCCGCGCCGTCGGTGTGACCAGCAACACTGGCGCGGCGTTATCGCGTTAACGAGGCAGGAGGTTGGGAATGGGGCATAAGGCACTGCGGGCGTGGGCTGTCGTCGCATGCAGCCTGGTGGTGTTAACGATGCCCCATAGCACCACTGCGAAAACTGTTCGGTTCGCGTCCTCAGCTCGTTTTGCGGGTCAAGCCGCGCCTCTCGTGCATCAATCCCAACCAATACCACGTACGCCAACGAACCCCTTGCAAAAAACCTGGGGCGCACTCGCGCAAGGCCCAGAATTGGTTCATTCCCGCGTTTCAGCCTATGCCTACGACCTCACCACTCATACCGTTTTGGCGGCCCTCCATCCCTCTCTTCTCCTTACACCCGGGTCCGTGACCAAACTTTTTACCTCGGCTGCCGCTTTAGCCGAACTAGGGCCCCAATTCACATACAAAACGACTGTGATGGTGCCGTCTGTATCGGCGTCAGGAAAACCCGGCCCCATCTATCTAGTGGGCGGCGGCAATCCATGGCTTGAAGCAAACGGCCGCCACGACTTGGAAGAATTAGCGCAAGCCGTCGCCGCGAGCATCCCCAAAGCAACCCAGGTTATCGGCGTCAACAGCCTCTTCACTCCCCCAACATACGGAATCGGATGGCCGGTTGGGGGCATCCCCCAAAATTATTCGGCCGGCACCAGCGCGCTGGTGGCAGAACGCAGCGAAGTGAGCGTGCTCGTTAAGGGAGCCGACCGTGCTGGTCTACGGCCCAAAGTCTTTCTCTCGTTTAACGGCACTGCGCGTGATCCTGACTACTTTACCATCGTCAATCGCGCCATCACCACTATTGTCGGAATGCGCCCAAGCATTGCCGTAACTCGGCTCATTGGCACGAACCGCCTGGTTATCACAGGCCATATCGCAGAGAACCGTCTATCTAGTGCCACGCTCCTCTCCGTGGGTGATCCTCCCTTGTTTGCGGCCTCGTTGTTTCAGTCGGCATTAATGCAACAGGGCGTCAGTTTCCAACGTCAGGCCTCCATCGCCACGAAATTGCCAACCGGGCTCATAACCATTGCCAGCAACCTCTCTCCAAACCTTGCCACGGAGCTTATCCTCCAAAACCAGTACTCCATCAACCAGATGGCCGAAAACCTGTATCGCGAACTGAGCGTGGCTACAACCGGACTGGGGACATTAAGCGGTGCGCGGACAGCTATGGCATCGTTTACCGCTCAAGCGGGCGTTACCGGATATCGCGAACAAGTGGATGGGTCCGGCCTTTCTCCATTAGACCAAATGAGCGCCCGTCAAGTGGTGCAACTTCTCACGTATGCCGCATCGAAACCCTGGTTCCCGACCTTTAAAGATTCGCTCATCCATATCAATAGCGCGACCGGATGCGGATTTCTCTGCCCCCCAAGCTGGCACCTGTCGTTGCCCGCCCACACGAGCATCTGGGTTAAACCCGGCAATTTGGCAAATCAATGGAACTTGGCCGGTTATGTGTTAAGCGCTAATCACAATCTCATTGCGTTCGCCATTTTGGATGACGGCACACCGACGGTTGAAAACATGCAGCCGCACTCCGACGTCACGCGTATGATGGAAAGCATTGCGCAGTGGCCGTACCTAACCGCACCGTTCGGTCGTAGTGCTACAACAGCCCCGACCGGAGATGCGCCTCAAGTGGTGCAATCCCTCTTATCGCATATTCCAAACTACGACACCGGAAGCAGCCTTTCCATCGCAATGGTCAATGTGGCTAATCATCAGACAATTTTTCAGGAGAATGGACAAACGTTGGTCCCCAGCGGACTAAGTCCCCGCCTGCTGTTAGCCATCGCAGCATTACAAACGAGGAACACGACGCCTGCCCTCCCCCCCTGTCAGGTGTTAACGACAACTAAGATCACATTCCCAACCCTCGCACGTCCTCTCATTCTTGATGGCAACGGCAATAATCTGACCGATGAACAAATGCAACAACTCGCCGATGCGATCCGCTCCCACGGCATTACGCGCATTGCCGGCCCTATCGAATACGTCAACCCTGATGCGGGATTCCAACAATCACGGTGGCCGGGCGGCCTGGCTTGGGAGGCCTTGGGACAGGGGTGGGCATCGCCATCATCACCTATTTACGTCAACTCCAACCAGATTCCTCTCGATATCAGTGCCCTTACGCCCGGTTCGCCCGCCCAACTGAGCCTAGGTTTCCACCCGGCTCCAGTGCGCATTGTCAATAACACGACCGTCGCGGCAAGGGGTACGGCACCTCAACTTACCATACGTCTTCAATTCCATTCCCATACTTTTATTATGTCCGGATCGCTTCCGCTCGGCTATCACGCGACCAAAAGCCTGGCACCGCCGGATCCCGGTCTCTTAGCAGCACTCAAGCTTCAACACGATCTGACCCAATTGGGTATCATGGTGGCCAAGACCCCTATTGCCATTTCACATGTGCCCACAGGCGCCCAGGTGGTGGCGCAATTACCCGGTCAGTCGGTTGCCGCAATTGCACAGCAATCGTTAAAGACCCCTTCGCTGGTGCCCTCCAATCAGTTGATACAAAGTCTTGGGCCGACCATACAAAAAAATATGGAAGCTCTAATGAATCATTCGCCTATGAGCGTGACCGACTGGACCGGCGGCGCGATTGGCAACTACCTCACCGCCCTAGGCGTGGCGCAAGCACTCACCAATGCCTATCATCACTCAGGGGAACAACCCGTAGTTCGTTTGCTGTCCGCCCAGGTCTGGGAATCGACCAGTCCCGAACAATACGAGGCGGCAGGGTACGTCGACGGGCCTGGCCAAACCCTTGACGCCATCGTCGTACTAGCGAGCTCGCTGAAGTGGACCGGCCAGCTCGCACCGCAAATTCTTAGCCCATCGTCCAAATGAGAGCGCTTAACGTGTTCAACCACTCGCGCCGTGGTTGATTTAAGAGCCCCCAATTATAAAAGCAAAATCTTCTGATTCCCGCTGCAAACGCTTGTTCCACACGCGATTTGGCGACAGCCAGGGTTGGCGTAGCCTGAGCCACCAGGGTCTGACCACATATTATTTGCTCGGGCGCCAAACCCTTTAACAACAGTTCGTTCAAATCGGACCATACGGTCTCGGGCGACCCATAGCCCAGCGCGATAATGTCTGACGACCAAGACGCGTCAGGCACCCAGCCCGCCATCCAGGACAACGCTTGTTGGCCACGATATGATGAAATCATCGGAGTAAGCGGGATGGCAGAGGCCGCACTAAGGGCGCGCAAGTACCTATTTAGCCACAGGCTGCGCTCGTCCAGCAAATGCTGTATTAGAGGATGCTCCTGCAAAAAGGTCGTTAACTGAGACAGGGGCTGTATATCGATGCATTCGTGCTGCACTACCTCTCGCAAGGACGTGCGCACGTCATAGGTCAACGCGTCCCAATCGAGCTTGCTGCCAAACGTCCTAGAACAGGCCTGACAAAAACATAACGAGAACAGCAATTCGATCAACGGTGTCATCGGGGGACCGATGATCTCATGGTGCGCGCCGTGAATCGCGCTCATAAAGTCCAGGGCTTCCAAATCCAACACATCGAAATAACCGCTGTCGGAAAGACGGCCAATCAAGGTGGTGGCCCGGGGCTGATTCGCCACCGGGCATGCGGCGTGCACCATCGCTTGCCCAAAAACGTTGATAGTGGGATCCCAACCGTGCTTGTCATGCCCCAGAACCGTCCACCCGCGCAAAATAATCCCCGCATCGGACAAGCGCACCCGCAAATCAGCCAAAAGTGGCACTGGCATGCCGAATGGATCGCTAAAATCTACCAATGGTCCCGAAGGCTGCATAATCCATCGTGGATCTGGTCCCATCAGCGATAGAATTTGTCCGCTGTGATACACTGTGGCCACTGCAAGCTCCGAGATACGCCATTCCTGCAATTGTCGTAGAACCGCTGCTGCACCCAACTCCTGTAAGTCCCAAGGATATGCCCAAAGTCCCACTGCCGTTTTTGGCAAAGTGTGCCTCCTCTGTCACTCGAATTGATCGTATCGTATCACAGCCATACTCCGCCCTTAAGCCGAACACGCGACCGAAGGACGATCTAGATGTCTTAAAACTCCTCCTCGACCGGAAAATAATGATATGATATCAGACCCGCGTTACAGACCTTATACCGTATAAGGAACGGTTACGGGTATTGCGCAAGAAATTTCTCTGGGGGCGTCGGAATAATGGCCTGTGACGAACCCCACAACCTTTGAAAAGGTCGAGTTGGAACAAGAGTCTAAAATCGGCTGGAGCACTGTCCATCGCGGTGCGAACCCGGCCACTTTCGCCATGCTACTGGTTCATTCTCGAATTGATTACGCTGGCACCCCAGGGTTTCGAGTTGCACAACAGCACATCTCCGGCTCTTGATGCGGCCCCTCGATGGTGGACGCCCGGCAACATCAACCGATAGTTGTGGTGGTCGGCTTTGTGGGACTCGGAATTCAGATTCTCGTGGGCACGGAATATTGGCACACGCAACGAAGAAATCCGACCACATTTCGAACTGGCCAAAAAGGAATTTTATGGATCCGTGTCGAAGAGAAAACTATCATCGCCTAGATTCTTCCAAAAACGGCTGGTAAAGGGGTCACTATGCAAAAGCCAGTAGTCACCATCATCTCCCCGACATATAATCACGCAAGGTGGATATCCGCCTGTATCGACAGTGTGATCCACCAAAGCTATCAACAGTGGGAACTAATTCTGGTGGACGACGCGTCGGTCGACCAAACCGAGACAATCGTTCGCGAATACTGTCGCACCGATCCCCGCATTCGTTATATTCGGCATCGTGTCAACTACGGACCCTTGCGTTTGGCGGATACGTACAATGATGCATTCCGCCAGGCTCAAGGGGATTTTATAGCAATTCTTGAAGGCGATGACTTGTGGCCTCCTTATAAATTGCAAACACAGGTGGAGTGGAATCTGGCGGATCCTCTCCTATGTCTGTCGTGCGGCGCTGTGCAACAAATTGGCGAAGCCTCCGCGGTCTTTCGCGTACCCAAGAAATTTCGTGGTACCATTACCACCGAGGCACTGCTGGAGGGGATATTGCTACGTCGGATATTTCCCGGGCCAGTGACCACCATGATCAGTCGCACCTGTTTAGAAAACATTGGGGGGTTTCAGTCCGCGCCCATGTTCCCGGCCACAGATTTGCCTACATTTCTTAAACTACTTACATGCAAGGGGCATGTCCGATGCGAAAACCTCGTGTTGGGGTATTGGCGTATTCAACCTGAACAGATAACCCAACACTACTTTGAAACGATGGATGCCATCGGACTGAAACTAAAGCTTGAGAGCGCACACGAATCAGCGTTCGCCATCAATCCGTCACAAGTACGGCGGGCGCATCGGCCTGTAACCATGCGAACCAAATTCCGACATCTCCGCCGTTCCCTAAAAGACCACGATCAAAAGACGGCATATCACCTGGCCCGGCGACTCTTGTTGCGCGGTAGTCTTAAACAACGGATGTTAGCGGCGTACGCGCTCATCCTGGCATTTGTCGGGTCCGACATGGAGCAGCTAATCAAAACATCTCTTTGGATCAAAAATAACATCCTCAATCGCCGTCATACTTGGGATCAAGTGAACCAGGAGCCGTGGCAAGCTCGTTCGAGACACCAAAGTGATACGGGGCTGTGGTGAATTGATTATCGCAATACAGTCCACGAGGGTAAACACGTGGCGCACACTTCCCTCCATGAGCCGCAAGAGATATCGGTGGTTTTTGCCAAAACCGCGAGCGCCGCTTGGAAGTGTGCCCTCATCGCTGGTTGAGGGGCGCTCCTTGGCCGGATCTAGAAGTAGCTCCCTGTCTCATCGGGACCCGTATCTTTACGCTAACCTTGGACGGTTAAGAGAGGAAGAACATTGATACCACCCCGTACGAGGTGCTCGTTCTGATAAGCGGACTGTAAACAACTGGCACAGGACGCCAAGGCGTGTGATCATTACGGATCGAAGTAACAATGTTAGTACATTAAGAGAAGACGGTGGGTCGTCCCGGTAACCGATGGTCTTCTCGCATAAAGTCCGCCAACGGTGCAGTTGTCTTCGCCAATGTTCGACATTTTAACCCTGCGTGGTGACCGGCAATCAGCGGAAGGAACTGAAGTATGTGAACCACAATGCGATATTAAGACAGATTCAACAGGTGGCATCCCTCACATTTGTGATCGCTATCTGCTCCTCCAGTCTCGGACTCTTGACCAGTTCGGTGCTCGCCCACTGGCTAGGTCCAAGAAATTTCGGCATGTATAGTTACATTATGGCCTTGACGGGCCTGGCAGCGGTGGTATCGAGTCTAGGATTTCCAACCATCGTGCTTCGCTATAGTGCCGCGTCTCAGGCCACCTCTAATTGGGGTGCCGTCAAAGGGCTGCTTCTCTATATTTCAGCCTTAACTCTTGGCACGTCTGTCTGTGCCGCTATTCTGATTGTGACCGTGGGTCCCCAGATCGGTCACTTCGGTCGCCTAGCGGGATTCCACACGGACTTAATCCTGGCCGCCATCCTCATGGTCTTGGGCATTCAATCGGGGTTACTGGTAAACATTTTGCAAGGCCTTAATAAGATTGTCGCCAGCGTCATCCCGGGTGCTTTGGCCAGCCCGTTGGCCCTCATCGTGCTGTTGATGGTCCTGCGGCTCAAGGCTGCAACGATTGATGTCCCCGTGATTTTCACATGTCAGGTGATGCTCACCATGGCTCTGATCGTAGCCCAAGTCATCCAGGTTATACGTGCCGCACCGGCGGAGTTCTTACGATCGACACCCGAAGTTCAGCCGCTGCGGTGGCTTGCCAGCGCCTTACCTTATCTTCTCAACAGCGTTATGATCACGATTAATCTCCGCACAGACATCTTTATGCTGGGAATCCTTAAAGGCGTCGCCTATGCAGGAATTTACAACGCTGCGTCGAAAGGGGCCCTGTTGTTGGTCGTTCCCCTCGGGGCGTTAGTCACGGCCAGCCGACCAACCATCGCGAAATTATACGCCCAAGGAGATACCGCACGCTTGCAATCCGTGATGACAATGACCTCGCGACTAGCGGCCGTGATATCACTTTTCGGAGCGCTGATTTTGATTGTTTTTGGCAAGACGTTGCTTCGAATTCTGTTTGGACCGGCGTTTGCGGCTGGCGCTTCGGCCTTGGTCATCTTGAGCCTAGCCCGGGTGATTAATGCCGGCACAGGCAGCCTACAGCCTTTTCTATCCATGACAAACAAATCCCGGGCATTGGGGATCGGGCTAGGAAGCGAAGCGTGTTTGAATGTCGGGTTGAACTATTTGCTGATTCCGGTTTTGGGCATGAATGGGTCAGCACTCGCGACCGGCGGGAGCATGGCCATAGTTAACGTCGCTTTGGCAATTTGGACCTATCGCAAAAGCGGATACGATGTCAGTCTGTTGGGACGCCCCCGTTTCCGCCCCCGCACTTCGGTCCAGGAGCTAGGGTAGCTTCCGATTTTTATTACCCACCGCGAGCATACGGCGCGTACCGATCAGCGCATTGTCGTCGGGTTTGCGCCGATGCTTACAGCCAACTGCAAAGAAAGAGACGAATGGACTTCGACTGCGCCGCGAGATTTCAGCTGGCTAGGAGGCCATCGTCCCGTCCATTCTTCTGTCGTTCAGTCCCTGTCGCAGAAATAGCCCCCTGTGCAAGAGTGGGCTTTCCCTATGCCGCAATCCGATCCATCATCGTAAATTTCCTAGTAAGACAGCTTATACGATTGACTCGGTGGGTGCGGCTGGAGCGCCGTCGCGAACAGAACCATTCAAGGCAAGCATTGGACAATAAGAAAGGGATGTAGCATGCCGCTTTCTCCGTCATCCAAAGTTACGGTCATTGTCCCTACTTATGGACACGCTCCGTTTATCGCACAATGTCTGGAAAGCTTACTCCGTCAGACACATCCTCCAGATCGTGTCATAGTGATTAACGATGGGTCGCCGGATGACACTGACACCGCTGTCTTTCCGTATTTGGGTTCGATCGAGTATTACAAACAGCCTCACCAGGGCATCGCCCAAAGCGTCAACCGAGCGCTCGAGCTGGTTCGCAGCGAGTACGTGCACCTGATCGGATCGGACGATTGGCTCATGCCGACAGCCCTTGAGATACTGGAACAGATCCTGGACGCAAACGACGATGTAGGCGTCGTGCATGCCAATCGCTGGAAAGTAGATAGTGAGGGTCGTGCGACGTTTATTCCATGTGTGGAACATACCGGGAAATACCGTCCTCTGCCAGCGCTGATTATGAAAAACACAGTCTGGGGACCGACTGTTATGGTGCGCCGCTCTGCTTTAGACCGCGACTACCGCATACCCGACTTCCATTTTTGTCAGGACTGGGCAATGACACTAGCCATTGCGTTGCGTGGCTGGAGTTTCTTTGGCGTCGGTTCGCCTTTGGGTTACTATCGTCGCCACGCCAACAATACGACTCATGTCAAAAACCAACGCAAGATCGTCGAGAACGAGATCGCTATGTTGAAGTGGGCGCAAGCCAGCATGAACCTTCCAGTCAGTCTCGAGTCGGTGTTCGCGCGCAGTATTGTCGCGCGAGAAAGAGGTTTGAGCTGGCTACACCTAGCCGCCGATGAGCACTCCATAGCGCGATCCGAGTTTAAACGCCTGTGGGCATCTGGTGATCGCGAATGGAACACGTTGTTGCTGGCTGTGGCGGTACACTTGCCTTCAAATTTGTATAACCTGGCCCATGGTGTCACCAGCTATCGAGTGCGCATCCCAAGCCGCAGGATCTAGTATCTGCCAGGGTAACGACTTACTGATAGGAGATCGGGAAAGCAATGGCGACACAAGTTCGAAAGATTCCGGGCCTTATGACTCTTCCCCGTGTTCATAGTGCCCGGGGAAACCTTACGGCCCTGCAAAGCCGCATTGATGTGCCGTTTGAGATCAAACGCGTGTTCTATATCTATGACGTCCCCGACGGCGAAACGCGCGGTGGGCACGCGCATCATCAATTGCATGAGCTCATTATCGCCGTGAATGGCAGCTTGAATGTTTTGACTGACGATGGCATCTCAAGCACAACCTTTACCCTCAACCGCGCTTACATTGGGTTATACATTCCACCGCTGACATGGCGCCAATTGGTGAATATCTCGTCAGGAACGGTGTGTTTGGTCTTGGCGTCGGAATTCTACTGCGAAGAAGACTATATTCGCGATTATCGGGACTTTTGCCGCATGACGGGGAGGCCGGACTGAATGGCCGTTCCTTTTTTGGACGTAAGTCAAAGCTACCGCCAACTCGCCACTCAAATTCAGTCGGCTCTGATCCACACGTTGGAACAGGGACAATATGTTTTAGGGCAGGCACTAGAACAATTTGAACACGATTTTGCTGAATACACGCACACACGATACTGCATCGGGGTGGGTACGGGTCTTGATGCGTTGAAACTTACGTTGCAGGCGTGGGACATTGGTGTCGGAGATGAGGTGATCGTTCCCTCCCACACCGCGTTTCCCACCTGGCTGGCCGTCACTGCAGTCGGCGCCCAGCCCGTCCCCTGGGAGCCCAAAGGCCATGAATACCATGCTGATCCAGACCTGCTGGAAGAACTCATAACTCCAAGAACGCGCGCGGTTATTCCTGTCCATCTCTATGGGCAGTGCGTCGACATGCAGGTGGTACAGCACATTGCGCGCCGCCATGACATTTTAATTCTCGAAGACGCTGCCCAAGCCCACGGAGCGAAGAGTCACGGGCACCACCCAGGATTTTGGGGCGATGCCGCCGCCTGGAGCTTTTATCCCAGCAAAAACCTCGGGGCCTTTGGTGATGCCGGGGCCATTACCACCAACGATCGGGCTTTGCGAAATCGATTGCATTTGTTGAGGAACTACGGTTCCACCGTTAAATATGTCAACGAGATCGCTGGCAGTAACAGTCGCCTGGATGATCTGCAGGCGACCATCTTGAGAGTCAAATTGCCGTATTTAGAGAGTTGGAACGCCTGTCGGCAACACATTGCCCAGCGTTATTTAACGGAACTTCGCCAAACCAGCCTTATTTTGCCGTCCACCCGGGATGTCCGCGAATCGGTCTGGCATGTATTCCCGGTACAGCATCGCGATCGCGACCGGCTGCAGCGATACCTCAACGACTGCGGCGTGCAAACCCTGATCCATTATCCTATTGCTCCTCACCTCCAAAGAGCTTACCAACATCTCGGCTTTAAGCCCGGCAGCCTGCCCATAGCCGAATCCATCGCGCAACATGAATTAAGTCTTCCTATGGGGCCGCACCTCACAGAAGATCAGGTGACCACAGTCATTCAATGTTTACTCGCTTTTGCGCGATGAGACAGGTCCTGCGATCGACGGCCATGCTCTCAGGCAGTGGAATATTAGCCGTCATTACTGGGCTCGTCACCGGTAAATTAAGCGCCATGTGGCTCGGGCCGGAGGGAATGGGATTTTTGGGAGCCGTGCGGAGCACAACCCTATTAGGTGGCCTTGTGTTGGGATTGGGCATGTCCACGGCAGTTACCCGCGTTGCGTCCAGAATGCTCTCCGAAGACCGCAATGCCTCCTTAGATGCCGTCGTCGCCGTGGCCTGCGCCACCGTTTTGGTCACGTTGGCTATCGCGTCGACCGCTATGGTGGCGGCGGGCACACAGATCGGCTGGCTGCTGTACCGAAAAAACTACCCAGCCCATCCATTGGTGTTGGTTTGGGTCCTACTCTGCGTCGCCGGAAACCTCCTTGGCGGAATATCGTCCGGAATTTTGCGCGCATACCGAGCCTATGTCAAAACCATCGCAGCGACCTCTATTGTAAATGTCTTGCTGACGTTTCTCTGTAGTCTCTTCGCTCTATCCACGCATCAGGTCGGATGGATGTTGCCGGTATTTGCATTCGCCTCCCTGTCGCACGCACTCGTGCTCGCTGTCTTCGTCTATCAGCGCCACCTGTTATGCAGGTCGATTTCGCTTACCAGACAGGCTTGGTGGAACGCGGCACGCACGCTATATCGGTTTGCAGGGCCTTACACGGCCAGCATGGTGGTCGGAACAGGGGTTCAGTCGCTTCTTCCAATTCTCATCCTGCATTGGGCTGGCACGGTCAATCTAGGCTATTACGTGGCCTCCACAGCCATCGCGTCACAGTACCTATCATTCCTCACCAGCGCCATGTCACAAGATTACCTGCCGCGACTCAGCGCGGAATTGCAATCCACCAGGTTCCCACAAATGATTATGGAGCAACTGCAACTCATATTGCTCATCGTGCTGCCCATCGTTGGTTTAGTTCTTCTCTTGGCCCCCGTCATGATACCCATCGTGTATACGTCGAATTTCAAGATCACGGTCACACTCCTACAGTGGATGGTTGCCGCCGACATTTTTCGATTTGGCGGGTGGTCTATCACCTTCGCCTTAATGGCTAAACAATCGGGCTGGTATTTTTTTGCCTTGGAACTATTCGGAGGCATCACCTCCCTCCTGTGTTCATGGATAGGATTTCGTCTGGGGGGGATGCCCGGATTAGGATGGGCTTACTGTTTTCAGTGCGTGCTGTTTTCCGTCGCCGTCTTGGCATTGGGTATGCGGCTTCTCTCATTGCAATGGTCCCATTTTCCCCGTAAGACAATTTACTATTCGCTCATCAGTGTCATTCTCGTACGGGCCTTGTCATTAAAACCAGACGGTCCTCGCACAATCCTAGCCGTAATTGTAGTGGCCTTTTCTCTTTTAAGTAGCTATCACAGGCTGTCTCATTATTGGGCTCGCAGAACTATAGCGTCCTCGGGCGCCTCGTAAAGGACGGGTTCGGTATGATTCAGGTACATCGATACGATCCCAATACGTCTTTATTGTGGGATGCATTTGTGGCGGATTGCTGGAACGGTACATTCTTAGCAACAAGAAAATATCTTGCATATCACAAAGATCGCTTTATTGATCAGTCTTTAGTCTTTACTGATGAAGGCGGGCGGTGGCTGGGAGTTTTACCGGCGGCTTGCTCGATGCAATCAGACGTGGTATCAAGTCATCCTGGTATTACCTTTGGCGGTGTTCTACATGGCGGGGCGCTACAGGGACCAGTCATGTTAGAAGTGCTTAAGAAGGCTATAGACATGTATGCGAGAAACGGGTTTCGACATTTTCAGTACAAGGCGATCCCTGCTATCTATCATCGCTACCCATGCGAAGACGATGAGTACGCACTATTTCGATTAGGAGCCCACTTATACCGCACCGACCTCTTATCTGTGGTGAATTTATTGTCTCAAGCACCAATCCAGGCCAGGGACCAAGCGCGCTTGCGCAGGCTCGCGCGACAACGCATCGACTTTGATCAGGGGGTCCAATATCTCCCAGCGATGTGGTCGATCCTGGAAGAACAGCTCCATCGCAATCACGGCGCCATGCCTACTCACAACCTTGCCGAAATTCAGGATCTGTCTTCTCGCTTTCCTGATCGGATTCAGTGCACGGTGGCTTTACAGCAAGGGCGTCTGGCTGCCGCCACCATCACCTATCACTTCGACCAGGTTGTCCACGGCCAGTACATAACGGCAACAAACCAGGGCCGAAACCTTGACAGTTCCGCGGCAATCATCAGTTATTTAATCACAAAAGCACGCAATGCGGGAGGCTCCTGGTTCGATTTTGGCAACAGTAACGAAAGAGACGGCCAATGCTTGAATGAGGGCCTGCATCACTTTAAGAAACGTTTCGGCTCGACCGGCTTGACCCAGCGCTTTTATCAAATCGATTTGGACGAGTAGACCGAGTCCTAAGTGCGCGACATGGAGTTCGACAATGTGACTAAGACCTGAGCGTATTTTCTTCTCATGGGAAAGTTCAGGATTTCGAGCTGGCTCTACGAGTCATCGATTTACCGAGCGACAACTCCCGTTCGTAAACCATGCTTAAACCGATCGCGGGTTAGCCCTGAGTTCGTCGCGGAGGAAACTCCCTGCCCCTTTTGTCCACACCCCTTTAAAGTAGCAAGGACCAATGGGATGAGCCTAGCGAGCTGTGGCCTACGGTTCCATGTTGCCTAAAGCATTTTAATTATTGGATCCCGCAATGTGTCAGCATGCAGGGCTTGGACACAGGCTCATCACGTCAATGCATCTTTCGTCATAAGCCTCGTTGCAGGTACGGCGCGGACAAGTTATGCCAGGGGGGTATGCTCATGAAACCGCTAGAACTGGGTATCGGCACGTTAACGTGCATCCCATTTGACCGCCGCGTTTTTGATATGTCGGGGGAGTGGCTAAAAGACACGGAGCTCCGTCAGTTAATTCACGCAGACAACATGTCGCAAAACGACCGTTTGCGCTGGTTTGATACGCTTAGCGAAAGATGCGACTACATTATTCAAGCGATGGCTTTGAACAGCATCCCGGTCGGCTGTTTTGGGATTAAACACATCGATCGTCTGAACCATCAGGCTGAATTCTGGCTATACCTCGGCAGCCGCTCCCATTGGGGTCTAGGAATCGGTCGCACCATGCTTCAACAAGGATGCCTCATCGCCCAAGCTCACGACATCAAGATCTTATACGTCCACATTGTGGCCGACAATAAACGCTCGATCCGGTTTTTCCAGCGTGCAGGGTTTCAACACGTCAAGGACATTCCCCACGGAATTGAAATGCACGCGCCCGTTGCATCGCTCTTAGAGAACTTGGGCTAGGACGAATAGTCATTGCAGCCAAGATTATGTTCAGTCGCTGGCACCGCAACGCCCGGGTATAATGACATGAGATAAAGGAGTGCGAGGATCATGATTATTCTTACCGCTAAGTATACGGTTCGGCCCGGTGATGTACAAGCCGTCATCGCGGATCTAACCGAGATGACTGGGCTGGTGCGCGACAACGAACCAGGCTGTCACATGTATCAAGTTCACCAAAGTCTTGAGAATTCAGACCAGCTTCTCATTTTTGAAGCCTACATTGATCAAGAAACCCTCGATGCCCATATGGCATCACCGTATTTTCAAACCATAATTCTGGGACGCATCGTTCCACGGCTGATTAGTCGCGAACGAAGTCTGTGGGAGCCCATCTTGGTTAATCCTACCCGCGGATAGAACCATCGTACACGCGGGTTCTCGACGTTGAGTGTATGGGACGCGTATCTCAATGCCATGATCGAGGGGCAGCCTTTTCACGCGCATGAAACCCTAGAAGCATCATGGCGGGTAACCCGCCATGATCCCCTAAAGGTCGCTATCTAGATTTGCACTGCATTTGTTCCCTGGACTAGGCAGAACCCCCAAGGGGCTGTGTGCCTGCTTAACCGTATACTTCACGACCCGCAAGCAGCCGATGTACCGATTGCCAACCTGATAGTCGCCTGGGTCGCGACCGTTGACCAGGGGACGTCAGTGCGACCCGCTAGCCTCGCCGCTATGACAAAGCTCGTCGCTGGGGTCCAAGCGGAGCGATAGCGAAGCCCCGCAAACAAACGCCGTCAATTCCGGTGCCACTTCACTGGTGTGCTCGTCGTTTCACGGGGTCTACTCCCTAGAACCCGTGGGGGACGTCTCTCTTGGTGTTCCTGCAGATGCTCCGTTTAATTTGTATAGACCAGTTCGTTATCACACCGATTCAGGAGGTCTAATGCCGACGCACGCTACCAAGATGTTTACGCTGAGCACCCTCTTATTAATCGGTTGGGTAGAAGGCTTGATGATGCTGCATGCACCGGTTCCGACGCATGGGGCTTCCACCTTATACCCGCCCGGCACGTGGTGCGTTGTGGTGCTCGTACTAGCAACCCAAATCGCCTGGTCAGCTCAAAATTACGCACAAGTGGCACGAGACCGTCAGTCGATGGGGTGGGCTGGATTCATATGGGTATCAGGCATCGTGGTAGTGCAAATTGCTTTCCACCTAGATCTGGCCGCGGCACGAATACTACAACTCATCGCCTGTGCACCCCTTTTGTGGCTATGGATCGCAAAAGGCGACATCGCGTTCTTGCTTTGCAGGCGAAATGTATTGGTGGTATGGCCCGCAACGACCCTCATCGCCCAAACACTGACCGTTATCAGCCTTCATTGGCCCTTGGTCACCGAACTCATAACTATGGCCCTTATGGTTTCCACAACCTGCCTGCTGGTCTGCTCACCGCCGCTGCAACAGATATCACAGTCAGTCCAATCGCGCGGCGTGACCCTATCCATCGGTTGGACTCAAGGCACAATGCTTCTTGTCTTAGGATATGCAGTCAGCGCGAGCATCCGGGTCGTGCCCACAGACTCCCTCTTATCAAATGTCGGCTTAACAATTTTAGACGCCGGAGGGACAATAGCGATCCCGGTGTTATTGGCCTTATTACCCGAGGAGTATTGGCGTCATTTCTCTGGTTTTTTCGTAGCCGTCTTGTTGATATGGGAACTTCTGGCATTCGCGCGTCCGGCGGCGCTGTGGCCGCAAGCATTACTTTCGTTACCTGTGATCTTGGCTATTAACGCAGTGTTGGTGTCGCAAGCGGTTGTGGCCATGTCTGTACACTCTTTACCCAAATCTTCTTGGACACCGTGGCTCACACCCGCGATATTTGTGGCCGGTTGGGCTGTCGAACGGATCTCCGGCCTTCATCAGCATCCAACTGTCCTTGCCATAGCCTTACTGGCCATATTTCTAACATCCCGCGTGAATCCCACGAGCGGCAAGCGGGCGAGTGTTCCTACCGTCCCGGTGTGTCTTCAGAACAAGGACATCTATGCTTGCCTTACGCCCCAGGAGCGGCGCATTGTAGGCCTTCTCATCGACGGGTACAGTAATCAAGACATTCTCAAAGAACTGTACGTATCCATCAATACACTCAAGACCCATCTCAAAAACATTTACCGGAAAACGCAAACAAAGAACCGACGCGAACTTGTTGATCGTCTAACACAATCGGAACCGTGGGGGCCACCCGCTCATCGCCGCATCCGTTAAAGATGGGGGTTACAGAACCCGTGAACCAAAGTACGGAAACGAGACAATATTCGCACCGCCCTGCCTCCTCCAACGAGTCGTACTTAGTGGAGATGGACTCCCTGCGCATTATCATTGTCGAAGATGAAAATTTGTTGTGTGAGTTGCTGCAAAACGCACTCACCCGCATTGCCGGTTTCGATGTTGTCGCCACGTACACCAATGGTCAAAAAGCGTACGAAGACTTGGAGCGCACTCGCCCGGCAGTCGCGTTACTCGATATTGATCTGGGATTGGGCTGGACCGGCGTGGAGACGGGATTGCGTCTGAGACAGGATGACCCTCAGATTGGGCTGGTGATGTTGTCGAACTATGCGCTGCCTGATCTCTTGCACACCATCCCGGAGCATCAAGTCAAAGGCTGGTCTTACCTGTTGAAAAAGTCTATCTACAACATCGAATCGTTGGTGCGCGCTATTCAAGGGGCCAAGGACGGGTTAGTCATATTGGACCCCGCCCTCTTGGAAATGGCGGCACGACAGCGCAAGAGTCCCGTCCACCAACTCTCCAAGCGGCAGACGGACATTCTGGCGTTAGTCTCACAGGGATATACCAACTCCGCCATCGCCAAGACCCTGTTCCTCTCCGAAAAATCCATTGAAAACCAGTTAACGGGCATTTACTCCGCTCTGCACATCAATAGTGGAAACCCCGAGGAACACGCGCGCGTCAAGGCTGTTTTAACTTTTCTAGATCAATCCTAACCATGTGGCTTTTGTTAAAGCGCCGCCCGCCGATCAAAATTCCCGAGGACCATCATCCACAAACACGCGATAGTCGTGACTCGGCAGCACCTCATCCGAGATGGCTGCGATCTTTTGCATGGAGGCCAAAGCCGCATCAACGTTGACATGAAACCCGGGCGGAATCCGTTTTTCCAGATTTTCATAGGTAAAGACAGCGTCCCCCGCAACCGTCAACCACCCCTGCTTGGTGCGAACGCGCACCGCTTGTGACCCCGGGGTATGCCCGGGGCACTTGACAATTTCTAGTCCGGGCATCAGTTCCAGATCGCCGTCGAGCAAATCAAACCGGGTATGCAAAAACGGAGGCAAGTACCCACCTTGAGGAGAAAGAAACGCCTTCTCAAAGAAAGAACTGGGAGCATACGCATAGCGTAGTTCGTCGCGCTGGACAATAAACTTGGCATTTGGAAACAGGTGATTGTTCGCAGCATGGTCCCAATGCAAGTGCGTCAGCAACACATAGTCAATGTCCTCGCCCCGCACGCCAATCCGTTTCAGCGCATTGGCCGGTTCCTGGTCAGCGGTCCGGGTCAAGTTCTCCCCGATAATTTGTTCGGCAACCTCCGGCGATTCGGCGCTCGTATCCACAATAATGCGCCGCGGGCCATCAATGTACCACATCACCCGGGGAATGCGAAGCGCCTGACCTACGTCGGTAAGATAGGTTAAAATGGACTTTTCGATGACTGAAGTGCCTGTGTCTAAAGCAATGATTCGCCACGCATCCATGGCGCACCCCTCCTACTGCCCACCAAACTCAAGCCCTGGCAGATCCCCGTTAATGTTGTATCCCCCATCCACAAAGATCACCTGGCCGGTCACGTACTGCGCGTCATCGCTCGCCAAAAAGGCCACGACATTGGCCACCCACTCCGGTTGGCCCACAACCCCTAAGGGAATACGCTTTTCAAACGCCCGCGTTACTTCGGGAGTAAACATCGGCACCGTAAGCGGCGTCAAAATGTGACCAGGAGCCACCGCATTGACGGTAATGCGATCGGACGCTACTTCCAGAGCCAGGGCCCGCGTAAACGCGTTGAGGGCGCCTTTGCTGCTCGCATACGGTCCATTGAGGGGGCGCGGTAGCGTAGAAAGGACTGACGACATGTTGATAATCCGGCCGCCCGCGCCACCTTTGCGCATGAACGGCACCACTTTCCGCGCCATGTAAAAGGCACCGGTAAGATTGGTCTGCATCACTTTGTGCCATTCTTGGTCGGACAAATCTACCATCATTTTCTGCAGCACAATGCCGGCATTGTTAACAAGCACGTCAATCCGGTCCTGCCATTGCCAGATAGCTTCGACACCCCGGTTTACCGCGTCCGAGGACGAAACATCCAAGGCAAAAGCGCGCGCCCGATCCGCGCCCACCAACTCTACCGTGGTATGCGCGGCATCCATGTTCACATCGGCAACCGCCACCCGGAATCCCCGCTTAGCCAACGTGATGGCACACGATTGGCCAATGCCTGAACCGCCTCCGGTTACGATGGCCACTTTGGTTGTATCCATATTCAATATCGCCCCCGACTCCAACTCTTTCCGACTCAATTCTGGTCTACCCGTCCAATCTGCCCCAAAGCCACGGTCGTTCCCCTGCGTTCAAGGATCCGCAAACAGTACCGGCCAGTGGGACCAGACTTGGTTGATGACCGAAGACACAAATTCAGTTTATCACACCTGTTTTGCAGATGATGCGAAGATTTCTTTGTCGACCGCAAAGACCGTTACCCGTTAGCGTTGTGACGCCATGACCGACCCCGGAATAGGAGTCGGCGACAGGGCATCACTAACCGGGATCCGTACTACGAACCCAATCGCATCGCTGTATTCGAGCCGGGCACCTGCCCTCTCCGCCAGCTTTTGTGAAACCGCCAGCCCCATCCCAAGATGCCCGGATGATTTCGATGACCACCCCGGCGCAAACAACACGTGAACCGCATCATCCGGTATGCACTGACCACGATTTTTCACGGCAATCGTGCATTCGTGATCGTTCGACAAGATGGCGATGTCGATAACGCCCTGCGATTGGCTCGCTTCCACGGCATTCTTCAAAAGATTGAAAAGAATTTGTTGGGCTCGCTCGCGCTGCCAATTGAGAAATACCGGATGTTGTGGCACATTCCAGATAACACACGGCGTGCCGCTTGTCGCACCCAAATCCTCAATGGCTTCATTGATGACTTCGACAATATTAAACCACTGCGCCCTGTGACGGTCCGTTTCTTGATGTAAACGCTGGTTTATGTGCGCAAGTGCTCGAAAGACGGCGGACCACCGCGCCGAGGTTACCTGTCCGGCACGCATCAACTGCAAATGAGCATCCAGTACCGACAGCGGATTTCCCAACTCATGCACCATTTCTAACAGCGCCAAACGGGCCCTATAGAGTTCATCGTGCTCATGACAGAGTTGCTGCAGCAACCGGCGTTCAGATACTAATAAAGGCTGCCTAAAACACGCGCAAAAACGGCGGCCCGTCACTTCTCCGACAAATGTGCGCGAAGTGGGTGCGCCCTCGGAGTCTAAAAGCCAGTCAATGCTCACCAGGCCTAAACCTGCACCGTCACAAACAGCTCGGAGACGGTCTAGTAGATTGGTATCGTCGGATAGCCACGCCTGCATCAAATATTCTTCTCCTTCGCCCAACTTTGACAGATTGCCGCGATCCATCGTACTTATCGTCGAATTTACCGACAATCAGCCACCGACAGTAGGGGGCATTCCCCATATCACAGGCAGGGATAGCCTGGCGTGCTTTGGCGCTCCGACTAACCTTCGGCTTTCACCAAGCGAACTAAACCGATTAGTTCGTGTATGGGCAACAGGCCTCGTCACACCGCTCAAGGCCCTGAACCTCAGCCGCAACACACTTAGGCGTGCTGTCCATCACCGCACCACCACCACTTCATTACGCACTTGATGGACAAGCACGGGCTTCCTCTGGCCCTGATATTCTAGCTCTTGTCCAGGTAATCCGGGCTGAATAATGACGTCGATCTTGCGGGGATGCATCAAACGCGGCAATATAAATACCCATACCAGGGTCTCAGTGTGGGGTGGAGTCTTCATGGAGAGGCGGGGGGCAATTTCAATCCCGGTGCCAAATGCGGTCATTCCTAGTCCCGAATGTACGGCCATGCGCACCCCATGCACGTGATAGCCGCTCAAGCTCTTTAGCGTCGTGCCCTTGGGCACGTAACACTGAACCCACCCCACATAGGTGCCCACCAACCAGCCATTGCGAATTCCGATTAAGGTCCATGTCGTCGTTACCGTCTCTTGATAGCGGCCGTTGGTCAATTTGTTCAACGCAATCCCGATTCCAGATGTCATAAAATGATTGTCTTTTAACCCGCCGTAGTTGTCATTGAGCACCAACAAGCGATTAACTCGAGACAGAACGGGAAGCGCGCCGGTCCAGTGTTGGCCCATCAACCATTGCGATAAGAGCGGATTATCCGCATCAATCATCAAGTGCTTTTGTTGCAGCGCCGCGTTGAAAACCGGCCAAACTCGCCCAATCATGTCCGGATTTTGCATCTTCGCTTCCAAATCATGCAAGATTTGCCCGAGGAATCGCATGCGAGTGCTACCCGCCAGTCCCCGATCTTCCGCCAAAAACTCCGCTTCCGGATAGAAGTTCGTTGCTGTGAAGGTGCGACCCGCTGCTACAACCTTCCCAACAACCCCCACAAGCCTATCGATGAACCATGAGTCCAGAAAAATCATTCCGTCAATGCGGGGATGGTGTGGAATCGAATCATATAATTTTTGAATCAACTGCGCGCTGGCGGGAACATCTGGATTGAGATTGGCATTGATGAACGAAATGTTGCGTTCGGCAAAATAAGTGCGCAAAACCCAGGGTGCCGGATCGTGAATCCGAATCGCGTCCGCAGTGTTGGCAATGTCAGAGTTGAACTGTATGCGGATCTGACCATGATATAGGGTCAAGAGGCCGTCGGCCGCGATAAAGCCACCCGTTGACCGCAATTCACCATTGTCCTGAAAAATGAGTAAGAACCGATCCGGATGGTCCGTCCCCAACAATAATCGAACCATTTGTGGGTGAGTTAGAATCAATCGAGAGAAACTGAGCAATGAATGAACGCGCTGCTTCAGTTGGTTGAGACGAACAAACGGGGACCTCGCCGGGAACGTGGGCAGGCGAGCCATGGCGTCAATCCCTTGCGCACTTGCGACAACGGCCGCAAGCCGCAATTTGCGCATAGCTGCCATCACACTCCGTTTGGCCTCTAACTGCCTTAAAAACGGCCTGGCATCGTAAGCTGCCTCGGTGACATCTTGCAGTACCGATAATACGCGCTCATCGATTCGCACGCGAGGTCCAATGGCGGGAACAAATCCAAACAATTCCACCCAGCGCGTCTGCATACGCAATCCGCGAACTAGGGGGTCTAGCCGGACAAGCCCATCGATCGCTGCGCTCCACCGGTGCTGTTGGTATGATTGCTCAACCCCAGCCACCCCTTTGGCGATCGACGTCGCCAAGGCTACCTCATGCATTGTGTAGAGTGACGCAACGCTTGCGAAAAGAGCGAGTCCCATCAATAGGCCGACCCGTCGGCCGGATCGTCGGTTGACATTCATGATGCACTCCATCAGATTTACCCCGCCTCGCGAGGCGTTTTTCCCTAGTGTAAGCATGAGATCCCATTGATGCCGATGGGATTGGCTCTCAAAAGAAGGAGGGGCGATCCTGTTCAATCATTTCGATTGGAAGAATTGGCCCGCGTCAAGTCTTTCACCATCAGAGCAGTGACGGGACAGGCGGTATCGCGTGGGTGCACACAAGCCCTCGCTAAGTCGCGAGCCGGCCATCATCGGTCGACCGCGCTTTAGATGAAACCCTATAATCTCCAACAATTCCAAAAGACAAGCGTCGGCACGAAGATCGAACTCTTTTGCACCGGACATTGCTTAAAATGCTCGCCTTTTCGCCAGAGGTCAAGCTAACGTTGCCCACAAGTGTCGCCCCAATCAAACGGGCCGACCCCTGACATCATTATGCAACGTTCAGGCCAGGGATTTGCCCTATGCTTTGCCAGGACCACCTCCGTCCTACCGGCTCAATGCGACGCGTAAGTTGAGTACGAGGTTGATGAGACAACCAAGGAACGGGGGATGTCTATGCCAAAACGAATTAAATTGGGACTCTTTACGTACGGGATGGCCAGTGAATTAACTGGTATTGGACGCTACGCCCGCGAACTCTCGTACGCGTTGCGGCGATTGGACCTGCCACTTGATATTGTCTTGCTTTCACCTTATCCGAACTCCAAGCTTTCCTGGTACCGGGACTTCCCGGTCTATCCGGTTCCGGCTTTAAAGCGGCTACCCTCGGTCATGGTGCGCGGACACCGCATCCTGGCTCAGGCCAGCATCCGCCTGGGACTCGATATCTTGCACGATCCTTGCGGTATTGCACCGTTTCTCTCCACAGTCCGTAAACATAAGAAGGTCGTCACCATACATGATGCCATCCCCGTGGTTCATCCCGAACTACAACCGCTGGCTACTAAGTTAGTCTATCACTCGCTGCTTCGCTGGGCTCCGTGGAGCAGCAACGCCATCATCACCATCAGTAACCACGCCCAGCAAGACCTTGCGCGGACGTTGAACATTCCCAGAAACCACATCTTCGTCACACCGTTGGGAGCAGCGATTCCATCCATTCACAAGCTCAGCCATCTCAAGTCAATCTTACCGGAAAAATTGCATGATCTGAGCATTTCCAATCCATATTTCTTGTGGGTTGGCGGAAATTCCCCACGCAAAAATCTAAACCGCGTGTTAGCGGCCTTTGAGTCGCTGCGTCTGGATATACCAGCGGTCCAGCTTATTTTAGTGGGGCCGCAACCTGCCCGTGCAACCTCGTGGCCCTTTGGCGTTCGCCATGTAGGCTATGTCAGACAATCCATTCTTGAATTACTGTATTTGGGCGCACAAGCCTTGGTCTATCCGTCTCTGTACGAGGGGTTTGGGGTTCCGATTGTGGAGGCCATGGCTCATGGAACGCCTGTCATCACCTCCAATTGTTCTTCCATGCCCGAAGTCAGTGGGCACGCAGCACTAATCGTCGATCCCACCAATGTGGCCGACATTAAAGCGGCCATGGCCCAATGTCTGGATGTTCAGACCCACGACGAGTTCGGCTTGCGTGGACGAATGCGCGTCCGCCAATTTCAGTGGGAAAATACCGCCATTCAAACATTTCGCATCTACGAAAAGTTGCTGTCCTCGCAGTCTGGCCAACCTTCAGGAAGAGGTGTTTCATGATATGCCCAATACACGCGCACGCGCGACATCCGTAGCAGCGGAGAAATAATTGGTGAAAATTCTGCACCTATTCGGGCCGGTCAATTTGCCTCGCCAACCTGAAATCGAGGCCTGTTCCGGAGTGGTATGGAACACCTTGCAACTCGCTAAAATTCAAAAACAGCGTGGCCACGAGGTCACCATCGCTGCACCCTCAACCGTTTCGTGGCAGGCTCACTGGCGCTCCATAAAACTGGTCGGGATTTCTCATCAATCCTGGGCACGCACCCGTGTGGGTCACCATAGCCTCGATATGCGCCAACCGCTTGCCAACATGCTTTATACACTCAGCCACCGCTTTGATATTGTTCATACCCACAAGGAATCTTACGTTCGATGCTTGGCTGGAGGCGCTCGCATCGTCCATGCCGACTCCGATCCCCTAGTCCACCCAGGTGGAGTCGTTTCGACCGCAGCGCAACAAGCCGATTTTACAACAATCAACCGATTTGCCGACGCGATTGTCGCGGTGAGTCAATATGTCGCCCGTCAATACCAGGTTGCTTATCCCTTCACAATCCCCATCCACGTCGTCAACAACGGGGTCGATACACACCAGTTTGATGCAAGCCAGTATCTTTTGCAGCGTCTGCACTGGCGTCAACAATGGCACGTGACCTCGGACGACGATCCAGTTTTTTTGTATTGTGGGGCTCTCATCGAACAAAAAGGGGTTCTTAATCTGGTCCAAGCTTTTGCCCATCTCCATCAAGCATTGCCTGAAGCCCATCTGGTCATTGTCGGCTCTGGCGCCCTGTGGACCGGCCGCCCCGTCGCCGACGGCGTGCTTCAAGACATCGCTCGGCAATCCTCATGCACATCACATATTCACCTTCTTGGAGCTTATGGTCACCGCGTATTACCTCAGATCTATGCGGCCATCGATGTTGTGGTCGTACCTTCCATGTTGCCTGAAGCAAGTCCCTTGGTAATCTTGGAGGCGATGGCGTCCACAAAACCGATAATTGCCTCGGATGTCGGGGGAATCCCCGAACTCGTGCGCAACATCGGCACGCTTGTTCCAGTCGGCAGCATCGAAGCGCTGAGCGAAGCCATGAAGCGGCTCGCGTTGAACCCTGAGCTACGCCGAGCTCAAGGAACACTGGGCCGTCGCGTCAGTCTCTCCCGCACCTGGGACAAGAATGAGCAGTCGATCCGGACCATCTATCGCGAACTCTTGTACCGCACCAGGCCCAGACGCTTGACGGAATTGATAAGGCGGCGGATGGGGGCTGGCGACACGGGGTGCAAATGAAACGGTCGACAAGATGTTCTCGGCCCTCTCTAGCCAGGCGAAGTCTGCGCCTAGCGCCCGAATCCACAAATGCCTCAAACATAAAGATTCCCGCCAAGCACGATACATAGGTCGTTTCACAGCTGTAGCACCTTCTTCGCATCGCGGGGGTGACAAGAAATCACCCCCAATATCACCTCACTGGAACTGGCTTTTGACAGGATTTAATTTCTATTTATGGAATTTAATTACTATTACAGGAGGTGTCATAATGAATCCATTGTTAGCGTCATCGGCCGATGATGTCTCGGTGCTCATCCCCGCTCACAACGAGGAACGATTCATTGGCAGTGTGGTGTTGACAGCTCTTGACCACTCCCGACGCGTGGTGGTGGTGGATGATGGATCCACCGATAGGACAGGAGAAATTGCCCGTGCCGCCGGAGCCGAAGTTCTTCGCCTCGAAAGGCAGGGGGGCAAAGGACAAGCCCTCAACGTCGGATTTCGCTATATGCGCCAGGTAAACGCCGGGGTTGTCGTCACGCTTGATGGTGACGCGCAACATGACCCCCGCGAGATTCCCATCGTGGCGCAGCCCGTCGTGCAAGGACAAGCCGATATCGTCATAGGCTCGCGATTTTTAGGGATACATAGCCATATCCCATGGTGGCGCCGGATTGGGCAAGATGCCTTGACCTGGACCACCAACACATTGAGTGGAGCACACGTCACCGATTCCCAAAGCGGATACCGCGCGTTTTCAGCCCGAGCCGTCGAGCTGATGGTCTTCCGCACGTCTGGCTTATCAGCGGAATCGGAGATGCAATTTATGATGAACGACTTTGATCTCAATGTGGTCGAAGTGCCGGTTCACGTGCAATATCTGGATAAAAGCAAGCGCAATCCCTTTTGGCATGGGCTGCATGTCGTAGACGCCATCATGGGACTGGTAGCCCGGCGTCATCCCCTGCTCCTTTTGGCAGCCCCCGGAGTGGCCCTCATTTTAGCCGGATGCCTTTTAGGTTTTGATGCGCTGGCCCACGTGCGCACGTTGGGCGTGCCGGTCCTGCAGTTATTTGCCACGGTTGTCTTCCTGGTCAGCGGAATTCTCTTAGTGCTGACGGGCACCATATTGCACAGTCTCGAATTTTTTACCGCAAAACTAAGCGATCTGGTCGCGGGCTGGACTGAAGACCATCAAAGCCATCCCGACCGACAAACCCGCCGCGAGGGCTCAACATGAATTCGAACACGCTCAGCATTGTCGTCGTCACGTATAACAGTGCCCGCTATATCGACAACTGCCTTTCATGCCTTAGCCAGGCAGCGCACTATAGCGGCATCCCGGTCGAAATCCTTGTCGTCGATAATGCGTCCACAGACGATACAAAAGCGAGAATCGCCAGTCAATCCGGGATCCGCGTTATCGAAAATACCACAAATCTAGGGTTTGGCGCGGCCGCTAACCGTGGCATTTTCCAAGCTCATGGCACCTGGATCATGGTCGTCAATCCCGATACCACCTGTGACACCCATTTCCTACAGGTGTTAATGAAGGATGTCACTCCGTACACAACACATCTCATCAACCCTCTCATTCTTCGGCCCGATGCCACAGTCAACGCTGCCGGCCTGATCGTGCATTATACGGGAATTGCCGTCTGCAACGGCCTGGGCGCGGCTCCCGCGCACTTTTCCCGCGTCGCCACCATGCCCGTCGCTTCACCATCGGGAGCCGCCATCATCGCCCATCGCCAAGTCTGGACCGCCCTGCGCGGGTTTGACGAAGAATACTTTTTATACATGGAGGATGTTGATTTAGGTCTTCGAGCACAATCGTTGGGTTATGAATGTGTGTGTCTGCCAAGCGCTACGATTTATCACGACTATGCACTACGTCTAACTCCCGCCAAACTTTACTACCTGGAACGCAATCGACTGATGATGATCCACAAACTCTACTCTCACGAACTGCGCCGACGCATCGCCTGGAGTTTGCGAATAGTCGCGGCCTTAGCGGCCATCTCAGCCGCCTTGCATGGTTGGGCCTATTGGAAAGCGTTTACAAAAGCACACCAACACCCCTTCACCAGTCCCCTGCCAACCCGTGATTTTCCGCCATTGACCCACATTTTGCCGACTATGGCGCGTGAGCTGCCGCTGGAAGTGAGTGATTCTCCTTGGGTTCGCGCCGGACTAAGATGCTTCAATCGAGTATTTTACCGTTTGCTCAGTGGCCGCCAGTCAACCCCCAAGCCACAGACTCGCTAAACCGAAAACAAAGGAGCGTATCATGAAGATCGCAGAAGTTACGGCCACATTCCCGCCCTATCACGGAGGAGTGGGCTACGTCGCCTATCACAACGCCCGATTGTTAGCCGAACGTGGCCACCAAGTGACCGTCATCACCCCAATAGCTCGCCCACGCATCACAGATGTTTTCGAAACCAGCGCCCTTTTTGTGAAGCGCCTGCCAGCGCTCTTTTCCGTGGGCAATGCCCCCTTTTTGCCACACCTTTCGGCTGCGCTGAAAGGATACGATCTCATCCATCTCCACTATCCCTTTATCTTCGGCGCCGAGGCGGTCATGGCAAGTGCGGCCCGCTACCGGACTCCAGTTGTCTTAACCTATCACAATCGCCTGGTCGAGGCAGGTGGTATAAAGAAGTGGCTTTTTATCGCCTACAATACGGTTCAAGAGCGACGTCTGATAAAGCAGTCGACGATCCGAATTGCAGTCAGCCAAGACCATTTTTCCAGTCTTTTCCCCAATTTCAGTGCCGTCGAAGTACCAAACGGCGTAGATACTGCGCACTTCGTTCCCTCTGACCAAGCTATGGCCCGACAAATGCTTCAACTTCCGGTGTCGCGCCCCATGGCTCTCTTTGTCGGCGGATTGGATGCCGCGCACCGATTTAAAAACGTCCCGGCCCTCTTGCGCGTGGCCGCCCGCATACCCGGCCTTGTCATCGTCATTATCGGCCGTGGCGAATCGCGTCAGTCGCTCGTCGAACTGTCCTGCCGCCTCGGTTTGGCACAGCGTACTCGATTTGACGACCAGTGTCCCACCAGTCGCCTTCCCCTGTATTATCAGGCAGCCGACTTCACCGTGCTTCCGTCTAACCGTACCGAATCTTTTGGCATGGTGCTAGCCGAGTCCATGGCGTGTGCCACCCCGGTTATTGCCACGGATCTGCCTGGCGTCCGGTCCGTCGTCACACACAATACAACGGGGCTAATAGTTCCAGTCAATGATGACAACGCCCTTTTTGCCAGCATGCAGTGGATGATGAGCCATGACGCAAAACGTCGTCAGATGGGCCGACGGGGACGTACGCATGTTGAAAATCACTACGCCTGGCCGGTCATCGCCGATGCGTTAGAAAAAGCCTGTGAACAGGCAGTGGAGGTGCACCGGATGAAGTTTCATCCTAAAATTCCCTACAACGCATAAATAGTAGGGGCCCATTGGCCCTTGGGCCAATGATACACCACTTGGTTTTTTCGCAGAATGCGGATGTCTGTTGGAGTCTCTTCCCACGTCACTGGGTGTCCGCGCCACCCGACCACTCGGCGATATGGTTGCGGCGCAATTGGCTTGTGCCTAGTCGGCCCAGCGTCGCTCAACAACACTAGGGCGCGAAACATTTTATCCACCCACCCCACGACCGGCACCACGTCGCGCACATCATCACAATGAGGGCTGAGATCTCGGCCTTTAACCGCAAATCCCGCAGCCGTTGGAAATCCGCCGCCAGGCTGTTGTTGTCTTAATATTTTGTCTAGATGGCCCTCCAACAGAGCGTTTGCAGACGAATCCCAATCGCGGACCCTCCACAACAGCCGCAACACATCGCCCGATCCTGCAATCATTTCCGGCGAACGCGCGCGCCGTCCATCGCCGTAAATGCCCCAAATCACCCCGTGATCACCCACAGTTCGAGCAAAAAAAGGCAACGACCGAAGGACCGCCTCTTTAAGTTCGGGTCGGGGATCGCGCTCATACAAACTAACCAGTCCATTCATCGCTCGCGCCGTATAAATCGGGATGGCCAAACGTGAAGGCCCAATACCCCGATGGATCGTGCCTCCTGCCTGTGGGCCGTGGGGGACTTGACAGACAAAGATAACTTGGACACAGGTATCGATGTACTGACTCCAGCACCCATCGACCAGACCTCCCGCACACAATGCCTCTAACAAGGTGCCGTGCTTGTTTGCCACTAACACCGGATTAGTGGGTTGGTCGGCAAAGCCGCTTCCCGTCCACAGCGTACGCACCCAGTATTCGCGAATGTTCATGAGGCCCGCCCTTTCGTAACGGGCCGCGCGCTTATGGTCAATCGTGCGCAGATCTTCGGCAAGTCGAAACAAGGCGGCATCGATTGCAGCTTCGTGTGGCGTTCCCCCGGCCACCGGTCCAAATTGGAATGAGGAATTACGATAGCGACCATCCGACAGCTGTGCCGCAATGACGACATCGGCGGCTCTAATTGCCTTGTAGAGATATGAAAGGCAGCCCGTCTTGCGGAATAATAGGCGATATCCGTCAATAATACCCTCGTAACGCCAATCGTACAATGGACCCGTATATAGGAAGTTGCTTTCCCACCAGTGTGCAATCGGACCGGTGTAGCCCTGATTAGTCCACATGCTGTCTAGCCAACCGTCCACTCGAGCCAAAGCCTGATGAACAGCATCCGTCCAGTTGTTCAATCCCTCACCCCCATTAGCACCCCATAGTTAGCCCACCGCGCCCACCATCCCCCGTGCACCACCGGGGATAGGTCCCCGCGGTCGCTCAAATAAAAGGCGAGATCATGCCGGTTCAATCGGCGAACCGTAAGCGCTATTTCGTACCAGGCTAACTGTCCCGGTGCATAAACGCCCCATGATTGCACGCGAAAACCGTCCCGGCGTAGCAATCGCAACGCTTTAACCAGACTTTCGGAAGGCCTTTTTCCATATTTCAAGCTCTTGAAACTGCATCGGTTGCGCATCGCCAGCACCACAAAATCAGCTGTCGACAGATGCAGTTCACTCAAGCCAGATTCCCAGCTTAACAAATGAATCACGCCTGACTTCGTGCTCACGGGATCCTTCTCCCACAACAGGGAATACTGTGGGCTTAATCGATCTTGCAAGTCTAGGAATAACTCCCGGGCAGCCGCATGTACCCCAATCACACGATTTTGAGGAGCCGCCAGATGCACTGCAAAAGAGACAACATCCAACAAGTAACGTGTTTCCTGCGAGTACCGATCCCACCCGGTTTTCATGCCACATCACGCGTCCGTTGACCCTTAAAATGCGGGGCAAGTTGGCCGGGGGTAAATATTCCTGCGATTAGAGCCAGCGAGGACACATACGCGGCTAGCAAATAGGCCGCAACATCTTGTTTTGTCAGTGCTGTGCGGGTGTGCCGCCAGTAGAGGACGATGCGCACAATGTATGGTCCCAAACACCATATCAAAATCGTCAGTGCAGCCAATGCCAATAAGTAGCGGAGATCGCGGGGCCCAATTAACGCCCCAATTAACAAGACCAATGAGCAACACATTAATGCGCTTGTAACTGCCGTATAAAGTGCCATCATTCTTGCTTTCAACGTTCGCTGCAGCGCCCACCAACCTCGACGCCAGCGCACTTCCGCGCGCCAGAACTCCCACCATGATTCGGCAATCTCTGTCATCACGGACGCCGATGGCACAAACTTAGTCACATACCCTCGACGGTGCACCCTCTGCGTCAAATCCCAATCCACACCCACTGTCACGTCATTTGGAAATCCGCCGATTCGGCTCCAGATCTCCTGTGTCAATGCGATTGTCCCGCCACCAAATAAGTTTCCACGACGTCCCACAACTTGTGCAAGGTATTGCTCGATTACGAAAACGGTAGACACCGATGTCTTATGAAAGGGACAAAAACAGCCCGTTGTGGCAGCCGCCTGGCCGCGAACAAGGGGTTCGATCAAAGCCGGAAGCCAGCCGGGCAACACTTCGGTATCCGCGTCGACTAGGACGAGAATTTGTCCGTGAGCGTTGACGACACCGTCGTTGAGCGCACGATTCTTTCCGTGCGCGGACTGCGCCAGAACGGTCACATCTAAGCTATCCGCTTGACGAGCTTTCCAGCCCAATGCCCGTTCGTAACTGGCATCTTCTCCGCCCGCAATCACAATCAGTTCGGATTGCATCTTTACCGTGCGCATTTCACGGACGAGCGCATTCAAACACCGTTCGAGAACACCTGCGTCATTCCAGGCCGGCACAATGAGTGACACCTTTACCAATGGCTCAAAAGATTCGGGAAAAAGTACACAGTCGGGGCTCTCAGTCTTTATACGGATGCTGGCATAATACAGCCATAAACATTTACTCAAAGCAATCATACAGGCGACTATCAAAATCAGCGTGATCACTATATCAGCCTTTCCCTTGAATGATTGGAATAATTGTGCAATAATTACCGTATGTTGTCAATTAAGGTATTTCATAGCAAACTCCATCAGCATTTCTGTCGGTTAGTGGCCCTAAGCCTGAGTCTTTCCACGTTTGCAGCGCTATCTCCACCAGTTCAGGCCGCCACGGCTCCTTTACCCATTGCCCTTCACATTCATGGGGTCACGGTGTGGGTCCGGGCATATAGCCAGAGTGGCAAGGCTTTGCCGTTAGCATCCGGACCCGATTGGTGGAAACGCTACGGCGTGCACAACGTAACGTATTCGTTTGCATTCGGCAACATCACCAATATTTGGCTAGTGGTTGACTTTCAGCAATTTCGCAAGCGTGGCCAGGCGACATTCTACGCTTCGGGACCCAAACACCCGGCGCTGGAGGTCATGACCCTCGCTCATCATCTGGCCGTCCGTCACGCATTACCCACCATTAGGCTAGTTTCCCGAGGTGGAGGATGGATTGTTCATAATAAAACTGACTATAACCTGGTCGAAACCGTCTGGCCGGGGCACAATCGATCAACCCCGAAAAGTGATCAGTCTGTGGCCTCCAGGATTACAATTGGCGGCCACCAGGGGGTCCCTCAGTGGGAAGTCTCCCACGCACTCGGACGCCAATACCAATCGAAGACGGTCCATGGTTTTGGATTCCCCGTGTTTGGTGTCACCGCCCGAATGGCTGGATCGCCGCCCTTTCGCGTGCAATCCAGTTTAATTCCGTTATTCCCCTATTTCAGTATCGGGTATCTGCCAGGCGACGGCATTGCCAATGCCAATTGGTTTACCATTAATCCCAGCCCCATTTTCTTTAATGTTCTAGGATATGCGCTGGAGCAATTTCCGTACGTTGGATTTGAATATGCTGGGATATACGATATCAACTCCTATTCTCCCCCGCCACACGTGGACTTTGAGTCGCCTTTTGTGTTTTATGGTTATCAACCAGGTCGACTAGCTGACATGATCTTTCGGGAAGAAAACTTCCCGCCAGGCGATACGGGTGGATTGCCCCCCACCAATATTCAGCGGACCCTCTTTCGCGTCTCCTGGAAGACCACCAATCCGCAAGTGTGGGATTACTCATTGCAATTGGCCGGCTTCTACCAGGATAGGCACTTGGTCAAAATCGGTCCCGCTCAATTCTATGGTTTAAACAGTCGCACCTTGCCGTCCACCGTGCTTAACCGCAAGTGGCCGCTCGTCACATTTGTCCAATTAGGTAATGGCTATCCGGGTTCGGAGGGCAACTATTTTTATGGTGGCTCCGGATCTCCCACTCTGTGGACCTGGCTAGGAGGATTGAGCTCGACCCCCACACCCTATCTCTCCCACCCCTTTCTGCTGCCCAACGATGCTCTAACTGATAGTTCCCATCGGGGGTTACCTGTCGGATTTCGCGGTGAATATAGCAACGACTATTTTCGCAAGCCCGAATTGTACGTTAGCCCCGTCGACCGCCTCGTTCATCTACTCAATGCCCAAGGAGGCATCCAAAATCTCGGCCATCGTCTTATTTTGCGCACAACCGCCATTGGCGGCAGCCCCTACCAAAACGTGTGGATGTTGCAGCGCATTTCTGGCCGTCTGCAAAGTTATCATTGGAAAGGACACACGTTAGATTCCCTCTATGATCTGAATCCGTTCTTGCTTTCCATTACTCCAGCCACGGTTACACTTTCACGCCCGAACCAGTCTCTTTCCAATCGCCTCTTGCCTGTACCCCAGGGAAAGGCGGCTTGGAGTGCGTTTGCGCGGACCGTCGCGTCATATCAAACAGGCCGACCGCCCTTGACGCTATCCTCGTGGGTTGACGACTTCAAGGGACCAATCGTCCACTTTCCTCACGCCCACGTGATCAACGTGACTTTGTCGTCCACCCACATCGCGCTATGGATGCATCTGGCCAGGGCGGTGAATGCTGCGGCTGTGTTGGGCGCATCGGCAACACATCTTAAGAAAGGCCTCTATCAACTGCAGTACACCATGAAAACACACGCATGGAACATTTCTCGCGCCACGCCGGCCCATGTCCGGCTGATAAGCCGCACACTCTCTGCACCCCGACTCTTCGCACTACAAACCGCACGCCTCGTGCTCGCCAACGAGGGCACAGTGCCGTGGGCGGGCGTTATCCAACTCAAGGAAAACGGCCGAGTTGTGGGGGTGCACCAAGTCACCCTCTCCGGGCATATCCGCCACTCAGTAGTGCTCCATTGGGTTCCGCACCGACTAGGTCGCCAAGTACTTTCTATTACAGCCAATCACCATACACTGAAGCGCCAAATGATCAAAGTAATCCGCGTACGACGGCCACTCCTATTAGACCTGAGTCCAGCCGATCCGGGCCATTTTGTCGAGGTTGCCGTGATATTAGGGTTGATGTTGTGGGCAGTCGGTTATACCTGGAGGCGAATTTCGTGGACACAACAGTAAGACCTGCGCGTGCGAAAATGCGGTTTAAGCCAAGTTTCGGGCTTGTTCTGAGCTTAGGCTTGTTCTATGCGGCCTACTTAATCATCCGATACCGCGGATTGTGGACCGAAAACGATACCGCCATTTTCACCCATGATGCCATTTTAACCGCGCGTGATCACACCATCATCTTCCCGACGCAATATCCCCATGGATTTGGCTACCAGTTGTGGCTCGCGATCATGCAACTGACAACCCACCTTCCGGCAGGATTTATTAACACCACCATTCTCCCTTTCCTTGGCGTCACATTCGTCTTCGTGATGGCTCTGGTCACTTATGTAGAGCTTACAGAACATATCGCCCTATCAGAGCTTTCCGTCTTACTCATGGTGATGGTTCCCAACATCATGTTCACGCTCTTGCGCGGAAATCACGAGAAACTCACCATCGTCCTTATTCTAGCTGGAGCTTGGGCACTGGTGCGTTTCCTCAAGAGCGCAACGCTGACAGACCGGTTCACATGGGAAGTCATCTTTTATATGTGCATGACTCTCAATGTCATCGTGAACGATTATTTCACCATCATGATTATTTGGGGTTTAGTCGCCTATCTAATTAGCGGCAGCCTGTTCGCCTGGCGCACGGGATTCCCCAAAGCCGCTGCGCTCACCCCGGTATTTCGCCTCATCATTATTTCTTTAGTCATTATCGTGGTTGACGTCTGGCTCGTCTTTCCCCCAGCCCGGTCAGACGCCCACCTCCTGTTGTTAACCTTGCAGAAGCTGAGAGTCTTGTTTCTGACCCAAAAGGCGTCGAGCAATCCCCTCAGTGCCCCTGCCGAACAGTGGGTCAGTGTGCCTGTCTATCTGACCACTTCGGCCTTTCGCTGGATCACCATTACTGCGTCCTTTTTGGCATGGGTACTCATGATCTGGGTTCCATTTCGTCGCCGTACACCCCTTTCCCTTCCTTGGCTTGTCATGTTGAGCTTTTATGCAGCCATCGCCGCATTGGTCTTTGTCGCAGTGCCAGTGGACTTGACTGGACTAGCCGCCGGGAACAATCTGGAAGTGCGGAATTTTACTTACTTCGCCCTCTTTGCAGTGCCTTTCGTGGCCTTGGGAATTAGTCGGATCGTACCGTCGCTGTATCGGCAAAACCACCTGGCAAAAACTCTGAACCTTTTAGCCATCGTCTTCATGGGCCTGTTTTTGACGATGAGCATCCTCGAAACCACACTCGATCCCGCCATCTCCAACCAGTGGCTCTTTTACTCGTCCGCAGAAAAACAAGCCGTCCTATTCTATCTCCGCCATCGCCAAGGACCACAATACCTGTGGGCGGGACCCGATGAACGCCTGCGAAATGTAGCCGCGACCTGGTGGCCCAAAAATGACCCTTGGTACGTGTCCGGCGGAGGGATCCCGTCACTGCCGCGATATTCCTTGTGGCTATGGTCGCCCAACATCGTAGCGGATGCGATCGAACTGAAAGATCCGCTCCCTGACTTTAATCGCCAGAACCTAGTCTATTCTAATGGTCAGGCTAAAATATTCTCCGCGATCCCTCGTTCACCATTTGAGGTGACCCCTTAAGTCGTGTCATACGGATACTATCGACACCCGCAACGATGCTCGCAATCGTGCAACCCCAGTTCTGGCCCTCAATGAACACTGCTATCTCTGGCGCAAGTCCTTCGGCAATAGGACTTCGGCCAATTCGTTCGCTAAATGGCCCCAATCATACGCATTAATATTAGGGGGCACGTGGCCAGGCACATCTAGGGCCTGAATGGCGGTCTCAACAAAATTGTCGTCGGAATCGTGGCAAAACAAGACATTGCTAAAGCCCATCTTCTGGACTTCCTCAAGAACCGGAATGACGACAGTGGCCCCGACAGCGGAGTATTGTAAAAGGCGTAGCGGCGCCGCTGCCTGAAGGCCTGGAGTTACGCGATAGGGGCACAATCCCACTTCGCACGCCTGAAAATACTGCAAAAGACGCACGTCGGTTTGAAACCCCGCCAATATCACACGCTGAAGTCGCTCCTTGTCAATTTGGGCGCGCAAAACCGGGATCATGGCTCCGGTCCCGACAAGTACTAAGCTCACCGAAGGCTCCGTTTGAATTCGGCGAGCCAGGGCTAAAAGGCGCTTCATTTCATTGACACGATTCAGGCTGCCGATGCACGCAATGTAGTGGTGACTAGGATTGAGCCCCAATGCCCGCTTCACTGGCCCCCGATCACGGACCGGAACGTAGGTTTTCAAGTCCACGCCATTGGGAATGACCGTCACTGGTGTTGTTCGAGGGATCCGGGACTGCAGGCGTTCACGCAACACGTTCGAGACGACCGTCACGTGCTGACTGGCGCGTATCCATGAGTCTTCATTGATTTGAATTTCTCGAGCATAATCCGATGGTCCACCCCCTTCCAGCCAATATGCGACATTATCATCGCCGACATCGATACTCACCGGAACGCCCAAATCCTGATACGGCACCACAAAGGAGCCAATCACCCAGTCAATCTGATGTTTGCGAACAATATGCGCTAAAGTGTGCTGATAGAGTCGATCGTTGTACCGGCGCACGGCGGTAAAATACAGGGCGGGGCTCACGCGGGGAGCATGATATACGGTGACTCCCCGGTCGTGAAAATGTGTGGGAATAAAATTACGGACATAACGAGAACTGACGTAGTCAGCCAGGCGACGAAAGTCAGTGTCCCAATCTGTGGCAACAACATGATATGTTTGGGCAAGTGCCTGCAACAGATAATGTTCACGCTGGGGTACATGCCACGGCGCGTGAGGGATCCATAATATATTCATATGTCACCTATAACGCGAAATTTCGGGGTCACCCGCGGACACGATATGTAATATGTAAATTCGCGATCAATCTGCCCCTTTGCACCACAAGCACGTGCACGCGATTCAGGCCAAGAGCTGTTGTTGGTAACCTGAGTGGATGCGCCCAAGCCTTATTGCCGGCAACTACCGTACGTAACGACCAGAGAATGCGACCGTTATCACGCTCTTTCACCGTATATGCGCCGTCCCGTCCTCCTGCGTTATCCACATGCAGCACCACAACCTCAGTCTGTCCCCTCTGCAATTGCATCGGATATCCCGAAAGATGACCCTGACGGTTGGCTAAATACACGCTAGGATAGACCCTATAATCTGATTGAACGCTTGTCACAACAGCCAAAACAAACAGCGTAAGCGTCACCACGATCATGGTCAGGCTAGACCATGTGGGGCGCATGATCCACTGCTGCGGACGTTTTGTCTTGAGTTTGCATAGCCAAAAGTTCGGTCCGCGCACCCGCCAGGTGGCCAGTACTAGAATTACCGAGATTGACCCGACACCCAAAAACAACCAATGAGCATCTAAGAGGCGGTAGGACGACAGCACATAGCCGACCGTCAAACTCACGAAAAGACTGGCGATACTGGACAGTCCAAAGAGTCCCAACGGCGATACCACAATATTCGTCGGGATGAGCAGTCCTACGACAAATGCACCTGGCACGATCAAAATCACTGAGAAGGATACGATGATAAATATGATGTGCAGGATCACGAACGACGACATATTAGGCACCGCTTGCACAAGAAAGAGCACGCTCAAACTGGTCCCCCAAAAATAGGGCGCCTGTACTGAGCGTTGGGATTGTGTATTTTGGCTTCTTTCCGGTGATGCAGTGTACGGTTCCGCCATTCTCATCCTCCACACAAAACGGAGCCATCGCCCTCGAACCTCAAATGTCTTCGCCGTTATTTTCCGATCCATCGACCGCATACACCACAGGGAAACCACCCGCAACGACGGGAGGGTTATCCCCTCTGATGCCCATCGCCTATATTGGTCGCAACGCCGTCAAATCGACCCCTGCGCATCGGCGCACATTAGGTCAACTGGTCTCGACGTCAACATCACCGCAAAATCCACCCTTCGATCCAGCCCGATGGGTCGGCGATGGGCGACCGATCGTTGAGTCAAGACGCCTTCCTGACTATGGCGTAGCATTTGCTTAACGCGGGTCGCTGTTCATGATGTTTCGTTTCCCGGGCGCAGTGGCAGGGTCACGCCTGTGTTTAGACCAGGCATCAACGTGTCGTGAAATCCAACGATCTCACGACGACACGGTCGGCATTGTCAACAGCGCCAACCTCCACAGCTTGTGACGCGGCTACCGATTGAACGCCGGATCCATCAGCCCCGACCCCCGGCCCACCCCGCGATAGATGAAACCTGCATCCCGAGCCAGCTGAGGGTCGACCAGATTGCGCCCGTCAATGAGAAGCGGATAATTGAGAGCCCGCGCCACGTGCTGCCAGTCCATTTGCTGAAATTGGTGCCAATCTGTCAAAATCATTAAAGCGTCCGCTCCGTGTAAAGCGGCGATCGGATCAGTAACATACTGAATGTGCAGATCGGGATACATCCGCCGAAAATTCGTTAAGGCCACCGGATCGTAAGCCGACACTTGGACGCCTAGTTTTAGTAACTCGCGAATGATGGTAGAGGCTGGCGCATCCCGCACATCATCGGTCTGTGGTTTAAACGCCAAACCCCAAATTGCAACCTTGCGGCCCTTAATCGGCCGAAGCAAATTTCGCAGGTGTTGGACCATTTTGAGACGTTGGCCTTCGTTGACTCGGTGTACCGCATCTAGCAGGGCCAATTGGTAATGGTGTTCGCGTCCGGTGTACAGAAGGGCAGAAACATCCTTGCCAAAGCAACTACCCCCCCATCCGACTCCCGCCTGCAAAAACTGGCCGCCAATGCGGGAATCCATGCCGACACCGGCCATGACCCGGACAATATCCGCTCCGACCAATTCACATAACGCAGCGATCTCATTCGCAAATGAGATTTTTGTGGCTAAAAACGCGTTGGCCGCGTATTTGATCATTTCACTGGAGGCGGAATCCACGTTAACAACCGGCACAGGCGAGTCTTTCAGCGCGGGTTTGGGAATTCCAGGGGGATGCACAAATCGACGGCCCACGATAGGGGCATAGAGCGCGAGAACGCGCTCTCTCGCCCAATCGTCCTCGGTTCCCACAACAATGCGATCCGGGTATAAGCTGTCGTAAACGGCCACTCCTTCGCGCAAAAACTCCGGGTTTGAAACCACCGCAAAATGCGTACCAGGAATGAGGCGCCCGCGCGCTTCCTCTGACACCCATCCCGCTACCAAATACACCGACCCAATTGGCACAGTCGCTTTGTTAATGATCACCGGCCGTTTGGACGATTTCAGAGTCGCTCCAATTGTGCGTGCGACCTGTTCTACGCTGCTCAGGTTGGGAGCGCCCGACTCTCGGGGCGGCGTCCCTACCGCAATATAGATAACCGCTGCGGTATCTACCACCGTTTTCTCCGTCGTGGCCCGTAGGTGACCACTGGACACCGCCCGCCTCACAAGAGGATCCAGCCCTGGCTCATAAATAGGCGAAATCCCTGCTTGAATTGCTTGGACGATCTCGTTGCGCACGTCGATCAAGGTCACGTCGTGCCCGACGTAGGCTAAAACCGTGCCCGTAACCAACCCGACGTAGCCTGCACCAAACACGACTACCTTCACGCGCTCCACCTCAGCCTGATTAAACCAGGGAAGGTGGCGTACTCACGAGGGAGTTATCCCTTAGAAACGCGGTGGCGAGCCAAACATCAGACGTCTGTGGAAAATGGCCTAACGAAACCAAGCATACCACCAAAACCAGCCTTGACCGCCAACCACTAGGAGTGCTCTGTCACTCCACGACCATGCCGGTTGGAGATTCTAGCGGCCGCCGTGCGTTCGGGACGTATAGGCTGACGACTGGCTTGCCCCCCCGGCATGACTTGCAACCCCAAATAACTAAGCACCGTAAACAAGAGCATCAGACTAGCAATGTGAAGCATATAAGGGCCTGTCGCCAGATGGCTTAGAGCCACATTTGCACCCGTGGCAATTTGCAGCAAAACTGTTATGAGAAACCACACGCCACCGCGGACCAGATCGGGGCGTGAGCGACTCACCTTGCGCAAGTGTATTACGAGCCAGACCGCCAAAATAGCCAATCCGACGGCGACCAAACGATGAATAAAATCCAAACCGATCAGTCCGCTAAACCCAGGGAAAACTTTCCCGTTACATAAGGGCCAGGTTGGGCAGGCAACACCTGCACCACGAAACGCAACGTAAGAGCCAAAATAAATGGCTATATAAGTATAGAGCCACACAGCCAGAATTCCATATCGAGTTTGTGACCCAATGGGTTCGTTGCGCATCGATAATCCAGAAGAATCCCCCTTAGCGTTAGCACCCATCTGGAACATAAAAATCGCCAATAGAACCACACCGATCATCGCTAGCATCCCAAATCCCAAATGCAACGCCAAGACTGAAACCGGGTTCACAAACAGAACAGCCAACGCCCCTAATCCCGACTGTATAAGAATGAACGCAATTCCCAACCAGGCCAAGACCTTGACTTCGAGAAATTGACGATAGGCGATGAGGGCCCAAATTAGAAAAATGCCTGCAATGATCGCAAATCCCCCGACTAAGGCACGATGAGCAAATTCGATAATGACATGCTCATTCGTAAACGAGGGGATCAGCTTGCCATTGCACAAGGGCCAGTCGCTGCCACAGCCGAGTGCCGAATCAGTCTGAGCATCCAAGAATCCCACCAGATTGATGATTAACATTCCTACAGCAGCAACCACCGCGAATACCTTGAACACAAGAGAAGGTGGATTGATGGATTGCTTGGCATTGAGGGCCATTGTTGCATCCCTGCCTTTTGTTAAATTAACGTTGATCGTATCACATGACGTGAATCGACACTATGACTCAAACAGGCTACACGTGTTCATGCCTTTCGTGTCATTTTGTCCTGCTCTTCCAAATGTTATACGCAGCCCGAAATAACCCCGGCCGGAATTTTTTGACGATTTCGCGGTGACTATCTCACCACCGGGTTGCTGATTGCATCGTAACGCAAACGGCAAAACTCTTAAGATCGGCGAATCAAAAACGTCCCTTCACCTCTTGGTATGGCCTTGTCAACATTGCGGCGGCAAATTTCCGTGTATTACTTATGAATCGCTGTCCGGTGCAACAGTCCCCGGTTGGACCATTCGGCTTCATGATCCGTGTGCTCCCCAATCCAATGACCCAGTCCAAGTATACGGACTAACCCCTACGCACACATCGATTCAGTTTCCCCGGTCATCCTGCTATGTCAATGCACAGCAAAACTCGGGGGGCAAATCGCTCCCCGAGTATCCGAAACTACTGCTGCGGTATTTCATCGCCGAACCGTGTTAATCGATCTTAATGCGCTACAGCCACGGAACCGATTGCTCTGGTCTCGAACATAACCACTACGGCAGGCAGTCCATGCCCTTGCCGCTCTTCCCGATGCCATCCACATTCACAATCCCGGAGCGGCACCGAAATGTTCTAGGACAGGCCGCTCTGGTCGGAAAACCCAGAGTTTGGTCTTTGGTGTGATAGCGGCAATCGGCGGCCGTTCGGCCGGCAGGCTTGACGCGGTAGCATTGGACCGGGTCAGTCCGACGACATCGAGCTAATCCGTTCCACGTCGCCAACGGAAATCCCCAAGAGTTCAGCAATGCGTGGTGCCTGCCACCCCTGCATCATCAGTCGTTGCACCACATCACGCATCGCTTCAGTTCGCCCCTCTAATCTGCCTTGGTGTCTCCCTTCTTCTCGGCCTTCTTCGCGCCCTTCTTCGCGCCCTTTTTGTCGCCCTTCTTCGCGGCCTTCCTGAAGGCCTTGCTCCCATCCCTCATCCCGAGCTTGACCCATAGCCGATACGTAGTCGTTCAGCCACTTCAGCCGCGCCTCGTAGGCCTCGCGAGCTGCCGGATCATGGCTCAGTCGTTCCAGTTCCGCTTGAGCCTTTTGGATCATCGGATCATTCATCATGAACTCCTTTCCGCGCTCGCCACCGCCGTGTCGGAAAAATGCAAGCCATCGCGAGAGCGAACGCCGGGTATATTCCCACTTATTGATGTCAAATTTCGGCAACTCCAGGAAATGCAACTCCAGCAAATCCGGATAGACCACCTCTCCTAAATCGTCACGCAAGCGAAACACGGTATGGTCCCGATCAGACGAGAAATAGCGAAAGTCCAAAATGTTGATAGCCACCGTCTTTCGCAAATCACGATACTGAAAGCCACTGAACGCCTGATCACTCACCATTCGACTAAGATAATAGAGACTACGCGGAACAATATCCCGCAGATTAGCTACTTGCATCTCGACATCGATTACCATGCCAGATTCGGTGCGTGCCTTAATATCGACCACGCTAGTCTTCTCGTTCGCGCTTTCTGGCAAGTTAAATGGATTTAAGAGCATGATTTGCGAGACACGTGGTTGCTCCGCATCAATAAACACCGCGTTCACCAAATCTAACAACAAATCGGTATTCCGCTCGACCCCGAAAATACCACGGAACACGAGGTCGATTCGAGGATCTAACAACTCCATCAGTCTGTTCACTCCCTAATTATAAGAATTTTACGTCTGGCCATCTACCCTATATACAAGAACTAATGTTCTTATAATAATCATCCGTCAGAGGCTAGGTCGGTGCAAGAAAAACCGTGAGTGATGTCGAACGATTTTTCAACAAAGGTCCCTAGCCAACTTCCAGGTCACCCGTTAGGTCGTCTCTGTGATCACCCACACTAACACCTCACCACATGGCATATGCCCCACCACAATCGCTCATTGCACCCCCCTGTTGAGGTAAGTCCATTGGCGTTGGTATGCGGATCCAATGGTCCTTACCAGAGGAACGAATAGCCATAGGTTACCGACATTTGTGCACGGATAATGAAATTGGAGCAAGAAACCGAAACCAATGCGAAAGGAGGAGATTTTGATGAAGCGCAATATGGGCTCTACCGACCGCAGCGTGCGAATTGTTTTAGGAATTATATTACCAAACGCGCCGTAAAGCCCCGCGCTTGAGCGCTGGGGATATCAGGCGCTCGCCGCTAGGCGAATCTTTTGTCTTCAATTGCATTAGATAGATTGTTGTAATATACTACTTATATGGAATACAAATCCAATCACAATGTCGTCTACTCTTGTAAATACCCTGTGGTATGGTGTCCAAAGTATCGTCGCCGCGTACTCACCAGCGAAGTGGAAGAACGTTTAAAAGCCATTCTTCACGAAGTGGCGCAAGAGCGTCAGGCGGAAATCATCGAACTGGAGGTCATGCCGGATCAGGTCCACCTTCTTATTGAGGTCGATCCCCAGTTTGGCATTCACCGCCTCGTTCGGTTGATGAAAGGGCGCAGTGCCCATCACTTGCGCCAAGAGTTCCCGTGGTTAAAAAATCGTTTGCCGACGCTTTGGACAAACTCCTATTTTGTTTCCACCGTGGGAGGTGCCCCGCTTGCCGTCATCAAACAGTACATCGAAAACCAAAAAAATGTCTAAGAAGTCGAAGAGCAAGACGCCCTCTTTTGTATGTGAAGTTCCTCTGCACATCACGCGCCGCCAAGAACGCACATTAGAAGCACGGTTTGAAGCAGGACGCCAAATGTATAATGCGTTGTTGGGTGAAGCCAGAAAACGACTCTCCCTTGTCAGACAATCCCTCTGGTATACAAAAGCTAAGAAAAGCACGGACAAAAAGGAGCGGCAGGCTCACTTTTCGGCCGCTCGCCACGCGCACGGTTTTTCCGTCTATGCCCTGGAAGCGGTGGCGGATGAGATGCGTCGGACCACATGGCTAGGGGACCACTTGGACTCCCATGTGGTGCAGAAACTGGCGAAACGGGCGTTTGAGGCGGTGCAAAAGGTTGCATGGGGCCAGGCAAAAACGGTGCGCTTCAAAGGTCAGCGCGGTCTGCACAGTCTCGAAGGGAAAACCAATGCGGCCTGTATTCGCTGGAGGACAGATCGTGTGGTATGGAAGGGCTTAGAACTCCCCATGATCAAAGGGGCCGAGAAGGACCCCGTGATCCAGCATGGTCTTTCCTCCCGTATCAAATACGTGCGCTTGATTCGACGGAATATCCGCGGGAAAACGCGCTACGCTGCGCAACTGGTTTGCGAAGGGGTTCCCTCTATCAAAGTGAATGAACAGGGCGAGCCCATGCATCCCATCGGCAAGGAAACCGTGGGGCTGGATATTGGCCCCTCGACCATTGCGATTGTCGGAGACACAAAAGCCACGCTCATGCAATTTGCCGATGAAGTCGTCAGAGACCACAAGACAATTCGTCGGCTGCAACGCAAGCAAGACCGCCAGCGCCGCGCCAACAATCCCGATTGCTACGATGAAACAGGGCGTGCCATTAAAGGGAAACCCCCAATCAAGAAAAGCCGTCATCAACAGAAGACAGACGTCCAGCTCCAGGAGCTTTATCGTCGCGAAGCGGCCCATCGGAACACCCTCCACGGACAACTCGCGAATCAGGTGATTGCCATGGGCGTTCAGGTTAAAACGGAAAAACTCAGCTACAAAGCGCTTCAGAAGAGGTACGGCCGTTCCATCAGCGTGCGTGCGCCCAAGCTGTTTCTCTCCATCCTCACCCGCAAGGCTGAAAGGGCTGGCGGGAAAGTGGAAGAATTCAGCACATATCGTACGGCATTATCGCAAGTGTGTCTTTGCGGCCAGAAGCACAAGAAAAAGTTATCTGAGCGAGTCCACGTTTGCGACTGTGGCGTCGTGATGCAACGAGACTTGTTTAGTGCGTATCTCGCAAAGCATGTAGAAAACGAACGCCTGCAAGTGACTGATGCGCATGAGCATTGGCCGGGTGCGGAACCGCTCCTACGGACGGCTTGGCAACAGGCGTACAACCAACCTGCGAGTGGAAGGCCCGGGCCTTCCTCCTTCGGAACCTTTCGGAGTCAGAGCAGGTCGTCCGAAAAAGAGAGTCTGCCCGAACATGAGACGCGGGATGGTGTAGCGATGGCGCAAGCCACCGTGAGAGCCTGCGAGAGTGCAAAGGTATAGACTTTTAGAACCCCCTGGCTTTAGCCATGGGGAGGTTCAGTTCTCGTGGGGTTATTCAGTGGTGTCACGGCGGGTTGGCTCTGGGACGTTATTGGCGTCATCGCGCTAGCGACCGGTATTGCAGGATACTGCCCACTCTATACGGTGTTTCACGTCAGCACCGTCAAACATGTCCGATCATGAGTACACCAGAAGATACTTCGTCTACCGATTGGTTGCCTTCCTTCCTCCCGGCTAAAGCCGGGGTTTGTACTTCATGGCGCTAAGGCTTTGTAGAGCCTGCGGCAGTCACCCATTGGAGAACGCTCTTCATGTGGTTTTTCGGTGTCTAGAGTCTATCCTCGTTGTACTGACCGACACTCTCTTCCCCATGACAACATGGCTCATCGAGCCGTTGTCAACCCGCGACGTCGTGCCTCACTCAAAGATCTCCTGGCTCCGCCTTTTCAGGACAGGGTTATCGACTACGGGCAGGAATTTCTCGCCTTAGACTCGAAGTAAACAGCGTCTAAAGGGGGGGACGTATGCTAGAGCCAATTTTAGTGTTATTATGGGTCGCCTGTATGATGATCGCAGCACATGAACTTGGTCATGTTGTCGTAACACGGATTCTTGGTGGACGTTGGCTTGGAGTGGAGCATCAAGGCTGGATGGTTGGAGTCCGCCTGTCTGTACGATCTCTTTCCAACCGCCAAATCGCCGTCACACTGTTAGCCGGACCCAGCGCTGAAATCTTTGTCGTGGCGATGGCGTCCATCATTGCCCCGCAATACTTTCATTGGTGGGTCTTGTTGTTGTTGGTGCAATGGATTGGTAATGTCATTCCCTGGGGTATCATCCCTAATGACGGAACTCGACTGTGGCAACTTTGGCGACATCGCACCATCGAAAGTTCTTCGTAGCATATCTGGCAACCTCGTAGCGGTGCCCGTTTCCTCGACCTCAGAGTAGGCATCTCAACCCCGCACCTAGACCCGGGACGTTTGAATGCATGGACCAAGAGATGTGCGTTAACCTGTCACCAGTCTACTGAATTTCCCAGATTAATTGATCACCCGGGTGGACCATTCCGGTCGACGCATTCTCCGGCAATTCCAACACATACCGAGCTTGACGCACAATCGGCCCGACGTGCCATGGCTTCAATTGCGTCACCACCAGCACCCGACCCTGACTATCTAAAAACACCAAACGCACGGCATAGCGCATAAAAAACCCGTGCACGGCATTCGTTTTCTCGAACAACATGCCACTACCCGAGGGCAAATCGCGCGTTCCCATAAGTCCTAAAAACCGTTGCCAAGGATTATGAGCGAGCCGTATCTTGCTACCCACCACTTCGTCCGTTCCAGAAACTCTTACCGAAATATGTCGCATGGCGCCATTGTCCTCTGGGCTCTTATAGATGAAACGTTCTCACAACCGACACGACCGCTGGTCCTAAAATGATGACGAACATTGCAGGAAAGATAAACATTACCATGGGCATCAAAATCTTAATGGGCAACGCAGCCGCTCGTTCACGTGCCCGGGCCGCTCGGTACGCCTTAATGTCCCGAGCCTGAATTTTCAAAGCAGCGCCGATGCCGCCACCCGTGCGATCGGACTGAGCCACCAATCCTGCAAACCGTCTTAGCGGCGCTGATCGTGTTCGTTGGGCCAATTGGGCTAGGGACTGCGCACGGGGAATGCCCAGTTGCATATCACCCAAGACCCGTGAAAATTCATCTCTGGTGGCGCCGCTTAATCGGCCCACGACCTTGCGTAAAGCCGCATCAAACGCCAATCCCGCTTCGACACTGACACTGAGCAAATCAAAGACTTCAGGTAAATCGCGATCAATCTCTTGCAATCTCCGCTCTGCCCGAGTATTGAGATGAATAGCAGGAAATAAGTACACGGCGATCATCACGACAAGCGGCGCCAGGCACCGTTCGGCCAACGACAAGGAAGGCAACAAAAACGCCAGTGTAGCCGAAACCAATAGAGCAGTGAGTGCAATCAGGACTCGCATCATGAAAAATGCTTCCGCTGTTTGCTTACTACCGGCTAATTTTAACTTTTGGTCGAGTTCTCGGCGAACATTAGCAGGGGTGAGACGCTTTGCCATCCGGACGCTAAAACGAGTGAGTTTGGGCCAGATGACACGATTCCAATAGGGCGCATAGAGCTCATCGTCGGGATCGATAGCCGCTTGCATGGTCCATTCGCCAGCTAGTCGACTCGTCACAATGTGCTGCCAGCGTGCCGCTCGTCGCTCCCGCTGCCAACGCGCCAACCCAAATAGGGCCACCGCTACTAAAAAAGCGGAAACATCCAGCAAAGCCATGCCATCATCCCTTCTTTCACATTTCGGGCGTCTGCACCAAACGGTTGATAATTAACCCGCCCATACCAACTAACAGGGCCGCGCCCCCAAGCATGGCCCATCCCAAATGTGTCGTAAGCAGCAACCCCGTGTAATGGGGATCAGTAAACCACAGCAAAAGCCCTAGCCCAAAAGGCAAAACCGTCAAAAGCCATCCGCTGTATCGGCCTTGTGCCGTAAGCACACGCACTTCAGACTTTAATCGCTGCCGATCATCAATGGTTTGCACGATATTGTCGAGCACATCGGCTAACGAGCCCCCGACTTCACGTTGAATGCTGATGGCCATGACGGCCAATCCCAGGTCGCGTGATGGAATCCTGTGACTCAGTTCCGACAATGTTTCCGCAATGCTAAATCCCAAAGCTTCGCGCCGCAGCACGCGCCGCACTTCATCCCCAAGTGGTCCTGGGGTATCGCCTGCGACCAGCGCCATCGCTTGTGACAACGAAGACCCCGCCCTAAGCGCACTCGACACGGCCCGTAAAAATTCAGGCAAGGCCTCTTCTGCTTCCTTAAGCCATCGACTTTGTTTCATGCGAAAATACATGGTCACTACGGCCAATCCCACCAAGCCCAACAAGACGCCACCCACCAAGCCCCGAACGAAGAGGCCGACGAGAAATGGCACCAAGAAACTGAGCACGCGAAATACCACATATTCGCCAACTCGCAGTCTTAAGGCCGCGGCTGCTGGCCCTGCACTCCAACGTTCGTACAGAGTGAATCGCCGCTGGGGTTTTTCCGTGATTGCCGGCAGTGAGAAATCAGCGCGTGGCACCAGGCGGGCACGGCGGTAGATGGCACGTGCCTGCATCGATTGCCCGACGGCAATTGCTAAAAATAGAAACGCTAACGGCCAAACGATAGCCAATGCTAATCGCAAAGAGATCATTTCCCCACCTCACCACTAAAAAGATGGCTTGGCAAGTCAATACCTTGAGCAGATAATTTTTCCCCGTTGCGGGGGCGGATGCCGCAGCCCCGAAACTGTCCCTGCACTCGTCCCATTTCATCAACGCCATACTGTTCGAAGGTAAACAAGTCCTGCATTGTGATAACGCCACTTTCCATTCCCACCACTTCCGCAATGCGAATAATGCGACGCGTTCCATCCAGCATCCGCGCTTGCTGTACGACCAGATCGATGGCCGATGCAATTTGCGAGCGAATCGCCGCCAACGGCAACTCGATCCCCGCCATGAGCACCATCGTTTCAATCCGGCTCAAACAGTCGCGCGGGCTATTGGCGTGTACGGTTGTCAAGCTTCCTTCATGACCCGTATTCATGGCTTGCAACATGTCAAGAGCCTCACCTCCGCGAACCTCACCAACGATAATGCGATCGGGACGCATGCGTAAGGCATTGCGCACCAACTCTCGCATGGGAATTCCGCCGCGCCCTTCAATGTTGGCTGGACGCGTTTCCAAGGTCACCTTATGTTCCTGTTGCAGTTGCAACTCGGCCGCGTCCTCAATCGTGATAATGCGTTCACTCGGCGGAATAAAAGCGGACAGGGCGTTTAGCGTCGTGGTCTTGCCGGATCCGGTGCCGCCGGAAACGATAATGTTCAGTTTGCCGCGCACCGCAGCTTCCAAAAATTGAGCCATTGCCACCGACAAGGTCCCCATCTGCACCAATTGAGTAAAGCGGAAAGGGTTTTGCGAAAACTTGCGGATCGTAATGGAATCCCCACTTACCGCCAATGGCCGTAAAACGGCATTTAGACGGGATCCGTCAGGCAAACGCGCATCAACCATAGGACTGGACTCATCAATGCGGCGTCCCGAAAACGCCAGCATCTTTTCTAAAATTGCGCGGACGTGACTCTCATCGCGGAAGGCCGCCCCAGTCTTCAGCAATTGGCCTTGCCGTTCCACATAAATCTGGTCATGGCGATTAATCATAATCTCGGAAATATCGGGGTCATCCAATAGCGGTTGAATCGGGCCGTACCCCAAAATTTCGTTCACAAGTCCATCCGTGAGCGAACTTCTTTCCATCGGTGAAATACCGCTGTGCCCCTCGACTAGTGCCAGAATCTCAGCCATCAATTGCTGGCGGGTTAGTTCTTCGGGATTTTGAATGCGGGCCAGCAATGCGTTTTGCACGTCTGTTTTCAAAAGGACAAAGCGGTCGCTGAGATAAGCGGGCTGCTCCACCGGAGCGGCGGAATCTACCGTCACCTGCGACTTAGTCAGATTTAATGGTTGTGCTTTGAGCGCGGTGCCATGCATCCGTTCCTTGAGTGACACGGGCTGTCCTCCTAGCGTATAAGCCAGCGTCGCGGCCTGCGCCGCACGCCTTCACGCTGTCCAGCAATCTCTTGCGCCATCGCAATAATGGACTTCGCCAGCGGATTTTTGGGATCAAACAAGACCAGCGGCCTTCCTGTATTGCTAGCCCGCACCGGCGAACTCCCTCCACTGGGCAGTACATATTGCACAGGATGAGCTAAAGCCTGTTCAATGTCCCCATCGGTCAGACCGGTGTCAGAATCCGCCCGATTTAGCAGCACCGCTATCTTACCCGAATAGAAGCGATGCAGAATATCTAAAGAACGTCGTACAGTGCCCAGCGTAACGCGTTCCGGAGCCGCCATGACAATGATATCAGTGGCATGATCTAACGCGGTTAAATTGAGATCGGTGAGACCGATAGGCAAATCCAACACCACGTATCCATGTGTTTGTCGGACTAATGCCAAGACCCGCTCCAAATCCGCCGAACGCAGTTCCAGCGCCCTTTGGGCATTGGGTTCTGCCGGTATAATAGTCAGCCCCAGTGCCTGAACGCGATACAAACTCTGCAACGCCCGGTCGTCGTCCATTCCGGCTCCCAAACCGCGAACGAGATCAGACAAAGTAGCCCCCGGTCTCTCCTGAATCATAGCCCCAATGTCTCCCAGCGGATCACAATCAATCAGGGCTACATTAAACTCCGAATACATAGCTAAGGCCCACGCCAAATTTAACGCCAAAGTCGACTTTCCCACGCCACCCTTGGCGGAATAAATGGCAGCAACCCATGGTTCGCGAGTCACTGGAGGGTCTAACAACGCTTTTACGACCGCAACCAAATCGTCATTCACGCGATCGGCTTCGACAATGGCCGTTGACTGTAACGTTAAGGCCCGACGAGCAGCCTCCATATCGCTCAAAGATCCGATTAAGAGTTTGCGGCACGGTAAATCAGCCACTGACTGCACCAAACCCGGCGCCTCGCTTAAAATCGCGTCGTCTACAATAAGAAGGTCGCGTACGTCTCGATACTGAAATCCCAAGATCTCACGCAGATTATTAGTACGCAATTCCAAACTAATCTCGGAATCGCCAACAAGAGCAGTCGACACAAGACTCATGATACCCGGCTTAGCCAAAATATGCACAGTGAGCATTGCCGCTTCCTCCTATGGTACCGGACTTTGCCACTGCGAGGTGGTATAGGGGATAGGCACGGGGGTTTTGGCGTTGGGTGCATCCAACGCCGCATAGATTGGTCCTTTTTGTTGCATGAACAACAGTTGGGCAATCTGCCGAGGCGGCAGTGCCAGAATCAGCGTCAAGTTCTGCCCGACAGTCAAACTCGTGGCCGGCGTCATACTCCCGTTAACCGCTAACACTTTCACTTGATTCAGAAAGTCTTCGGTCGCCTGTTGGCCATTATGTTCCGTAATGGTGGCAAACAGGCTGATGGCGTCACCCGGTTGAACGAGTCCGTCCACAACATCATTCGCGGTGAGTGGCAGGTCAACCGCCATGTCGCCCGGTCGTATTCGGGACGCCAAAATGTTGGCCGACTGAGGGGCAAAAATCGCGGAACTTACCACGGGAATTCCTTGGGACAACGATTCGTTGGTCCACTTCCCCACCACTTGGTCAACCTGTGAAAAGGAACCAGGGGGGGCCTGTGTCACCGGCACCCGCTCTATCATGACATCGCCGACCCCAATCACGCTAAATGCGGGTAAAGATGTTCGAGCGATCACCACGTCTGTGGTCACAGGTTGCGTGGTGTGCGTGGATGACTGAACCGCAAGCACTTGATGCACGTAACGGCTCGAGACATAGACCGCCACCCCCAAGGCAAGCAACGCTGCCAAGAGCCAGCGGTTTACACGCAAGAACGTGCCCATGCTCCCGCCTCGAATCATGTCCGTACCCCCCGACGTCATGCCTCAGCCAAAAACCGTGAGGCGCACGGTCCCGTTGTGCGTGCGCCTATCCGCCGAATACCACTTAGCCCGTAATCGAATTAGCCACGTTGTTTAAGGTGTTGTGCACGCCCCCACCCAGCACCACTAGCACTGCTACCACAACCACGGCCACGAGTGCTAGAATCAACGCGTACTCCACGAGGGCCTGTCCTTCCTCATGCCGGTGCAGGCGCGCAAACAATTTGGAGATCAATGCCACAATCGAGTTCATCATTGTCCCCCCCATCCGGTTTCCGGTCATGCCGGTATTATCGAGATCGGTTCGAGCAGACTAAAGAGTTTCCCTTTTTTCGACAGGCACTTTTTTGCGCGGGTAGTATTACTGACCTGAAATGGATCGCTTTGATTTTTGGATAGTCCATTCCGCGTCCTTGTATGGCGACTAGTCAAGGGCAATGCGGCTAGTTAGCTCAATCGACAAGGTCGCATAAAGATGAGCGACGCAACCACCGGATGGCGACGTCCAATAAACCGCCCAAGAAACCGGTTTAGGCAGTGCATTGCGAACCGTCACTGCGATCTCCGAGAATCCCCCTGTGGTTACCCAACCGTAGCGCCGCCCCACTCGGACATTGCCCGCGCATACGCCGTTTGGCGGGCAGTCCAGTGCTCAACGAGAGGCAAACGACCATCCGAGTCGCGCACTCCCGTTATACCAATGGGCGACAACCCACTAGTGCGCTTGATTCCCTAGCCAATGCAAGATCGCATCCATCGTCTCCCGATCAAGTTCGGCGTCATTGGCATTGTACCGACTCCCCACGTCTTCTCCTCGTAATGCGCTTCGGGGGCGTGGTTCATACTTGAGCACGTGATTCGCATTGTCTGGAAATGAAAAGGTGATCGTCAAGTTTCCCTGAGCGCTGGTGCGAAGCGCAGCGCCATCTATCTGGTAGTCCACCTGCAGATCCTTTTTGCCTATGATGATCAGCGTCGGCACATTCACATCCCTGAGCCACAAAGACGCATCGGTCGTCCACAATTCTCGGCTGAAGGGAAGATTGGCCGGAGATTCCAGTGATTGGATCAATGCCCGCACACCCTCCGGAAGAGCAGGGTCCGGGTTGGCCGGCTGACCGGCCAAAAAGCGGGCAATGGCTTCCTCGTAGAGGGCAAGCAAGCCGTCGCCGTTATCGACACGAGTCGCTTGGGCTTCCAACTGAGAGCGTGCCACCGCTCCCACGCTCCGTCCCGGTGGTCCGGTTAGAATCAATCCCGCGAAAGGTCGGCCAGGTTTTTGACGTTGGTAGTTGAGCGCGTGCAGCGTTCCTTCGCTGTTGGCCAATGCAAAGATTCTCTCTGTGCGAATGGCTGGCTGCTGAGCCAGCTGTTCAACAGCACTGGCAACCTCGTCGCGATGGGTTTCCATGCTCAGTTTTCCCATGAGTTGAGGAAAGTTTTCGGCCACATGAGGTCCGCTGGCGCGTTTATCGTAACGTAGCGAGGCAAAGCCCTCTTCTGCCAGTGCGTGCGCAATAAGGGCAGCGCTCCCGTTGGTGCCCGGCAAGAGCGGCGAGATCCAGTTTCTATCCGTCGGACCACTGCCGGCAATGAAAACCACTCCAGGAACCTCTCCTCCCACTTGAGGAGTGGTCATCGTTCCATACATGGTCGTAGGTCCAAGCTCCCATTGCACTTCGTACTGATGAACCGTCGTAATGCAATCCCCCCATAGTGGTGAAAGTCACAGCCTGAACCCCGGATTGGAAATTCTGCTTGCATTCTACTCGCGCGGCTTTCCGTTTACAACGCGCCTTGAAATATCTTAGCGACGTTAAGAAGCCGCGTACCCCAGCACGGACTCGAATTTGACGAGGATCAAAGCCGCTGCTAGCCACGTCTGCACGATCGTCCGGTTGAACGAATACCCGTCAATTCTTCGCGCTCATGCGCCGCCTCCTGGACGGTATGCGGCAAACCAGCGGAAAAAAATCCCTGGACAATCATGATACTTGGCCTTAAGGCTTCAGACTGTGAACGTGGGTTGAATCGGTATAGCTTTCCGGTCGCGGCTTTGCGATAGTCGCTCAGATACGATGGTATGGTGCCCTCGCGAATGCTTCACCAACGTCAATGTTTGTCCCAAGGCCACTTGACCGACCACCAGGTCCGTTCTAACCTGGAAGCAGCCAATTTTTGCGATGGTTAGATACCCTGTCGCAATCGTGAGAATGGGTTTTAAAGAGCCCTTGCAAGCCGAAGATTTCTTTAACTGGAAAACTCTCTGGTCAAGGAAGGAGTGGATATGGTGGTCTCAGATGCGCGAGCGTTAAGCACGTCGGAGGGATTAGAAAACCCGTACGCCATATACCACAACTGGAGACAAGAAGACACCGTGCTGCGCCTGGAGGACGGCGATCAGCAAGGGGCCTGGTACGTTACCTCATATGACGGTTGCGAGGCCATCTTAAAGGATGCTCCAATCTGGAAGGATGTCAACCGCATGGGTTATCACCACGAAGGTCTGTTTGGTCGTACCATGCTGTTTCAGGACCCGCCGCACCATACCCGTCTTCGCGGACTAGTGAATCGGGCATTTACCCCCACGATGGTTAAACAGTTGGAGCCAGGCATTACAGACATTGTCGACTGGCTTCTCGACCAGATCGTGGCGGAGGAATCGGTGGATTTCATGGCAGCCTTGGCGATGCCTCTTCCGGTCATTGTCATCGCAGAAATACTGGGAATACCGAGCGATCGAGAGCATTTTCGCGTCTGGTCTCAATCCATTATCGCCGATCCGCTCTTGGATCGAGACACCGCCGAACCCTCCCTTGATGCAATGGGATCTATTGCAGAGTACTTTAACACCCTTATTCTCAAGCGACGCCATAGCCCATCAAATGATTTGCCCAGCGCCTTAATCGCCGTGGAAGAAGACGGTGAGCGGCTCTCGCATGCGGAGCTCTTAGGCATGTGCGTCTTGCTGCTCATCGCTGGCCATGAAACCACCACCAATCTCTTAGGGAACGGCTGGCATGCACTCCTCGAGCATCGGGCCAGCAGCAGCGTTTGCGCACCGATGCAAAACTCATGCCGTCCGCCCGCCGTGGAGGAAATGTTGCGCTACGATTCCCCGGTGCAAATGGCCACATATCGTATGGATTTTGGCGGACATCGGTCCCAACCCGGCGAATCGGTCGTAGCGGTACTGGGCGCCGCTAATCGTGATGGCGATCAGTTCCTCCATCCGGACCAGTTTGATGTCGCTCGGACCCCCAACCGCCATCTGGCGTTTGGCCGGGGTATCCACTTCTGCTTGGGGGCACCGGTAGCCCGTTTGGAAGGGTTGGTGGTATTTTCCCGAATTTTACAACGCTTTTCCGGTGTAATGGGCGGCCCCGCCAGTGAGGCGACCTAACATCATGTTTCGCGGATTCACATCTCTTCCTACGCTCTTTCAAACAACCGGGCCATAGTTCTGCCATCTTTCTCGCAAGAACGTGAGAAAATAGAGTCAAGAAGATTTGTCCAGACTGCATGTGATCCGAGTCGTTAAATATTCTGTCGCACGATATGGGCAAAAAGACATGCGAGCAGTCGCTGATGTTCCGGGCAAAATTCCGATCGTGGCGTGCGAGCACGGGAAAGTAACTTTCGCCAAGCCCACTTCCAACCCACGTCAGGGGTCGATCACGTCACTAAGGCTACGAAGGCATCTCAGTACTCCAAAATTCCCCGCACTGTGCGCGGCGCGGGATCTCTCTGGATAGTCCATTTCCCATCATTGCTCGTTAGGTTCATAACCAAGATGCACCGCGCAATCACTACACGCCTCCCACAGGTGCTCAGTTAGGAAAATCGGTGTACAAAAATGATCCAGTAGCCGGACCGCCCAGCTCCCTACACGAGCACGCCTCCACGATACGGAAAAAGGGTCCCCGGGAGTGGTCTTCTTCGCCCTCGGGCTTTGCCAAATCGCTGAAAAAACCTTGTCCGAAAAAAGGGGTGCGTAAGAGCGCGTCGAATACATGCAGTTACGATAAAATCCGACACGCGTTGTAATCCAACTGGAAGCTAAGGAGGTCGGGTTGGATGCGACACCTTTGGAAACAGTGGCGAATGCGACAAGGCCAAGCACTGGTCATGGTAGCGCTTAGCTTGCCTTTACTGTTGGGAATGGGTGGAGTGGGTCTTACCGTGGGGACCATTTATTTTGCGCAGGCGAAACTGCAAAATGCCGTCGATGCGGCGGCACTGGCCGGCGCCAAAGCTCTAAGTGTCGGCGCCACTGGGGCACCCGCTAGCGCGGCATCCTATATCACCGCCAATGATCCCCAAGCGACTAATGTCGTAATATCGTCGATACCCAGCACGACGCCTGACAGGCCCACCATTGTTCAAGCATCGGCCTCTACCCAAGTTCCGGGCACTTTTGCAGCCCTATTCGGATACAGCACGTTTTCGGTTGCAGCGCAAGCCCAAGCCGCAGCCAGCCCGGGACAGCCATTCAACTTCGCCGTGTTTCAGGGCGACCCCAACCCCTCGAATCAGGAACTCTTGCTCAGTGGCAATGTGTCAGTCGACAGCACCGGCAGCACCCCGGCAGCGGCAGTCCATTCCAACAACAACCTGGAACTCAAGGGCCATGTGAGTGTCGATGGCACGTGCGGCGGTGATCCGTCGGTGTCAATCATCGGCCAGGCCAGTTGTGCTGCCGGTACTATCGAACCAGCTGCTCAAATCGCAATGCCGCAATGGACCGTACCCGAAGCGATGCCCACAAATCCGACAACCATCGGTTCGCCAACCAATGCGACCGGCATGACCATTAGTGGAAGTACTACCACGGACGGTAACTACGTCGTGTACGGAAACTTAACCATTGATGGGAATACCACCGTAAACGGAAATTACGTCGTGGAGGATGGCAACATTATCATCACCGGCAATGCCAGCGTAAGTGGCTCACTGGTCACTTTTGGCGGCGGCATCTATCTAGCCGGCAATGTTACACAATCCAACGGTGGCACACTGGCGCTCGCCGCCTTTACGAGCAACGACGACCTCTCGTCAACCGCCTTGCAGCCTGCGCCCAACGATCCCCCGGACCCGGGGTCTATTGTGTTAAAGGGGAGAATCACCGTTAACAGCGCGCTCTATGCTCCAGACAGCTATATTGACTTAAAGGGCAATGTGACCGTCAATGGAGCCGTCGTCGGATATCTCGTCAATCTTAATGGCAACGTCAGCGTGACCTACAGCCCCACCGTGATCGGGGCCATACCCGTGCAACAGGTGACTCTCATCCAATGAATAAGATGCTGCGGTCGCGATCGGGACAGGCACTTGTCGAAACGGCGCTGGTCCTGCCGATATTGTTACTTTTGTTGCTCGGCATTATTACGTATGGTCTTTACATTAACGCCGTAGATACCGTGCAACAAGCGGCACGCGTCGGAGTTCGCGCCGCGAGCATCGGTGATTCGCTCGGCTGCCCCGGCGATTCGGCCACGAGTCAACTTGCCGCCGGAGACAGCCCCACCGTGTACGGCCTCGTGGATGACCAACTCGACACGAACAAATGGCTTAATCTCGAAAACTCGGACGTACCGGTTGTGAGCTACGCCGCCATCGTCGGGAACGAATCCAACACGGAGCAGGATACCGTATTAATGACCGTGGCGCTAACGTATCACCCCATGGTCCCGATCCCAGGGCTATTGCCATCAACGGTCGAGATCGCCCAAACCTATCAAATGATGGTGCAAAATGCTCAACCGTCCGACGGACTGACGACATCACAACCAACCGGCGCGCCTTATGACGAAACGAGTACGTGGACTACACCCACCCCTCCCAGCACCAACGTCTCGTATTTGACGCAGCCGGGAGGATGCACGTCATGAAAGGTTTGCATAGTGATGTAGCGGCGGCGTAAACATGTCAAGATTGGTAAAGTGCTATCATATACGCATGCCATATGCCGAATTGCCGAAAACGGTTAAGAGTGGCGAGGAGGTCGTCAGTCGCGTTACCGTGCTAAGACCGCAAAGGCCTTCCGACACTCTGACGCCTGCATTAGTCATGGATTCTACAGTCCCCGCGACCAGTACTGGGCACGTATCGGTGTGAGGGCAGGGCTCGCGTGGGCCTCAACTGGCAATAAACATTTCGAGGTCATGAACTGTCCCACCATCAACCCTCGTGAGTTGTGGTGGGAGTTTTTCGGGATCACTCTTTAAGCGTCCTGAGTTGTGCTGTCGCTGCACCAGGCCCTAACGGCTTTCCTAGGCCGCAATGGCTGAACCCTATCGTACAAAGCCACATCTGGCGAAGGGGCATGGCGCAAGAATTACAACGCGGGAATGAGCGAACCAAGAGACTGCCTCGCAGCATAGCAAAGAACGGGGGTGCACGGATTCGTTCTGCGGGTTTCAAATCCCAGATCACCCGCAAGGCGGTCAATTCGTCCGCGAGTGCTAGATGACGAAAGCATGTTGGGGATGCGCGTCTGGGTAAGAGATGTCCTTTGGGCAATAGGCATCTCATGGTCCCCCCGTAGCAGACTTTCTGACGCAACGAAATAGAAATTTCGCAAAGACGCCCGTCAACGGTTTTGCGCCTGGTTGCGGTATATTTCGAAACGAATGCTGCACGCAGGCAAATCTCAGGAATTTGAATCGGTGGCCTAGAAAGGCGGGATACTATGTTTTCATTGTACATTGCCGCAAAGTCGCCGGAACGCGACAACTTGGTGACCTACTTCAAGGAACGTCCGGAAGATGTTGTTCTGCTCGGTTCCAGTGCTGATCTAAAAACCGCACTGGCGGATTGTGCACGAGATGTTCCAGGCGTTGTCGTGCTCGATGACCGTCTTTTGCAAAAGGCCCCAGGGATCGCGCAAGAACTTTGTAGCACTCCGTACCCTATTGTGTTGCTGGCCACTTCCGAACTATCTGTCGCCACGCGCTACGCGTTAGATATCAAAGCTAAAGATTTAATCGCCGCACATGATTGGCCTACTGAACTTTTAGGTGCCCTTGAACGCGTGGCGCGCCCACTATATCCCCGCGACCGCAAACTAGGCCAGGTATTGTCCATTTTCTCTTCGAAAGGCGGTGTCGGCAAAACAACCTTGGCCGTTAATCTCGCCGTCGCGTTAGCAGAACGCAACCATGAACCCGTGGCAATCATTGACCTCGATCTGGCATTTGGCGACGTTTGCACCATGTTGGCCTTAAGTCCCAAATTGACGATTCACGATGTTGTAACCGACCCCACCCAACTGAAGGCCGCACTTATCCCAGCTCCAGGCAATGTCCATGTGCTGGCTGCGCCGCTTACACCCGACCAAGCAGAAGATATTCCCGGCAATGAATTGGTCGAGATTATTCAGACATTGCGTGAAGACTACGCGTTCGTCGTGCTTGACCTAGCACCGGGATACCAAGAAACCAACATCATTGGGCTAGATATCAGTGACACCATCCTCACTCTCTGCACCCCTGATGTGGTCACGTTGCGCGCCGTTGGACAAGCACTCAACCTGTTTCGCGAAAGCTTTCGCTATCCCGCCGAGAAGATCCGACTAGTGCTCAATCGCACCGGCTCGAAAACCGGCATCGAACGAGCCGATGTCGCAACTATTCTCAAGATCCCCCGCATCTTCGATTTGCCAAGTGCTGGCAATATGCCCGTGCGCGCCGCCAACCAAGGCGTACCATTTGTGACACACGAGGAGAATTCACCCTTGTCCCGTGCGATCGTGGCGCTAGCGAACGAGTTAGCCAATGAAGAGCGGCAAAAAAAGACGGGATCACGGTTGACTCGGACCGCTTGGAGGTCAGGAAGATCCACCTAAAGGGTCAACACTCCCTCCCTCAAGCATTCTTAGGCACATACACCAACCAATCGTGAGACGACAGCACCTCATGCCAGTGCCGCGTAGCCATATACCATCCCAACGTGGGATTCAATTGACCTTCGGGCCAAACCACCATGGTAATATGATCTTCTTTAAAAATGTGGGCCACTCGCCGGGGATTGTCAGACTGATCCACAATTAAACTCACGTAATTTTGAAATCGGGTCCCGTGCGCCAAAAAGAAATCAGACCGTCCATCGATAAAGACTCCGTGCACACGGTGCGCAATGAGATAACCACCGTCATCAATTGGAGCAAACACGACGCCATGAGGCACCTCGTTTACATAGGCGACAATCTTCGAGGGAACGGCGGGACGGGTCCACTGCGTTTGGGTGACAAAGGCGACAACCAAGCTCACCCCAAGTCCAGCCATCAGTCCCCCTACCAGAGCCCAGCGCTGCGCATGTAAGCCGGTTCGGTTAGGTAGCCAATCATAATTGTGTGCCCGTTGCGCTAATCCATAGCCGAGCCAGAGGATAAACGTCATACCAAAATAGGTTATCATCCGTACTTCATCAAAGAATGCCAGGGTAACCCCAATAAACCAAATATCCAACAGCAAAGGATAATCGTGGTGCGTTCGCCCCCGCCACAACCATGCTGCAAATACAGCCACGCCAAACACTAGGTAGGTTGTATCATGAAAATTGATGGACTGCCACTCCTGAATATACGTATTAATGTAATGATTGTGATCCAACCACCAGGCGTAGGTCAGTGTCGTCAGATGCGATGGTGTCAGCGCGATGACTGCCAGCACCGGCACCACCAACCCCCAAATGGACTGCCACAGGGCGTCGCGCCAAGATCGACGAAGCATGCTATACCCAACCTCAAGCGCCATTAACACCAAGATCATGAGCCAACTTCCGTGGACATTCGCCCACACCAGCGTGAGTCCATCGAGCGCCCAAAGCCACCGGATGTTTTGCCGTGCTCGCCAAATGATCCCTAAAAGCAGCGGAAATGCCACATAAGAGAAGAGTTCTGCCCGCAACCCCACGGTAAATGGGAACGCCAACACGGCGTAAACGGCGTATAAGGCCCACCGGATCTCAGCCGTCAAGTGTGGGGCCATGGCCTCGATAGCCCATAAAAAGGCCAAGAGCATGAGCACCTCAAAAACCACTAAAAAGACGATGTAAGTTAGGGGGTTCAGGTGAGGATTGATTTGATACAAAAACCATTCCCAGCCCCACTCGAGGTTGACCCAAGATTTCCCCGCAAGAGTAGCGCCATTCCATGTGCCAGGGTTTGACAGAAAAATACGGTGATGGCGCGACATCCACTCGCCACTGGCCCAAACCCACCAAAAATCTCCGGTCAAGCCCTTGCGCATAAAATACAAAACCGGTACGACCAGGGCCAGTCCTGTCAACGTAAAAACCGTGTAAAAACGAAAGCGCGGTATCCACCGTGGTAACCGCGGTTCCGCGACAACGTTATCCGTCCCAACCGTTGCCATCCCATATCGACCCTTTGCATCGTTTCGACCATTGTACCCGACGCCAAAGGGCGAATAAAAATCTGTCGAACGATTCACATTCGCTGCAGCTAAACAAGCCTAAAGGAAGGGGATTTTACACGATTGAGGAGAGGGCCGGAGCTGCCTCCTTGTCAGGACAGCTCCGAACACCCTAAGCCTGTGCCAACCGTTCCCGCAACTCCACCTTGCGTACCTTGCCACTGGCGGTGCGCGGAAAATCCTCGACAAAATAGTAAGCCACGGGCCGTTTATACACGGCAATGCGTCCTTCCAGATGTTGAGCCAGATCAGCCTCGGTGGCACTGGTATTGGGTTTCAGGCGAATAAAGGCAGCGACCACCTCTTCCAAAATCGGATCCGGCTTCGCAACCACCGCCACCTCCGCCACCGCCGGATGGCTGTAAATAGCCTCTTCGACTTCAGCTGAATAGATATTTTGTCCCCCACGAATGATCAAATCTTTTTTCCGGTCAACAATGTACAAACGATCGCCATCGTCCAAATAACCCAGATCGCCTGTGTGTAGATAGCCGTTTCGAAGTGTCTCGGCCGTAGCTTCGGGATTTTGCCAGTACCCAGCCATCACTTGCGGCCCGCGGGCGATGACCTCGCCCACTTGATTGCGCTTAAGTGGCCTATCATCATCATCGACAATCTGGATGTCACAACCTGAGATGGCGCGACCGGTCGATAGCGGGTATTGAGTCACCTCATCCGGCCAAGTTACCGCAATCATCCCAGTGGACTCGGTTTGACCGAATCCTTGCACTAAGAGTGCACCGCCAAACACATCGCTGAGCTCGCGCAGCTTATCTTGTGGCATCGGGGCCCCCCCGTATTTGACGATGCGAACCGACGAGACATCGCGCGGAGTTTTAGCCAATTCCGCCATCATCATGAACAACATGGAGGGCACCGCAAAGAATGAGTTGATTTTCTCCCGTTCGATCAAGTCGAGGCTGCGGCTGGGAGAAAAGTTGTCCACGACCAGAGTGCCGCCTACAGCGTGGATCGTCGGGCCAAACTCTTGAAACGACACATGAAACAGGGGAGAGATTTCGAGCTCCACCACTTCGGGGGAGTCAAAGTACCACGCCTCCACATTTTGTTGACCCACCGCCACCATGTTGAGATGCGTAATCATGGCCCCCTTGGGTCGACCTGTCGTCCCCGATGTATAGTATATTGCAGCTAATGAATCTTCAGCGATTTGTGCAGGCACGCCGGTGCCAGGCTGCAAGAGGCTGTCAAAAGCACTCCCCTCACCCGGTTCCGTCCACACCACCGGCAGATTGGTATGCCCCTCTTGAAACGCTGCGCTAACCACCGATTCAAACTCGCGGTCCGCCAACACCATTTTGACGCCGGCATTTGCCAAAATGTAGGAAAGCTCCGGAGGCGCTAAACGCACATTGAGCGGCACGAGCACCATGCCCGCAGTAATAATGGCATAATAGCTTTCGACATAGCGGGCATGGCTGCGCATCATGACGGCCACGCGGTCCCCAGCGGACAAGCCGCGTGCCGCTAAGCCTGAACTCAAAGCCGACACCTCATCCCCCAACTGCCGATACGTAAGTCGCCGACCTTGTCCGTCCACCAGCGCAACTTTGTCCGGATTAGCCGCAACGCTCGTAAACAACATCCGATCCATGGTCGCTGGGCCCTGATACCGTTCGTGCAACCGCGCTAAGAACGCCGTCTCAGACTCGTGGTCACGGCGCGTGGTCGATGGCAACGACATGGAAACCCCTTCTTTCTCCAATAAATTCGCCGGTTAGCGGTCGCAAATTAACGTGACCGCGGCAACCCCAGAACATGCTCGCCTACATAGTTTAACGCCAACTCACGGGCCACCGGAGCAGTCTTGAACAGCCGACACAGTTCCCATTGCGACAGCAAATCGTAGTCTTCGGTAAACGCATTGCCGCCATGCACCTCAATCGCAATGTCAGCCGCCTCCAATGCCGCATCAACCGCTCCAACCTTGGCCATATTCGCCCAACCCCCCGCATCTTCCTGCCTGTCATAACATTTGGCCGCATAGTGGTTCATCAGATTGGCTAATTCTAAATGAATTTTGGCTTCGGCCAGGGCATGTTGAATAGCCTGATGCGCGCCGATGGGATATGAAAAGACTTGCCGCTGGCTGGCATAACCCACCGCTGCATCCAGCAGTCGTCGACCCATGCCGATTGCCAGCGCCGCGACGTTAATGCGTTCTGGATTTAATCCGTCAAAGAGATACCGAAATCCTTCGCCTACTTCTCCGATACGGTCGGCGTCGGGAACGATAACGTCGTCAAATACCACTTCAAATTGGTGCTCCGCCGTCAGCAAATGCATCGGCTGCTTTCGCAGACGAACCCGTGGATCGGTCATATCCACGACGAAAAGCGTCAAGGTATCGTGTCGGCCTGCTTGGTACGGCGCGGTCCGCGAGACAACTAGCATGTAATCAGCCTGGTCGGCACCACTCACAAAATGTTTAGATCCAGTGACAATCCACTCCCCATGGCGCGCCGTGGCTGTCGTCGAAATTTTCAAGGTGTTGGACCCGGCGTTAGGCTCTGTTATCCCAAAGCAGAAAATTTTGCGACCCTGGGCCGCCTGCGGCAGAAAACGCTCCTTGAGCGACTGACTCCCATGGCGCGCCATAATCATAAGACTGAGGCCCGGTCCTACGACCATCAACAGCAACGGCACACCCCGCTCAGCCAGACGTTCTTGCACTAAAGCCATCTCAAAGAGCCCTAAACCGCTCCCCCCATAGCGTTCCGGCAAAGCCAGACCCATTACACCGGCTTGGGAAAGTTCCGCCCACAATTTCTTTGGAAAAGTACCTGCCCGTGCATGCTCTAACCAGTAGGTGTGGCCAAAGCGATCCGCGATCTTGTCCACGGTGTTCAACATGGCCGCCTGCTCTTCGGTATGGGTCATGATCACGCCTCCTCTTGCTGTTGCTCCTTTTTCTCTGAAGACAGTCCGCGCAGCAGAATTCGCGCATATTCATGTCCAATCGATTCGGTTGACAGGGTTCCTTGCGGTGAAAACCAGCGAATGACCCAGTTTAAACTCCCCAACATGAGCCACCCGGCAATACGCACGTCACGGACATCAAATATCCCTGCCGCTTTCCCTTCAGCAATCCACTGCCGGATCAAGGCTTCGTATTGATCTCGAAGTGCATATAGGCGAGGATACTGTGCCGCCGACAAAATGTGTTCGGAATGCAAGAATAGCAGCGACGATGCCGGGTGATGTCCGATGACTTCTACATGACGCACAATCAGGCGATACAGCTTGTCGACCGGCGAAACCGGCTCGCTTTCAATCTCGCGGGCGTTATGCAACAGCTGTTCAACCACCTGTTCTAGCAACAAGACCGCAATTTCTTCCTTGCTACCGACATACGTGTACAGCGCCGATTTCGTCAAATGGACGACCTCGGCTATGGCATCGGCCGTCGTTGCGTCATAGCCGCGCTGCGAAAATAGTTGGGCTGCCGCTTGCAATATCTCCTGTCGTCGCTTGGCCTTGCGTTGCGCCAAGCGGCTTACTGTCTCACTCATGTCCATCACCCCCGAATGACCATCGTCCGCTTCGGCATGTACGCTTCCCGCGTGTTGTGCAATAACCCAAAGCGAAAGATGAGTTCCTCGCGCAAGCACGATCCCGGAATGACAGCGTCCACGAAAAACTCCGAGGCGCCATTGAGAATATCGAGCCGACTTTCGTATTCAGCACGTTTGGCTGTTATAAAGGCGGCCCGCTCATCGCCGTGGAGCTCTTGAATCTTATTAAAGTAAACGGCATTAATCGCGGCTTCCGGACCCATAATGGCCGTTTTGGCGGTCGGCAGCGCCAAAACCATGTCCGTTTGAAAGGAAGCGCCTGACATGGCCATATACCCGGCCCCATAAGCTTTGCGGACTAAAACCGCAATGCGCGGCACCGTAACCGAAGCGACCGCAGACAGCATTTTGGCGCCATGGCGAATGATCCCCTGGCGCTCCACCGCCGATCCCACCATAAAACCGGAGACATCTTGCAGAAATAAAAGCGGCACGCCATAGGCGTGACAAAGCTGAACAAACCATGCTCCCTTGTCAGCCGAGTCCGAAAACAACACGCCGCCTTTCACTTTCGGTTGATTGGCCAACACCCCCAAAACTCGACCGTCTAGACGGGCCAACCCCACGACCAGTTCTGGAGCAAACAGCGGTTTTAACTCCATAAAGGAAGCCTCATCCACCAGTGCCGCGATCAGATCGTGCACATCGTAAGGCACGTTCTGCTCGGCTGGCACAATCTCCTCCACGGTTAGGGCTGATGCGGGTGGGCGACTCGCGGCCACAGGCGCCTCTTCTTCCCAACTGTTGGGAAGATAGGTCAAAAACTGAGTAGCTAGACCAATAGCCTCCTCTTCCGCGACCGCCAGCAAGTCACCCAACCCACTCTGCATACAATGCATGCGGGCTCCGCCTAAGTCCTCCATGGAGACCTTTTCGCCGGTAGCCATCTCGGCCATCCGTGGGGAACCGATGAAACTGGAACTGTGGCCATCTACCATGATGACTAAATCGCAAAAAGCCGGCAGATAGGCGGCCCCGGCCGGAGAAGGCCCAAACAAAATGCAGACTTGGGGAATAACGCCGGACATTTGAATCTGGTTATAAAAGATCTTGCCGGCGTGGCGCCGGTCGAGAAATATATCAAATTGTTCATCCAGCCGGGCTCCGGCGGAGTCCTGCATATAGACTAGCGGCACTTTGGCTTTCAGTGCCAAATCCTGCATGCGAAGAATTTTTTGCACCGTCACCCGTCCCCAAGCGCCCGCTTTCACGGTGGGATCATTAGCAATGATGGCCACCGGTCGGTTCTGCATGATGCCGACCCCTGTGACTACCGCATCACCAGGCAGCCCCTCATCCAGGGTGCGAGCTAAGAGACCATCCTCCATCCAGGGACTGTCTGGATCCAAAAATCGCCCGATGCGTTCGCGCACCCCCAGTTTTCCCTGTTCATGAAGGCGGTCGTGATATTTCTGCGGGCCTCCCTGTTGCGCTTGTTTAAGCCGTGTAAACAGCGCCTGGCTTAATTCCGCATGTGTCATTGCCCATGTCCCCCATTCTCATCGTTGTCCCCAAACCACACGCTATTCTGAGGACGAAGGCGGTCTTGCCACTGACGTGCATAGTCGAGATACGCCGCCAAACTTTCGGGGTTGGCCATCGCGTCTAAATTTACTGCTCGCGCAGTTGGTACGCCCATCAGAATTTTCTTAATCGGCACCTCCAGTTTTTTCCCGCTCAACGTTTTGGGAATATCCGGCACATTCACAATGACATCCGGCACATGACGTGGACTGAGGCGGGTGCGAATGGCCGTGCGAATCGCAGTCTCCAACGACTCGTCCCACACCTCTCCCGACCTCACCTTGACAAACAGCGGCATGAACGACTGACCACCCCGAGCCTCAACGTCGACCACCAAGCTGTCGTCCACTTGCGGTACTGTGTCAACCGCACGATAGATGTCGCTCGATCCCATGCGCACACCATACCGATTAATGGTCGAATCGGAACGACCGTAAATTACCGCCCCACCCGTCGGCGTAATGCGAATCCAGTCGCCGTGGCGCCATATCCCGGGATATGGCCCAAAATAGCTCTCCCGATAGCGGGAAAAATCCGCATCGCCCAGAAGATAAAGGGGCATGTTGGGCATTGGTTTCGTCACCACCAGTTCTCCCACCGCATCGACGAGGGAATGGCCTTGCGGATCGAACGCCTCCACCCGCGCCCCCAAAACTCGGCACTGCATTTCGCCCAAGCGCACCTCCCGCAGGGGACAGCCTCCCACAAAGGCTCCGCAGATATCGGTGCCCCCACTCGCGGGTGCTAGCCATACATCTTGTTTAACATCGCGATAGACCCACTCGAAGGCTTCCGGCGATAAAGGCGATCCGGTAGACCCAATCGTCGTTAAGGCAGACAAATCGAAGTCCCGTCGCGGATGCAATTCGGCCTTCATACTTTGCTGCAAAAAGGCCGCACTGGTCCCGAACACGGTTAATCGCTCGCGACTCGCCATTTCCCACAACGTGTTCATGCCTGCGGCCGCCGGGCTACCGTCATAGAGATAAACGGCAGCGCGGGCCAAGAGCGCACTCATCGACACATTCCACATCATCCAGCCAGTCGTGGAAAACCAAAAGAAGCGATCGCCGGGATGCACGTCTAAGTGAAAGTAAATGTTCACTAAGTGACTCAGCAGCATCCCACCGTGACCATGCACGATGGGTTTTGGAAGGCCAGTGGTTCCCGACGAATACAAAACCCAGAGCGGATGGGAAAAATCCAGTGGTAAAAATATCGGATCGGAAGGTTGCTGAACGGCCTCCTCCCACGAAAGCGCCTCCTTCATCCATGACGAGGCAACCATCTCGCTGCTGACGGTGATCACATGCTCAACAGTAGGCAAGGCGTCTCGAATCTGAGCTGACTCATTGCGGCGATCATACCAGGTGCCGTTATACCAGTAGCCATCGACCACGAACAATAGGCGCGGCTCAAGCTGCCGAAATCGGTCAATCACGCTCGCAACCCCAAAATCGGGCGATGAGACCGACCAGATAGCGCCCATTCCCGCTGCCGCCATAAAGGCGATGGCCGTTTGCGGAATGTTGGGAAGGTAGGCAGCGACGCGGTCACCTGACGAAATCCCCCAACGCCTCATTTGCGCCTGCAGCCCTCCTATTTCCCGCCCAACATCTGCGCGCGAGTACTCTTGTCGGCCACCCCGTTCGTTGATCGACACCAGCATCGTCTCTTGGGAAGAAAATCGCGGCAGTAATTGTTCAGCATAATTCACGCGCGCACCCTCAAACCAGCGTGCGCCAGGCATCTTAAGAGAGGACAACACCGGACCGTCGCCACGATCCGGTAAGGCAAAATAGTGCCAGACGGCTTCCCAGAAATTCTCCAGATCGCTGGTCGACCACTCCCACAATTCCTGGTAGTCGGCAAACGGGTGGCCTTGACCACGAAGCCACCCTAAAAATCGACTCAAATGACTCTGAGCCACGCGGTCTGACGACGGTGTCCAAAGTATGGGCTCAGTCATGGGCCGACACCTCCGGCCAAGCCGGCGACCAGCCCTGTGGCGCCTCGACTTCCATCGACAGCATCAGATTCCCCCAGGACTTGCCATGCGCGTCCAAATTGAGCGAGCGTGAGACGCCACCGCCTAAGGCATGCTCCATGACAAAGTTCAAGGCGTGAATGCCGGGTAGAACATAGCGGCGAATATCTCCTACAACGAGCCCCGAAAACGCTTCGCGCACCCGATCGACCGTCAATTCGCGCTCTAACCACGCCAAATCGTCCGGACGATATGGGACCACCCCCACGTTGGATGTGTCGCTTTTGTCCCCCGAACGCGTGTAAGCCACTTCCCGCAAGGATACACGCATGACTGCACCTCCTAACCAATGAACGCGACGCGAGGCCGTACGGCCTGCGCATCGATACGCGTACTGTACATGGCCAGCCGTGGCGTCACCCGACGGCGTACCCCTCCCCCGCCCGAGGGACCAAAATATTGCCACTCGACCTCACGCGTCAAACGTTCGGCCGTGTCTTGGTGCCAGGTATGAGCCGCCAATCGCACTCGCACGTCTTCAGGAAAACTCGCAGGCTGAGGGCTTGCCGGACCAAAGATGGCGTTGATACCAATTAAGTCGCAACGCACCTCCGCGACGTCCTGGCGGTCGTAATGCTCGACGCGTTGCAAGAGGATCTGCTGACTCAACCGAGCCCGCTCATAGGCGCCTGGACCGGCAAACGAAATCTCTGCCTCTGCATGCCATCCCTCATCAATACCGACCAATACCTTAAGCGTTTGCGGACGCGCGGTGCCCCGGCCTCCCACGACCATTACCCGATCCGGGCCAATCGGCAGCACTTCCACGCCACAGAAATCAGCAGTGACATCCGGTGTGAAGTACTGGGCCGGGTTGTGAATCTCATAGACAAGTTGAGCCTTAACCGTTTCCGTCGTCACCATGCCGCCCGAAGAGTCAAGCTTGCCAATGATGGCTGACCCATCGCCCTTCACTTCCGCTAACGGCATGCCCAGGCGGTCAAGGTGGGGAACAACACGATAGGGGGGATCGGCAAAGTTCCCCCCAGTGACGTGCGTGCCGCACTCCAATACATGTCCAACCACGATGCCTTGGCCCAGACGATTCCAATCGGTGTCGGACCACCCGAAACCGTGGCGCAGCACTGCCAGCCCTAGGGAAGGATCGGCGATCCGCCCCCCAACGACCACATCAGCCCCCTGATTTAAGGCCTGCACTAAGGGCTCGGCCCCAATATAGGCATTGGCACACACGGGTTTGCCTGGCATTTGCGACAACGCCCGGCCATTTTCGTCTAACAGCGGATCTAACGCCAAAATGGCATCGGTAACGTCGTCTCCAGTGACCGCGGCAATGCGTACGGTGCCAAGTCCCATTTCCTGGGCGATCTGTGAGAGACGGTGAGCCGCAGCCATCGGGTTGGCTGCTCCCATGTTCGTGACAAGCTTTAGGCCCTGCGCCGCGTAGGGCAAAAAGCGCCGGCCGAACTCGTCCAACCGCAAATCGTAACCTTGGAGAGGATCGTGGCGGCGCCGGATTTGCGCCAAGGCCAGGGTACGCTCGGCCAGCGCGTCAAAACAAAGCGCGTCAAGGCGCCCAAATTGGGCTAAGTCCTCTGCCGGGTCCAGATTATCATCGGCATATGCGGAACCCCAGCCTATCCTTACCGTCTCCTTCATCCCTATCGCCCCTTCCACTGCGGGAGTCGCTGTTCCCGAAATGCCCTGGGCCCTTCTATCGCATCCTCGCTGCTGTAGACCCGCTCAAACAGCGCATCGGCCACATCCCACGCAGCCGTTCGTCCCATTTCGGTGGTCATATAAATCATCCGTCGCGTCGCGTTCACCGTGAGCGGAGCATTGTCGCGAATCTTTGCGGCAAGCTGGATGGTGTCGGCCATCAAGTGCTCAGGCGTTGAAATGCGATTGACCAGGCCGATCGCGTACGCCCGATGCGCGTCAATGGATTCACCGGTCAAGGCCATTTCCATCCATATGCGTTGAGGGATCATCCAACTCAAGGGCACGGACCAGGGTGCCCCACGGGACCATTTGGTTTCCGGCATGCCAAACATGGCATGCTCGACGGTTACCACCAAATCACACATCATCGCCAACAGAAATCCACCGCCCAATGCCGCGCCGTTGACCGCAGCCAGCACCGGCTTGTCGACCCAGATATTGCGGTTCAAAATTGGCATGAAATCGCGGCCGGGCAGGCCAATCGACTCCTCGGCCATTTCCTTCAAGTCGGCTCCCGCGCAAAAAGCTTTCGTTCCTGCCCCCGTGACAATCGCCACGCGCGCCGCACCATCGGCATTAAACTGCTCAAATCGCTCCCGCAGTCCGGTTCGAATAGCGGCGCTCAACGCGTTGCGCCGCTCAGGCTGATTTAACGTAATGACGGCAATTCCGTCTGTGACAACATAGCTAACCGGCTCCATCCTAAATCAGACCTTTGTTCAATTTTACGACTCGTGTTCAATTTATAGTATTCTACGATTATTTAACCTGTGCAAGAGGCACTTCTTTCATCCATCCAAAAATCTAAGTGTCGGGCAGGTATTCCGCATGCACCAAAAAACGACAACCGCACGCATATTCGTAGGTAAGAGGCGTGGCAGCAAATTGCGCACCGATTTAAGCCAGCTAACGCGGATTTACCCCTTAAATCCGCTGTAAAAGGTCTATGTCAAGTGCGCCTCTTGGTACAATCGGTCCGAGGTGGCACGCATGACGCTCAAGAGTTTTCAGACAAGCCTGCTGCTCGACCGGTCACAGCTCTTGACACCGATCTCTAAGCGACTTGTACAGTTCTTGCCGATTGTGACCGTGACCCTGGCACAGGGGCTAATCATTTTCGCCATGGTGCACCACAGTTGGTGGATCTGGGTTCACCGCCCCATCGCCTTAGCGGGAGACTCCTCGATCTATCTATGGTTTCTCTCTTGGTGGGGTTACGCTATCCTCCATGGCCATCAGCTCGCCTTTACGCGGTTAGTCAGTTACCCGTGGGGCAACAATATTTTTTGGGATACAGGCGTCCCCTTGATTTTTATTCCTCTCAGCCTTTTGGTCAACTGGCATATTCTTTCGTTAAGCACCAGCTATAACCTTGCCACCTTTGGCGGCTGGTGGTTCAGTTCCGTGTGCGCGTACTGGAGCTACGCGCACATCAGCGGACACCGCTGGACCAGTGCGCTGGCCTCGCTGTTAATGTCAAGCGCCGCATATTGGACCAATCAGGCACTAGGGCATACGGATTTGATGTGGGTCGGCTTTTCTTTCGTCTTGTTTGCTATTGTCGTCGATTTTGTGCGACAACCGTTGCCCACTTCATGGCTGACTGCTCGGGTTTTAGTCCTCGGGGTGTGTCTTTGGCTCACCAATCAAGAATATTTTGTCACGACTCAACTCATGATTGGCTTTGGCCTTTATGGCCTTGTGCACCAAGCCCTGTACGGCCAGCGCGCCTGGACAGATGTTCGCCGCATCTGCCTAGCTTATGCCAAGAGCCTGGCTGTTCTGCTGACCGTCTTAGCGCCTCTCATTGCCTGGCAACTCATAACACCTGATCAGCCCTTTTATCCGTTTTCGGCCATCGACACTTATCAAATCAATCTCGCCAACTTATTCATCCCAGTGCACACCTGGTTGACCTATCTCGGACGTATTCACCTGACGGGCAACGTCATGGAACAAGACGGATATTTAGGCATCGTCTTTTTATTCGGCTTTGTTCTCTTGATGTGGCGCACCCGTTCCAAACGAGATGGTGTACAACGGGGACTCTTAATTTGGACGGCCTGGTTACTCGTTCTATCCCTGGGCGATTTTCTTATGCTATCGAACCGTCTGGATACCGGCATTCCCCTGCCCGGCATCGTACTTAGCATTGTCCCGATCTTGCGCGACATCATCTTCGATCGCTTCATGTGGGGTGTGTTTTGGGGACTGGGACTTCTCGTGGCAACCTATATGGCACAAATCTCCCGAAACGCCTGGAAGGTTGTTGGTATCGCCTGGGCAGGTGCGGTTCTCCTCAGTTGGTGGCCCAAGAGCTTCCCTGTCGAGCCGCTTCATGCCAACCGCTGGATTTCACAACAGGTGCAACAACACCATATCACGGCCCGTGAAGTGCTGTTAGTATTCCCCTACGATGTCTCCTACAACCCTGACAATAACGTGTTGTATACGCAAATTGAAAACCACTTCGGATACCGTCTGGCTGAAGGATACCTGAGTCCAAACAACGCGGTGTTAAAACATGACCTTTTGCTGGTTTGGGACTGGGCTTCCATACAACTTTACGGTCCGCGCTCAACCCTTACCTTGAACTTCAGCCGCCATCTTAGGCATCCCCGTCGAATTTTTCAACAGTTTTTAGCCCAAACCGACACAAGTCTGGTCGTCCTGACCCCCATGGCGCACGAACGGGTCATGAAACAATGGCTGACAGCCTCGCTCGGCCCTCCCTCTGGACACCAAGGTCGTACATTTTACTGGAGGCATCCACGGATTAGGCAGCAATGATCGGAGCTTGGGACAACACCAGCCGATGGGTATCTACGGTTTGGCCAACGCACCAAGGATCCCTTGCTCCTCATTCGAATCGGCTTGTCGGAGGCCAAACGCATGGCGTCGTGCCGTCAACGCGCATCTCAACCACTGTCTATCTCATACGGCCGCGCACGGTCCGAAACGTATGTGGCTACGCTGCCCATTCGGTCCACGACCGAACGGTTGTGAGGAATATCACTGAAGAGCACCTTCTAAGACAGTTCGACGCCAGGAACGGGCTTTATCCACGGAGTTGTGCCAATCGCACGGCAGGTATCGCACAAGCGTCGAATTTAACAAATATTGGCATGCGCAGATCGATATAACTGAGAATTCTGTTATAATAATGTCGATTGATAATTTTCGAGCTGTCGATGAATGCTTTCGATCGTTATAGAACGAGACGCCACGCCCTCTCTTCGAGCTCCACATGCATGAGAAATGGACGGGCGAGGCGATATGGCGAGAATCCATATTATATGTGTGATTCAAAACCCAGCCGATATCATCGTATGCCCAACCGATTTTTATGAGGAGCTTATTATGACAATGCCGTTAATAAATCCGAGCGAATGGGAACACATGGTACAGACAGCCGTTGCCTACGGCAATGAATTATTGGACGAGTTGCAAACCCTTATCGATCAATGGACAGACTTCTTGAACACCCCTAATTTTGTCTTGTACGATCGCTATGGCATTCCGCTTTGTATCGCGACATCCGAGCACCAGACTTTAGGACTTAGGTACCGTCACCCGCTGGTTCTTCATGGCGAGGTGTTTGCGACGCTTGTCAGTGCTTTTGATACGACGTCCCTCGGCGAAAGCAAGCCATTTCAAACGCTGCTCTTAAAAACAGCGCTAACCATCATGGAGTTGACCGAATGGGCCGAAACCGAAGCGGAACGCCGCGGTGAAAAAGTGCGACTCGTCATGGAGTACGGCCTGACGCCGGAGGTTGTTCAACTTTTATCGCTCTGCGGTCTAGACGATAGCGCAGGTAAGGCGCTAATGGCATTCGAGACGGCGATGCCGATCCCCTTTCAGGGCATGGAAGTGTTGCGACGCTATCTCATTGCCCAAGCGTGGCGCTACCGCCGTCAATTCCCATGGCTAGCGTATCTTCCCGATGGTCTTCTCATCCTACAGCCTTGGTCTCGGGAGAAATCCCGGTATCACGTCGAGCATTGGTTGGACCAGTGGACACGCGAAGCAACATTCCCCATCCGCGCCTATCTGCAAATGATGCCGAACTTAACGGCATTCCCGGAAATTTTGAAGGAAACCCAGTCGTTGATGCAGTTCGCTAACCGATTTGGCTTAGACGGTCTCATCAATGATGCAGTCGAGCGTCACATGATTCGCTTTCTCCTGCAAATGACACCCGAGAGTTTGGAAGATTTAATCAACACCGTTCTTGGCCCACTATTACAGGACGAACACCAAGCGACTTTAGCCACCCTCAAAGAGTACTTGGCGTGTGGACAATCTCTATCTAAAACAGCGCACAATCTCTATGTGCATCCCAATACCGTCTTGTATCGGGTGCATCACGCCGAAAAGCTGCTCGGCATCACAATTAAAGACACCGAACAGCTAACTAATCTGTGGATGGCATTGGAAGGTCATACCTTGCTAGAGAACATCCACAGATTCCACGGATCGTAACAGGAACGAAGCGCTGGTATTTGCCTCAACGAACCGGGATCTGGTCATCCGGTTGGATAACCGTCTGGGACGGCGTTCGACTTGCCCGCGTAAAATCAGCGATTATCGGATAAATCCAAGCCGCAGCCAGCGCACCCACAATTTGCGCGATCAAATAAGCTGGCACAATGCGCCAAAGATCGGCGCCACCCAATACCCAGTCCGCAAATATTGGTCCCACCGTGCGTGCCGGATTGATCGCGGCACCCGACACATTCCCGAGCAAAACAATCAATCCGGCAATGTTCAGTCCGATAATTAGGCCGGCCCAGCCGTTGGGTGCCTTCTTATTGACAGCAAGGCCATAAACACCGAGCACCAAGCCAAACTGTCCTATACATTCGGCCGTTGCGGCGCGCCACAAGGGCACACCCGGAAACGGGCCCGGGGCTCCTAGCCCACCAATGAGCCATCCTGCCCGCCCATATACCAGCGCAATCGCAAACGCTCCCAAAATTGCTCCGATAAACTGGGCGACCCAATAGCCAACCGCTTCCTTGCCGCGGATGTACCCGCGAACTAAGAGCGCTAAGGTAACAGCGGGGTTAATGTGAGCACCGCTGACATGGCCAAATATATAGACCATCGTCATAATGGCAAATGCAAAAGCCAGACCAATCGCCAACCAATCGGCACTTCCCCCCAATGCCCCGATGCCGATATCATGAGTCGTATAACGCGGCGCCCCGTGGTTTAATATCAATGTCATAGCCGCCGTTCCTGCTCCAACAAATACAAGAAAGAAAATCCCAATACATTCTGCCAGCATTTTCTGCCACAGTTGGTATTCGCTTGTCATTGCCATCCCTCCAAAACAAAAGCCGAGAAAGAGGGGGTTGCCTCTTTCTCGACGCGCCGCGTCATCACTAACTGTTGGGGTGGATCAGGACCTTCGTGTAGCCTTCGATGCGCTGATCGAATTTTCGATAGGCGTCGGGCGCTTCATCAATGGTAATCTGGTGCGAGACAATGAAGCTAGGCTGGGCCTTTCCCACGATGATCAGGTCACGCAGATAGCGATTATACGACTTGACATTGCACTGTCCGGTACCCATCTTCAGCCCTTTTTCGAAAAACTTGCCCACCGGGAATGACAAGAAACCTTCTTTGGCTAATGGATCCACACCACCCGGGTCAGAGGGAACGTAAAGGCCTGGTACTCCCAATCCACCTGTGGCCCGGACGACACGAACCATAGACACTAAAACTGTGTTTGGGACTTCTTTCCCATTTTGAACCGCCTGATATCCCACGGCATCCACAGCTCGGTCAACCATGGCTCCATGTCGCAAAGCCAGAATCTGGTCAACGGCATCACCGTCCTCAAAATTAATGGGAATCGCGCCAATAGATCGTCCCTTGGCCAACCGTTCCGGCACGCGGTCCACCAAATACACTTCTGATGCCCCGCGCAAGACGGCACTATAGGCAGCCATGGCACCAACCGGTCCACCCCCGAATACCGCGACAGATTCTCCGGGCTGAAATCCCGATAAGGTCACTCCGTGCCATCCGGTCGGAAATATGTCCGCTAACAGCGCAAAGTCTTCTTCGTGTTCTGTGCCCGCCGGCAGTGATAGCGCGTTAAAGTCCGCCCAAGGCACGCGTAAGTACTGCGCCTGGCCCCCGGGATATGGCCCCATTGCAACATAGCCGTAGGCACTTCCGGCAAATCCCGGATTTACTTCGGTGCAAAATCCAGTAAATCCCGCCTCGCAGTTTTGGCAGTGACCACACCCAATGTTGAACGGCATCACCACGCGGTCACCCACCTTGAGACGACTGACTGCTGACCCCACCTCTTGGATGATCCCCATATTTTCGTGACCAAATACAATTCCCGGTTCGGCAGCCGTACGTCCTTCATACATGTGCAGGTCCGACCCGCAGATACAGCTTGTCGTAATTTTGACAATGGCATCAGACGGATGCAGGATTTTTGGATCCGGCACGTCCCGCACTGTCACCTGAAATGGCTTTTCGTAAACAACAGCTTTCACGATTGAACCCCCTCTTTTCAGTGATGGCACTGACCGCACAGTCGCCAACCAGTCTTTACGCGTCAGAGCCTTCACGTACTTTTGACAGCTGGGATTCGGAGCTAGTGGATACATATCCTTGGCCAGCAAGAATTCTTGTGGTTTGACACAATCGTGACGCCAGGGGTTAGGTTCCACCACAAAAACCCTACTAGTGACGAATACTCAGGCACGCTGTTGCTCCAGCACACCCCGGCGTCCCAAGATTGTAACTTCGAACTGTTTGGGGCACTTCGGCGGAACCGAGTCGGTCGTCCGCAGTCGTTTTCGCGCGAAACGACCCGTTCACTCGCCAATAGTAGTCAGACGGCATGATCGGCAACGGCCGAGTTTTCCCACAAATTCACAATCTGTCAAGGGTCGGCTCATGAAGGACTCCTTGACAGCGCAGCGTGGATAACTGCATTTCCATGATTGTTGGGGTCATAATGCTTGCCGTCAACAGAGGATAGCGACCATACAGTCACAGGAAACAATTGTATTTCGCAGCCCCTCTCCCCAAACTTGTACTCGGTGGCCCGCTGCCGGGCCGAGACCATGGCCCCTTGTTTGCATCGATGGTTCCCCATCTGGGTCCTCGGAGAATGCCAACATTGGTCGCTAGGAACTCCAGGCTGAGCGTGCTAACATAATGGTGAGTTACATCGCCGAGATAGATCGCAGCTCCTAATTAATTTTCGCGATCACATAATGGAGGAGACTGCCCTTGGAATTCACCCTCTCGCCCGAAATTCTGCAAATGAAGTCGGCCGTTGCGGACTTTATTGCCCACGAAGTGGAGCCCAAAGCTGCCCAAATTGAAGAGCAAGACCACGTACCCGAAGAGATTTTGCAGCAGTCAAGGCAGCTAGGGTTGTTCGGGCTAAGCATTCCCGAGGAATACGGGGGATTAGGCCTTAACATGGTGGACAAGTGCGCCATTTTTGAAGAGTTAGGGCAGACGATCAATGGCTATACAACCATTCTGGGCGCGCACAACGGCATCGGTTCCGTCGGAATTGTCGCTTTTGGCAACGCCGAACAAAAAGCGCGCTATCTTCCCAAGATGGCGACAGGTGAATGGCTTGGGGCTTTTGCCCTAACCGAACCCGAAGCGGGTTCCAACGCCGCTGCGCTACGAAGCCGCGCCGTCAAAAAAGGCGACCGCTATATTTTAAATGGCCAAAAAGTCTTCATCACCAACGCCCCCGAAGCCCAAGTCTTTACCGTCATGGCGGTCACCGACCCCACCAGGGGCGCCAAGGGCATCACGTCATTCATTGTCGAGCCCCAATTTGCCGGCTTTCGGGTGGGCACCGTTGAGAAAAAAATGGGACTACGTGGTTCACATACGGCCCAAATATTTTTTGAGGACGTTGAAATTCCCGAAGAAAACCGCCTAGGACCAGAAGGCGAAGGCTATGTCAACGCCCTCAAGATACTGGCCAACGGACGCTCCGGCCTGGCGGCCCGCTCGCTGGGGTCATGCCAATATCTTTTGCGACGGTCAACCCAATACGCCTTGGAGCGCCACCAGTTTAACAAGCCCATTTTCGATCAGCAAGTGATCCAGCATTATTTAGCAGACATGGCCACAGAAATTGAAACGCTCCGTTGGATGACCTATCACGTCGCCTGGCTAGTCGACCAAGGTGCAAATGTGATCAAAGAAGCCGCCATGTTAAAGCTGTACGGATCAGAAGTGTATAACCGCGTTGCCGACAAAGCTGTGCAAATTCATGGTGGTATCGGATACATCGCCGACTACCCCATTGAACGCTTTTATCGCGATGCCCGCATTACCCGTATCTACGAAGGAACCTCCGAAATTCAAAAGAATATTATTGCCGCGCAATTGCGCAAGGACATTGAAGGATAAGGACAAGCCCGGATTCGGACTCGGGACTCACGACGCCTCGTCGCTGATCACGGATAGCCCACCGTCCGATGGTCATCCGATGAAAAGTCCGGCATTCAGGCGCTCGGCACCAAGACACCCACCCGACCGGCTCCAGCCCGCCACAGGCCAGGGCGCCTGGCCAAGGGACCACGAATACGTCCGGCATGGCACGGTAAGCCTCCTGGCCGGGATCGATCTCGCGAGCGGCGAAATCCTGGGCATGGTCCGCCCACGCCATCGGAGCACCGAGTTCGTCGAGTTTTTGCAAGCGCTCGACCAGAAATATCCCCCGGGGTTCAAGATTCAAATTATCCTGGATAATCATTCCGCGCACACCTCGCGCGAAACCCGAGCCTATTTAGCGACGGTGCCCAATTGTTGTGATTTCGTCTTGACGCCGAAAAATGCGTCATGGCTGAACCTGATCGAGGTTTTCGCGAAGCTGTCGAAACAGTTGCTGAAGGAAATCCGGGTGAACTCTCCGGATGAACTTCTGACCGGATGTTAGCGTCTATTGATTGGCTCACTCAGGATCCCGTCCCGTTTCGTTGGCGGTGGACTCCGAAGGACATTGAGGATTCGCACGTTACTTAGGAATAGCTATACTTGGCCATGAACATTCTTTCGCCTACGCGCCACCCGCCTATACGAGGAATGGCAAATCGGGAACCCAGCATAATATTTACAAGCAACCGACCCATTTCTATAATGACATTGGACGTCTGATCTCTTGAGTGCAGTTATTGACTTTCACGTGCGCGGTGTGGAGTTCACGTCTCTAAAAAAGGAGGAACCAGGGTGAAGTCTATCGATTCACCTAAAGGGCATGATGGCGGCATTTTAGGGCAAGTTGAAACGGTCGGGGTTTTGCCGGTACCAGACCGCGAAAGAACGATGTCCCCCGGCAAGATGACAGTGGTCTGGCTGATGGCTTCGGCATCCGCGACCACCCCCCTTATTGGAGCGCTGCTTTTTCACTTTGGCGTCACAGATATGATCCTGGCAATCGTCCTCAGTTGGCTGATAGGCGTAATACCTACGGGACTCTTTTCAGAAATGGGCCGCGAGGTGCCGTTAACTGGGTTGATTGTGGCTCGCAAGAGCTACGGCACAGCGGGTGCGTTCTTGTTCTCCGTCCTCTTTACGTTTGTCAACATGGGCTGGTTTGGTCTGAATACGGCGGTGGCAGGCGAGACGTTGAGCGCGATTACCCACATGCCTGGTTCACTTTGGTTTTGGACCATCGGCGCCATTCAAGTCTTTTTAGTGCTTTTTGGCATGAAGTGGCTCGAATATTTCTATCGCTATACTTCGGTTGTGCTCTTGGTTTGTTATGGCGTACTGGCCTACCTGCTTTTTTCACGATATCATGTGTCGATGCCCGGTGCTACCGCCCCCATGCAGTGGGGCAGCGCAATCACCACAATTGTTACCTTTTCGATTCTCGCATGGACCTACAAAGTGTCCACGGTATCCCGGTTTGCACGACCCGCCTCCGATTCGCGGGGTAAAACCGCCTTCTTCTTGGCGCCGTCAATCGGGATTATGGCATCGGTGCTGGTCATGGGCATCATGGGCATGTACTCGCAACAAGCAACTGGAAACTGGAACTTGGCCCTTTTAGGCGCGCATGCACCTGTCTGGGGTGTCATCGCCGCCGTTGGCGTCGCCTTAGCCATTATCCACACCAACGCCATGAATCTCTATCCGTCAACGGTGGATTTGTTAGTGGCGCTCAACACGGTGCATCGACCGACAAAGTGGGAACAGCCCATTGCCACGATCATTCTTGGAATTCTAGGAACAGTCTTGGCGATCCTCGGAATCTTAAACCACGTTTCGGGATTCCTTGACGTTATCGGTGACGTCATCATTCCTTTTACATTTGTCATGCTGGTCGACTGGGTCTGGGTACAGCGCAAGCGCACCCCAGCGTCGGCCTTTTTCGAGCACCCCAAAACGGCTCGAGCCTGGTGGAGTTGGTCCGCCATCGTTTCGTTCGCGGTAGGGGTCGTCATCAGTGTGTGGGGTAGCACCTGGCTACCTGGCCTATTCACGACGGTACTACCCTTGCCCGTAGTTGGCGGTTTGATCGCTGCTATCATTTACGCAGGATGGGCGATACCGCGATATAGCAACGAGGTCGTCACATCTTGAGCGGAGGTGTAGTTTTGAATCAATGGAACGAGTGGTATCAACGCATTGAGCCGTATTTAAGCGCAGAAGAACAACAACGCCTGCTGCAATTGACACGTACGTCCTGGTCAGCCCCGGTTCTGCCGAACCGCGCCAGTTTAGCACGTTATATTGACCACACGGCCCTCTATGCCGAAATTACACCAAGCGCGATTGAGCGGCTTTGCCAAGAGGCGCAGGAATGGGGTACGTATAGCATTTGCATTAACAGCCAATATGTCCCGCTGGCGCACACACGCTTGGGGGACGCCGTGCAAATCGCAGCGGTTGTCGGATTCCCCTTAGGAGCTATGGCGACACCGGCAAAAGCATACGAAGCCCAATGGTGTGTTGATCAAGGAGCACAAGAGTTAGACATGGTCATCGCGATAGGGTATTTGAAAGCGGGCGCCTATGACGCCGTCCTGGCCGATTTGAGAGCTGTCCGGGCAGCGGCTCCCTCTCCCGTCATCTTAAAGGTGATTCTCGAAACGGGCCTCTTGACCACCGATGAGAAGGGGATTGCTGCTCTGTTGTCTGTCGCCGCCGGAGCCGACTTTGTCAAAACCTCGACCGGGTTTGGACACGGGGGAGCTACTGTGGAAGATGTCGCTCTGCTGCGCGACACGGTGGGCGCCACCGTAGGTGTCAAAGCATCGGGGGGAATTCATTCCTGGCAAGAGGCTCTGGATCTTGTGGCTGCAGGTGCCAACCGCCTCGGCATGTCGAAAACTGGGGTTGTGCTCGGACGGGAGGATTAGTGCATGATTGATATTATTGAAAAGACTCGCGATGGCATTGCCTTGAGCTACGACGATATTGAACACCTCGTCGCCGGCATTGTCGATAACACGTGGCCGGATTACCAGTTGTCGGCGTGGCTCATGGCCGTCGTATTAAACGGATTAACCGACGTAGAATCCTTTTGGCTCACGGGAGCGATGGCGTTTTCACACCCTCAACCCGATCCCTTAGGACTCGTGGACAAACATTCGACGGGTGGCGTTGGTGATAAAACGACATTGGTGTTAGCTCCACTGATGGCCAGTTTAGGCCTTCCCATGGCGAAAATGTCTGGACGAGGGCTAGGCCATACCGGGGGCACACTGGATAAACTGGAAAGTATCCCTGGTTTTAAGACAACGTTAGACGTAGAAGACATCAAGCGCCAGGTTGAGGAAATTGGTGTCGCGGTGGTGGCCCAGTCGGGTGAATTGGCGCCGGCCGATCGACGCCTTTACGCACTCCGAGACGTGACCGGAACCGTCAACAATATTTCACTGATTGCGTCGTCCATCATGTCTAAGAAACTTGCAGCTGGCACTCCGAACCTGGTGCTGGACGTCAAGGTCGGCAGTGGAGCGTTTATGGCCAACTTAGAACAAGCGCGGGCACTCGCGCAACTGATGGTCCGCATCGGGCGCTATTACAATCGCAACGTCACGGCCTTAATCACCAGCATGCAGCAACCGTTGGGATGGGCGGTCGGCAACGCAATTGAAGTTAACGAGGCAATGGACTGCCTACAACAAAGAGGTCCAGCGGATCTGCGGGAGGAAGTTCTGGCATTAGCAGCCGAGCTGATCCATCTGGCGCACGGCACCGATTTGAACAAGGCGCATGCTGAAGCGCGTGCCGCCCTGGAGGATGGACGTGCCTGGACAAAGTTTACCCAATGGGTTGCACGTCAAGGCGGGTCGCCTCAAGCCCTCGATGGGCCGCTTCCCTTAGCGCCGGTGCGACGCGAATGGCATGCATCGACCGCTGGACGAATTGCCTCTTTGAATACGCGTGGCATCGGGCAGGTTGCGCTTAACCTCGGTGCTGGCCGCCATCGCCTCGAAGACGCCGTCGATCCAGCAGTCGGTCTTTTATGCTATGTCAAAGTCGGCCAAGTCATTCAACCCGGCGATCTCCTCGGTGTAGTGTATGCGCGAACTAACGACGATGCCCAAAAGGCTCTTGATGGGCTTGCCCAAACCGTTAGATACGGTGAAACCACACAACGCGACAATGATTCAGGCTTGATATTAGACCGGGTGACCACCGTCGATATGCCCACGTAATACCACCCGCCTAGTCCAGGAGTAACCTCGCTGAGTTTACTCCTGGGTCACACCCGCTTTGACCGTTCAAACAGGTTGATGCCGTACGGAATGAGATGCAAGCACATAACCCTGAAAGTCAACAACTCCTCCGCGCTAGGGATCAGACTCGCCCCGACCCATGCAAATGCCTATGCCACTCGGGCTGCACCTGAAAAGTTGGAGGACCGTGATTACAAACGCGAAACTCGTTTGGCGTGTTGGCTTGGAAGTATACCGTTAAATACGGTATGACGGAATCTGGGAATGAGACCGCTCCGATGCCATATTCCGTCGCTTTGCCGGACCCCCGACTGTCTTCACGAACCACCGCGATTCCACGCGCTTCTTATCCGGCAAGTCAACGGCGTCATGATGCATCGACGCAGGGTAAGACGAAAAATTAGATCTCACGCATTATGATCCTACATGTCTGTTGACTATGTTATTTCCCAACTACTGCTATGGGAAACTGCCCAGGTCTATCGGAATTCCGACTGCTTTTAGAATTGCGGGGATGCCGTCACTGCCCCAAGTAATGGGGCAGCTCCGTCCTGTCATCGCCTACCCGTGAGATTGTCGATACCCGGTGGAACTTTACCCACCGGTTAGCGGACTTACGAAGCCAACGGACTGGTGCTAACCGTCCTCAATCGCACGGATCGCTTTGGGATCGGAGCCGATGACATGATGGGTTTAGGAACTCAAGGTGACGAATTGTCACCATCTTGGTTCGCGTTTCTACAATTTCGATCGGATCGACTTGCATGAGCAGCAAGACAAGATAAGACCTCATTGAAAGGACAGATATCCATGATGCACATGTATAGTACCAAGGCGTGGACGGCAGGACTGGTCTTGATTTCAGGGCTTTGGTTGACCGCGGCGGCACGCGTCCCGCTTAACGCGACCTCCCCATCGGTGCTCTTGGTCAACGGCGACACGGTGTCCGCCAATGAAGGGTGCATTGTAACTGGCCAGTATCCCCGCGGGACGATGATTGTGTTTCGGGCGGAGGTCCGCACCGAAAACGGAACATTAGCGCCACCGACGGATAAGGTCTCGGTGCATTTGTCGGACGGGAAAACATTGCCGATGATAGATATTCCCCATCCCTTTCCAGGCAAACCCATGTATTGGGTAGCCACGTGGGTCATTCCGATGAATGCGAAATTGGGCACCATGACGTACACGATTACTGCCACGGACTCAACCAATGGCGAACACGGTATCTTCTATCCGTTTCCCACGCCGAACTCACTCCCCACCATTGTGCCCTATACGTACACTCCAACGGTCAGCGTCACGGCGGCGGGCAAATCCACGCCGTTCGTCAAGACCGACACGTGGCTCACCATCAACGCTCCGATTGACCTTAGCGTCCCGGAAGGTAAAAAGACCGTCGAGGTTCCATTGACCCAAGGGCAGGTGTCTGCCGAATTGGGCTCCGCAGGCGTGACAACCAGCAGTGGTACGCCCAAGGCGATCACAACCGTGGCCCTTCATTTTGATCGCGTGACTAAGTCTTGGGATGGCAATCTGCAAGTTCCGTCCAAGACACCACCGGGCGCGTATGAAATCGAGGTGACTGGACATGACGCGTATGGCAACGTTGTGGACTCGACGCCTGTCTACCTGGCCGTGGACGAGTAATGTCCCGCTTACCGTGTTGGGCGCTTCGGCCGTCGCTACAATAGCCGGTATTCTTATTTGGGGGGCGGTCACCGTCGCCGCCCCTACTTCAAATAAATTTTCCTGGACCCGGCTCGTCGCCCATCCGGGGACCATTTCGCTCAATGTAGCCTATCCCACGGTCGGCGAAACCGAACAGCTCATCGCCCGTGGTTTACCACCAAGCACAGCCGTGTCCTTAGTGTGGCAAACCGTGCAGGGGCGGTGGAAGGTGGACGGCCCAACGTTTATAGGTGCAAAATATCGTTATGGAACGGCCACATTAGGACATGGTGTGAGCGGATCCCATGGCAGTCTTCGATTGCGCTTTTCAATCCCCCAAGGCTTTGGGGGTACCCACTTGCTCGGGCTACAGGTAGCTTCGGGAACATTAGCCGCGGAGGGTTCGGTCACGGTGGTCCCGTCGGTAACTTTGCGCTCGTCTCAGGTTCCCCAGGGTGGCTTTTTTCAGTTTACAATGACCGGTGTTGGATACCAGCCATACTTTGCCCTATTTCCTGTTACGTATGACAATCACCTGACCGGAAATGTCACCGCAGTCTCCACACGCGGCACCGCCCATTTTGCAGTGAGGGCGGAGGGTGTCGGACTTCACGAGATTTCGGTCAACAACGGCGTCATGGGAGGACCATACCTCAACGAACAACAATCGCCGTTCCCATACATGCCTACGTTTTCTTTTCCGGTCACGGTGCTGCCGGAAACCCCGCACAATACCACGGACAAGCTGCCAACTCTTCAACCTGCGCCCGTTGGCAAATTCGTAGCAAATCCTGCTAGCGGGGTGGTAGGCAGCACGTTTACTTTGACAGGCCACGGCCTTAAATCCCACCAGCACTATCAAGTGACATGGTGGACGGTTAAAGGCAGCCATGTCAGTGGTCAAGGGTATGCAACAGAGGCCATACCGTTTGGATTAGTCACGCCCAACGCGCATGGCGCGTTTAAAGTGATCGATACCGTACCTTCAGACCTCGGAGGACCGCCGCATCGCATCACGCTCTCATTGGGCCAGCACGTCATTGCGGCGACCACCTTTCGCATTTTCCCCAAAGTTGAAACGGTCGCTCCGGATCCCGCTCCGCAAGGCTCGTTAGTAACGATTACGATCCTGGGCGGCGGATGGACTGACTATGACAATATTTACAGCGTGGACTACGACAACAGCTTTGTCGGATTCGGGTGTGCTTTTAATTCCCAGGGTAACCTTCAAATTCAGTTGCGGGCCACCGGAAAACCGGGACTCCACTTCATTGATATTTACCCGTCTGTGTGGAAGGGTACCCAATCGTTGCCGAACTACTATCTGGTGCCTCAGCTCACGTACAATGCGGATCACCCAGGAGACTGGCTACCGGCATTTCACGTGGTGTTGCGCGTGACCGCACCGCGCCAAGCGGGGAGTCATCCCAGGTTGCCCTCATGACAGAAGAAGTTCGGCACTGCAACAGGCAATGCGTATTATCGGGTCGCTCGCCTCCAAATTACCCGCATTATGCGTTGTGAGTGCCATAACGACGCGATCCCGGCACGACGCGACTTATTTGTCGAGGGGGCAATCTGTTGTAGAAGGTTCTTCATTGGGTATCCCCGCTGGCTTCATCAAGAGAAGGTTTCACAAGCCATCCCAGGGCGCTTCAGGGTCGCTACAACTGGTACGCTCGGATCTGAATGTGTCTGAATGTCTACCCGATTTTTCGACAGATTTCAACGATTTCTGAACCAAATACAAACGGCGTCTAAACTCTATCGTGACCGTTGACGTATCCATCTCAGACACACGGACAATCCGCCGGTAGAACACAACTGAGACGGTCTTCTGGGAGAACTATTATAGTGTGCAGCGGATACCTTGTACCGGTGGTATTTCATAAATGACCTTTGCTCACGTGCCTCGCCGACAACGGGTTCCGGAAGTTGTGCAGACGTCTTCGATGGACTGTGGTCCCGTATCGCTGACCAACCTTTTTGCGCGGGATCGGCCTTAAGGTCGACTACGATCGGATGCGGGAGGCGTGTCGAACCTCCGTGGATGGAACGCCCATCGATGGCCTCAAAGACCTAGTGCGTTCGCTCAATTTCGACGCCGGGCAAATTCTGTTGCCGACGCAACAACTGTTGAATCCGCTATTTGACGTGCTGCCTGCTATCGCCGTCGTCCGGCTGGCGAACGGAATGACCGCACTTTGTGGCGATTTGGTACCGCTACGGTCGATTCCTGTCGATTATGGATCCGACCATAGGCAGGCGTTGGGTTTCGGTAACATGGTTTCAAAACCAGCTCTTGGTGCACCGGGGTTTCGTCCACACACAGCATGGGTCAGCCCGGCAGTGACTCTTTGGAATCGCAGCCTTCGCGACAATATCTTGTACGGGTCCGACTACGCGGCTACCGAATTCCAACCAGACATGCAGGCCCTTCTCGCCAGGGCCCATCTCATCGACCTGGTATGCGCGCTAAAGCCGGGGCTCGACACCGAAGACAAGGCTTTGCTTTTCGGCGGCGAGGGTCAGTGACTTCGCTTTGCCCGAGCCCTAACACGCACATCTGCGCGCTTCGTCGTATTGGACGAACCATTCTCCGGCCTCGACCGCGCAACGAGACGCAGCCTGTTAGCCGAATCCCGTCAGCGCTGGACCGATGCCACGTTGCTATACATCACCCACGATTTGCGGGAAGCTCAACAATTTTTTCGGGTACTCCGTGATGGAGAGCGGAACCATGGTCCAAGTCGGCGCTCCAGAGCAACTGCAGACACAATTGCCCTCGCACTTTTCCACCCTTTGGCAGACGCAAACTGAAGCGGTTCGCGTTCCTGAGTCAGGCAGTCGCCATAGAGGAGTCTTTGCCTTTCGGCTCCGTCTGCGGTGTCCGCAGACGATGAGCCAACTCACCGTGCCATGGGAGCTGGTCCAGACGCGCAGTCGAACGCGACGCCGCCTGTGTCGACCAGTCTTGGTGCTCTTCAAGGTAGGCATGTGCAACCTAAAACCGGGAGGATATTTAACTGGGCCAATCTAACCCATTCGCACCAACACGCGTCTTCACCTCAGGTATTGTCAACGAAGCGGAGAACACCTGGTGCGATACGGGCCGACCTCGCGATCAAATACTGCCTTAGGTTTGGCAACGAAGGCTGCGCACGTCGACTATTATGTCGTGTATCTGATGATGTGGGCTGTGGCCGGAACCGCTGCGCTGCATGGCTCGTTTCCATCCGACACCCGGACAATGTACTTAGCGCTATTGGGAGGGCTAATACTGGCCCAGGCAGCTGCGGCCAGACTTGCGGGCGTAGGTTCAGTGCGGATCGGTCTTCGCCTGAAGCGTTGGTTATTGGAGCAAGTTACCCATCTTTCACCGGAAACTGTGCGTCGTGCTGGACGAGGCACGTATCTGGGGATTCTGTTTGAATCCGAAACCTTGCAAGCCCTAACGTTTTCCGGGGGGTCCGGCGGTTTGCTCGGCGCGCTTGAACTTGTGGTGGCGAGCCGAATTGTCAGCATTACGGACTTCCCCTACGTGCTCTTCGCCGAGGTTGGATGGTATGTCCTCCAGGCAGGTTTGGTTCTGGGTTACCGCGCACGATTTTGGGCTTGGACTCAGGAACGCTTGACCCTCACTACGGATCTCACCGAACGGCTCATAGGGCACGACACCCGGCTCGTGCAAGGTGTTTCACTCGCCGGTGAAGATGCAGATTATCGACGTATCAGCCCGGCTCGATCAGATGTCGGCTGTCCTTTCGTCGCCGATACCTCAACGTTGGTTAGCTCTGAAGGGAATGACGGTTTTTCGTACGGCCCGATCGTCTTCGGGCTCACCCCTGGCAATTGCTCTCGGCGGGGTACTGCCGGCTTGGCAAGCATTTTCCCGATTGTCCGGGTCAATAGCTCATGTCGCCCAGGTTTGGACGTCGTGGCGTCAATTGCACTCCGTATGGTCAGCGTCTTTCTCGGCGGCTCAAGACAGTCCGAACGGTCGCACCAGCATCTCGACCACTGTCCGTAATCGTGTGTTGGAAGCGCGTTCGCTGGGATATCGCCATCCCGGTCAGCAAGTTCCCGTGTTAAAAGACGTCGACGTCGTTTTGCCGCCACCAGCACGCATCGTGGTGTCAGGGCCATCGGGGACCGAAAAGATCAACGCTGCTCGCCCTGCTAGCGCACCTAAAGGAAGCCACAAACTCAACTTTAACCTTCGGCGGGGTGCCAGCCGGCATGTGCAATCCCGCTGCGTGGCGTCGCCACGTAGTACTCGTGCCGCAAGCACATGAGAATCATCTCTTTGGTGCATTAATGGCAGTCAATCTGTTGCTTGGCCAATCTTGGCCCCCTAAGAATCCACTCTCCAGGATGTGTTCTCACTTCTGGCTGCCTTAGGGCTACAAGATCTGGTCTTGCGCATGCCGTCCGGTCTTGGGCAAATTCTCGGTGAAACCGGCTGCTAACTTTCACAGGGTGAACGAAGCCGTGTGTGGTTGGCGCGGGCCCTCCTGCAGAGACTCGAGGTACTGTTACTCGACGAAGGCTTAGACGCGTTGGATCCGGAATTTGCGTCTACGCGTCCTCTCCTATTTGGAGCGTTTTTCCGAGACCGTCGTCGCCACCCACGATTGAGGACGACTCTTAACTCCCCATCAGGCAGCCGTCTATCTGACAAAAGAATTGGCTCACCAGGTCACGTACCGTTGTCCGAAATGAAACCCCGCGTCATCCCGCCCACATCTAATCTGGGACAGTCGACGGGCGATATTCCCGTTTCATAAAACCTGTATGTATTTGGAAGTGATCCGGTCACCTTTCTTTTGTTAGGGAAGGGAAAAATGTCAAACACGGCGAGATGAACCACCGCCAAAACATTTCTCCTGTTATGAGTGGGCGTTCATAAACTGCGGTAGTCCATGTCCTCTTGGCAGCAAAATGCCCGAGGATCCATCTTAAACAGCGGTCAAGCAAAGCCTTCTTGGAAATACCGTGCAACCCAGCCAGGAAATCCACCGGGCAAGTGGAGAACATAATTGTTGACCGGACGCAACTTCCCATTGTTCCAGCGCGCCGTACCCATGAGCCGCCGAAAGCCCAACACAGGCAACAGATGTTGATAGCGGGTTAAGGGAGTTGCGACAAACAGCGACGACGCGGCGCCAAACAACCCCAACAGGTCAGTTTCTAACAAAACTTGCACTGTAGCTGACCGTTTCGGGCCATAAACCACCATTCGAAGGACCCAGCCTCGCGTGTTCGGATCCACCGCCGATTCCCACTCGCTATTTTGGGCCAACACACCGGTGGTGCGACTGTGACGCAACACGGGAAGCGAATCCTGGCGCACTGGCACCGCCACGTTAAATCCCAAGATCTCTCCGCGGCTATCACGCGCCACACGTAGCCGAAGGCTTCGATATGCCATCAAATTGTCCCATTCGCGAGAAAAGCGGGCAGAGCTGGAGGCTTGTTGGACCTGAACCCAATACTGAAGCAACCGAAACATGGCTGGCTGGTCTTCAATTGTAGGTTCCGTCAATTCCAGACCAGGGCACGGCCAAAGATAGCCCTCGGGGTTAAGACCGCGAAACTCTCGAATGGAAAAAATGCATTCGCGTGCAATGTGTTCTCTTTCGTCCGCCGACCGTCCGTCCCATTCCTGCACCAGCACATTGATGGCTCGACGAAATAACTTGGCCGATTCCAAGGGTTCCTGACTTTGAAAGTTTCGGAGCAACAAGCGCCGAACTTCACCCCGAAGAGCCAGACCGTCGGGAGTCGCGACAAACAGTCCAGATACCGTCAATCGACGATACTCCGCGGGAGAAATTGGTCGCTCTAAAATCATGGACAACACTTCGGGTTCCACATGGCTTAGCAGTGAACAGGCGGAGAGCGTGCGAGAATCCACGCGATCCGCCATCTTGACAAGGCGGGGAATCAGCGTCGCCATGGTCCTCAACCAACGATCATGTGCGGAAAATTGTCCGGTGCTGGACGCGGTCCAAATGTCGATCGCCTGCCTCACCGCTAAGGGCAGCCCTCCTGCTGCTGCCATAATTTCCTGAGCCATGGCTGGATCTGCCACTCCCGCGCGGGCAAGCAAGGCGAGGATTTCGGCCGGACTTAGAGGGTCTAAAGTCGCTACCCAATGTAGATCAGGTATCTTGAGCCGTCTAGTCGCTAAAGACTCGGGGGGAGATGTCCCGGTGACAACGTAGCGCACCATTAAAGAAGGTAGACTTTTAGCGCTATTGACTGCGAACTCGTAGGCCGATGACGTCGGCGTATCTAAATCTACCACAAAGAGTATCCGACGACCTTCGAGTCGATCTCGAGCCACCCGGTCTGGACCTGGTGGACACCTCATGAGAAGCCATCCTCGATCCTGGGCCAGTCGTGCAGCTTCAGCAAGCCATGTGGTTTTTCCTCCGCCGGGAGGTGCCCAAAGGTAAAAGGTGGAGGATGCCGAAGGCTCTCTCAACCACCGGAGAAAGGCTTCGGTTGCAGTGCTTACCGCAACGGTCTCAAATGACTCAGACTCGCGGCGCGCCGCGAGTAGTTCACGGGACCTGACCGCATTCGTGAGATCGTTAAAGAGTTGTCGTGTTTCCCTGCCCAAAGACATGCGGAGTTCTCGGCGGAAAAGTTCCTCGGCTTGATCATAGGTACGCTGCAATGACGCCAAATCTTGTCGCGCCGCATGGATTATGAGGCAAAGTCGATAATGTTCTTCGTTGAACGGATCCCAGCGCACAAGGTCTTGAGCTACGAGCAGCGCTTGTGTCGGTGCATTTAATTGCAGGTAACGCTCTGCCAGCGTGACCAGATTCAAGAGATGCAACTGTTCCAATCGTCGGCGCTCAGGTTCGATCCAGACATCATCAAGGTGGGGAAGAAGCGGTCCTTGATATAGTTGTCGAGCATATTCCAACAGGCGCGTGGTCTGGTGAAAAGTGGAAACTTCTAGTTCCGCGAGGTCTAGCACCACATCCGTTTGTGGTGCCCACCTAAGGTCTTGGCCTTCTTCGCCTACCAAAATCGACAACCAGGGGTGTTGGCGAATTTGATACAGGGTTTTTCGCAGATTCGCTCGTGCTTGCTCCATTTCCGAATCGGGCCATAGATTCTCCGCCAGTTCGGGGCGCGCGATCACGCGGTTGCGATGGATCGCAAGATACCCGATGAGGGCCTCGGTGCGGGCGTTAATGGCCAAGTGCAGAGAACTTCCCCCGACAGTCAGACTAAAGCGCCCTAGTAGTGACAGGGAAAGGCGCGGGGGAGATGCATCAACCAACCGGCGTCCACGCGCCGAACCGTCCTTTGTCACGGAAGCACGCCGCCATTTTTGGAGATGCCCGTCGTTTTTCATAACTGCCACCATTTTCGACTGACTAACATACGGTGCTATCGCATACCTCTGGTTCCGAAAACTGGTTACGTAGCTCGAGGGGGCCCGACTTTGAAGTCCCTGCCGCACATGCACTTTGAGTTGGCATTCTCGGCTCAAGCACTAATGCATAAGGCCCCAGACCTAATTGTTTGTCAACAGATCACTGCCCCAGTAATGCGCATATTTCGACGCCTCTTTTAAAAATCCTATGGCAGACAAGCGCATTCAGAAATAAATTTTTACGAGGGGGACAATATGAGAAAACTCTCGCCATTATCTTTGGCTACCCAGGTTAGACGCTGCTAACCACGAATTCTCGGGAATGGCCGATTGGCAATTCTAAGACCGGCGGTTACCATCCCGTTCAGCTGCATTTCGGCTCTCATGAGGTCGTGACAAACGTCACGTGAGTACTTTGTGACTACATAAGGGTCGTGGCCCTGACCTTGAAAACTTTGCGGCGCTCAACGATTTTGACCTAAGGTGCGGAAGCCACATGACGTTTACAAAAGCATCACCACGAAACCGCCCGAAGTGACGATTGCCATGTTCGAGCGCGCCGCCCGCTGGGGTCGCCCGGGCTACGCCGGGTCCCAATTATGTTGAGGGATACGGCATTGCCTGCCATACATGCTCGCATGTCATCCCAAACACCGTCATGTGCTCACCGATCCAGTTGCTTGTTTCGTTTCCGAGCAATGGGATTAGGCTTGGTTGACAAACGGCGTCCAATCCCCAGGATCGCCGTGACCATTCACGGTCGGAGGCTTTGACAGCGATTCCCCGCTGGGCACTCTTTTGAATTGCGAAGGAGGTAATCACCATGGGCGTGCGCACGGGCATTACAGCCGGGTGTCATCATGCGTCTGATGGATGGCTTTAATGCCGATCTGACGTGAATTCTAAAACGCCGACTGTACCCGGCGGACCGGTGCCTTGCCATCCGGTGATAAGGGGATCACCGAGGAAACCGGCCGCGATCTTAGGTCTTGATTCCGGCCACCACGCGATGACGCCTGGCTGCTGATGCGCGCTCGCGATTTGCCTTTACTCACGCTTCCCAGGTACGTAGATGACTTACATTAGTTGCCAGATTCCATGTGAAAAACACCGACTTCAACAGATTCGTTGCGTCCGCTAACCAACGACCGTGCTGCAGCCTCCCCCACTAGGGTAGCACGAATTCCGTCCATCGCCGTAATCGCGAGCGGTTGTTCACTCCTAATGCGGTTTACAAAATCCTGTAGTTCATTGAGATAGGCTTGATCAAATCGTTCCCGATAATCGACATATGTGTCTCGAATGACCTCGCCATCAACGAGCAACACCGTGCCTGTTGAATGAAGCGGTGCAACTTGAACTGCCCCATTTGTTCCCAAGATCTCGGTACGAATTTCGTAACCGTAAATCGCGTCTCGAGACAACTCAACGAGTCCAAAAGCCTTGGACACACAGTGAAAACTGGCGTGGACCTGGTCTACGTCAGGAATATCCCTATATTCTTCGTGCCGAAAGATATCCCCCCGCGCAAAGATACAGTCAATTTCGGTGTTCAATAACCAATGTACCAAGTCGAAGTCATGCACGCCAGTGTCAAGAAAAAATCCGCCCGAATACCGGGCCACTTCGTACGGAGGGCCTACACGATCACGACTAAGTCCGTAAAAATGGTATGGTCGCCCAATTTTACCCTCATCAATGAGACGTTTGGCCTTGATATACTGTGGGTCATAGCGGCGCATAAAACCCATCTGTAATGGAACCCCACGTTCTTCGTACAATTTGTAAATCGCCATGCTGTCAGCACTAGTCAACGCAATTGGCTTTTCGCATAATACAGGGCGACCACATTCCACGACCGCCCGGAGTATTTCAGCATGGTGCGTGGTAGCGGCAGCAACAATAAACGCATCAATATCATTCATCTCCAACAAAAAACGATAGTCATGATAAAACGGAATCGTCGTATCGGCAACGCGTACAACATCTGCGACATCCGTGCGTGGATCCGCAACAGCAACAAGCTCCGCCCCGCGCACACGTCGTGTCAAATTTTCTGCGTGAATTCTTCCCATGTTTCCAAATCCGATCAAGCCAATACGAATAGTGCTGTGCATCTCGAGCTCCTCAATTCTATATGGATTTAACGCAGGCGACTGGCTAGCGTACGTGTAACCTGCAAAATAGGGCTGGGATCATTTAAACGCGTCGCGACCAACCCATTAAGGGGAAAGGGATCTCTGTCTCCTTGCCAATTGAACACGCTGACACCCGCAGCTCTGCAAATTGCTAGCCCTCCTGCAACATCCCATGGTTGGTATCGTGCCAGAACGGTAGCAACACAACGGTTTAGTGCACAGGCAATCAGAGCTAACGCAGTGGAACCTAAAATCCGTACGGTGCTACCTACCCGCTCCATAACATCCCCAAACTCGCACAACCCTGACCACCAATGGTTTCCTCCCAGCTCGGTCATAACCACGCCACCAGCAAGTTCAGTATTCGGAAGCCGACACGCTACCGATACATCTCTGTCATTTACAGTTACACGGTCGGCACCGCCGCAGATGAGCCCAAATCCGTTTGGGGAAGCAACGCTTCCAACGATCGGAATTCCGTTGTGCACCAATCCTAGCGGAAGTTTCCGGGTTAGGCGGTTAAATTCGCCTCAAAGCCAAGTTCTGTCTCAAATCGATGTTTATACAACTGGATTAGCCCTGCTATCGATCGTGGCGTTAGAAAAAATTTCTTCTTATTCGCCAAAAGGCAAAGGACTTTTCCCCGCCGATCGCAAAGCTTCTGTTTATTAACTCCCGAATCCGGAGGTGCGATCGGTGGCAACGATTACCAAACGCAAGGTCAAAGGGCATGTGTATTACTACCTCGTCGAAGGCAAACGGGTGAACGGGAAATCCCGCCTCGTGAAACAGCAATATCTGGGGCGGGCGGAACAGGTGGTAGCCCGGCTGGAAGGGCAACCCCCGGAGCCGACCCGGGTCCGGGTGGCCGAGTATGGTGCGAGCCAAGCTCTGCTCGTCGTGGCCCGCCGGCTCCAGTTGGTGGAGCTGATTGATCGCGTCGCGCCCAAGCGCGACCAAGGGCGGTCGGTGGGGGCGTACCTGCTGTTGGCCGTGCTGAATCGGATCTTGGCCCCCTGCAGCAAGGCGAAATTGGGCGAATGGTTTCGCCGCACTGCCTTGTATCATGACTTTCCGGTCCGCGACGCGGACCTGCGCAGCCAGCGCTTTTGGGATCACATGGCTTACTTGACCGCCGATCGAATTCAGGAGGCCGAGCAGGCCCTCAGCCAACGGATGGTGGCAGAATTCGGCGTGAACTTGTCGACGGTCGTCTATGATGCGACCAACTTTTACACGTGGATGAATCCCCAGACGCCCAGTGCGCTGGCGCAGCGCGGCCATCAGAAGCAGCAGCGCGCCGATTTGCGCGCTGTGGGTTTGGCGGTCCTGGTCACGACCGACTTCAACATTCCCCTGTTTCACGCGGTGTTCCCGGGCAATCGGCATGACAGCGCCCAATTCGCTCAGGTGACCGAGACGCTTGTCGCGCGGTACCAGGCCTTGCGGACGCATTGCGGCTCCGTCACCCTGGTCTATGACAAGGGCAACAATTCCCCGGCCACCCAAGCGGCGGTCGACGCGAGGCCCTCTGGCTGCGTCGGGTCGCTGACAGCGCCCCAAGTCCCGGACCTCCTGGCGGTGCCGATCGACCAGTATGAAGTCGTGCCGGACTGCGGGGATCTTCAGGCGTATCGCACGACTCGGACCGTATTCGGGGCTGAGCGGACGGTGGTCGTGACCTACAATGAGGCTTTGTATTGGGACCAGTGGCAAGGCGAGTTTGCCCACCTCCGCAAACTGCATGAACAGCTGCGCGCCCGACAGAAAAGCCTGGTCACCGCGCGGCGCCGATCCCCCATGGCAAAAGTCGAGCAGCGGGTAGCCGAGACGGTCGCCACGGCCGGCCCCTCGGTCTGCGACTGGGTTCACACGACCGTCACGGAGGCCCCGGAGGGTCCCCGTTTGCACTTTACTCTGGACCACAATGCGTGCGTGCGCTGGGGTGAAACCCATTGGGGCAAGACGATCCTGTTTACGGATCATGCTGAGTGGTCCACGGCCCAAATTATTGCCACGTACCGCGACGCCTGGCATGTCGAGGACACCTTTCGGGATATGAAGCAACCCTCGTGGCTCCATTGGCAACCGCAATATCACTGGACCGACGACAAGATCCGCGTACATGCCTTCCTCTGCGTACTCGCCGTGACCGTGGCCCACCTCTTGCGCCGCGAAGCGGCGCAGAAGGGCATCGACCTGAGCTTACCGCAACTCCTCCAAGATCTGACGGAGGTTCAAGAAGTGTTGCTGGCCTATCCTGGGACCAGCGGCACCCGAGACCGACTGACGCTCACGACGCGCACCCGTCGGCAACAAAAACTCCTGGACGTGTTTGGCGTACCGGCTCCCATGGACAAACCCGTTATATAATACACGCGAGACCTCCGCACCCCTTGCGCCGCAAGGGATTTCCCATTTTGCGACCGGCTAACTAGGAAAGTTCCGCTAGGATTTTCTCTTCTGACTCCATCCATCTATCAAAGAACTGACTGACCTAGAGCCTTTCCACGACGAAAAGTACAAAGATTAAGCCTGCATCGATTACAATGGATGTGCGGAGAAAGGAGACGGTTCAATGCCCGACGATCAAAGACCTTTGTCACAGGAGGAAATTGATGCCTTATTAGAGGCGTTGTCCGCCAATCCGCCTGACAGTGATACAGCCTTGCCCGCGACAGGCAGTGTTCCCTTGGGCGATGATAACGAAACCGCAAACGTACCGCCGACACCGGCAACAAATCTTGTTGAGTCGGTGCATCCCGCGTTGGATAATCCGCGTCTTCAGCGGACCTTGGGCCTGCCGGTGACCATGTTTGTCAGTCTCGGTCAAAAAAATTTGCCCACTCGCTCATTGCTCAATTGGGGTATCGGCACGCAAATTGTGCTCAATCGGGAGTGGCAACGGGCGGTAAGTATTAAAATCAATGGACTCGAAGTGGGTGAAGGGCGTGTGGTCATTGTCGGCAACAATTTTGGCGTCGAAATCACCAAGTGGGGCCGTCCGTAACCAAAAGCGACCTCCATGCACCGGGTTGTCCCAACGTTTCTGCGTAATCCATCCCTACCCACCTCAGTGCCACCTACGCCCATAACACTATCAATTTTTAAGCATCGGCACCGGGCCCTACAAACGGCAAGAGAGTTCGCCGCCAAAACTCCGGGCGCATGAAACCTCATGACGCGACAAATTGACGCCGAAAAGATCTCGCAACTTTTCATCTCTGAGAAGGATTCTTGCGACTCGATGTCGTATATTTCTGGCGATATGCGGAATTTTCATATCGCACTGCAATACGCATTATTCTCCATACGCGTGATGGCCGCTGATGGTTTAAGAGGCGGCAGAAATTCCAGTGATTTGCAACAACATTCTTTAAGGGGGTTGTCATATGACTGAGTCTGACCCGGCCAACTCCACAAAAGCCCCAAAGCTTCGGCGGGAACTGACACTGGTTGATTTGACCATGACGGCGATCGGCGGGCTAGTGGGATCCGGATGGCTCTTTGCTTCGATGACTGCAGCCACCATTGCCGGGCCCGCGGCCATCTTGTCGTGGATTATCGGCGGTTTTGGAGTGATCGTGCTGGGGTTGTCATTTGCCGAGCTGGCAGGGATGCTCCCCGAAGCGGGCGGCATTATTCGTTATCCTCGATACACCCACGGACGTTTCGTCAGCTATCTCATCGGCTGGGCAGCCATCATCTCATGGGCGGGCATTCCTCCCATTGAAGCAGAGGCAGTCCTGCAGTACTCATCCAGCTACATCCACGGGCTGTACGACGCCACATCGGGTTCGCTCACCGGGCCCGGATTTTTGGTGGCCGCCATCCTGGTTGCCTTTTTCTTTATGGTGAACTATTTGGGCGTCAAGCTGTATGCACGTATCAATACTCCTTTGACCTTCATTAAATTCGCAGCTCCTTTGCTGACCATTGTCGCGTTCCTCGTGGTGGGATTCCATCCCGCCAATTTCGACCATTATGGGGGTGGCTTCATACCATATGGGTGGGGAGGCGTGTTTTCCGCTATCTCACTGGGCGGCATTATCTTTGCCTACACCGGCTTTCGTCCCATGATGGATTTAGCCGGAGAAGCCAAGAATCCGCAGCGCGACATTCCCCGCGCCTTTATCATCGCCATGATCGGCGTCGGTATCTTATATATGTTGCTACAAATCGTGTTCATTGGCGCCGTGCCCGCACATGCACTGGCCAAAGGCTGGTCAGCGCTAAATTATGCGTCACCCTACGCGAACTTGGCTTTCGCCCTCAATCTCAGCTGGGTCGCGATTATTTTGTACGGCGACGCCATCGTGTCTCCCTTTGGCACCGGGTTGGTGTATGCAGCGGGCACGCCTCGCGGCATCCTGGCATTTGCCCGCAATGGCTATTTTCCTAAGACGTTCGAGAAGCTGACGCATCGCGCCACTCCAGGCAGCGCCATCATCTTATCCTTCGTGCTGGGCATTGCCTTTTTGCTTCCCTTTCCCAGTTGGCAAAAATTAGTAGGGGTGCTTTCCAGCGCGACCATCCTCACCTACATGATGGGGCCTGTCAGTACAATGGTCTTACGGCGCACGGGTCCGGACCTCAAGCGCCGCTATCGATTGGGAAGGCTATCGCTGTGGGCGCCAATCGGGTTTGTGGTCGGCAGTCTCATCTTCTATTGGACCGGTTGGTCGATCAATCGCGACTTGGGGCTCATGGCGCTGCTCGGCCTAATTGTGTACGTTGTGTACTTCGTACGCGATGCCAAGCGCGACTGGAGCGATATTAAAAGTGCCGTCTGGCTTTTGGTGTACATGGTGTTTATGCTGCTATGGTCAAAGCTCGGCACATTTGGCGGTACCGGAACCATTCCTGCCCCCTGGGACGAAATCGGCGTCGTCGTTGTGTCAATTCCCTTCTTTTATTGGGCGGTATCATCGGGGCGCGTGACGCCTTCGTTAAGCGAAGCGCAAAATGTCGCCGACGAGGTGGATCAGCTACCGCAAAACCTGTAGCGTAAAAGAGAGCCGCGCCGACGAATCTCGAACAAGGGGTGCATGTGATGACGACAGCATATGGCGTACAGTCAATGGTCGATCCGTTGGCGCGGGTCCTACTAAAATCCCCGCAGGCCGCTTTTCGCAATCAACCCTACTGCGACAGCGAGTGGGTCCGCTATGGATATCGAGAGGCCCCTTTATACAATCGCGCAGAACAGGAGTTTAGTCGTTTTGTCGACATTTTGGCTCAGCATGTCCCGTCCATCGAATTTCTTGAGGAATTGCCCGAGACCGGCTTAGATTCCTTGTACACGCATGATGCCGTGAAAGTCACGCGGGATGGAGCTATCTTGCTCAACCCGGCAAAACCCTTGCGAAAGGGTGAACCCGAGGCGGTCCGCCAATTTCTATCCACACACAACATCCCTGTCGTGGGCTCGATTCAATCGCCCGGGCACATGGAAGGCGGAGACGTGGTCTGGATTGACGAGCGGACGGTGGCCCTAGGTCGCGGCTATCGCACAAATGACGATGGCGTCACGCAATTTAGGCAGCTTGTGCGCCATCTCGTCGACGAAGTGGTGATTGTACCCTTGCCGCATGCCGAAGGACCGGACCATTGTCTTCATCTCATGTCGCTCATAAGCCTGGTCGATCGAGATTTGGCCGTGGTCTATTCGCGCTACCTGCCCGTATTCTTTCGCGAATGGCTCATGGCTCGGGGCATCGAGCTGATCGAGGTGTCCGATGCTGAGTACGAATCGTTAGGCACGAATGTGCTGGCTTTAGCACCGCGGCAATGCCTCATACTCACGGGCAACCCTCAGACCAAGCAGGCGTTGCAATCGCGGGGTGCCACAGTTTGGGATTACGAAGGGTTAGAGATTTCATTGAAGGGTACCGGAGGCCCCACCTGTCTCACCGCGCCCTTGTGGCGGCACAACTAGCGAGAGGAAGGATATTGAATGGCGCGGTGGTCGTCTCCGAGCGCATGGACAAAGCTCTTGCACCAGCTCGTCGCAATTCCCAGCATCACCGGTTCCGCGGCCGAACGGCAATTCCCGCAATGCGTCGCCGGTTGGCTAAAAGAACTCGAATACTTTCGACGACATCCCGACCATCTGACTCTTTATCCAACCCCTGACAAGCGCAGCGCTTTGGTCGCATTGGTTCGTTCCGACCAGGTTGCGGTTCGCAAGACGGTGGTGCTGTTAAGTCACTTCGATGTTGTCGCCGTAGATGATTACGGTTCATATGCTGACCTGGCCTTTGATCTCGATGCGCTCAGCCCTTCGCTGTCGCGTGATGCAGAGCATCTGCCGACCCTTGTCCAATCGCAACTAGCCTCCGGTACGTGGTTGTTCGGACGGGGGATTATGGACATGAAGGCTGGACTCGCCCATCACCTCGCCATCCTCGCTGAGGCAGCGCAAGAAGAAATGCCCGCAAACATTGTAATGGTGTCGGTTCCAGACGAAGAAGCTCACTCACTCGGCGCGCGCACCGTCGCCGCGCTTTTGCTGCAGTGGCGTCAACGATGGGCATTGGACTATTGCTTAATGGTCAATTCCGAACCCATTTTCGCTCAGTCGCCAGATGCGCAGGACCACGTCATCTATACGGGGTCCATCGGCAAAGCATTGGCCGGATTTTATTGTTATGGCGCAGAAACGCATGTCGGTGAACCGTGGTCAGGCATCAACGCGGATTTCATGGTCTCCCACATCGCGCGGGAGTTAGAACTTAATGCAGATTTTTGCGATCAGGTCGACACGGAATGGACTCCACCGCCTACGGTGCTCAAACAAAGTGATTTGCGCCGCGGCTACTCGGTCCAAACCCCTTTTCGCGCCGTGCTCTTGGCCAACGTACTGTTATTTCAGGAGTCCACCGACCTATTGCTGCAAAGGCTTCGTGAAGTCGCCAATCGTGCTCGACAGGCGATGACCGAGGACTTGCTCAGAAAACTGCAAGCCTTGCCCAACGGTGTCGGGGAGCATGACCTGCCGTCCATCCGCATCATCACGTATGCTGAATTGCGTACGCACATTGAGGAGTACTGTGGTCCGGAGGCAGTTCGGGCCCAAGAGCAGCAGATTCTGGCGCAAACGACAACTTTTGCACACGCCGACGCAAACCGGGCCCATCTCTTTGGCACAAACGATCCCCGTGACAACCGTGTGCAACTAGTCGACGCCTGGGCGCAAAAGGCCACCGATTGGGCACCGATGATTGTTCTCTTTTTTGCACCGCCTTATTATCCCGCCGTCGACGCGGCCACGAATCCGACAACGGCTGGTGTCATTCAACATCTAAAGGCCTATACCTGGCAAACCCACCACATCGATCTGAAAACCCAACACTATTATCCAGGGCTATCAGACCTCAGTTTCTTCTACCAACCATCCGCCAATGCCAACGCCCTCTACGCGAATCTGGTCGGGGTAGAGGATGACCCAGCGCCTCGCCTGTCAATGCCTATTATCAATTTAGGCCCAATGGGACGAGATGCGCATCAGTCGACCGAACGCCTGGAAATGCAATACAGCCGTGAGATCTTGGGGGACCTTTTGCGAGAAACGATTCGATGGGTGTTGTCCATGCCGGAGCTGCAAACGATCAAATAAGTCATGAGGGATGGTGCAGATGTACGACTTAGTCATTGTCGGCGGTGGCCTTTGGGGCACTGCGGCGTCCTGGTCCGCAGTCGAACACCGTTTCGGACGCGTGTTGTTACTTGAGCGAAATACGTTTGTGGCGGGCGAAAGCAGCGCCAAAGCAGGCGGTATCGTGTCAGATTTTGTTGCCCACCCCGATGACCAAGCGTGGGTGACCGAAAGTCGGACACTCTTTCGTCAAGCGCAAGAGATCTCGGGCGATCGCACCATGATCCAAGAAAACGGCATGCTCAGCTTATGTACACCAGTCCAGGCCGAGCAATTAGCCACGCAAGTTCAAGATCTGCAGCGACGCAACATTCCGGTCGATGTGTGGGATTCGCGCGCTATCGGGGCGCATTGGCCCGATTTAGACCGTGTGTCCGCTGATATGATTGGGATCTGGACCCCTCAGGATTGGCACGTCAATCCCACAGCCGCCGCCAATGCGTTCCTCACGCTCGCGCGTGTGAAAGGTCTGGAAGTCCGGTTTAATTACCGCGCCACTACGATTGCCATTGAGTCGCGCCGCGTCCTCGTGCACACCAGCGAAGAGTCCATTGAGGCGGCGCGTGTACTGGTCACGGCAGGAACGTGGACTCGAAAACTTTTGCAAACGGCGGGTATCGACATTCCCTTTCGCCCCTACCGAACCCAGTTGGCCTCGCTTGAGTTCCCCGCCGGTTATCAGCTGCCGATTGTGCGTGAGCTATCCACGGATATGTATTTTGTTCCCGATGGCGCTCATAATCTTCTCGTCGGCGATGGCACCCGACTATGGGAGCACGACCCAGACAATTACGAAACTCTGGGCGACCCGGACTTCCACCAAGATGTGGCCAGTGGCGTCATGCGCCTGATCTCTAAAGGCGAGTACGCTCAATTGCGAAGGTCGTGGGCGGGACTGTGCGGCGCCACACCTGACCGCCGACCTCTGGTGGGCAAAGTCGCTGATCGGCTCTATATCGCCTGCGGCGATAATGGCTTTGGCATCAAGCGCGGTCCCGCGCTGGGAGCGTTGGCCGCCAAGATTGCCATGGACGCAGCGGAAGCCCCGCAATTGAATCCGCACCGGTATCCACCAATCGATTTTCCGCTGCGGCCAGGAAGCGGCGGGACGTTTGACTCGTAATTTGAAGATCTAACCCCATGCACTGCGGGGGTGAAACGGGCTTAGCGTCACACGAATCTTTGTGTTCGCGAAATGCGTGCGCGCAATAGGCTGAGTATTTCGTTGCTACCTGGTGACCATGTTTTTCAGGGTACCGCTGACACAAGATTGGCGAAACACGATGTCCCAGTGAGACCGAGAACCTAACCTTTGAACTAGGGGTCTCGACAAGAGCTGCCACTACACTCAAGATTGTATCGATACCCACGGCAAGAGTCTCCAGACATCGAAGTCTAGGGGGCTCACTGGGATGACTGGAGGGTTTCATGTCTAAAGTCTGCACAGTAACTGGGCTGGTCCCGCCAACGGCACTGGGTATTACGCTGTCGCATGAGCACACATTCTTAGATTTGCACTGCTGGTGGCAAATGCCGCGCAATCCCGACCGCGACTGGTTAGTGGAACAGAAAGTGAGTCCGGAGTTATATGACGTATTGCGCGCCGACCCCTACCACTGCCGTGACAATCTATGTCTCGATGACATGGACGCCGTGACGGAAGAACTCCTTCTCTTTCGCGAATTGCAGGGATCCACGGTGGTCGATCTCTCGAGTTCGGGCATCGGCCCCTATCCTGAAAAATTGCGGGAGCTATCCCGGCGAACCGGCCTTTACATTGTGGCAGGCACGGGCTTTTATGTGCAACGGGCCCATCCCCCCTGGATAGGTCAAGCGGACGTTGAGGAAGTGGCTGAGTATATGCTGAAAGAATTAACCGAAGGATTCAATGAGACGGATGTACGCGCTGGCATTATCGGAGAAATTGGTACCAGTTCTCCGGTACATCCTGACGAGTTAAAAGTGCTGCAGGCCGCTGCTAAAGTACAGCGGCAATGTTCCGTCGGTCTGAACGTCCATCTTGCCATTTTTGCCACTGAAGGGCTTACGGTTCTCCAAACGCTAGAATCATGCGGAGCCGATCTGTCACGCGTGGTGCTAAGCCATCTGGACGAAAACCTCGACCCCGCCTATCACCGGGCCTTGGCCGACCGTGGCGTATTTTTGGAGTTTGACACATTTGGATCAGAATGCGCCTTTCAAGAGGACAAAGTCCGTGAGCCAACCGATGCGGAGCGCTTAACCGCATTCATCAGACTGGTCGAAGCAGGGTATCTAAAACAACTTCTCATTTCGCAAGATGTGTGCACCAAGATGCAGTGGCATCAATATGGAGGTCATGGCTACGACCACGTTTTGCGCAGCATTGTGCCTCAACTTCGCTGCCTGGGCCTATCCGATCGCGACATTCGGCAAGTGCTCGTCTTAAACCCTGCGTTTCTTCTGTCGGGCGAGCACATCGATTGACACGATCCGTGAGCACATAGGCCACATACCGAAAGGAAGGATGTCTTCATGAAATACGAACTGATTATCATCGGTGCGGGGGTATGGGGCTCGTCTGCCGCTTTGCGTGCCGTCACGAGCGGGTTACATTCGGTGCTTCTCATTGAGGCCAATGCCGGCGTCGCCATGGAATCCAGTGCGAAGGCGGGCGGTGTCGTCACTAATTTGCTGTGGGGATCAGAAAACGTGGCTTGGGTCAAACGCAGCCGGCAACTCTTTCAAACTGCGTATGATGCCTCGCGCGACCGTTCCATATTACAGCCGTACGGAATGATTACACTTTTTGACGAAAGTGTGGAGAATTTCGTGCGCCAACGCACGCGAGAACTTAACGACGACGATACCCCTGCGGAAATCTGGAGCAGCGATCGCATTGTCAGCGAATTTCCGGATTTAGACCGTCTGCCATCGAGTGTCCAAGGACTGTGGACGCCTAACGACCAGCACGTCAATCCGACTGCTTATGCTCAAGCCGTGGTCAACTTAGCCCGCGATGCGGGACTTTCCGTCCGCCTTGGGCAACGTGTTATGCGGATTGATGTCCAATCCTCGGCGGTGTCGGTGCATCTGGCAAAGGAGACCATCCAGGCAGAAAGAGTGCTAGTGGCAGCCGGCACCTGGACAGGCAAGATTGTCGAAACGGCGGGATTTCACGTGCCGCTGCGGCCCTACCGCGTGCAACTGGCGTCGCTCCACATGCCCGAGGGATATCGCTTACCCATGGTATGGGAACTGGCCACCGATGTCTATTTGGTGCCCGACGGCCCACACAACCTGTTAGCCGGGGACGGCACCCGTCTCTACGAACATGATCCTGATCATTACCAAACCAGCGGCGACGACGATTTTATTAGCGACATTGCTGCCCAGACCATGCGCTTGACCAGCCGTGCCCAAAACGCCGGGCTGCGTCAGGCGTGGGCAGGATTGTGCGGTGGAACGCCTGATCGACAACCGCTCATTGGGCCTTTGACAAGTCGCCTGTTTGTAGCCTGTGGCGACCAAGGGATTGGCGTCATGCGCGGGCCGGCATTAGGAGAACTGGCAGCAGACGTGGCTTTGGGGCAGGCGCAAGCCCCGCATCTAAATCCCATGCGGTATCAGGGGCATCGCGATTTTCCCATCCGGGCCGGATTTACTCTTGAGTCGTAGGCCCCGAATATCCGAGGGACCGGCTGATGCACCGAGCTGTGTGCAAAAGAGCGTCGCGCATGGGACCGCGAATCAACTCCAAGGGTACGCGAAATGAGTTGGTCGATACATTCAAAGCGGCAACAATCTCCCCGCTCAAATCGCGTACCGGAGCCGCGATGGAACGCAGTCCCAATTCCAGCTCGCCGTCATTGATCGCCACACCCTCCTTGCGTGCTTGGCCAAGGTCCGTAGCTAATGCTGCCACAGTGGTCTTGGTGTGGGGGGTGTAGGCCGGCCACGGCTCCGGTCCCAGCACCAGCAGCAGTTCGTCACCAACCATGTCCATCAACAAAGCTTTGCCCAAAGCGGTGGCATGCACAGGCAAGCGACTTCCCACCTCTAAGTTTACCGAGACAATTCTGGGAGCGGAGGCAATGCGCGCAATATAAACCACTTCGCGGCCGCTGCGAATGGCCAGGTTAACCGTTTCCTGAGTTTGCTTGACCAACTCTTGCATAAAGGGTTCTGCCACAACCGGAATATTTAACGTGGAAAGATAGCGGTGTCCCAAATCGAGCGCCATGACGCCCAGTCCATAGCGTTTGCCCGGCAAACGCTGCAAAAAGTCCAAATCAACCAGGGTGCGCACCAATCGCTGAGTCCCCGCCTTCGGTAACCCCAGTGCCGTGGCCAACTCGGTTAACGTCATGGCCGGACGCTCGCGAGAAAAGGTTTGTAAGAGCTTCAACCCTTTATCAAGCGACTGAATAAAGTATCGAGGTGTCGAATTACCTGCCGCACTATCCGTAACATCGTCTCCTTTAGAGCGATTTATCTTCGATTATGACAAATTCTGCGCCTGAGCCTTTCACGATGGATCGACCACAAAGGCGTCGCAGCGAATCCCGTCCTGGACTATAAATCGTACCCGTTCGTCACGTGCAGCCCTTGCTGCTCAAGTGCTTATGCCGGTGTCCTAGGCTCACGACGCCAACCTCCCCAAAACCGGCATGATGTCGGGGACCACCCTCGCTCCATTGTTAAAAATTGTACATCACCCACCGAAAAAACGATGGTTAACTTGAATCTAGGCATCTGGAACGACCAAGAACCCATTGATTGTAGTGCGCAACCGTCAATCGAAAGCGGTGGGGATGATTCTTAGGCAGGGCAAATCCAGGGAGGAGGGCCGTGGACCGCCATTAAGCTAAACGTCTTGCAACAGTATTGACATGCTTACCTCCAGATGATGAAAAACCAACCGTTCAGCCTGATGTACATCGATGCGTTCGCACGGTCGGGTGCAGATTGCGCAAGGGCGTTTGATTGACGGGTCGACCAAAATAACATTAGACACCAGAGGTTTCGACTATTACGTGTTCGTTGAGCAGGATATGGCACATGTCGAAGAGCTTCGATGTGTTTGCGAGCCTTATGAAAAAGACGGAGTGAATATCCGCATTGTGCCCGGGGAGGCAAACGACCTTCTTCTTTCGCAGGTCACCGGTTACCCATGGAACGTACAAGGTCTTGCATTTCTCGACCCATATGGGATCGATCGGAATTTTCTATACCAACGATTTCCCGAAGGGCCCACACGTTTACGGACACGACTACGGCAAGACCAGGGCGTTCTGGTTGCGCATAGCAAGGAACGCCGAAAGGCAAACCATCGGCACGCTACCCTAGTCCGAAAGCAGAGAGAAAGGCGCGCCGGTGGAGGGAATGCAAAGAGTGGCTCCCCCACCGGATGACCACACAGGAAATTCAGGGTGTCTTCAAGCGCGTCGCGCGACGTTGTAACCTAGAAAGCAAGGTTCACCTCCACACAATGCGGCACACATTAGCCATCACATTGCTGAACCGAGGGGCTCCATTGGCCGCCGCCCAGTTCATATTGGGCCATGAAAAGCTGGAAAGATCTCCGCATTGCCACCATGGGATGCCTTCATGGAATCGATCGCGCACCGTCTCCAGACTTGTACCCTACGGGTCTTTGTGCTGTGCGATACCACGACAAAGGCACCCTTGCGTCGCGTAACCACGTTCGACCATAATCCGTGAAATCGTAGTGCCGAGTTCGGGTACTATCTTCCGCCGGTCCATCGCCAACAGGGGTACGGTCGAGAGATGGTCCGACGTTTCCTAATAGCGATGTTTTCCGACCGTCTCTGGTCTGTGCATAAGCTGTACGCGACCACGGCCTCCGGGAACATCCCTTCGCGCCGCTCATTGGAAGGACTAGGATTCCACTTGGATGGTATCATGCGCGAGCAATTATTGGTTTGAGACGGAAGTCCAAGACCAACTGTGCTACTCGATGCTCGCACGAGAATGGGCCCGGCTCTAACGTATGTACGGGGGCAAATCTGCAGTTGCGTGGGTCATCCAGAAAGTGACTTGAGAACGAGGCAGGAGCCGGTCGTTTGCCTGCCGAGGGGGCCTGGGGCTTGACGCACCAGCAAAACCGTCAAACGGACGACGTAGCGGCTCCGAGGAACTGTGGTAGCCACGGCAGACCCGTGGAGGATTGAAGTCACGCAGAGGGAATCGATAGGGTCTCGCCTCGCCGTCGCGAAGTAAGACGGAAGACAATTCCCACCTACGGAGATGACTAACATGGCGAAAACCGACCTAACAAGCACAACCAAAACGTCCGATCTCGATGATCAGTGGGCTATGGTCATAAATTTTCTCCCCAAGGGGTGGCAAGATGCGGCCTGGACGTTTGGCGCCCTGACTCGCTTGCGGGCCATTCGGTCAGCGGAGGCGCTACTTCGGGTGGTCTTTGCCTATGCCTGGAACGATTGGTCGTGGCGAACGATGGCGGCTTGGGCCCGTCGAATTGGCTTGGCCAACATCTCCGATGGGGCCGTCCTCAAGCGTTTGCGCCACGCGTCCGCGTGGCTGGGCTACATCTTGGACCCATGGTTTCGATCGCAAGGGATGGGCACGACGCTGACGAGCCGATTCCGGTTGGTGCTGACTGCTGGGAGCACCGTTCAAGGTCCCGGGAGCCCAGGCACGACGTGGCGCCTGCATGCGCAGTGGAATTTGGGGACGGGCCCGTGGGAACACATAGAACTGACTGATGCGCATGGCGCAGCATCTCTCACCCGGTTACAGTTACGTCCGCCGGATGTCGTCGTGGCCGACCGTAATGATGCGAAACCGAACACCCTGGCGTGGATTGTCGCACAACGCGCTCATGTCATCGTCCGCTTCGGGTGGAGTGCGCTCCGGTTACAAACGTTGGATGGAAAACCCTGGTCAGTGCTTCATGCCGTACGATCGCTCCCCGATGCGGCCCCGGGGGACTGGTGGGTACAAATCCCCGGAACAAAAGACCGACCTGCACTCAAGGTCCGCATCGTAGCCATGCGTAAATCGGTACAGGCGGCTGAAAAAGCGCGCCGGAAGGCGCGCAAAGATGCCCGCGATCATGGCTATACCGTCGCTGCAGAGACCTTGGAAGCGGCCGATTATGTCTTGATTTTGACGACGTTAACGAAAACGGCGGCGGATGCCGCCGAAATCCTCGAATTATATCGGCTGCGGTGGCAGATCGAAATTGCCTTTAAACGTCTGAAAAGTTTGCTCCATATTGACGCACTGCGTGCATTCGCCCCCGATCTAGCCCAAACGTATCTCTTGGCGAAACTATTAGGGGCCGTCCTCGTCGACGCCATCCGGACACAGGGTCCGGATTTTTCCCCCTATGGATTTCCCGTCCGCCCCGACATCCCCCGCCGTGTGGCGTATTGCCCCACTGATTTGGCAGGATCTACGGACGATTGTTCAGGGGTTGGTGAGTCTGACCGATTGGCGCAGTGCCTCGCGAACCTGGACCCAGGCACTCCATGAGCGACCTCGTAAGCGCCAGCTCCAATGCGATTCGGCTGGCTTAGGTTAGCGCCTATGGGGGGAGACCCGGGAGCGGGTGCCGCCGGCTGTTTAGCCAAAACGCGGCCACCGAGCGGTAGGTGAAGAGTTGTCGCGCTACCGCTTGCGCGAGCCGCAGAATGCCGAAACAGGTCCGATACGCCTGTTCGGGGTGCTTCATGCGGTGCAGGATCGTGGTGATCAGCGTCTCGGTTTGCGGACCGATTTTGCCGGCCCACTGCTGAAAGCGCTCCGGGGTCCATTCCAGGCGATCGCGATGATGGCGCGGCCGATGTTCAGGAGCAGTGACCGCTTGACCGCGCCGGGCGGCGCGGGGATGACTGGCCACGCGGTCCCCCTGGTGAAAAATCTCCACGATATGGGCCGTGGTCCGGACCTCGACGGTCTCCCCCACCAGATAGTACGGCACGCTATAATAGCGAGCATCCACCTGGACGTGGTAGTCGGGATGGACGCGGGCCTGCGTCCAGGCGCTTGATTCGAACGGGTGGGCAGGCAAGGGTTTCAGGGGTTCGTCGGCCTTCAAGGTGGTCCGCGACCCCTCCCATTTTTGAAAGGGCCGGGCGTTGAGCCAGGCCACGCAGTCCGCGATCGTCACGTTGAGCTCCGCCAAGCTGAAAAATTGTTGCTTCCGTAACACCGCCAACACCCAGCGTTCCACCAACTGGACGCCGGCCGGGACGATGACCGTGTCGTAATACTGGGCCATCTCCAGATAGGACGGATGCAGATAGGGCTCGTAAGGATGCGGCTGGCGCAGCGCGACGTCGAGCCGACGCCGCCAGCGGTGATAGTGGACACAGAATTGCGAGTACTGCAGAGCATCCTGCGGATGCTCCCGCTGGTATTCCAGCCAGGCCAATTCCAACGTCATGCCTTTCGTGGTCCGCAAGTCGTGGTGAATCCGCGGCCAATCGCGCGGGCCGTCTGCCCGGCCTGATGGAGGCGCAAAACCTCCCGAATGTGTCGCATCGGAATCCTCCGTTTTGTCATAAACTCCTCTCGACGTCATTGGACACCGTCAGAGAGTGTACTGGCCCCCGGAGTGGTGGTGGGGATTTACCGGAATGGGTGGTGGATTAGGTCCGGAATCCGCACTTTCCAATGCATAACGTCCCCATTACCTGTTAAGTCCGGCTTTATCCTCATTCTCGGAGCCACGATCACACGGATGATAAAACGTCCGGTCGAACCCCAGCTGTCATTTGGCCGCCCGAAATACCCCAGTCTACAGTGTACACGACAAAAGTCATCAAAGCCGTTGACGTAGTACCACATTCCCCTCGCCGGCTCACGCGTCGTTTTTTTTCGGCGCACCGTAAACAACCAGCAGCGTTCAGCCTAACGACCAAACTTTTTGTGACTCGGCAGGAATTCGATTCACCCGCGTCGAATTCGGTATCGTTGGGCGAAACAATTTTATTTTTCAGCGATACTGAGAGGATGTGGGCTATGGACATTGTCGAGCGCTATCGAAAGTCCATTGCTGGGGTTGTCCCATTAGAGACGCCGATTGAGTTCGTTCGCGGTGAAGGGTCCTATCTCTATGACGCCCAAGGCAAGCGCTATCTAGACTTGATGACCGGAATCGCGGTGAATGTGTTGGGCTATGGTCATCCCGCCATTTTGCAAGCATTAGATCAACAAGCTCATCAGTATTTTCACTTGTATAATGGATTGGGCTACCAGCGCATCGTGGCCGATTTTGCCGAGGTGGTCCAGAGCATTGCCGAACCGGACTATCCGGTGTACTTTGGCAATTCCGGAGCGGAAGCGGTTGAGGCAGCCATCAAGTTGGCGCGATACGCCACCGGGCGCCCGGGTATTATTGCCTTTCGGGGAGCGTTTCACGGACGCACGTTAGGCGCACTTAGTTTGACTGCATCCAATGCCAACTATCGCAGTGGCTATGAACCGCTGGTGCCGTCTGTCTATCACGTCGATTATCCAGCCCCCACGCGGTTGAACTTGACGCCCGAGCAAGCGCTTCATCATACGCAAAATCAATTATTGACCCTGTTGTCCGATGAAATTGACTCCAGTCGCGTCGCCGTAATCGTCGTGGAACCGATTCAAGGCGAAGGCGGCTATGTCATCCCTCCGGATGGGTTTTTGCCCTGGTTGGCCGAACTGTGCCACCAACACGGCATTTTATTAGCCGTTGACGAGGTTCAGTCCGGCATGGGACGCACAGGCCAATGGTTCGCCTACCAACACGCCCAAGTTCACCCGGACATCCTCATCATGGGCAAAGCCTTGGGAGGAGGTCTGCCCCTTTCTGCCATGACGGCTCGCCGCGATTTGATGCAAGCCTGGACGCCTGGCACCCACGGCACCACCTTTGGCGGCAATCCGTTGGCATGTGCCACAGGACTAGCCCAATTGCACGTCATGAAGACCGAAAAACTAGTTGAACGGGCCCATAAGCTAGGTCTGGAGGCATTGACGCGACTACGCACGGCCAGCGCCTGGCCCGGTGTTGTCGACGTGCGCGGCCGCGGTCTGATGGTCGCCCTAGAATTTCGCCGGGATATTGGCGGATCGTTAGTCATGGCGGTAATGGAAGAGGGTTTGCGGCGCGGTCTCATTCTGCACCCGGCAGGCTTAAATCACGAGGTCATCCGGCTCATGCCTCCGTTAAACATTGACGAAACCGTCTTTAACGAAGCGTTGACGGAACTACTGGACATTGTGCAGGGATGCACGCGACCCTTGTCCTGACAGGAGGAGAAAGCATGGGACTCCAACCCTTTCAAAACGAAGCATTCTTGGACTTTACTCAGGATGCCGAGCGTCAGCGTATGCAACACGCGAAGGCCGTGGTGGCGCCCCAACTGGGGCGACGCTATCCTCTCATTATTGGAGGAGAAGAAGTCAGTACAGCCCGCTATTTCGTCTCAGCCAATCCTGCGCAACCCGGGCAAGTCATTGGGGAAATCGCGCAAGCCAGTACCGCGGACGTGGATCAGGCCGTCGCCGCCGCGCAAGCTGCCTTTATCCCCTGGTCGCGTATTCCGGTGTGGGACCGATCCGCCCTGCTCTTGCGGGCGGGCCACCTACTTCGACAGCGCCGCCGCGAGCTCTTGGCTTGGATTGCGTATGAAGTAGGCAAGAGCTTTACCCAAGGAGACGGCGAGGTAGCTGAGGCGATTGACCATTTTGAATGGAATGCGCGATTGATTCAACAATGGATGGATGGAAAGCCGATTACGCCCTTGGTGTCAGAATTCAATCAATATCGATATCTCCCCTTAGGCGTCGGGGTGGTCATCTCCCCCTGGAACTTTCCCAGTACATTGCCGCTCGGTATGATTTTGTCCGCCATTGCCGCAGGCAATACGGTGGTGTTCAAGCCGGCGGAGGAAGCGAGCGTGATTGCCCATCAGCTGGTGCGCGTGCTAATGGACGCCGGGCTGCCCCCTGGCGTCGTCAATCTGGTCAGTGGTTCGGGCAGTGAACTGGGGCCACGCCTGGTCACGCACCCCGATGTGCGTTTCGTAGCCTTCGTCGGATCGCGAGAGGTGGGCACCGCTATCTATCAGCAGGCGAGTGGCGTAACACCCGGTCAACGGGGACTACGTCGCATTATGACAGAGATGGGCGGTAAAAATGCGACCATTATCGCGGATGACGCAGACTTAAACTGGGCACTAGATGAAGTCGCGGTCTCAGCGTTTGGGTACCAAGGACAAAAATGTTCGGCAACATCGCGCGTCATCATTATGGAAAAGGTATACGAAGAATTTCTTCAAGGAATTGAGCAACGTGCTCGCCACTGGTCCGAGGCGGCCGGAATGCCCATCGAAAATGCGCTTTTCGGCCCAGTCATTACAGCAAATGCGCTCCACCGTATTTCCGCCATCTTCGATCGTGCGCCGGATTGGGGACACCTTCGGGTCGGCGGGCATGTGATGGAGCGGCCCGGCTACTTTGTTGAGCCAACGGTGGTCCAAGACGTCAATCCGCGCTCCCCACTATTCCAGGAAGAAATCTTTGGACCCGTGTTGTCGGCGGTCTGCGCCTCAAGTTTTGATGAAGCGCTGCAATTGGCCAACGACAGCGACTACGCGCTGACGGGCGCCGTGTTCAGCCGTTCGCCGGCTCGACTAGCGCAAGCCCGTGACGAATTCTATGTCGGCAATCTGTATCTGAACCGGTCGTCCACCGGCGCGATGGCGGGCGTCCATCCATTTGGCGGATATCGTTTTAGCGGTACGGGCCCGAAAGTGGGAGGACCTGACTATCTGGGATTTTTCCTGCAAGCCCAGACGATTACCGAAAAGGTGCGTTTTTAGGGGGACCGCATGACGCAAAAAGTGTCTTTAGCACAATTGATCCGCGATGAAGTCCACAGCGGCATGACGGTGTATTTGGCGGGGTTTAGCCATCTCATCCCCTTTGCTGCCGGTCATGAAATCATCCGTCAGGAGATTACGCATCTCACTTTGAGCCGGGCAACCCCCGATTTGCTCTACGATCAGATGATTGCCGCTGGGTGCGCCGATCGCCTGATTTTCTCGTATGCGGGTAATCCGGGCGTCGGCCTTCTGCCGGCCTTTCGACGCGCCGTCGAATCCGGCCAACTGATCATTGATGAATTCACACATGCCGAAATGATTGCGCGGTTGGACGCAGGGGCCGCTCACCTGCCTTTTTGGCCCTTGCGGGCCGAACCCAATGACCTTTCTCGCCACCGCGGGCGAAAGACAGTGGTCTGTCCGTATACCCATGAAACGATTGCCGTCGTCCCGGCCTTAAATCCCGATGTGACGCTGGTTCACGCGCAGCGGGCCGACGAAGCTGGCAACCTGTACGTCTGGGGACTTCGCGGCGAAATGAAAGAGGCGGCGCTAGCCGCTCAGACGCTCATTGCCACGGTAGAAAAGGTTGTTCCGGCGGGCGCATTGCGTCATCGGCAGGAGAATCTTTTAGTGCCAGGCTTTCGGGTTAAGGCCATGGCCGAGGTCCCCTTCGGCGCGCATCCATCGTACGCTCAAGGCTTATACGAACGCGATACCGCTTTTTATCAAGAGTGGAACCGTATTGCCAAAGATCCGGAGTCATGTCGCCGCTGGATCAAAACCTGGATCAAAGAGGTAGCCGATCACCAGGCCTATTTGCAGCGCTGGGATCCTGAGCATTGGGAAACTCTCAAGGCTAAAGGAGGATCGCTTGATGAGTAGCGATCGAGATCAAATGATTGTCACAGCCGCCCGCCTTCTCAACAACAATGAGCGGGTCTTGGTTGGTGTCGGGATCCCCAACATCGCGGCCAACCTGGCCAAACGACTGGGCGCACCTGATCTCGTGCTTGTCTATGAATCGGGAGTCATCGATGCCAACCCTGATCAACTGCCGCTGTCTATTGGCGACGGAACCCTAGTGCGCAACGCATTAGGGGTTTTGCCCATGCGTGAATTATTTTTCCACTATTTGATGGCCGGTTGGATTGATGTCGGATTTTTAGGAGCTGCCCAGATCGACGTCTATGGAAATTTGAACTCCACCATCATTGGCTCTTACGATGCCCCGCGCGTTCGTTTGGCGGGTGCCGGGGGTGCCTCCGAAATTGCAACGTCGGCGCGGCGGACCATCATTGTCATGGAACATGCCCGCGATCGCTTCGTCGAAAGGGTTGATTTTGTCACGTCGGTCGGCCATGAGCCTGGTGCCATCCATTCTCAAGGCCCCGGTCCGTGGCGAGTGGTCAGCAGTCTGGGCGTTTTCGGATTTGATGCCCGAGGACGCATGCAGCTCTTGCAACTTTTGCCGGGGCACACCTACGAAGAGGTCTTAGACCTCAGCGGTTGGGCTATTCCCCGCGCACCGCACGCCATTCCCACGGTACCAGCCCCGACCGACCGTGAGCTCGCGCAGCTTGGGCACTTATATGCCACGTTGCCAAAGGGAGTGGTGTCATGACCCATGTCTTTTATCGCTCGCCCAGCCGCAGCTATCCAATGGTGTCCCACGCCAGCGGAGTATACCTTTGGGACACGGAAGGCAAACGCTATTTGGATGGGAGTTCGGGCGCACTGGTCGTCAATGTTGGGCATGGCCGCACCGAAGTGGTACAGGCAATGGCTCAACAAGCACAGCGTGTCGCGTTTGCGCATACCATGCGGTTTACTTCGCAAGCCCAAGAACGCCTCGGAGCGCTCTTGGCCGAGCGGCTTGAGCCCGAGCGCTATTACACGTATCTGGTGTCGGGCGGGTCCGAGGCTACAGAGACTGCAATTAAACTGGCACGCCAATATCATCTGGAACGCGGCGACGAGCGCCGCACCAAAATTATGTCGCGCTGGGCCAGTTACCACGGCAATACCTTGGGTGCTTTGGCGGCATCGGGTCATCTCGCGCGCCGACGACCCTACAGCCCCCTATTTGCGCATCAAACATTTGTGCATTTTGACGTTCCGGTGGCGCAAGCTCATGCCGGACCGTGCAGCTGTCTTGACAGCGTGCAAGCGCGCATCCAGCAAGAAGATCCCCGCAGCATTGCCGCGCTTATCATTGAAGTGGTAGGCGGTTCAGCGCTATCGGGCTTCGTTCCTCACGCTGGATATCTTAAAGGCCTTGAGGACATTTGTCGGCAACACGGAATTCTCTTGATTGTGGACGAGGTCATGACGGGCATGGGGCGTACGGGAAGCTGGTGGGCGCACACCACCGAAGGGCTGCGCCCGGATCTGATGACCTTGGCTAAGGGACTCTCCAGTGGGTATAGCCCGCTAGGCGCGGTGGTAGCCCACGAAACAGTCTGGCGTACGGTCGCCGAGGGCACGGGAAGCTTCGCGCACGGCTTTACCTACGGCGGAAATCCTGTCAGTGCCGCCGCAGCTAACGCCGTCATTGAGATTATGGAGCAAGAACACCTTGTCGCCAATGCCAAAGCTCAAGGCGAACGCCTGCACCAGGGGTTGCTCGCCCTCGCCGCCCAGTCGCCGCTCATTTCACAGGTGCGAGGTCGCGGCCTGATGCAGGGGGTGGTGCTGCAATCATTGCCGGGAGAGCCTGGAACAGTGGCCACACGACTGGGGCAAGACGCATTCTCCCACGGCCTCATCGTGTATCCGGGCAGTGGCAGCCCGGATCGACTCGATGGCGACCATCTGTTGATTGGCCCCCCCCTCTCAATCCGCCCGCACGAAGTCGACGAATTGCTGGAGGGATTTGCGGCAAGCGTGCAACGCGTCGCCCAGACCTTAGGCATGAGTTAACAAGATTCCGTGCTAGACGGCCGGTTATATGGGCCATGTCCAAAATGTGCTTGGATTTCCTCGTGTCTTGGCTCAATCTTTTAGTCTCAACACGACCGACCAAGGGTGGAATATGCAGTTCGCACTGACGGCATGATACCGGGCCGCCGGGTGGGATCCGCCCACGGCGTCTCCCACGAACCATGGCCAAGCGCAACCTTAAGGTCGGGGCTTTACGGCGCAGGTTGCTAAGGCCGATGGGAACCGACCCCCTCGAAATCGTCTGCCTATCCCGATTACACCCGCGCACCAAAGCGGTCTTCAGCACAGTCCACCCGTTTGCCAGAAAATTGCGCGAAGGACTATCCGGAGTACCTGTGCATTAAGGACCCTCAAACCCCGGATGGCAGTTCAACTGTCCTTTGCACTATACAGAGGAGAATTCCCAAGGCCAAAACGGTCACCGTGAAGCACAAGACCATTGCAAGCGCCGATTCAATGGCCGTGATTTGTGAAGCAAGCCGACAATCGGTCACCGGGACCAGTCGCGTGCGCGTCCGATGGCGCCACAATGCTATTTATCAAGCGATTGCGCAAAACCCGTGGGGATTTTGCAGGTGGACTCGGGTATTCATTGAGAATTGACGAAAATGACGGAGCAATGCGATTTGCCTGGGATTACCCGATCCAGCTACGCTGAAAAGAGTCCAACGACTAATACTCCTAAAGGACGTGATGATCCGGAATAGCACAAAGCTTTTCCCGATTGTGTTCAGTCAGGGAATGGTGTCCCTAGCCGAGGGATTGTTAATCCCGTTTGTAAGTTTATACCTGGTGCGAAGTTTAGGGTTAAGTCCCGTGCTAGCCGGAACCATTTTGGGAGTGTCCGGAATCGGGCTAATCCTCGGCCCCATTGTCGGAGGAGCCTTAGCCGACCGCTGCAGTCCGCGTCTGGTCATCGTTTCCGGGCTGGCATGGGCTGGTAGTGCCAATGTGGTGGCCGCTGTCACCCATGACTTATGGTTGTTTGCGTTCGCCTACGGGCTGTCACTGCTTGCCTCAAGCAGCATCAGTCCCGCGTTATATCAGACGGCTCTTAAAAGCGCTGGACATCCGCTCAGGTCGACCGCGACCCTTATCGCTGTGCAAAACGGCGCAGTCGCCGCTGGTGCGCTCGTCGCTTGGCCGCTTTTGGGATCGCATATAGGGAATATCTTCGTTCTAGCCGCTACTGTTAACGGGATGGGGGCAATCCTGGCTCTGATTCTGGTCGGACCATCCACGCAGCCGGCGGCCTCACCGTCTTTTCAATGGGTCGACTGGATCTACCTGCCCTCGCTCAAAGAGAGACAATTTTGGTCGATTGCCGCCGCCGGCTTTTTAACCGGCGTGCTGTACAGCCAGATGTGGTCAACCGTTCCCACCGCTTGGCTTGAAGGCCAAACCGCGACCGGTTTTTTTGCGCTGTTATGGTTTTTAAATGGATGCGCAATCTTTATCGCAGAACAACGTGTGTCACGCCTCTTAGAGCGTTATAATCCGTATGTCTGGATGACTGCCGCCTGCCTGGTTTATGCATTCGCGGTTGGTCTCTTGAACATCAAGATGAGCCTTATCACGTTAGTTACCAGCTTTGTGATGTTAACGCTAGCTGAACTCATCTATGAGCCATTTCCACCCACACTGTATGCGAAAGCTGCTCCGTTGCACTTTAAGGCCCGCTATCAGGGGGCGGGCAATTTAGCCGCCGCAACGGGCCTGGTGATCGGGCCCATCGTCGGCGAACTTTTGTTGCAATGGGGAGGAGACCGCACTGTGTGGAGTGCGATGACGATTATCGGGGTCTGCGCCGCCCTCGTAGTGCACCAAGGTCGGCCTCCCGTCCCAAAGGATCCCGCATCAAGCGCGGCGCCCCCACATTTCAAACAGGAGAGAACCCATCATGACGAACTTGCCTAAAACTCCGCTACGCCTATCGGATTTTTACGACTATGCTCAGGTGACCGAATGCGTGGTGTCACCCCTTGGGGACAAGGCGGCGTACATTCTCAAGAGGCCGCTGCAGCAAAAGAATGAATATACATCGAACGTTTTTGTCGTATCCACCGATGGGTCGACCGTCCCCCATCCTTTGAGTCGCGGACAGCGCACCGATCGCATGCCCCGCTTTTCGCCCGACGGTTCAGCGATTGCCATCCTTTCCGCCCGCGCCACGGATATGGCAGATGCCGCGGACGATGCCAAGGAAGAGCCCCGCCCCCAACTTTGGCTCTATGACTTGCTCAAGGGTGGTGAACCACGACAACTAACGCAGCACCCGGAGGGCATCCGCAGTTTCTGCTGGACGCCGGACGGCACCCGAATGGTCGTGAGCGCCCGATCTCCGTCGGTCGAGCAAACCGCGTATCTCAAAAGCATTCGCGACGAAAAAAGCCCGGGTCCTCTTGTGTTAACGCGGGTCCAACACAAGACCGATGAAGAGGGTTACCTTGATAATGTGCAAACACATCTTTTTTTGCTTGACCTCAACACCGGTGCCCTCGACCTTTTGACGGATGGCAACGCGAGTGAATTGGATCCCGTCTGCTCTCCCGACGGAAAGTGGATTTTATTTCGTTCCAATCGCACCGGAGATCCGGACAACAACTGCCGCGACGACTTGTGGCTCATCTCTCTTGAAACCCGCGAGGTGCGGCGCTTAACGTATGGTGATGTCCAAGCGCGCCACCCCGCTTTTTCACCCGATGGCCAGTGGGTTGCCTTTGTCAGTTCGAAAGAACCGGAAAATAACTATGCTCTCAATCGGCTCTGGATGGTCGCCGTGGCTGACGCCTTGCCTGTCCCCCAGTTCCCGCATAATTTAGGCCAGGGGTGGACACAGATCGGGGGCATCATTGCCGACACCGTGGTGGGAGATCCTGTTTCTCATGCCCGCGTCTATCCGATATCCGAACAGGCCACGAATCTCCAGAGCGTCGCGGCCGATTTCACCGGCTTTCTCGAGGGACCGATTCACTTTGAGGATCGGGAGCATCTTCTGGCCTTAGCTTCCGATCGAGCCCAATCAAAACTATTTCGCTTTCATCTTCAAACCGGAGCATCCACGGTCTGTTATCCCCTCGATGAATCCAACGGAACGGTGACTGATTTCGATACGACGGGTGAGCATACCATCATCCTGGCCAACCATCCCCATACCGGCCCCGAATGCTTTAGATTAGAGCCCGACGGTACCATCAGGCAGTTGTCGGTGGCGTCGTCCAGCTGGATCGCGCAACGGACCACCGTGCCCTTTCAAAAAATTCGGTATCAAGACCATGACGGCCAAGACATTGAAGCGTGGGTCTTAACCCCGCCACAATACCACGGCCAAGAGCCGCTGCCGTTAATCGTGTCCATTCACGGCGGACCCATGTCCTATGAAGCGCCGGAATTTGAGTTTGAGACGCAATATTGGGCCAATCGCGGCTATGCCGTGCTGCTCGTCAACTATCGCGGTTCCACCTCCTATGGCGAGGACTTTTGCCAAGTGATCCGCGGCCGATGGGGTCCGATGGAGCACGACGACGTGATGTGTGGCATTGATGCCCTCATCGAGCGGGGCTGGGCTGATCCCAAGCGGCTATATTGCACCGGATTTTCCATGGGCGGCATTATGACCAATTGGGCCGTAGGCCATACCGACCGTTTCCAAGCAGCAGTGACGGAACACGGGGTTTGGGACTATGTTTCGGCCTTTGGCACAGATGATTGCCACTTATGGTGGCAGGACGATCTCGGCGTTCCCTGGCAAAATCGCTCTGCCTATTGGCACACGTCGCCCGCCAGCGGACTTACCCATATTCACACGCCGCTCTTAATCACGGCGGGGGAACACGACTGGCGCTGTCCTCTTAGCCAAGCGGAACAGCTGTACGTGTCGTTGAAAAAGCGCGGCGTCGAAACCGAATTGGTGATTTACCCGGCCGAACACCACGAGTCGGACTCTCGACCCCATCGCGCCGTGGACCGTCTGCGGCGGATCGATCAATGGTTTGCTCGATTTGGCGGCATTCCCACAGATTAGCATCACAATTCGCGGTCGTTTTACGTTCGACAGAAGGATTCAGGTAACCTTGTGTCGTATATTACACCACATATAGATTGTGTCTGGGTATCCCCTCGCGATACCCAGACCATTTTCACTTGTGCGTGCACAAGTAAGCATAGAGCAAAAAAGGAGGAGTGTACATGCGCCGTGCGTTAATTCTCAGCAGTCTGGCCACCTTGAGTCTGGTCGCTGCCGGGCTAGGAGGTACTTCCGTGTTTGCGGCGTCGACAAAGTTAACACCGCAAAAAGGGGGGACGGTCGTCTACGGTTTGTCAGCCCAAGTATCGCCCAACTGGTTCTTCCCGGAGTTGTCGCTAAACGCAGATACCACCGTCAATTCGGAGCTGACCGAACTCACCTATATGCCCTTGGTGTACTTTGGACCTAACAATCAGTTAAGCCAAGCCTACGGTCTGGCGTCATCTGTGAGTTACAACAAAGCCGGCACCGTGTTCACGGTTCACATCAACCCCAAGTGGCACTGGTCCAATGGCACGCCCGTGACCGCGCAAGATGTCGTGTTTACGTATGACATCATGAAAGACGGCAGCGGCAGCGTCACGTATGCCTGGGCCTACGCCGGACAAGGTTCGGGCGGCATGCCTTATGACTGGAAGTCGGTCGTCGCGAAAGGCAAGGATACGGTGGTGATCACGACGACCAAACCGGTCAATCAACAGTGGTTTATCCGAAACGGCATCGGCCAAATTGTTCCGGTGCCGAAATCAGTCTGGGACAAGTATCCGACCAATACCAAAGCTGAGATGAAGTATATCAATAGCGTAGCCAATTCGCCCACAAATCCCGTGTATCAAGTCGTCGACGGCCCCTGGAGAATCGAGTCGTCATCCCCGAACCTGAATTGGACCTACGCCGCCAACACACATTTCGACGGCAAGAAACCGTATATAAATAAGTTGATTTTTCAATATGAAACGTCCGACGCCGCTGAATTCGAAGGACTGAAGACAGGCACCATCAATTACGGCTATCTTCCCGCATCCATGGCGAAAGACACCAGCTTACTGCCCAATGACAAGGTGGCGCCGCAATACTCGCTCGGATTTAACTACATCCAGCTCAACATGAATCCCAAGGCACCAGGAGGCATTGCCAAAGCCTTTGACCAGCTTCCCGTGCGCGAAGCGTTGCAGATGGGAGTGAATGAGCCCGGCATCATTAAGACCATCTGGAAGGGATACGGAGCCATGGACGACACGACCCTAGCCACCGAACCCCCCAATCCCTTTTTGGACCCCGCCCTCAAAAAGCAACCCTATCCCTTTAACCCTACCAAGGGCCGAGAAATCTTGGAGAAGGCTGGCTGGAAAATGGTCAATGGCGTCATGACCAAAGGCAAGCTCAAACTGGAGTTCTCGCTGGACGCCGCGTCGGGGAGCGCCAGTTACACCGACATCGATCAACTGTTGGAGCAGGATTGGGCCAAAGAAGGCATCAAGGTCAACCTCGTGTTTCAACCTTTCGACACGGTCGTCGCCTATTCGCCGGCAGACGCCAGCAAGTGGGCGGCGCTGAACTGGAACGGGGGCTGGGGTTATGGTACGGGCTATCCCTCGGGAGGCGTGTTGTTTGAAACCGGTGCCGCCGAAAACTCCGGAAGCTACAGCAGTGCCGAGATGAACAAATTGATTAACGCCACCTATGAGCCGGCCAGTTACAAAGAGTCGTTACAGCACATGTACGCATACGAAGAGTACGCAGCCAAGCAATTGCCGGCGGTCATCTATCTCCCCGAACAACCCAGTTTAACAGTCGTATCGGACAATCTGCACAATGCCATCAAGACCTTTAATCCCATTGGCGGATGGGTGTTCCCCAACGAGTGGTGGCTTTCCCAATAACAGGCCCTTCTACGAGCAGGCCTCACGCCTGCTCGTAGAAGCCAAAACAACATGCCCCGGTGGCCCTCAACGTATCCATGACCATCGCCCTGCGGACGCACAGTTATTGCGGCCAATTGGCAATGGCGACTGGCAACAAATCTTCGTCGGTGCGAATGCCCAGTATGCGTATGTAGAAGGAGAGTTCTGCCGCGATGGACTGCTCCACGGCATGAGCACTGTGAAAGCCGTGCCCCTCTCCTTCAAAAGTCAAATACGCCACCGGCACGCCTCGCCGTTTCAAGTCCTCTACCATTAATTCCGCTTGATTGGGTGGAACGACTTTGTCATCCAACCCTTGAAAAAAGATGACCGGACGAACCACGCGTTCGGTATGCATCAGCGGCGATCGCGCGGCAAACACCGCCGCATCCTGAGGCCAGGGCCCGACCAACCGCTCCATATAGCGCGATTCAAACTTGTGGGTATCGCGGGCTAAAGCCGCAATGTCACTGACGCCGTAATAACTGGTCCCCACCGCAAACACGTCTTTGAATGTCAGGCAGGCCAGGGTGGTGTATCCTCCCGCGCTCCCCCCGCGAATGGCGAGTCGACTAGGGTCCGCCAATCGTGCACCGACCAAATACAAGGCTGCATTGCAACAATCCTCGACGTCGACGATTCCCCAGGCCCGGTTGAGCAACTCGCGATAGGCACGGCCATAGCCCGTGCTGCCGCGATAGTTGACGTCGGCTACAGCAAAACCCCGACTCGTCCAAAACTGCCGCACGAGTGAAAAAGACGAGTTCGACTGTGAGGTCGGTCCGCCATGATTAAAGACGATTAGGGGCGGTAATTCGGTTTCCGGTCCTGAAAATCGCGCGTTTTTGGGTGGGTAGTACCACATGTGCGCCGTAAAACCACTTTCCGTCGGGAACTCCAACGCGGTTGGCTCCGAGATATCCGCCGGGTCTAGGGTCGGCCCGCCCTCGGACCGGATGACGGTGCGAAAATGGCCCTGCGCGTCTAGACGCACCAGCGCCGTCGGTTGGGTGGGTGAACCTGCGAGCAAAATGGCGCCTTGGGCTTGGCACTGAACATCCGCAAGTGTGGTATAGGAGGACGCCATTTCTTCAAACGAGCCCTCTTTGAGGTTAATCGCCACCAAGTGATCGATGCCGCGCTGTGAATAGATGGCGATAAGCCGGTCTGACGAGAATCCGTACATCGAGAGCCCCAGCACCCACGCGGGACGCCCAAACTCCGCTTCACGCGGCATAACCGCCTGAACTTCACCTTGATTCCAACGGTACAGATTCCACCATCCGGTTCGGTCCGAGACAAAATACAGGGTGTTATCGGGCGACCAGCATGGCTGGAAAATCGACTCTGCCGGTCCTCCCGCGATTTTCATCCGATTAATGAGCTGTCCGTCTGGGGCAAAGTCCCCAATCCAAAGTTCCGTGCCATCCCAGGGCATGTTGGGATGATTCCAGCAGATCCAGGCAAGCTGTGCACCGTCGGGGCTCAGTCGCGGATACATATAGAAATCGTAGCCGTCAATCAACAGGGCACCACCATCATGGCGATCAGGGTCAATCCGCACAATGCTATTAACGGCACCGACATCTGACTCTGAATGATCTTCACGCACCGCTAATAAACATCCCCGCCGCTCGTCCCAGATGAGGTCGGCGTAGCGCATCGGTAGTGGGGGCGTCATGGCTTCGGGTTGCAATCCAACAATCTGCCGATACAGGCGATGATCGCCATAGTGCGAAAAATACAAGGTGTCATGGGCTACCGTATAGGGCGCGCCTCCATACTCGTGCACCCGCGTCCGCACATTAAACGGCGGCGGGGTGAGTTCAACCGGAGACTCATCTTCACGCTTTTGGCGCATGATCACGTAGCGCCCACCTTCAAGCGGCCGAGATTCTAACCAATAGGCGGTCTGATCGGCGGTCAAAATGGGATCGGACATGTCCCGGCTAGCTGAGGCCAGCATAGACGGGCTGATGGGAGAGGTCCAGCTTCCAAAGGGGCGAATTTCTTTCGGCACAACGTACCTCCTTACAATCATCGTTCGATCAACATTCGGTTCGCATAGCCAAGATTCCTGCCTCTTTTGCCTCTCTCACCATTGACAAGCAATTATCTGAGAGTAATATTCATTATCATAGGATAACTCCCAGGGGTTGGTCCATTCAGCAGTTTCGTCTAATTCCATACTCCGGAGGTATCGCTCTTCATGGCCCACTCGGACGTGCCTGATCCCTCATCGATCCGCTTGAATCCGCACCGTTCCCGTCGATTGCTCACTTTACTGGCCCTTTTTGGCCCAGGCATCATGGTGATGCTAGCCGACACCGATGTCGGCAGTGCCATTACGGCAGCACAGTCAGGCGTACAGTGGGGATATGAAATGATTCTCCCACAAATTGTCTTAATGCCCATCTTATTTTTTGTTCAGGAAATGACGGTTCGCTTAGGAGTCGTCACCCAAAAGGGACATGGCGAGGCAATCCGGGAATACTTTGGGCTGAAATGGGGCTTGCTTTCCGTCAGTGCCCTATTTTTGGCGTCGGTCGGCGCATTAATTACGGAATTCACGGGAATTGCCGGCGTTTGCCAGCTCATCGGCATTCCGGTCGCGGTGGGGGTGGGCGTCGCAGCCTTGGGGTTGATCGCCATCGGTTTTTCCGGAAGCTATCAGCGCGTGGAATGGATCGGAATTGCGCTCGGAACCTTGGAGGTAGCCTTTGTCGTCACCGCCTTCCTGTCGCACCCTAACTTGTCGGCGTTGGAGCACGGGCTCGTTACCGTGCCCTTATTTCACCCGGGTTACCTCTTTATGTTAGCCGCCAATGTCGGCGCGGTCATCATGCCGTGGATGATTTTCTACCAGCAAGGCGCTGTGGTAGATAAGAAATGGGGGGTGGCCCATTTAAGGGCCGGCCGATGGGACACTGGCGTCGGAGCCATCGTGACCCAGGGCATCATGATCGCCATCGTCATTACGGCAGCGGCGACGCTGCGCACGCATCATATTACCACGCTGAACAGCGTCGCCGAAATCAGTCGCGGACTGGGGGCGGTCTTGGGACGCGTGCCGGGGACTCTGATTTGGGGGGCAGGAGTGGTAGGAGCCGCCTTCATCGCCGCTCTCGTCGCCTCCGTGGCCGGTGCCTGGGGAATTAGCGAGGTGCTCGCCATCAAGCACAGCCTGAACCAACGCGCAAAAGACGCACCATGGTTTTATGTGATCTATTCGCTGGCCCATGTGGCCGGCGCGGTATTAGTTATCCTCAGCATCGATTTGGTGCAACTCACCATCGACGTCGAAGTGATGAATGCCATATTGCTCCCGATTGTGGTGGGATTCCTGTTGGCCCTGGAGTCGCGAGCACTGCCCCCGCAATTTCGCATGCAAGGATTCTACCGCTACCTGGTGTGGGGCCTTTGCGGATTAGTGATGGCTTTTGGTCTTTATACGTTGGCAGCCGTGGTCTAGCGTGTCCGGTTTCAGGGCTGGCAGGTCAACTCCAGCGAGAACTGGCGACGGATTTCCATCGGTGAAAGCCCGGGGTCAGGATTTACGGTTCCCGGGGAAAGCTCCGACACTCTCGACTCCGTAATGCACGCCTCCCTAAACTCGTCTTAATCACCTCTGTCCCCAATTTTCTTTTCGGATCAAGCAGATAAGCCGTGCTGGGCATCAAAACAAGACATCACGGTTGAAGTGGAACTCCTTTAGGGGCAACGGGCTGTACCTGGATTTCGCCACATTCGTTGGATCCATAGGCATGGATGTGTCCCCCCGGACCATGCACAATGACCGCACTACTGGAACCAGGCGGCGTAATCGCAAATGCCGTCGAAGCAGGACAACTTTCCCCGCGATAGGACGGTGCATCCTGATATTCAATTACAAACCAAGCCGGGTCCCCCTTGGCCAACGTCACAATCGTGTCCGGCGCGGTCACGGGTATGTCAGCTGTTTGAATGGGCTGTCCAGTAGCCGCTAGAAGAGCTACAGCAGGATGTCCATACAAGGTGCACGGACTAGGCGACTGGCTCGTCAACGCGTAGACCTGCAAACGATCGTGCCCTGCACCGTTGACGCCATCGACGTAACTCACGGTTAATTGGCCCACGGAACAACTCGGCAGTTCGGATGGATTATTCACCACCGGATTAGGAGAGAGTGCGGCAACGGAGCCTACTTCGCGAGCAGATACCGACGGAACCGGCGTCGGCTTGACCGAAGGTGCCGAAGCCGCCCGCACCAAGCCACATCCCGATAGTCCCACTGCCGCCAGCATCAATCCGCTAAGTTTGAGAAGACGCCACTTCTGTTGCTTGAACGTTGTCATCTTTAACCTCCCCTGCGAAAGTTCGCGCGGCTATTAGGACCAAAAGCCCTCTAAACGATGACCGTGGACGCCTGTCACCGTATGGGCTTGCAACAGCGCATTCCACACCGCTTCTTCGGTCGCTTCAACGACAGCCTCAAACAGATCGCTGATCGACGATCCATCCTCCCCGAACTGGCCCGTGAACATGCCATGGCCTTGGACGAGCTCGGCATAGTGGTCGGGTCGCGCTGTGCTAAACGCTAAAAAGAGTTCGCCGCTGGTGTCATTGCCGACAGATCCCGTGCGACCCAGTCCCAAACCCATCCTACGCGCCAATCGCTTCAATTCATGCGGCCAGACTGGCGCATCGGTGGCGAGCACACCGATGCATGAACCATCTTTACGAATATCCTGCCCAGGTCTTTTCGCATCAAGGCCGGCCACCAGACGGATTTGCTCAGAGCGGCCAAAATTGGTGTTGACGAGTACCCCAATGGTGTAGATAGCATCTTCAATGGCAATGCGGCGAGAGGCCGTGCCAATACCGCCCTTATAACCAAACAAGTGCATGCCCGTGCCAGCACCAACCGCTCCCTCTTTGACCATTCCGCCTCCAGCACTGGACCAAGCCTCCAGGAACACGTGTGGCGGAGTCGCCTGGCGATTATCGTTTAGAAAACTGTCGTCGCACTCGGCCACCACCGGAAGCGGAATGGAGTTGTCTGCAGTACGATTCCCTGGAGTCTGGAAAAAGTGTTCAAACACCGCTTCGTAGCCTTGTCCGACACTGCGCGTGTTCGTTAAAACAATGGGGCTAGCCAAAACCCCCCATTCGTCAATCGTGGTTCGTCCCGTCATTTCTCCAAATCCGTTGAGCACGTCGGTTGCCGCATAGCAAGGTTTTTGATAGACGTCGTCGCGGGGAAAAATCACAGTTACCCCAGTTCGTTGCACCGTGGGTTGATCAATTTGCCAAGATGCGTGGCCCACCTGAACCCCCGGCACATCGGTAATGGCATTTTGCTGCCCAGTGGCAAATCGCCCCACGGTGATCCCTAATTCCCGAAGTCGCATAAATCCTCCCTTTGACACGATATAGCAACACCTTCATCACACAGGGGATACACGCTCCATCCGCATTGACAGATATGCACCCACCCAGACCACGCCTTCGCGTCGCTGATCTGCATCCCATCACCATGCCGCGAAACCGCTTGAGTGGGTACGATTTCGGTGCCCCTCGGCCGTATTTCACGAACTCGCCGTCTATGCCAACGACGGCACTGGATTCAGATATCTCCGCGCAGTACAATGCCCGGACCCCTACAATTATTATGCCAGTCGCCGCAAAGACTTTCTAGGCGCATAACCTCCCGGTTCGACAGCACCACAATCCATGCCGAAACTGATCCCCCTACCCTGTTGTCTTCCTTGTTCCTTACACGTCCAGTCTATGATCAACCTTTAATGACAGCACCCTATAAGGAGAGATTTCGCCGTGTCTGCACAATCAGTCGTCCTGGCCCTATCAATCTGCACTGTGCTCACTGTGGGCGGGTGTGGCGTCGCATCTTCATCGCAAGCGAGTCGAGGAGCATCTCTGTCTGTCCAGCACCGACACCATGACCTCTCTCAATCCCGGCCAAATATCCCATGGCATGCATCGGCTGCCAGCAAGGTTTTGCCTGGCGATGTGTTAATCGCCGATTCCGCCAACAACCGCATCTTGCTCGTCAATCCCCAGAAGAAAATTGTTTGGCAATATCCTAAGCCAGGACAGCCTTCGGCCATTCGCGACGACGACGATGTCTTCTTTGGACCGCACTTTGACGAAATTATTACGAATCAAGAAGGCAACGACGTCATTTCCATCATCAATTTTAAGACGCGCCAGGTGGTGTGGAATTATGGTCACGCCGGTGAACCCGGCAGTGCACCCGGTTACCTCAACACCCCTGACGACGCCTTTTTATTGACACACCAGGGAACCGATATCATTACGGTCGCCGATATCAAAAACGATCGCATTCTCTTCATCTCGCGCCGGACCCACCACATACTAAAACAATATGGGAAAACCGGGGTAGCCGCCAACGACCCCCCTATTGCCTATTCGGCTCCCAACGGCGATTTCCCGGCGCCCCATGGTGGCATGTTGGTCACCCAGATTAATGGCAATGATGCGATTTTGCTCAACCGGCACAATCAAATTCAATATACGCTGCATTTCCCCAGCCAGTTTTACTATCCGTCCGACGCCAATATCACGCCTAATGGGAACATTATCGTCGCCTTTTATACCAATCCGGGGGCCATTGTCGAAATGACCCCAAAAGGCCGGGTCGTCTGGTCGTACCATGTGCTTAGCGGGCCGGGCCGACTCAACCATCCCTCGCTCGCCGTGATGCTGCCAAATGGCTTTATCCTATTGAACGACGACTATAATGATCGGGTTATCGTGATTAATCCCAAAACAAACCAAATCGTCTGGCAATATGGGCATACTGGCACGCCGGGCTCAGCACCGGGTTATTTGAACATTCCCGACGGCGTCGATCTATTACCGGTAGGCGTCACCCCCGGCGGAAAAAACGGAGTAGGCCACCATTTAGAAAGTTTTCCGGGTAGTGGCTTATGAGAACCTGACGCCACAGCGTCACCGCTTTACCGCCGCTACTCATTGAGACGGGGTCTTTCGGGCACTTACGTGGGGATCCCGCAATGTTCAAGCGCGCGCTTGGTAGGTTGAATACAAGCATAATAAAAATGGTCGTCCAGCGGAAGAAAACGATCCCCTTTGGTAGGGTGTAAATTCTTCCCTCGCTCTAAGTCAGCGAAGTTTGAGGCTCTCAACAAAAATGAGAGCCCTGGCGCCCCGTTCTATCCATCGATAAACGTCTTCTTTCTTCAGATAGCAGTGCCTTAACGCTTGCGCCTGACAACCGATGACACGCTGCCGCCTTTAGATTGGGACAAACCCACACAATTTTCTGTATCCTCTGTGCATAGGAAGGATTGTAACATTTTTTGGCGAAGTCTTCTCGCTGATTGACTATCTGCACTCATTGGTGAATATCACTTAAGAAACCTGCCCATGTTTTTACTTTCCTGTGAGGAGGGAACAGTTGTGGCCATCCGATCCTCGTCTCGACCCGCATCTTCCAGTGGATTGGCAGATAATACGGTCGGCTTCTTTCAGGTATTTTCGCAGGGCCTTGTCGCCAACGGTCCGCTTGCATCGACGACCGTGGCGATGACGGCGGCAGCCTCCTATGCGCTGGGAGCACTTCCGCTCGCGTACCTCATCGGCATTGTGGTCGTAGTTTTATGGGTTAACACTCCGTTTCAATTTAGCCAGCGGCTAGCGAGCGCCAGTGGCGTCTCCTATTTTGTGTCCAAGGGCGCTGGAGCGCTATGGGGTTATTTAGCGGGCTTATCCTACGTCGTTTACTATATTGCCCTGATTCCGGCCAACGCAATTTTCTTTGGTATTCTCGTATCGTCGCTGTTGCCTGTCCTTGGGGTGGCCCATCCTGCCACTTGGCTGTGGGTTCCCCTATCTGTGCTCTTAATCGTGCCATCCACGATTCTTACCTACCTCGGTATCAAAACATCGCTGAATTATGCCATATTTGTGGCCCTCGTAGAAATTCTGCTATTGATTGTCATCAGTCTGGTCATCATTTTTTCACCTGGGACCCACAACACCTGGGCGGTGTACAACCCCCACTTAGCAGCCGGAGGATTGGGAGGATTCGCCATCGGCCTGTTGGTGGCCGCGTTCGGCATGTCAGGTTCCACGGCCACAGTTTATTTGGGTCGCGAGTCGCGCGCACCTCACCAAACCATTCGCAAAGCGCTGATCTGGTCAACGGTCTTAGTGGTCGCATTGTTTGTCCTGGTATCCTATGCCTTTACGGTCGGTTGGGGCTATCGCCGCATGGGAAGCTTTGCCTCGGCCAGTATTCCCGGACTTACCGTCGTTCAACACTATCTTGGGCAAGTGCCGGAACTTATTCTGGCGCTGTTTGTCATTAATAGTCTGGTAGGCGTCAACATGGCTGCCAGCATCGTCGTAAGCCGGCTTCTTATGACCATGGGTCAAGCTCGACTGCTACCTCGAGCGCTCGGAAAGACTCACCCGACATATCTAACGCCATACGTTTCCGTTGTGTGGATTGGAGTAGTCGCCGCAATACTGGGACTTATCGCCGCCATCATTTGGGGTCCCAGCACCGGCTACATTGTCCTTATTTTACTGGCTACCATGGGTGAATTTCTGGGCCACATCTTGGGAAATATCGCACTGCCCATCTATGCCTGGAGAAAAAATATCGTCCGCTGGGCAGTACACGTGTTGCTCCCCATCCTATCATTGGCCACTATCGTGCTTGGCATCTTTTACACATTCTTTCCGGTAAGCTTTCCCTTTATCTATCCAGCCCTCTTCAGTCTCCTAGTCCTCGTCGTGGCCGCTGCGCAATTTCTTTTCACCACCCGCAGCAAGTCGCACTTGGATGTCGTCGAGGACGCCTTTTCCCGACTTGGTTTGGAAGAGTCATAACATCACATTGATAAGGGTGACGTTGGAATGATACAACGACGCAACATTCAGCCGCTCGATGCCTTAGTTTCACCGCGGTTTACACAAATCAGCACGTACGCGCGGCTGCCGTACGACCGCGATTTGCATGACATTGATGTGGTCTTTATCGGAATTCCGTTTGATGATGGCACCACCTTTCGCAGCGGTGCCCGTATGGGGCCGCAAGCCGTCCGCGAAAACTCGCGGCTCTTGCGCCCCTATAATATGTTCTTAGACGTGAGCCCCTTTGACGTGTTCAATGTGGTGGACTACGGGGACGTCGACGTCATTCCCGGTTCGTTTGCAGACACGGCGGGGGCGATTGCCGCTACATTGCAACCCATCCTGGCCCAAGGCACGCTTCCTTTAATTTGCGGCGGAGACCACTCGATTACATTGCCCGTGCTCAGAGAATTTCATCGTGTCTATGGCCCGATGAATCTCATTCACTTTGACTCCCACTTTGACTTTTGGGATGCATACTGGGGTCAAAAATACACGCACGGCACCTGGCTGAGACGTAGTCTTGAAGAAGGGCTTTTGCACCATGTGGCTCAGGCAGGCATTCGCGGGCCGCAGTTTAGTCGCGACGACCTAGCGTTCCCAGGCCGTCACGGGATCGTCTTGCAGACAATCAAGGATTTTCATGAAAAGGGGGTGGCAGAGGCCATGCGCGTCGTATTGGACGCGCTCCCGACGGACGAGCCGCTCTATGTGTCGTGGGACATCGACGTCGTCGACCCCGCCTATGCCATGGCAACCGGCACGCCCGAAGTGGGGGGATTGACAAGTTGGGAGGCGTTGCAGTGCATCCGTGCCTTGGTCGGCAAACGGTTAGTGGGGCTAGACATTGTAGAAGTATCGCCGCCCTACGACGCTCCCGGAGCCACTACCGCGCTTTTAACCGCCAATCTCTTTTATGAAGGATTATCGGTCATGGCAAAAAATCACCACCAGGGCCACGGCTCATAGTAACCCTGTGATTAAAAATTTCCCGAGTCTTTCGCATATCAACCGGGCCAGGCCTAATCACAAACACCGTTGGAGAGTATCGGGGATCTGCCCGGCCCGGCGTGCACCTCTAGGTATACAGGGCCGACACTAACTGGGTGTCTGCGTGGTCCAGCCTATGCTCTCGACCTATTCAAAATGTCCCCAAAATTTGATGGCTCGCTCCCATGACTCACCGCTCGCTAGCCGGATGGTCCGGGTATTTCACGGACCGTCTTGCGGCGGAGCAGGGTCCCCCTACGATAACGCGCCACAACCGTTCTCGAACGGTACACGCAGCGTCTTGCGCGTCACAGCCAAAGCAGCGCAATCGTTCACGCCCACCACCTGAGGCGGCGAGACGTTGGCCCGCGATATAAACCCCATCGAGCCCGCACTACGCACCACTTCGGTCGTTTTGCCACGACCCTTGGACCCGCCGCATCTCGGTCGTCCGGATACATCGAAAGAGGGCGCCCCCGCGCCCGCGGCTTTCTGCCGCCGATGACCACCCTTATTCACCCCGTGCGACAGTCTGCCGTCGTAAGGAAGGTCTCCGTTCTATAGTCGTGCCGCCCGACCAGGACGCCACCTGACAGGCTCGAGAAATCGGCAACGCTGACATCGTTTTCCTTATGGCTAGCAAGACGGAGTCTTGGTCCAAATTCACCGCTGTCCGAGTCACATCAGACCTTGCGAAAGGCCCGCCGTTCCGCATATTCGACGCACTGGGCGCAGACGACCACCACGTCGCCGTTGTCCGATACGTATCGCCGAGGGTCGATCGCTTTCTTTTGACACACAAAGCACTTTTTCACCCTGCCCCACATGGGCCCCATCACTCCTATCCCATTGTCCCATCCGTCGCGTCACCCATCGCAATCGCATTCATCCGGTGCAAGGCTGATGTCTTCATCATAGCAAATGACACACCTAAATTCAGGACACCTCGCAGCACTTCCGGAAAACAGGTGCAACAGGTAGGGCATCGGTTCCACCCGATATCTTACGGTTTAATCGCGCGTAACGGTCCGCGTATTCTGCGCAAATCAAAGCACTGGACGCCATGCGCGACGATTTGGATCCGATTCGAATCCAGCATCATGATCCACCCCCTAGTTCGCTCAGACAGTGGCGAGAAGGATAGTACCGGCACCTGTTATTCATGGTTGCTTGCTCCGAAGCGCAGTCAAGACCTGATGCCAACAGCCATTAGTCATGTTTACGGCGCATGCGCCGACCTCCACTTGAGCCGTGCTCGCGGACGAAATCAGGTCACCGACACGCGATATGCGTCATCGGGAGGCATTCCATGCAAGAAATTGTCTCACCTGGGCTACGAGTCGAAGACGATGGGGGTGTGTTTAGGCTCGCGTTGTCCGCCTGCGGACGGGACGGTTCGTGTTGATCATGCGCTTTTGTCGGATCGAGATAGCCCACAACTAGGGTGGTGAAGCGACATCGTGCCGCCACGCCCATTGCTGCTTAAGACCCGTGAGACGTTTGTCCAACTGAAAGCGGGTGATCCCCTGGACTTGGGGGTGATGCGCCTGAATCGGTACGGCTAAGCCGAACGCAGGCATGCCGCACATCCCGAACCGCGATTCAGGAAAGCTGCCTGCTCTGCGGTGGGATCGCCGCCATACCGTTATGTCTTTAACCCACGGATAATCCACCACCTCTTTCCATAACCAACCAGGGAGTTGCCTCTGACGGACCAACGGACTAATCTTCCCCAGGCGTGAACGCCGGCGCTTCACGTCCGAATTTGGCAAGGGTTAGTTCGACGATGAGGTGTTACGGCGCTTTTTGATAAAATTTTGATACCAGCGGGCACTCTCTTTCCAAATGCGCCGTTGCGTCGCAAAGTCGACATAAATGAGGCCAAAGCGCTTGGAGTACCCGAACGCCCATTCGAAATTGTCCATAAGTGACCACACATAATAGCCTTTTAGATTGCCGCCCTCCGCCACAAAGCGATGCGCCGCCTCAAAATGACGCTCCAGAAATTCCACGCGCTGTCCATCATGCACCTGATCGTCGTCAGTGAGCTCGTCAGCAAAAGCAGCTCCATTTTCCGTAATGTATAGTGGTAACGTCGTGTAATCCTGCTGCAAACGCCGCAGCAACCGATACAGTGAGTCAGGATGCACTTCCCATCCCATTTCGGTCATCTGTCCGGATGGTGCGCGACGATGTCCAACCCGTAACCAGCTATCGTCAGGATCGTCATAAACAACCGACCGTGTATAATAGTTCACGCCCAAGAAATCGATCGGGACCGCAATCGTGGTCAGGTCGGGCGGTTGGACAAGTTCCTCCCAGGACACGTAGCGGCTAAAGAGGTCGACCATGTCCTGCGGATAATGAGCGCGGAAAATCGGGTCTAAAAACCACCGGTTGGAATACCCATCACTGCGGCGGGCCGCCTGTGCATCTTCCTCGACATCTGTGGCCGCATCGACGACCGTTAAATTAAGCGTGATGCCAATCTGTCCTGACTGTGCCAACGCACGAAAAGCCTCTACGGCCCACCCGTGTGACAACAAGAGGTGATGAGAAGCAATGATGGCTTCACGCCAGTCGCGGTGACCTGGCGCGTGTTCCCCCTCGCCATATCCGAGAAACGCGCTGCACCAGGGCTCGTTATGCGTAATCCAAGTCGGGACCCGGTCACCCAACGCACGGAAGACGGCGACCGCATAATCAGTAAAGTACTTGGCCACATCGCGATTAATCCATCCTCCACGGTCCGCTAGCCACTGCGGCAAATCCCAATGATATAGTGTCACAGCCGGTTGAATGTGGTGTTGTTCCAATTCGTCCAAAAGTCGGCGATAGAAATCGAGACCCCGTTGATTAATTTGCCCGTTAGCCTCTGGAATGATCCGGGGCCAGGAAATGGAAAAGCGGTAGGCGTCAACTCCCAAATCCGCCATAAGGCCCACGTCGGACGCATAGCGGTGGTAATGATCGCATGCGACGTCTCCCGTATCCCCTTGATATGTATTTCCTCGTTGATGCGAAAAGGTATCCCAATGAGATGGAGTTCTCCCGTCCTCGCCGACCGCCCCTTCAATCTGATACGCTGCCGTAGCCACCCCAAATATAAAGCTTGGCGGAAATTCAAAATCAGTCATGGTACGCCCCCTTGTTCTGACAGGTTGCACCGCCTAACGCAATCCACAATGCTTTCCACAGGTTGGCCGGCCACACACGCAATGGCCTATCGCGCGTACCCGCCCTGGCGTCCGGCACAGAAACTATCAGCCCTATTGTACTGCGCCCTTAAATAAGCAGGAATGTTTTCGCTTTGTCAAAGTTCTCGAGACGCTGGCGACGGCACTCAAGCGCCCAAACGAACGTCCATCCGCTCCGCTGACGTCCGTCAATCCATCTGCTCATCGACTGGAGGGGAATTAAGCCCAGCAAGTCCATGCCGGATTTTTACTCGAAAAGATCCTTTGTGGGACGAACGCAGTTTAGGCTCAGAGATCCACACGCCCACTAGTAGACGCATTTCTTGATTCGCGACACAATAGAAAGAATGCGGTATCGTTCAGAAAACCCCGGGAGGCCGTTGGCTCCTTGGCTAATGTTTGACGGCTGCCCGCGTTGGTGCTCAACGCGGCGGACCGCGGCACCCTGACCCAGCTGGCTCGCACCCGCGCGGCCAAACATACCCGGGTCCTGCGGGCCTAGGTGCTGTTGGCCTATTTCAGTTGCCAGTGGCCAAAATGCCGTGCGACGCCAGGTGGGTACGCTCAGCCTCTTGGCCGGGATCGCCCTGGAGTCGGGCGAAATCGTCGGGCTGGTCCGGCCTCGGCACCGGAGCGCCGAATTCGTCGAATTCCTCGCGACGCTGGACCCGAAATATCCGGCAGACGTCAAAATTCAGGTAGTCTTGATTTATCTTTCAGGCATCGGAAAGCGCACTATTATTTATATTGATGGACACATGAAGATTGGACAACATCCTGCCAGTCAATATGTATAAAATAGTCTGGTAAATGATCCGGTTTGTCTAAAGGAGATTTTGGCACGCATGGATAATGGTACCGAACGTACGGAAAAGATGGGGGCTCAAGGTGTTTGTCTGAAAGGAGAGGTCATATGCCGGATAACCAGGTATTTCGAATCGAAAAACGAGGAATTGATATTGTTGGCGAGGCTGACCGGAGTGGACATCCTCGGCAACTATTCTATACGTGGGCAGCAGCCAACTTTGCGATGGGGAATTTAATTATTGGCGGACTCCTGCCCTTTCTCGGACTGAACTTTTGGCAGTGCGTTTTGGCAATTGTGGTGATGGACTTATTTGTTGTGGTATTTGCACTGACCAGCCTATATGGTCCGCGCTATGGGTCGTCGACGATGACGACCAGTCGTGCGGTGTTTGGCATACGTGGCAACTGGCTTCCGACCATTTTGACCTGGATTGAGGCGGTGGGATGGGAAGGCGTAAATACGGTACTAGGCGTACTTGTTTTAGTGGTAGTAGTCAATAAAATTTTTGCACATGCCCTGCCTTTCGATGTGCTGAGTGCCATCGCGCTGGCCGTTATGATTGGTGGCACGTTGTTGTGGTCGCTGCTCGGCCACGCCACGATCTTGCATTTGCAGCGTTACACGTCGGCGCTGTTGACCATTGGATTTTCCGTCATGATCATTTTACTCATCGTACGCGGAGACCTGTTCCGATTTGGATTTTCTCAGCATGTGGCACCATTGGCTGGCACGAATGTCGTCGGGTCGTGGCTTATTGCTCTTATGCTGTTAGTCTCATCCGCTCCGTACGGTTGGGCCAATTTCTCAGCCGAATACTCGCGCTATCTGCCCACTGACACAAACTCTAGTCAACTCTTTCGCAATGTATTTTGGGGGTTCGCAATCGTCTCTAACGTCGTGATTGCCGTGGGTGTTATGCTGTCATTAAGCTTTCGCCTGGCAGACCCTGTCAACGACTTGCCCAAGGCCTTGCCGGCCAGTTTCTTAATTCCGTTTGCGCTCATTATTATGATTGGATTGTTTTCAGCCAATGTGCTAAATGCTTACACTTCAGGCCTTGCCTTGCAGTCTTTGGGGATTACGCTGGAACGCCATAAGACGGTTATCGTTGACATGGTGTTAGTCGCGCTGATGGGGCTATTTGCGTTGTATATTTATAATTTCGTATCGGGATTTGAGACTTTCTTGGGACTCATGATTGTTTGGGTAACGCCTTGGACTGCCATTTATGTGGCTGACTATTTCTTGGATAAGGGGCCGTACATTCCTCATGATTTGTTCAATTCATCAGGTCGATACTGGTACAAAAACGGGACAAATTGGAAAGCCTTTGTGGCGTTTGTGGCGGGGATCGTCGCCGCCTTATTGTTCGTCAATGACTATCCCTTGTTTGTGGGACCTCTAACCCGTTGGGTAGGGGGTGGAGACTTCAGCTTGATTGCGGGGTCGGTCGTGAGCCTAGCCATTTACATTCCGTGGAGGCAGCGGGCGATGAGAGCATCAGCACTTCACACACACATTAGCGCTGACCAGGAAAGTGAGGCATAAGATGCAGATCCCCATCAGTGGGTCCCAACAGCCGATGACGATTCAACATGCCCGATTGCGAGACGGCGAAGAGCCCGTTGATATTTTCATTAACCAAGGCACCATCGCGGGGATTGCGCCGGCAATGGCGCCACAGGGTCTCGTCTTAGATGCCGAAGGAGGTCGTGTGACCCCGCCCTTAGTCGATCCGCACATCCATCTAGACGCGGTGTTGACCGAAGGCTTTCCCGCGCCAAACCGGAGTGGCACCCTATTGGAAGGCATTCAACGGTGGAGTGAACGCAAGCCGTACCTCACCCAAGCCGACGTGATAAAACGGGCTGAGGAGGCGATTCGGTGGCATGTGGGTCAAGGAGTGTTGGCGATACGCACCCACGTGGACATTTGCGACCCTGACCTAACGGCTCTTAAAGCATTAATTGAAGTTCGCGAACACATTAAAGACTGGGTAACTCTTCAGATCGTGGCTTTTCCGCAAGATGGGATTTATTGTTTTCCCGATGGCCCCGAGTTACTCGAAGAATCCTTGCGGTTGGGTGCAGACGTAGTCGGAGGCATTCCCCATTATGAATGGACGCGCGAGGATGGTATTCGCGACGTGGAGCTAGTTTTTCGATTGGCTCAGCAATACGGTAAAGGGATTGACATTCATTGTGATGAGACCGATGATGACCATTCACGGTTCTTGGAGACGGTAGCCAATCTGACACGCCAGTCGACATTGGCTGGGCGGGTAGCCGCCAGCCACACAACAGCCCTAGGGTCGTATAGTGATGTCTATGCCTTCAAGATTGTACGTATGTTGGCTCAGGCACATGTTCACATCGTCGCCAATCCGCTCGATAATATCGTACTTCAGGGCAGATTTGACACCTATCCTAAGCGCCGCGGGATGACTCGGGTCAAGGAGTTGTTGCAGGCCGGGGTGACAGTGGCGGCTGGGCATGACTCTATTATCGACCCCTGGTACCCGTTGGGATCCGCTAGCCAACTCTTTGTGGCGTCCATGCTGGCGCATATCGGACAATTGACGGGTAGTGAGGAATTGCCTTGGGTTTGGGATAGCATTACCACGGCGGCGGCACGGGTGATGGGATTGCCCAATTACGGCATTGCAGAGGGCCAACCGGCGAATATCGTCGTTTTCGAGGAACCATCCACGGTTGATCTCATTCGCGTGTTGCCCCGTCCGCGATGGGTACTCTCCCGTGGAATGATTGTGGCCGCCTCACATGCGCCGAAGACGCAGGTTTGGTGGAACGGAAAAGCACAGTCGGTCACATTCCGGCGAACGTCCGATGCGGCAATGCCACCTGGCTTATGACACATCGCCGGTGTGTCTAAGAGCGCGGTATAATCCGCATCGGTGATTGATAAATGAACCGTTTGTTAGAAGCGACAACGCTTGGAAGATGCTTGGGACAAGTTTCGAAGGGAATCCCGGCACTGGAAACGCCAGGGACGCTGGGTTTTGTGCATACGCTGACCAATCACCGTCGCTATCACATCGCAGACGGGCCGGGCGGAATGCGTCGACTTGCACCAGCTGCGGGATCGGGGCCCGAAACCAAGAGAGCTTTAGGGCAACATCTATTGCGTCAAGCGGTCGATTGTGAATACGGTTAATGGAAGAATGTCGCGAGGTGATTTAAGAATTTCACCCTGAAGCGGCCGGTTGCCTGGGGACGAACCGTGATTAGCGCTAGGGTCAGGAGGACAGACGTGCGAATAATTGATTTGGAAGTTTACGATGTGCGTTTCCCTACATCACGGAATTGGGCTGGATCGGATGCGATGAATAAAGATCCAGATTATTCCTTGGCCTATGTGGTCTTACGCACTGACGACCCATTGGGTTTAGCCGGCCATGGATTTACGTTTACAATTGGACGGGGCAACGAATTATGTGTGGCGGGGATATTGTCTTATAAGTCGCTCGTAGTTGGTCAGCAAGTGCAGGACCTCATCCACAACATGAAAGATTTTACGCGGTCGTTGACGAACGACAGTCAACTCCGTTGGCTCGGGCCGGAAAAAGGGGTGATTCACCTCTCGGCGGCGGCCATCATTAATGCGGTGTGGGACTTATATGCCAAGATAGAAAAAAAGCCGTTATGGAAGTTGCTGACGGATATGTCCCCGAGCGAGCTGGTCTCGGCGATCGATTTTCGCTATATCACGGACTATCTTACGCCAGACGAGGCAACTGAGTTGTTACAACAGCAAGCATCGACGCGGTCGCAACGGGAACGTGAATTGTTGGCGACGGGATACCCGGCCTATACGACGTCCGCAGGCTGGTACGGCTACTCCGATGCGCAAATTCAGCAGCTGGTGCGAGCGGGTATTGCCCAAGGATGGACGCACTTTAAGGTCAAGGTGGGCGGAGATATTGAAGAGGACGTACGACGGGTTGCCTTGGTGCGTAAGGAAATTGGTCCCGACCGACGTCTGATGCTGGATGCCAACCAGGTATGGGATGTTCAAGAAGCGATTTCGGCCATCCGTCGTTTCAAGCCTTTTGATCCATGGTGGATGGAAGAACCTACTAGTCCGGATGATGTGCTCGGTTATCAGACTATTGCCGGACAAGTCGCACCCGTTGCATTAGCGGGTGGGGAGCATTGCCAAAATCGCATCGTGTTTAAGGAGTTACTGCAATTACACGCCATTCAGTTCTGCCAGGTGGACGCGTGCCGATTAGCGGGCGTCAATGAGGTCTTGGCGGTGATGCTTATGGCGGCCAAGGCCAAGGTGCCCGTGTGCCCGCACGCGGGTGGCGTTGGCCTGCCCGAATATGTGCAGCACTTGGCGATGTTTGACTTTATAGGGATTAGCGCGTCACTGGAGAACCGGACTCTCGAGTACGTCGATCATTTGCATGAGCATTTCGTTAATCCGGCAGTGGTCACCAACGGCCATTATCAAGTACCCGAAGTTCCTGGATATAGTGCTGACCTCGTGCTGCGTTCGCTGGAACAGTATCAGTTTCCTAACGGGCCAGTGTGGGCCGCGACAGCGGACGGCCGGTTGTAACCTTAACAGTTTGGGCCTGGGATAATGCCGGGCCAAGGTGCGGCATTTCGGATGCGCGGCCGACACAGGTGCTCGATGTGACCATCCTTGATCCGACGTAGCAATCTATGAGCGCGCTGTGCGGGCACCTTTTCGAGATGGGGGACGGACCTTCCGTGAGCTGGTTAATCGGACTGCCGGGTGATCATTCTAAGCGGATCGAGATGATCAAAAAATCGCCGATCGTTCCAGTTTCTGTTGCTGAAGTGTGAGCTGCAGCGGTGAATTGCGAACGCAGCGGCGCACCGCGGGAGGAGGTTGTCTTTATGGCTAATACCCAACGGCTGCCCGCGTTGGTTCTCAATGAGGCGGACCGCAGCGTCCTGACCCATCCGGCTCGCAGCCGCACCGCCAAACACACCCGGGCCTGGCGGGCCCAGATGCTGTTGGCCTATGCTGAGGGCGGCCCCGGCATATCACGCCCGAAGCGCGGACGTGGATTATTGGCCGGGCCTGCCAAAACCCACCGAGGTCGGCTGGGCTCCTCCCGAGTTGCAGTTCAAAGCTGCTGGCGCGCTAGGTCCGCGAACATGCGGAGGCGGCTGGTGATTCCAGGGCCCGCACCGTCCAACAAGGCACGATTTCGAAGATCGTCGCCGCGCATGACCAGTACCCCCATCGGATGACCGATTACCTGCTACGGCGCGACCTGGATTTTGATCAGAAAATGGTGTAGGTGCTTCCCGTGTATCACCAGGCGGAATTGACCGTTGATCCCGACGGGCGTCCGTACGGATCGTCGCCTAGCATCAGTATTGAGTGGTTCCGGTCACGAGAGAGCCCCCACTCGCGGTTTTGGCATGGTAGCCAAACGGCCATGCAAAAGGCTCACCGTATACGTAATCAAACAACGTTTGAGCCGAGGGGTCGTCAACTTTAAAGTACTGATCGTAAATCGCACGGGCCACAAACCCCGAGTCAGCCCCCCAATTGCCGCCTTTGATGTACACTAAAATGATAATTTTCGGGTGTGGCATCGGACCATAAGTCAAAAACACCGCATTATTAGCCCGGCCTGTCACCTGCGCGGTCCCGGTCTTGGTCGCTACGGGGATCGGAAATCCTGCCATGGCACCGTAGCCCGTGCCACTGGTTCCTGTATGCGCAATATCAGGATCCTGCGCCGACATCTCCATTCCCACGTGTACCGTATGAATCACCCAATGCGGCACATCCAATCTCCCTTGCACGACAGGCTTAAATTTCTTGACAACCCGTCCACTCGCTGTAGTAATTTCCGACACTAAGTGCGGTTCGTAGAGCGTGCCGCCGTTAGCGATTGCGGCATCAGCCCGAGCTAAACTAACCATCGTGAAACTGTCGAGTCCCTGGCCTACCACCGTATTGAGATTTTGACCTGTTGTCCAGGGCACGTGTTGAGTCTTTTCCAGTTCCTGCGGGCTCGGCAAGGGCGGAGTGACCGCGCCGTGAAGATCAATTCCCGTCGGCTTATTCAGCAGGAACTTCTTCATCCACGTATCCATGATGTGAATACCCATACGGTACCCCAAAGTGTAGAAAAACGTGTCGTCGGATAGTCCAATCGCTTGTTCGATGTTGAGCCACCCGAAAGCATCGGGATATTCCCAACTATGAAAACTAGGAATGAGGGGGAAGTAGCCGGGGTCGTAGATTTTCTCTGTAGGCGTGATCACGTGCGACATAAGGGCGGTGACCGCCATAATCGGCTTAAACGTCGACCCCGGCGAAAACGGCCAGCTCACAGGCACCACCGGAAACGGGCTTACCGACTCATGCAGTAAGTGCTCGTAATAGCTGGAACAGTCGGGATTCCCCGGTACCAGCTTGTTAGGGTTGTAGCTTGGCAAACTGGCAATCGCCAGAATGTCGCCATTGTTAGGATTCATGACTAAGACGCCGCCTTGATCGGCTGTCGGCGCATATGCGGTGAGTTCGTGATTGGCATGGCGCATCGCATGCATGACATAGCCCAGTGCATCATAGGCGGTTTTCTCCAAATTCCAATTAATGGTTAAATGAATCGTGTCACCAGGTGTTGCCACATGTCGCCCGATGATTTTCACGCGCTGGCCTTCCCGGTTGACCACGGCGTACTCGCCACCGGAGTTTCCGGTCAAATAGCGGTTATATTCTTCCTCCAAACCAAACCATGCCAACCTCGATTGTCGCGGACTGTTGTCCGAGATAGCCAATAACATTGCCCATAATCGATCCATATGGATAGGAGCGTTCGGCTATCGCTTGAATTTTAATGTGAGGAAGACGATAGAGGTTTTCGTCGATGAGGGTCATTTGCGCTGCCGTGACATCGCCATCCAATACGATCGGATCGTAGTCCGGATCGGCCGCTAGGGCCGACTGTATCGTGTGTTGCAACGAAGCGGACGATTCATTCAGATATCGTGCTAAGCGATGTATCTCCGAAAGCGGCAACGTTCCAGTCGAACTTAAATCGTATAGTGTCCATTGCGGTCGTGAAGTTGCAATCGTCACTCCATTAGCGACCACAATTTTGCCGCGGGGTGCGGATAACGGGATCTCCCGCAACTCATCACTTTCCGCCAGTCCATGATAATAACTGCCATGGGCAATCTGTAGGTTCCAAAACCGCCACCCAATCAACAGAAAGGCTGCAGCAATAAATGCGAACATAAACACCAGGCGCCGTCCCGAACGCTTACTCTCCATGATGCCCCATTAATCTGCGCTGAGGGCTTCGAGTTCTTGCGGCAAACAACCGGCAAAACAGACCCCAAAGATGAGTCAAACGCAGTCACAAAACCATGTAGACAAATGCGCGCAGAAAAAAGACCGAATCACACCGTCTCTATAACGACGCACTTCCTCCGCAATATATTTGCCCTACCCGAAGCCGACAACGCGACCGAACAATGTCGCCAACGACCAACATTACTCTTCTAATCAACGGCAAAAATCCCCTGAAGGTTACCGTCCAATGGAAAGCCGATCGGCCAATGCCGTTTTAGCAAAGGTCGTGGACCAAGCCTTCGAGTAGCGAATGAGATGCCCTTACGCATGAAAAACCCATCGAACCGACAGACCTGAAGAAATTATCGTTCTTGACTCGATCCCTCTGCGCGCACAAGCATTAAGACTGTGATCAGGCGCACACCCGTGTCTAAGTGGTTTCGATTATGGCGGACTGCCGGAGAGTAAACCATCCGTAATCAACGTCACGGCATTCTGGCAGGTCTTATAGGTCGACCATCTTTATGCGTAAATTGGACACACTCCCAGCCACACCATGATTTTCAGCATCAGTAGCGACGTGCTAAATCGACCGCCGTGGGAAGCGGCTCATGCTGCTGAAAGGCTTCCCAATTGGCAATAAACAGGGTGACTTCCCGCTCGTCCTGATACGGCGACCAACCACCCGTGTGGGGTGTCAACAGCACATTGTCTAACGTCCATAATGGACTATCAGGAGACAGTGGCTCCGCTTCAAAAACGTCCAGACTGGCACCTCCAATCTGGTGCCTTTTGAGCGCTTGCACCAACGCGGATTCGTCGATGACAGGGCCACGCGCATAATTCAGCAAAACGGCCGAAGGTTTCATGCGCGACAACTGCCGAGTCGAAATCATGTGGTATGTCTTCGGCGTGAGGGGTGTCAACACGACCACAAAGTCAGCATCTGGCAACAGCGCTTCCAGATCCTCCACGCTGTAGACGGCATCAAAATAGGGCAACGGCTCGGCGAACGAACGCACACCCCGAACCACCATATCGAATGCTTTGGCCTTACGCGCCAGCTCGCGTCCAATTGACCCCGCACCCACGATCAATAGTGTTTTCCTGGTCAGTTCGTCGACCGCATAGGATCGATCCCATCGATGCGCTTGTTGATTTCTCCAGAACACATGTAACCCGCGGCTGAATGCGATCAAAGTACCCATGATTTGCTCGGAAATGGGTCTTCCATGCAACCCGCGCGAATTGGAAAGCAAGATCCCTCGCTCCTGCAAACGGGCAAAAGGAACCGAGTCTACCCCGGCCGACACACTGTGAATCCACCGGACATGCGGCAATCGTTCGAGTAAAGTCTCAGTCACACGAGATCCCCATAGCATTAACACCTCACAACGGCAAAGCTCTTGGGGCCACGGTTCGTCTTCGTCGCCCGGAATAGGCCCAAAACAGATGTGCTCATCCCCAATCCGCTGTTTTAACGTATACTGCGCCGATTCATTTAAGGCCACACCCACGTACACCATGTTGAGCCCTCCCCGCCACATGGTATCAAACTTTTGTCATCGTGTAGCAGCCGACCGTTCTCATGCATCCGCTGACATTCCGATGGAGCGAATCTTGCCTGGGTATATCCATCTCGTCAATTTCAGTTAGTTCCTCACTAAAAATCTAGGATGTAACCGTTGCCCAGTTTCCCACGTTATCTTAGACGGGCGTATACCCTGCTCTTATAAGATCTGGCTCACACCAAGGAGGACACCTCCATGCCGTCCCCACTCATCGGAATGCTGGCAACGGCAAGCGTAGTCGCTTTCACCATGGCCCCCGGTGCGGCCAATCATGCGTCAGCGCGTTCAGAATATGGCAAGCCTACATCACGAGTGACGTTAAGGCATGCCAATCGGCCAACTCCGACTCATCGGGTCACGGACGGCCCATTCTCGATGACGGTGCCCGATTCCTGGCGCGTAGGCCACCAGATCAAATTGCAAACGAATTTGGCGGTGAGCCAATATGGGTCTGCTCTTTTGCCAAGTTTAGGACCCACGAGCGGTCCTTCAGTGGTACCTACCCCTCTGGCAAAGACGCACTACTTCAGTGCAGAAATCGATGATTCTCCGGGACATCAGGTCATGTGCCAGGTCTTTGAGCTGACCGACAAGGGGTACGATGAGGCGCTTTCCGTCACGGTGCCGGCAAGCCAAAGGGATCAACTTCTGGCGGCGATTAAAACGCTAAAGTCACCGCCCGTGGCAACCCCGACGGATATCGTTCACTTCATGCAGTCGCACGCCCGCGCCGTGCATAAGTACCTTGCGTTTGCCGACGATCAGCTTAACGCTCGCGACCGTTGGATTGTCATTGGAGGCAACCCTGCTACCGCCCAAGAAGAGTTTGCGCTCTTTCGCACGATTGATGGTGGACATTCTTGGACATTGGCCGACTATACCACCTTCACCGGCAGCCATAACTTCTTGGGCGTGGTCGGCGCTCCCGCCCTGCATTTTTGGAATGCTAATGACGGGATTGTTGCCGAGGCATCCGCCTTCGGTCAAACCATTGAAATTCAGTACACCACCGACGGCGGAGTGCAGTGGACAAACGCCGACGTACCGGAAGTCGGAGAACCCAGCGGCTCTGCTGCGCCCGTAATCACGCGCAAAGCAAATGGTACTTTGGACGTGACTGCGGTCATCTATCCGAAGAAGTCGGTCACGGTGCAAAGCACAAACAACGGCAGGACTTGGGTGCGGATAGCCAATCCTGCCGGCGTGGCGAACTGATCCGACCCTGGTGCATTCCCGGTTTTAATGTCAGAATAGAAAGCATTGTTCATGCCAATGAAAATCAGGAGCCTCTCTCGAAGAGATGGTGGGTAGCCCATTTTCTCAACAAGTGATTATGCGGGGAACGTTATTTCCCGGTGTGGCCGACTTGGACCCACTGCTGCTGACCCGCTTGACGATAAATGCTGAGCTCCATGATCAGCAGTTTGCCGGGTAAAAATCCGACCGTTTGGCATTGAATGAACCGTCCGGGCTCTAACGCGTGAGAGGACGCCCCCGAAAAGATGGTCTGCTGATTATAAATCAGCGGAGGGGACATTTCAGGAGAAATCAGGGGTTGGCAGGAATGCCAAATTTTCGCGTGGTTGTGCGGTTTTCGCTTTTCATGGGTTTCAGGCGATACCACAAAAAATCACCGTTTTCATTTTTCGTGGGGATGTCGTGGGGATGGTTCGTCGAGCAACCAGCGGTCCATGGCCTCGGCGGCTGCGGCTTGTTGAGTGGGCAAGAGATGCGCATACGTTTGCAACGTGAACGCCACACTCGTATGGCCTAACCGTTCGCTGACCACCTTAATGGATTGGCCCGCCGCGAGCCAATGGGACGCCATCGTGTGCCGCAGGCAATGCGGGTGCAAGGTGGTCGGGAGTCCCGCGCGCTGCAGATCCTGTTTGAAGGCCCGGGCGACATTGCGTGGGCTGAGCAAGCTGCCCGTGCGAGTGCAAAACACGAGATCATGATCTTCCCATTGGGTGCCAGCCACTTCCCGCTGCAGCGCCTGTTCGGCCTGCCAAGCGCGCAGCAACGCCATCATGTGGGATCCCAGCGCAATGGGCCGGGTGCTCCGTTCCGTTTTGGTCGGCCCCAAGATTTTGCGACTCCCATCGCCACTCACCGCTTGCATAACCCGAAGTGTCTGTGCATCCCATTGAATATCCTGCCAGCGAATCGCAATCGCCTCGCCGGGCCGGAGCCCGGTATGCAACATCAAGGCCCACAGCGTATGCCATCGCGTGCCCCGCGTCGCGTCGAGCAATTGCCGCGCTTCGTCGGGCGTCAAAATCTCCACCGGTTGGCGTTGCCCCCGCGGGGCTTTCGCCTTGGCGGCGGGATTACTGACGATGAGCCCCCAATCCACCGCGTCGGCCAGGGCCCGTTTGAGCACCGTATGCACATAATTGATGGTCCGGGAGCTGTGGGATTCGGCCATGGCGGTGTAGAGTTGCTGAATATCCCAGGGAGTGACCTTGTTGAGAGCCTTGTGCCCAAACGCGTTGAGCGGATGCGCCGCCATTTGCCGGTAGTCGCGGACGGTCTTGGCCGCGAGTCCGCGCGCTTCGACCGTTTTTAGCCAGTCCGCAAAGAATTCCGCTAAGGTCTGGTCGGCCGGTGTTCGATGGGGGTTGGCACGGTAGGCCATTTCTTGTTCCCGGCTCCACTTTTTCGCTTCCCGCTCGGTCGCAAACGTGGCGCTCGTTTCGTGGCGTTTGCCGGTTTCGGGATCGTAATACGTCACACGCGCCTGCCACCGGCCGGACGCGAGCTTCCGCGGGTCTTTGGCATGGGGTTCTTTGGGGCGTTTGGGCACGCGATGCGCTCCTTTCACAGACCCGGCCAGCCCGGTTCCGGGAATTTGACGATGCCCTGCAGGCACTTGAGCTTCGTGTCCGGGTGTTGGCGGACAAAGCCGGTCGGGTTGCGGGAGCGGTGCAAGTAATTCCGAACTCCTTTCGTCACTCGCGCATTGGGTCAAATCGGCTCGACTATTTCAGTCATTCGGTAAGCTTCACTGCCTTTATGTCGATAGAAGTGTTAAGAAAGCGTCTTCGTACATTTGGTTCACTGAAACGATTAGAATATTGTCTAGCTGAAACTCCGGAGCCCATTCCTGGTGATACGTCACCACGTGCGCCATACGTTCTGCCAACTCGCGGTTCATATCCCACCCTAAATAACACATAAGGGCCGTCCGGTAGATGACCGGCGCTAGGTTCCCAATCGGCGTTGACACATCCCCTCGGGTAAACTGCCAGTCTGTCTTTTCAATAGGGTTACCATGCAAAAATGTGTTACGGGCACGATAGATGAGGTCATAAAGATATTGGACAAATGTCGCTGGTCGTTGCTGCCTTCGATAGGTGACGCAGAACTCCTGCTTCTTTAGGCGCTCATCGTTCCATTGAGCCCGCGCTAACACTTCGAGGACATGCCATAAATCGACTTTTTGCTTTTTGTCGATTGGATCAGGATGAGCTAAAATCTCTAGCGCACTTACCCATAACGCCAGAGAGGTCCCGAAATCGTATATTGTACCCTCGTTATGGATAGGCACTGAGAGAGCCCGGTAGGCCATTTCAAGGGACCGAAATAATGGCTCATACTTTTTCGCATTCGTCTCGTTGTCCGGTCGAAGATACAGGTGGTCCCATGTTTGAAGTAGGTTTGCCAGCAGAGGCCAATCGAGCATAAAACTGTCATGGTAAACAGGTACATGGGGCGCAGGCATTCCTATAAATGGAGTCTGCGGGTGAGAAAAGACTGTCTGGGCGGGATTGTAAATCTCAATGGCTCCCTCACTATTTAACCGGCCTGGGTGGAAGTCAAATGCGTCCGACCACAGAGGATTTTTCGGGGTCACTGGCCGGCGTGGTTCCAGACCGGCCCATCCTGGCAATATCGCGGCAAGGGCCACAATGTTACGAAAATCCACGAAGGTTTTGAGCGACAGGCGATCTTGGCATATATCGTCTCGCCATATTATGGACCCCGGTTGTTGCTGTGCCCCGTATACGTCTCGAAACCCGTCGAGAAACTTATCGGCACCGCGTTGATTTTGTCGAATATCTGTCACTCGGGAATCGCGGTAACTCGCTAGCGCCACAAATCCCGAGAGGTCGTTTACCGTCAAAGGAACCTGTAAGTTGGGCAACACAAAACCCAGTTGCCACGTCACGGCCATTACGAATTCCTCCCAATAAGTCTCTACGACGTGACCCTTCCTCCGTGGACAGACCGCATCAAACCATTCCTCAGTATTTCATGCAAATAATTCATTAATCACCCGTTCCCACTCATCTTCCATCACCACCTGAAACTGCACCTGACGGTTGGGAAATTCCAATCCCAGTTCCGTCCACGTGATCTTTTTTCCGAGTTCGTTGCACAAGGCAAACACCTGCTTTTTGTATTGCGTATCCAGGTTGCCCGCGAGTTGGTCTCCTTTGGTTTCCAGGACATAAATCGTGTCGTAATCGTCCGGGTGATGCTCGGAGCGCTTCGCTGCAATAAAATCGGCCCAGATACGGTTTTTGCGCCACCCTTGCACCGAGAAGTAATCGCGGCCGACGAGGTTGCGATACCAAAAGAGCAACTTTTCCTGAGAATCCAGGCACAACGCCACCGGCGCTTCCAAAGTGGGATTAAACCATTCGGCGGGCACCGGGTCGTCAAACAGACTCATCTGCACCGTGCGACCGGTAGCATGAAGCAAGGGTTTTTGGACGTCGCGGGGAATGGTGATACGACTCGGTACCCGATACGCGCGACCGGTCATCAACACGAGGCGCAATTTGCCCTGTTGGATGAGCTCGCGAAAAATGGCCTCGGTCAGCCGATCGCGCTCCGCCTCCACCAGATTTTCCAGTTCCTGCGCGAGGAACACCTGGTTCGCCGCAATAACGGCCTCATCGTACCGGACTCGTAACCGGTCGATAGCCCGATTCACAATGTCGCGGGCGACCCACGGATTCGGCACCAGATGCTCTAACCGGCGCGTGAGAAAGAGAGAGTTAATGGCGCGGTGGGCGGCCTCATACTCCCGGTGTTCGCGCTCCACCACCGTCTCGGCCGTCTCCGCATAGCCATAGGCTACCTCCCAATCCACCGACGAAGGGGTGCCTAAGACGAGAGTATCCAGACGGTCCAGCCGCAGGTGCTCCCACCGGATTCGCTGCACCAGGTCCATCTCGTACTGCAACTCCTCTTCGCGACCCTCCTCCGTGATCACAAACCGTGGGAGATACACTTTGCCCTCAAAACGCCGAAAGCGCTCGCGAATGCCCACGGTCCGCGGCGGGCCCGCAGCAGGCCCGTCCCGATCGGATAACGCGACGCTATGAGCTAAATCTCCGAGCCCTTCGTCTTCTAGCCCTGCTTTAATCGACTGGGCCAGTTCCGAAGCTTGGCGTTGAAAACAGAACACGTAGCTTTCATCGAGGGCTGACACCCCGGTTTTCTTGGCATACGGCTGGCGCAAAATGCGGCCGACTAATTGGGTGAGCGCCGTTTGAGAGGACGGGTTGGTCAGTACCGTTAAGACATATGCAAAGGGGCAATCCCATCCCTCTTGCAAGGCCTGCTTCGTAATGATGTACCGAATGGGACAATCCTTCGCGAGGAGGTCAATGCCTTCAATATCATCTTGCTCACTGGACTTGATGGCGATGTGATCTTCGGGCACCCCGTGAATGTCCATCAAGGCCTGTTTGACATGCTCCGCATGAATGTAACCCGCATCGACTTGATCTTTACCCGTCCGCTCCACCTGAATGAGGCTAATCGGACGAATATAAATCCCGGTTCGGGCTTCGTACTTAACGGCCTCCTCTTCCAAGGCATCCCGCCAGGCCACACTGTCGGCGAGTGTATCCTGCCACCGGGCGCTCGCCCGATTGGTCACATGCAAATCGAGTTTAATCATCTCTTCTTGGTCCAGATCACGCCCCCGAATGTCCACAAGAATATTGCTGCCCTTGGGCGGGGTTGCTGACAATTCGACAATGAGGGCCGGGTTGAAGCCGCGAATCGTGTCTTGCGCCGACGCACTGTAGGCCTTTTGCCCTTCGTCCACAATGATGACGGGTTGTGAAATGCGGAGTACATTCCCTAACGAGGTCTTCACCTGTCGGCCGAACCACCTGGTCTCGTCGCCGAAATAATCCAGATTGGGCCAGCGTTGCAGCAACTGCTCATGAGCCGGGTAATCCCCTTCGGCAGGGAAGAAGGCGTCAAAACCGCTCGCATCTTGAAAGAGCTTCAAAGTCTCTTTATCCCGCCGGTTGGCCGACGGCAACATCAGGAGCACAACGACTAGGCGCGTCGCGACATCGTCTGGCGTGAACCGATCGGTTTTCTCGACCACCATCACGCGTCCGCCCGTCGCCACGTCCAAAAACTGCCGGTAGGGGTGGTGGCGATCCCGCAAATGGGCCAGGGTTTGCCGATAAATTTGCTGGGTCGGCACAATCCACAACACGAGCCCGGTCAACCGGTGCAGATACCGCTGCTGAATCCGATCAATGGTCTGCACGGCCAAATAGGTTTTGCCCCCACCGGTCGGCACCTTGAGACAAAAATGGGGCAACGGCTCCCCGGTCCCTGTCCGTTTGGCGTGATAGGGTTGCCGGCCCCCCACCGCTTCCCAGGCTTTCCCCGGAAAATCCACCGCGCTCCGCACATCCTCGGGCAGGTTTAAAGCCTTGTCTCGCCAGTCACTTAAGGCCTGCAAATACTGGTCAATGACCGCTAAGGCCCGATGCTGGTAGTTTTTGAGCGGCATCATCCGCCATCACCGCCGATTCCGATAAATGTCATAGGGAAGTTGGGCATACTCAATTCGATATTCCTCCAGATAGGTCTCCGGGAGAAAATTCGCCGGCGCGAACACCAACCGCCTTTTCGGCGTGGTGGGTCGCCCCAGCGCTTGCGCGAATTCCAAGGTCAACGCCAACGACTTCAACGCGTCAAGATCGGGCCGATAAAGCAGGTAGACCTCATATTCCCGACTTTCCCCGATGAACCATCGGGGTTCATCGAGGCGGTCAGCCTGAAAGGGTTCGCCGGTCGCCGTGTAGAACACATACCGCGCCAGTTCGGCATAGGTGGGCAAGGCGTCGCCGGACAGCAAGCCCTCCGGATCAATCGGTTGGCCGAGTTCAAAATACGAAAAGGTTCCACCTAAGCCTTTCCGGAGAGCCTCGTCTTTAGCCGAAGGAACCCCTTGAATCACGCGCCGCACCCGTTCGGCGGTAATGGTGTCGACATAGTCCTCCATTTCGACCAAAATAAAGCGCCGATGACCGCTATCTTTAGCATTAGCGGCCAGTACGGCATGGGCCGTTGTCCCTGAACCGGCAAAGGAATCCAATATAATTTCCTTGCCATCTGGGCAGATCCATTCGACAATTCGCTGCACCAACGTAACACTCTTCTCGGTTTCAAACGAAGTCAAGTTTCCGTTAATACTAATGTCCATCCAATTGTCACTCATCAAACGTAGGTCACGTGGTGGCACGTAGTATTGCACGACGTTCTCTTCGTTTAGACGCACAAAGTCAAGTTTCTCGTTCGTAGCTTGCAAATGATAGAGATAGTATTCATCAAGGCTTATCCCAGTCTCCTTGTGAACCTGCAAAAACTCTTCATAGTTTTGCTTCGCCTTTTTAGCCCGTTTCTCTTCCCAACGCCACTGACCGCTCTCAGGATTTTGCCCAAAGAAAGAATAACGCATAGTGGGACGGTCAGTTCCTCGCCAAAACGTATCCCATTTCCCTGAGCTTGTTTCCTCAAGCACATGACCTAATTTCGGCAGACGGATGTCCGGGTTCTTCGAGTACATAAGAACATACTCATGCCCAACCGCGAGTGACCTCACATTTGCAAACTGCGCTTGCACATTCTTTATCCCACGACGAACAGCCACCGTGTTGCGATGGTTTTCTGGTCCAAAGATCTCGTCCAGAAGAGGACGTAAATGGGCAATTTCATTGTGGTCAATGGACACAAAGATAAACCCGTCAACCGTGAGCAATTCGCGTAATAGCTTCAGTCGCGGCATCATCATACACAACCATTTGTCATGCCGCGTGAGATCGTCCTTATCCACCACCTTCCCAAGCCAATCTCGCATCATGGGCGAATTGACGTTATCGTTATACACC
>PXYV01000019.1 GCA_003023745.1 Sulfobacillus acidophilus | reverse complement strand
CTCGCTTTTTGTCCTATCTGGCCACCGTACCCGAAGAAATTCAATCCCGTCTGGGCCGACTTCCCGAATAGCACCGGAAGAAATTAAGGAGCATTCATAAGGAGCATTCATATAGAAGGTGCACCAAATCTGTGCGGGCTGGTGTGATATGTTCCACCGCAATGGTGTTGGTCGCCAGCGCCGAGAGGATTGGGAGAAAATATAACTCGTCGCTGACGCGGAAGGACTCAACCAACATGCCAATGATTTGAACAGATCGCAGTTAAAATTGCTTTAGGGACGCTACTTGCTGGTACACACACTCTCGTGTTGTTGATTCAGAAGTGTAACCTCGACTACGGCGGGGGAACCATGTCCGGTTTAAGCCTAAAGACGATTCCCCGTGATCCGGTCGAAGCGCAGAGAATGCCCAATACTTTTAATCACATCGATATGAACGTAACTGAAAGGGTTTAATCACGTCTGGAGCTTCCTCCCCAGGTTCTTCCAGTAAATTCGTGGGCACACAGTGGTTGGGGGCTTTCAACCATCTCATTGTGACATGGTGATGCGTGCTGCCGGCATGTTCCGCCAAGCGGACAATGATGGCTTGGCCGTCTTCAGATTGCTTGAGGGCTTGTAGTGTGATGCCGGCATTTTGAGGCTCCAGGGATAAAAATGAAGCATGTCCAGGTATACTGGCTTGACGAAATCGGGACATTACTGTGAGGACTGGTTCTTCAAAACAGGCGGCACGATCAACGATGTGGGGAATGGGGTTGGGCTCGGCCAAAAATTGCAGGCTGTACCGCACGTGAAACGGACCTTGATCGGCACTCGGGTCAGGGTAGGTTGGGGTTTTCAAGAGGCTCAGCGAGAGCGCTTGCTCATGGATTCCCAACCCGAATTTCGATCCGGTCAGGAGCGCAAAGGTGGTGTTACCCTCGCTGATTGCGACCCAACTGTGCACGGGGACTTCAAACCGTGATTGTTCCCATGACGTATTGTGATTCCAAGGCCGCTCCAAAAATCCCAGACCATTGCCAATTTTAATGTGTTGGGATTTTAACAAAACTGGGAACCATGCCTTTAACAAGATACGATGACCCATCCAGTGGCCGGTGATGTCAATGTCCAGTTGGGGACCATGGGCATAGACAGTAACACTGACAGCTAGGGGAATATTTTGAACGCGTACCGTGGCTTGCGCGCGGCTCCAGAGCGGTCCTTGCACCACCCAATGCCATGGTTCTAAATCCACGGGACGTTCGTGCTGAAGATAATAGGCGTCGATGTCCCAGGCTTCACTACTAATGGGCCAGTCTTCAAAGGCGCGGATTTGGTTAAGCCCTTGGCCGGGTCCAACCAACTCGCGTTTTAACTGCTTATCAAAATACGACGTAATGGTTAAGCCGGGGCCAAAGGCCACTCGAATCCAGGCATTCTCAAATCCATGGGCAGATGTCGAGAGATACAGCGGGGCGGAGCCCATTATCGGTGCAGAATTCGGCTTGTCCACAATCTCATAACGGGTCCAGCCGACGGCGGGGATGTCATTGACCCGAACCCACATTTCACTGTGGCCCGATTCGTCTACTACCTGTTGACTGGGCAATAGATGTCCGTCGTCACCTTTAAGGCCGGCATTTTCAAGCTCCTGGGGCAGGCGTATCAATTCCTGCGCGCGTATACATGCCAAGCTGTTGAAGACCCATAATGTGCGGGAATCGGCTGGGGAGGAAGAGGCAAGGTGCTGGGAATCGCTGCTAAGATCAGCATGGTCCTCCGTCAGAATTTGAAAGCACTTGCGTTGGATGGCCGTTGCCGACTCACGAATGTCATCGTAATCGCGGCGGGCCTCATCGTAGACATCCCGAATGGATGAACCCGGCAAAATGTCGTGAAACTGGTTAATCAGCACTTTCTTCCACAGTTGAGCAAACGTGTCGGCAGGATAGGCCAGCCCCTTTAATGTCCTTGCGACGACAGACCACAACTCGGCGCGCCGCAAGAGATGCTCAACCTCTTGATTGGCGGCCTTGATCCACGACTGAGTGGTATAGGTTCCGCGGTGTCGCTCCAAGTAGAGGTCGCCTTTCCACACCGGCAACGTCGCCTCATTAAGCTCTGCTAAAAAGCGGTCTACCCGACCAAATTCTACATAGGGGATGTCCGGCATTTGGTTAGCGACCGTGGCGCTGGCCAACATCAGTCGATCGGGTCCGCCTCCGCCATCTCCCCAGCCGAAAGGATATAGGGCGCAACTTCGCTCCAAGTGATCTGCGTAATGGGACCAACAGCGTTTGAGATCTGCTGGCGTCATTTCGCCGTTGTAGTCACTGCCGGGATTGAGAACGAGGTAGCTCTTGACCCGACTTCCGTCAACACCCTCCCACCAAAAGGCGCTATGCGGGAAGCGATTAGACTGGTTGTACGAAAACTTTGCGGTCACGAACCCACGAATTCCTCCCTGGTAGAGGATCTGCGGCATAATCGCATTGAATCCGAACGTATCGGGAAACCATGCGACCTCGGCGCGGATTCCAAAATGGGTTTCATAAAATTGCTGCGTTAGCAAGACGTGCCGAACCATTGATTCGGCCCCAATGAGGTTGCAATCCGACTCCACCCAAAAGGCACCGAGTGGTTCCCACCGACCTTCCTGAACTCGCTGAGCGATCTGCCTGAATAATGTGGGATGGTCTTGTTCGATCACTTCATACATGGCTGGGCTGGAGTGCCCAAATACAAACTGCTCGTCTTCTTCAAACAGCCTTAACACGTTGGCAAAGGAGCGAGCGATTTTTCGGCGAGTTTCTGATATCGGCCATAGCCAGGCATAGTCAATATGAGCATGCCCTAAGGCAATTAACCGTCCGTCTTTGCCAAACCTTTGCTGACCTTCGATACCCCAGTGCGAAAGCACTTCAATGGCTCCTTGCACATCAATGCCGTGAGATTCTTCAAACTGCAACTGTTCAAGCACTCTATCAATTTGGCGGAGTATCCATTGCCGCAAATTGTCGGACTCCACGGCATTGACCAAATCAAGGGCCCACTTGAGCATATGGTACACGTGCCAGCAGTCGCGATTCACGGTGAAAAGTTCGGAGCGGAGCAATCCTGGGCGTGACCGCGGAACATCCCATCCTTCGGGGGGATCGCTAATTTGGACGCTCAAAAACCATTCCGTCTGATTGTGACGGGGTTCGGATAGGCGAATCACATCCCTGCCAGGGGCAATGCTCTCCCAGGGGCTTCCTTCTTTGTAAACAAGTGCTTCACGACCCACTTGCAATCCTAACCATAACGTCTCGTGCAGTGGCTGCCATTCTAAAGGAACAGAGACGGTCGTCCACATCCAAGCGATTCCTTCAAGGCCCTGCCAATCTTCTCCTAACATGAGAGGCTTACGTTCGAAAATATGGCTCAGGTGGGGGGCGTCCGTCAGGGGACCGGGTTTAAACCACCACATTGGGATTGTTTGTCGCTTGTCAATGAGAGAGCCTGACAGTTCCGTCAGGCGATTCTCCGCTTTCTCAATTATTAATTCGGGCTTCATCTTGATTACCTCCTACCGATGTATGCGAAAATTTCCGGGTCCCCTTGTCCGTGAGATGTTAGCGTCGAAAGCCGTTCGGCTCCGCACCACACCAGATTTTTTGCGCGATGGCGCATGCCTTGGACGGTCGCCCTTCGTGTATGCAAAGGTTTCTTCAACATCCATTTGAAACAAAAGAATCATGTCTTAGTCCTCAATGCGGACTGTCAGCGGGTCAGATTGTGTTAGGGATGCCTGCGCTACGACAGTTATGCGCTGCGTCGCTGAATTCCAGGCCCACTGTCCAATATCCGGATTTTCTTGGACCCGCGCTAAGATTTGGTCGCGACTACGAATTTGAAGCGGTGGTGTAGCGTAATACCCTACGTGGACGGTATAGCGACCGTCAGCCTGGGCGAAGCGCTCCAGAGGAAGCCAAGTAAGGATAGTCTCCTTGTTGGACGTTTTGACCGTCACATCAATGAGGCAATAGTCTCCAGATTGGTAGCGCGTGGTTTGACCGTCATCGGCGTACACGCGGAAGTGACCAGCGCCGCGTGTTACAAAGTACTCTTTGGGAATGCCAGGAACGGGCCAGTCCCGCGTGGAACGAACCCTGGGGCCCAACGGAATGATGCTGCCTGAACGCACATAAAGCGGAATACGCTCTAATGGGGCATCGGCGACAATCGTTTGGGGCCCAATGATCTCTTGCCCTGTCCACACGTCATGCCAGGTGCCAGGCAAAATTGCGACGGAACGTTGACGATGTCCGGCATGTAAAATGGGGGCCACCAAGAGGAAAGGTCCTACGAGAAATTGGTCGTCAGCACGCTCCGTGGCCACAGCGCACGTTGGATAATCCCAAACTAACGGACGCATCACCGGCGCGCCGGTTTGCGACGACTCGTAAAATAGCGAATACCAGTATGGCAGCATGCGATATCGATAATGGAGATAGGTTCTTACAATGTTAAGGGTATCTATGCCAAACGACCAGGGTTCGTGCGGATTGGTGTCATTTGCACTATGAGCCCGCAACAAGGGAAAAAAGATGGCCATTTGCAGCCAGCGAGTGTACAGTTCAGGAGTGGCATTATACTGGAACCCGCCGACATCGGCACCTACAAAAGGGATTCCAGACAACCCGAGATTGAGGCACATGGGAATTGCCAACGCCAGGTGTTCCCACCAGCTGCAATTGTCCCCGGTCCAGACTGCGGCATAGCGTTGAATGCCTGAAAATCCGGACCGGCTTAAAATGAAAGGACGCCGTCGAATAATTTCGCCGTTCGGCCCCGCCGATTCGGGCAGTTCTGCGGCCAAAGCCGAAAAGGTGGCTTCGGCCTCCCATAGCCCATACAGATTGTGGACGGCGCTATGGGTATAAACCTGGCCGTCGTGGTGATGCACCACATCAGCATCGCTATCTAGACCGTAAGGCGCGCCGTCTGCTACGCTCCACGCGGGCTCATTCATGTCATTCCAAATTCCAGCCACACCATCGGCAATTAATGGTTGATGTTGGCTTGCCCACCAGGTTCTAGTGCGTGATTGTGCAAAGTCCGGAAAGGCGCATTCTCCGGGCCAGACCTGGCTGTGAAATTCAACACCGTTGCGATAGCGCAAGAAATGCTGTCCGACCTGACCACTTTGGTATATCGAATAGCTAGGGTCCACTTTGATCCCGGGGTCGATAATCGTCACAACCCCGATTGCCAAGTTCGCTAACTGCTGCAACATGTCGGCGGGAGTTGGAAATCTTTGTGGATCCCAGGTGAACACGCGATAACCGTTCATGTAGTCGATGTCGAGATAGAGTAAGTCGCAAGGGAGATCCAATTCACGGAATTTTTCTGCTACGCTCAGTACTTCCGCGGCGGACTTGTAGCTGTAACGACTTTGCTGAAACCCCAGTGCATAGATGGGGGGAAGGGGTATGCGACCTGTGATGGCGGTGTATTGTTCAAGGATCTGAGGTAGGGTGCCCGGACAGATAAAGAGATCTAGTGCGCCTCCGTCGGCCCCCATACAGAGCATGTTTGGGTCAGTAGAGCCTACGTCAAAATACGTTCGATGGGAATTGGCAAAAAAGATTCCGACATTTTGTTGACCGCGGTGCACAATGACCCAAGGAATACTGAGATAGAGAGGATCTGCGCTAGGGGTGTGAAGATATGCATCCGTTGTCCATTGTTGCCAACGTCCCGGTCGTTTGTTGAAGCATCCAGTTTTCTCACCCAATCCGTAGACACGATCCGCGGGTAAAAGCGGAACTTGACCCCAGACACTTGCGCCGGCACGACCAATGGCATTGGCTGCAGATTGCCACGCTATTCGTCCATTGACGTAAAAAGTGATGATAAACGGATGTTCCTGAATGTAAACCGTGCGATCTTGGTTGGTGGCGGCGACCCACCCGTTTGAGACTTTCTCTAGCGCTAACGGCGCACGCCTGATTTGCGCCTCGTCAAGAATACCCGTTGGAAGGAGTTCTGCGCCTTCGGGGATCCAGCAAAGGCGCATGCCGCCTAAGCGCAGCAAGGAGAGCTCGATGACTTCAGCACCTGACGTCAGCTTAAGCGTGTTGTATTCGTTTTCGTAGTACACGGCGTCGACTTGCTCCAGACGCTCCCAACTAGGCGGGGGCCACGCCCCATCGTGAGGACGACTCACCCGCGGGCACCTCCATTCCTATCAAATTTGGCCACTGTGATTCTTCGCCTCATTTTAGGCAGGTGCATGCTATATGTCTAGACCTTTAAGGAAACGGGTCAACCCCTCGGGTGATATCGCATATCCGTGCAAATATATTGACTAGTGTATCAGGACGGGTTATAGTATCCGAAACAAGACTGAAAGCTTCATCCTTTAGAGATAAAAGTTTCCTAGAAAACAGGGTATGATCATCTGCGAGTCGGGTGGTAGGCGGCGATGGCAGGGCGCAGGGCACCTCACTGCTTGCCCGATAGAAAAGACTATTGTAGGAGGATAAATAATGAGATCTAAGGTTATGGCGATGTCCATGGTGGGCGCTTTAACGTTGTCGGGAATTGTAGCGGGAAGTAGCGCCATGGCTGCAAGTGCCAAGGCGGCGGGTTCAACCAAATCGGTAACGATCACAATGTGGTATTATAACGAACCGGCCTATGCTATTAATTTCTTGGTCAAGCAATTTGAGAAGACTCATAAGGGGATCATTGTCAAGGCGGAATCGGTATCGCAGGCGGATAGCTATGTCAAATATACCACAGCTATGGCCTCAGGCAGTGCGCCTAACGTGGTTATGACTAGCGGGTACGGCCACATCATGGTGTGGGCAGCCGACAACCTCACGCAACCACTGAACAAATACATCAGAGCCTATCACTTGCACTTGCCAGCCTATTACACGCCAATTGAAGACGCCATGAAACATGATGGACGCATTTATGGATTGCCGCAAGAGGTGGACGAACCCATGTTGCTATACAACAAGAAGCTCTTTGCCAAAGCCGGGCTGAACCCCAATGATCCGCCTCAGACTATTGCACAATTAGAGAAGGATGTTAAGAAGCTGACGATTATACGCGGCGGGAAAATTGTTCAAGCGGGGCTCATTCCCTCGCAACGCTGGTCCAATGGTTTATGGACAAAGTATTTCGGGGGCGAATGGTTCAATGACAAGACGCAGACCTTTACGGTGGATACGCCTCAGAATATCGCTGCGTTTAAGGCCTTGGTGACGCTGTATAAGATGCAGGGGGGCTATAACGAGGCGAGTGCATTTGTGAGTGCGGCTAAATTTGGCAATCCCTTTTTCACTGGGCAAGAGGCAATGGAGTTGGGTGGGGAGTGGGTACCGGGGGAAATTCAGGCGGAAGCGCCGCACCTTGATTATGGTGTGGCTCCCGTGCCGGTGGGACCGGGTCACAAGCCGGGCTCTCTGACGTATGTTTCGCCGGGAAACTTCTACGTGTTGCCGCGCCGGATTACCAATCAGCGCGCCTCTGTGGAGTTTTTGGTCTGGATGGATGAATCGTATGCTAATAACTACCTGAATTCCAAAGCAGAAAATCTTGATCCGGCAATTTCTGCGAGTTCACCGACATCCTCGTTTTATAAGGACAATCCTGTCTTGCAACCGTGGCTGAAGGAACTGCACAATGCCGGGAACCATGCGCCGGATGTATCGGTGACCCCGGTGTATTCGTACTGGGAGAATACGCGACCTACCTATGAAGAAGAGATTCTCACCGGGAAAGTAACGCCTGCCGCAGGATTGGCTGCCCTGCAGAGCAACATCTCTCAGTATCAAAAACAGTTCGATTTAACTCATCCGGGGTGGTAGGTGGTGGCTCTTTTCCATGTTAAGTCGGGCGATCAGACCATAGTTGCCAGTAATGCTGCACCGCGCACGCGCCAACGCTGGCGCGTGCGGCGCAGCATCCTTTTTTTTCTTGCGCCATGGCTCATCGGCTTTACCGTCTTCACTGTGATCCCCATGGGGGTGTCTCTGTACTACAGTTTTACCTCCTATGATTTAGGGACGCCTCCGCAATGGATTGGCCTTAATAATTGGATTGCCTTGCTTCACGACCCTTTGGCTTGGGACTCTCTGTGGAATTCCTTGTATTACTCGTTAGGGTCGGTGCCGCTGCAGCTCATCGTGGCGTTGGGTATTGCCTTGTTGTTGAACGTGAAAGGTGTTCCAGGACGTGGGGTTTTGCGGACGGTGTTCTATTTGCCGACGATGGTACCCACGGTAGCGGCCTCCATTATTTGGATTGCCTTACTCAACCCATATGGAGGACTAATTAACGATGCCCTACGCTTTCTTCACGTGCCACAGCCACTCTGGTTGCAATCAACGACCTGGGCAATGCCGGGGCTGATTCTTATGAGTGTTTGGGGCATTGGGACGACCGTCATCATTTACCTTGCCGGACTGCAGGACATCCCGCGGTTTTTGTATGAACAAGCGATGATGGACGGAGCTGGGACCTGGCGGTCGTTTGTGAATGTCACGTTGCCGATGCTGTCGCCGATCGTGTTGTTTAACGGCATTATCAATCTCGTATGGAGCATGCAGACCTTTACCCAACCCTATCTCATGACAAAGGGCGGGCCTATGAATGCGACGATGCTTTATCCGTTGGACGTGTTTCAAAACGCCTTTTCCTATTTAGATATTGGGTATGCGTCAAGCTTGGCTTGGCTTTTGTTTGTTGTTATTCTGGCACTCACCTTGTTTGCCTTTTGGGTGTCTCGGCGTGTCGTGTTCTACAATAACTAGTGCTCGTGATTGCGTCGCGGGTTTTAAGAAAGCAGGGTGAGACAAATGGTGCCGCAGGCGCGCCCAGTCCCGATTAGTCGTGGAGGCGGGAAAACACGTCGCATAGCTAAGATTGCCATTGTGACGGGAGTATTGGTCGGCTTGGCCCTTATCTTCATTTTGCCGTTCCTGTGGGTTATTTCGATTTCCTTGCGCAGTGAGAATAGTATTTTCAGCAGCGCATCGTGGATACCTAAAGTATTCTTGTGGGCTAACTACCTTCGGGCCTTACGCTATTTTCCGTTTTTTCATGACGCGCTAAATACGATGATTATCACCGTCCCGTCCGTGTTAGGTACGTTGGTGAGCTCATCGTTTGTGGCGTATGGACTGGCGCATTTGGAATGGCGTGGGCGCAATTCTGTGTTCATCGTGGTTATGACGCATATGTTTATTCCTGTGTGGATTACAATTATTCCGTTATATGTGATATTCTTTCATCTGCATTTGATTGACACGTTTTATCCGCTGATTCTTCCTAACTTGTTTGGCAGTGCGTTTAGCATCTTCTTGTTTCGCCAGTTCTTTATGCGACAGCCCAAATCACTGATTGATGCTGCACGAATTGATGGGGCGAGTGAATTGCGGATTTTTGCCAACATCGTGATGCCGATGTCTAAACCCGCAATTTTAGTGGTGCTATTGCTGAATGTCGTTTGGAATTGGACGGACTTCTTCGGCCCCTTAGTTTATTTGACGAACCCTGCGAAATATACGCTGATGCTCGGACTGGCTACCTTCCAAGGCAAGCATCTGACCTTATGGCCGGAACTAATGGCTGCGAATGTCATGGTTATTGTACCCGTATTGGTGTTGTTTTTCGTGGGACAACGCCACTTCATGGAAGGTATCAATTTGACCGGGACTACCGGATAACGGCGTATGGCATAGAGGGGACGTTGTGGGTGACATTGTGTGCATTGGCACTGGTGGTGCTCGCTGGCGATGGCCGTCCAACGCCTAGATGCCTGTGTGTTAGAGGTGGGAATAGTATTTAGGCAGGTTTCCTTCGCGTTTCTTAAACATTGGCAAAAAGGGTGAACATGCAGTGCAAAAACGGCTCGGACCAACGGCGGTGGTTACTAGTAGGCACTTCCTTATCCCCAGTCCCCTTGCGTCTTATAGCTGTCACGCCTCGACTTTGGTCCAACTGCCGTCTGGGGATATTTTGGTCGCGTGGTTCGCGGGCAGTGAAGAAGGAGCAGCCGACACCGCGATTTGGGGGGCGCGATGTGTTTCAGGACACTGGCACGATCCCGTTCTTTTGGCTGATTCATCGAATCTGCCGCATTGGAATCCGGTTTTGTTCCGGTCGCGGTCGGGAACGCTTTTCCTCTTTTATAAAGTAGGGTTTGACACGCGGTCTTGGAAAACTATGGTTAGGGTATCGAATGATGACGGTGTCAACTGGAGTATACCGAAGGAGCTGGTGGCGGGAAACATCGGCGGACGCGGTCCCAGCAAAAATAAGCCGTTGGAATTGCCCGACGGGACGATTTTGGCGCCGGGTTCGAGTGAACAGTTTTTGTCTCCTCAAAGCCGCGTCCAACGCTGGGAGGCTTTCGTAGACCGTTCACAGGACGCTGGCGCGACCTGGTCGCTCGTCTCGATCCCCATGAACTATGACGTACTGAGTGGCGCAGAGCAGTTTGGTGCGGAGGGGATTATACAACCGAGTTTAATTTATGATTCCGGTGAGGTGATTGCCTTTTTACGGAGTACCGAAGGCTTTGTCTACCGTAGCCGTTCAATTGATGCGGGCCGGCAGTGGTCGCTGGCAAAGCCCTTATGCGTGCCGCATAACAATAGTGGCATCGATGCGGCCCTCATCGGGCGCACTATCTATTTAGTATTGAACCCTGTGAGCGATACGTCCGGGTCGCCATCGCGCACGCCCTTATGCGTGATGTCTAGCAGAGACCGCGGGGATACGTGGCAATTGGTAAGGACACTAGAAAACACCCCGGGAGAGTATTCGTATCCTGCTGTTATCGCGGTCGGGTCGTCGCTTTTGCTGACGTATACCTGGCAGCGCTTAAACATTGTGTACTGCCGTTTGCAGATAGAGGACGATGAAGTTGATGTCTTCTGACCCCACGAACGACTTTATGTTTAGGTGACCGTGAGGGGAGATCGGCGCTTAGTTGTAGATTCATTGGTTTTTCATCCCTTAGTGCCTTCATCTGCCGTGACGTGTCGTTCGGTTGATGAGTATCTTCGGGAATTGGGACCTTGATTACCGCAATTGCGTAAGCTGGCCACTAGGTTAGAACCAATACAGATGGCGATGTCTGTGCCGAAGGCGAGCTTGCTATCATGCGGAAACGATAGGATGGACCGGGTTCGCGAGGTGGTAGGAAATCTCGCCTGGAACCGTGATTGGCGAAGGAGCGATGGTTGATGACAAATGCGGATGGAATTGCTCGGTATGTTGACGAGGCGTGGATGAAGGCATGGGTAGCCAATCGCGAAGTGGTGCCCCGGGTCGCACGAAAAATTGTTGAGGTGCATCTACGAGGTCACCGTGTATACGCGTTTGGGAGCGGCCATTCGCATATGCTGGTTGAGGAAATGTACTATCGGGCGGGTGGTCTTACCATTGTGAGCCCGATCTGGGAGCCGAGTCTGATGCTGCATGAGGATGCCGAACGCTCGTCGGTCTTGGAGCAGACGCCGGGAATATCACGAACCATCTTGGATCGGGTGCACTTTGAAGCAGGTGATCTGTTGTGGCTCATTTCAAACTCTGGTCGTAACCCTCTTATTGTCGAGTTGGCCGCAGCGGCCAAGTTACAGGGTGCAAGCGTGATCGCGCTGATGTCGTTAACGCATGCGCTGGCGGTGACGCCTCGAAGTGTGTCGCATCAGCGGCTAAACGATATTGCCGACGAGGTTATTGATAATGGGGGGGTGTTAGGTGATGCCGGATACTATATTGAAGGCCTGGCGCAGCCCATGTTTCCCACTTCGACCATGGTTGGGGCGGGACTGGTCAACTGGATTTGGGTCGAAGTGGCACGACAACTGATGGAGGCGGGCGTGACTCCGACGGTACTGACCAGCTTTAATGTCGATCAAGAGTTGCCACAGGATTCGGGGTGTGGAGTGAGTGACGCCTAATGGCGTGCCTCTTTAATGATGGCAGCCGTGGTCAATGAGCGAAGGATGGCATGCCGGTCCCCGGGGTGATTCGAGCACTAGCTCGTGGAGATGTCCGCGCTATGAATTGATCAGGTAAAGGATTGGTTCGAACTAATTCGGTCGGCCTATTGGCTGTGGATTCGCTGGACCGGTGAACACCGTCGCCGCGGGCGACCAGCATTGGCCGTCGATCGATTGTTCATCTGGTAGGCGCGTGTTCTCACCTATGGACATCTTCAAGCTTCTTTCTGATCGTGGGGCCGTTAAATGTTCCAGATAGTCGGGCCTGGAAATAGGACAAATTTTTCCGTATGCTTGACTGCGGAGGTTTTGCCCAGCCAAGCTCCTCGGCTCCTAACAGTTGACCACATGACTATCGTCATGATATCAAAACTAAGGTGAAAACCCGTAAACCTTGGTACGATAGGCTATAAAGCCTGCAAAAAATGCGTGGATGGGGTAAACAATCGCTAGGGAGGAACTATGCAATCCTGGATTATCGGCGGCACATCGGGAATTGGATTGAGCATCGTAACGATGATGAAGGCCCGTGGCGTCAGCGCATTGGCGTTGTCAAACGATGAGGCTGAGGGCCTGCTCATGAAAAAACAGCAGGGTCATGAATTTGCGCGTTTGGATTTGTCTCAACCGGCGATAGAGGTGGAAGCGACAGTAAGACATCTGGCCGAAACTACCGGGGTACCGTCATACCTGTTTTTGTCAGCGGCGATTACCCGGGCTATGACCGTTACCGACACCCCGGCCCAACTTTGGGATGTTTTAGCCCGTGTGAATTTGTTGGGGACTATTTGCGTGTGCAATGAGATGGCACGTCTGTGGAGAGAGGTTCCCGACGATGTTCCATGGAGGCGCCATATGATCTTCCTCGGGTCGGTGAACGCGTTACGCCCGTTGCCTTCGCAGGGAGCATACAGTGTGATGAAAGCGGGATTGCATGCGTACGCCCGATGTTTGGCCAACGATCTGGCGTGCGATCAGGTGCGCGTCAATGTGATTGCGCCGGGGGCTGTTTGGACGGCGATGAACCAACGGATTTTGGATGGTGCAGAACACGATCAGGAGCGATATGAGGTCGCGCATTCGGCGCTGGTGCCTCGATTCGGTGAAGCGGAAGAAATTGCACAGGTGGCGACTTGGCTGGCGTTGGATAGTCCCGCCTTTGTCATGGGTACGGATTTCGTCGTCGATGGAGGCTTTACGGCTAAACGCTAGAAGCACCCAGAACGGGACGCGGTTGTGTGATCGGCGGAATGTGTGGACAAACGCGCTTATCGCCGTATGGACCTGTGGACGTGGTGTATCGGCGGTTCAGGAGTTTTTCTCTAACCAAATATTTACAAAGTGCAATGCCGTTACCTTATTTACCAAAATCAGGCGTAAAGCCCCAACCTTCAGGTCTGAGGATATCAGCCCGTTGGCCGTTAGGGCCAAAATCTTGAAGAGTACCGGCTTTTGAGCGAGACTATTCTTGTAAGCGGATTCCTTCGGAAATCGGAAGTGGAGTCACTTCTGCAGATGGGCTTGCGAGCACGAAGAAGCCGCGAGAGTCTTGCAGTGCAAGAACACCCGAGAGGGTCGGAGCGGCTCGTCTGTGACCGGGATAGTAAGCACGGGATGCCGAAGAATGTTGAGTGACGCCCGGGATGGTGTAGGGGCGACCCGAAAGCCTGGGAGAGCCAACAGGAGACCGGGCTCCCCGGATTTATCCGTGGGGAGACTCAGGAAGTCGACCTAAGTCGCTGTAGGAGCAAGGGCTCCAGAGATCGGCGACTATCGACATATGGCTACCAGACATAATGTGGTGAAATTTCTGATGCGGATTTGTGACGCATCAGAAGATCCTCACAAGGAACCCAGCAGTGGACGGGCGTTTGATTTTTGCCTCAACCCGTTATACGCTTTTCCCATGAACAGGGTGGAAATGGGGTTGGGTTATGTCAAACAGTGATGAACCAGTTGTTTTGACTGCATCCGACCTCATTTCTTTTTTGGAATGCGAGCATCGTACCGTCCTGACTTGGATGGCACGCAGTGGACAAATTGCCCCACCTTTGACAGATGACCCGGCCCGCGACATGCTCAGCCGCCTTGGCCAAGCCCACGAACAGGCCGTTCGCGACCGGTTGGCACAAACATACGGCCCTTTCAGTGACCTTGCTGCGGGCTTCTCCCTCGATGCGACATTGGAAGACCGCCGAACTGCTACCCTCGAAGTCTTGCATCGGGGGGATCGCGTTTTATATCACCCGTTTTTGTGGAGTGCACCCTGGATGGGAATACCGGACTTTCTCGTGCGGGTTGATGAGCCGTCGCTCCTCGGTGGTTATCGGTATGACGTCGCGGAAGCCAAATTAGCCTACCATGCCCGGACCTCCGCCGTGATTCAGGCGACGGTGTACGCACTGTTGTTAGCCTCCCTGCAAGGGGTGGATCCGACCGTGCGTCTATATTTGGGCAACGGTACCACCCGATTATATTCGATGAACGCGGCTAGCTCCTTTGTCCGTCTCTCCCAGGTACGCTTCCAGCATTGGATGGAGAATCCGCCCACAACCTATCCCGAACCAGTGGCCGCATGCGATGATTGCACCTGGTTGGCTCTGTGTGAAGAACGTCGGCGGGCGGATGATCATCTTTGGTATGTGGCCGACATTACGCGGTCCCAAATAGCGAAACTTGGGCGAGTGGGTATCACAACCGTCACCGCGTTGGCGCAAACCCCCAGGGTGACGGTCCCTGGCATAGGCGGAGAGACACTCCAACGCCTCAAACAGCAGGCGCTCCTGCAACTTCGTGGGCGTGAGACCGACTCCCTGATCACCGACCTTCTGCCAGTGGTGCCGGGCCGTGGCCTCGCGTTGTTACCTCCGCCGTCTCCGGGGGATATGTTTTTTGACTTGGAAGGCGATCCGTTGACCGAAGACGGTCCCCTGGAATATCTGTTTGGCTGGGCCGACTGGACGGACGGAAAAGATGAGCCGGTCTTTCACGCGTTGTGGGCTCACACACCAACTGAAGAACGGCAAATCTTTGAAGAATTCATAGACCGTGTCATGGCTCGACTGGACCGGTATCCCGCGATGCATATTTATCACTATGCCGGTTATGAACCCGCTGCGCTGAAGCGTCTTATGGGCCGCTACGGAACCCGGGAGGTGGCGGTCGATCGATTGCTGCGTGCCGGCATTCTGGTCGACCTCTATCAAATTGTGCGCCAATCGCTGCGTATTTCGAGTGAAAGCTATTCTATCAAAGCATTGGAACCGTTGTACCGGCAAAAACGGGCAGGAGAAGTCACGAACGCGGCGACCAGTATTGTTGCCTATAACCGCTGGAAACAGACACGAGACGCGCGTATTCTTGAAGCCATCGCCGACTATAATCGCGATGATTGCCTATCTACTTGGCAATTGTCTAGGTGGCTGTGGACCTTAAAGCACGACCGTCGTGTGCATGGTGCGATGGTGGACGACCCTAAAGTTTCCGCCGGAGAAGCCCCGGATGCGGTCGCGGCGGATGAAGACCAAGTGTCCCGTCTGGTGGCAGACCTTACAGCCCCTTTGCCGTCTAATTCACAGGATTGGACCACCGATCAAAAAGCCATCTGGCTCCTTGCCCAATTGCTGCAGTGGCATCGCCGGGAAGACCGGTCCCAATGGTGGCGATACTTTGAGAATCTGGCGCTAGATGATCACGAATTGCTGGAGAGCCCGGAGACGCTGGCAGGGCTTCGACTAGTGGGATTCAACGCATACGGGAGTCTCTTCGAGTACCCGCCCCAGGAACACAAGATCAAAGCGGAAGACCGTCCGGTCAACCCTGCAACCAAGCAGGTCGTGGGCACGGTTTCGTACGTGGATCCCGCTTCCCGTCGCATTGCCATTCGATTGCGCTCCGGCATTGCCGTGCCCCACTCGCTCATACCTCCCAAACCTTTCGATAAACAGGTGTTGAAAGATGCCTTGCGTGACTTAGCACGTTCTGTCCATCAGCACGGTATGCTAGGTCCTGGACCCTACGGCGCGATGCGCCACCTTCTGATGAGGATTCCTCCGTCGGCGCCGGACCCTGTTTCGGGGTACCGGTTGCGGAGGCGCGGCGAAAGCGCCGCAGATGCGGCCCGTCGCATAGCCCTCACACTGAACCACGATGTTCTGCCGATTCAAGGACCGCCGGGATCGGGAAAAACTTTTACTGGGGCCCAGATCATCGTGGATCTAGTCGAAGCGGGATTGCGGGTCGGTATTACCGCCCTAAGCCACCAGGTCATCACACATCTGGTGGACGAGGTTATTGGCAGGGCACAAAGCCGGGATGTTCCCCTAGCGGTGGCGCAAAAAGTCTCGGCGCTCTCGCAGGGGTCCCAGTCTGCCAACGTCTTTGTGGAACCTAAAGCATATGGTGTCTGGCACCGGTTCCGAGATGGGCGTGTTCAGGTTGTCGCCGGGACGGCGTGGCTCTTTGCCCGTTCGGAATGGCACGAGGCGCTCGACGTTCTCGTTATTGACGAAGCGGGACAGTTCTCGTTAGCGGATGCGCTTGCTGCCAGTCGGGCGGCACGGTCCATCATTTTGCTTGGGGATCCCCAGCAGCTGCGTCAACCCACTCAGGGACACCATCCGCCTGGCGTTGATGTCTCTGTCTTAGAATATATCCTGGGACCGCATGACACCGTGCCCGATGATGTCGGCATATTCCTCGACATCACCTATCGGATGCATCCCGCCATCACCGAGTACATCTCCGCCGTTGCGTATGAAGGGAAACTCCGGTCGCATGACGCATGCCGACGACAAGCGCTTCATGCTCCGCCTTGGCTACAGGCGGGCCTAGTCTTTGTCCCTGTGGCCCACGAGGGTAATCGTACCGCGTCTGTCGAAGAAACCGATGCGGTCGCCGTGATCGTCGAGTCCCTGATAGGAAAGTCTTGGACGGACCAAGCGGGTACCACGCGCGCTTTGTCATGGGCCGACGTGTTGGTCGTCGCACCTTTTAATGCTCATGTCTCCTATTTGAAGGCCCGATTGCCTGGTGCCCGTGTGGGCACGGTCGACAAATTCCAAGGGCAAGAGGCACCGGTGGTTATCTACAGTATGGCGGCGTCTAGGCCGGAGAACGTCCCCCGCGGAATGGAATTTCTGTACAGCCTCAATCGGTTGAACGTGGCCATTTCACGCGCTCAGGGCGTGGCTGTGCTGGTTGCTAATCCTGCACTCCTGACCGCTAAGCCCAAAGACCCTGAGCAGTTGAGGTTGGTCAATGCGCTCTGCGCATTTGTCGAACGGGCACGAGCGATTCCAATAGAGGGGCTTGGGGATGTGGCGAGGCAGGCCAGGCAACACGCCACCTCCAGCACCTTTTCGGAACGTCGCGCACCTACCGTGCACGCGGAAATGAATCAGGATCGATTTCGGTAATTTGCTCCTGATGCGACATCGGCCGCGGTGAACGCGGATTCCTTCGTCAAACCGCCGGCCTCAAGGTACCCGAGGCGTTCACTGGAGTTGATTCGATTGCGGCAACAACAAGATCGGATTGTGCACTCTTTATGAACGACGTCAGGGGCGACTGTTGAACGCATCCCCTTCCTCGATGTTGGCTGTCCATCGCCAGATTTCTGTGATCCACTCCCCGTCCATAGTTCTCCGATACGCTATGCCCCAGCCACCGGGCGCACCGGATGGCGGGGTGCCGAACCACGCCGTCAACGCCATGCGGGAGACCCAGCCGGGCACCAGCCACAAGCTTAAAGACATCATCGGGATGACATTCAAGGACGTGCAGTTGTTCGTTTTACGACGTTGAGCCATTTACATCACCCAGAATAGACTTCGGCACCGTGCGTGAGTTTGTGGCCCGCATTTTGTCGCAACCTCTCTACATCGTCGAAAAGGGGACAGTGCACTGGCTGAAACGCGGGTGATGGCTAGGTCTGCTGAGTATCGTAAAGCACCGAGGTCCGGGGCAGCTAACGCTGAGTCGGCATCGCGTTTTGGTGTCGGTGCCGCTTGCGCAAGTTGCCTTGCTGGGGGCGGGATAATGGTTGGGCAGCGGTGGGGGTGTGGGTCAATGTCGTGACGTCAAGATTTATTCTCGTTTAAATGACCCGTAGAACATGAAAACTAATACAATGGCTGTAAACTTACCCGTCTTTGCTGTTGGGCGGCAGAGCATCAGCGCAAGGAAGCGGTTCTGGCAGTCTTTGTCACTCCCCACGCGACTTTTGTTATTCGAAATTTTATTTGACAGGCGCGGCTGTTGGAGTTGGAATGGTTGGGAGCCCAGGCCCGAGAATTCTGAAAGGACGGCGTTGACGTGCGCGATGATTGGCTTAAAGTATTTGAACGGCCTCTTGGAACCGTTGCGTTGCGGGTGTATCTTATTCGCGGCGAACGATGCAGTGTGATGATAGACACGGCCATGCGGGGATTTGAGTCGCTGGTGCAAGAGGCTCTCGCGGTGTTGACCGACGATTTCCCACCATTAGACTACATTATTAATACCCATGCCCATCACGATCACATCGGTCTGAATGCCTGGGTACGGGATCAGACCCAAGCGAAGATTGTTGCGCACCGCTGGGGCGTTCCTTGGATTGAGGATCCCGATCGCAACTACCGGGAATTTGTGTTTGGCGCATTCCCCAATCTCATTGCCGATTCTTTGTCGCTTCGTCAAGAGGTGCGTGAAACTATGGGATCCGGAACGCCTGTAGACGTTGCGGTGGTTGGTGGTGAACGTATCGACTTGGGTGGGTGCCATCTGAGCCTCATTGATTGCAGCGGCCACGTGCCGGGAGAAATTGGCCTATTAGTGGAGGAAGCGGGGTATCTCATTTTAGGTGATGCGCTGACGTCGTTCGACCTTCCCTTCTTTCATGGGCACCTCTGTCCGGAGGCATATCGCGCTACCCTCGAACGTTTGCGGGATTTGGCACGGACCGATGCCTTCGACACGATCGTCTCAATTCACGAGCCGCCCGTCCGAGGGAAGAGGGCCATTGAAGAGGCGCTCAGTCGGCGCCAGCAAGCGTTGGCGCTCTTGGATGAAACTATTTTGCGCTATTTAACCGGGGCGCCCCAAACCCTGGCTGACTTGTGGGTCGCGGTCTCGCGCGATTGGAAGAAGCAGCCGGAATTCAGAGGCTTGCAAACGATCAATGCTCATTTACTCAGCTTATGCCGAACAGGCCGCGTTCGCCAGCATGGCGAACGGTTTGCGTTAGACGGATGATGAATGTCGCCGTCGATGAATACGCATCATGGCTGAGGGCCACTGAATCCAATCGCGCATAGAGGGGCTGCCGCGGTTATTGCGTGTATAAAAGCCCTCAGGAATTCGTCTTGGGGAGATGCAACCATGGTTTTCGACGAGCTCGGAATATCATTGTCTTAGACGAAGTTGATAAAGTGGGGACAGAAAGAGTATATCCGATGGCGTGTTGCAATGCCGAAAAATGTTCATGGATTGTTACGCTTAGCCCATTGCGTCAATCTCGGAGAGTCCGGACTGGGCGGGGCGCTCGAGACTGACGCATAGGCTTTTGACGGTTGTCCTGTGAGATTTAGACATGGACGCCAGTAGGAACAAACTGGGCGGAGACCTTGGTCAGCGCTGGTGCCTTTACGGCTTGGGTGTCTAAAATCCAGCCGCTATGGGTCTGACGGTAGAACAACGTGTCGACCCCAAGGCGACGCAGTTCCCGCTGGTAGTGATAAAATCGCCGCTGTGACCACCCAACGCTAACTTGCCATTCTGGGTGATGTCTCCAGTATCGAGCGAGTTGCGCGTAGGATTGTGCCGTCTTGATCGCATAAAAAACGACGGGCGTGTTAGCTTGGTGTGAGGGCCACATGACTGCGTAGCGCGGAAATGACGATGCCGTGACAGGAAAATCGGCCTGCGCACCGGGAGTCTCGCGCTTGTACACTAAAGGAGCTATCATGGCGTTTCCTTCCCTTCCTAAAATTGCTTGTGATTCCATTCACATTCTAACGCGCCTCTCTAAAATTGTCTACACATCGTGACAATTTATTTTCTCGCGACCTGGCCTCGGTAGCGTGAGGAGATTGGTGTGCTCAAAGAGATGGTTGCGTGCCCCTCGTTAAGCGGCTCGTGACGACCCCGATCGATTGTCTTGGCAGGACTATCAAATTGCATTGCAGAGAAAAAAGCTGCCAATATAGGCGAGTTTTGGATGAGGGCAAGTGAACGGCCGAATTATAAAATAGCGACGAAAGATCTCCTGATGTAACGATGGGGATAAATGCCGATGGCGTCTCCCTTTTCGATGCGGACAGAGCCCAAACGGGTTTACGCCACTAGTTTCGCTAGCGCACCGTAGATTGCCTCGCCGCCAGCTCCCGCGACGCACTAGTCCGGAGAATTTCTGGGCCATCTAATGCCGATTAAAGGTTGGCTATTCCTCACAATGACAGCCCCTAGCAAGAGAGATAATGACACAAGTCCTGGGGAGATAGCGGCCCAGGACTTGCGGACGGTTATTGCAGATACTGTTTGAACCAATCAGTGAAGGTTTTCAAACGGTAGACCCGGTGCCAGGGTTTGCCGTTGCGGCTCATTCCGTGAAACTCACCGGGATAGCGAATGAACTTAACCGGAGCTCGATTAAAGTACTTCATGGCGGTAAAAAGAATCTCGCCTTGTTCGATCGGGCAGCGCAAATCACCTTCTTGGTGTTCGATAAGTAGTGGCGTCGTAATGTTGCCGACGTAGGTAATCGGGCTTTGCTGGCGATACCAAGCGGGATCGTCAGTCCAAGGCCAAACGCCGTCTGCGCGACGAATCCAGTCCCAGCCGATGTCGCCGGTGCCAATCATCGCTGCCCAATCTACGACTGAACGCATGGTGATGGCCGCTTTAAAGCGATCGGTGTGGCCGACAATCCAGTTGGTCATATAGCCGCCATACGATCCGCCCAACACCCCTAAGCGTTCAGTGTCAATCCAATCGTTCTGTTGGATGGCGGTCTGTAACGCTGCCATAATGTCCTGATAGTCGAGATTGCCCCATTCGCGCTGCACGGCCAGGCAAAAGTCACGGCCGTAACCCTTTGAACCGCGCGGATTGCAATAGACGACGCCGTAACCATTGGCCGCCAGCCATTGAAATTCTAAAAAGAAGTTTTGGGCGTACATCATCATCGGCCCGCCGTGAATTTCAAGCGCCGTTGGCGCTTTGGCTCCAGGAGCCAAATCTGTTGGGCGCATCACCCATCCGTCCAGCAAGGGGCCGTTTTGAGCTTGGGCCTCAAAACGCTGCGGCTGGGCCAAGGTAAGCGTGTCCAAGAGTTCCCGGTTGGGATCAGCTAGTACGCTTTGGTGACCATCCGACAAATGCCGCCATACGATTTGGCCAGGATTTATCGGGGTGCTAGTCGCTAGCGCCGCGTATTGGCGATCATGGCTCAGCGCGTAGCTGTAGTAAACCTGATCCTCAGTCGTGACAAGGGTTACCTCGTTGCTGACGACATTCACCGAGGCTAATTGTGTTGTGCCGTTGCGCGAAGTCAGAACGTACAGCTTCGTGCTGATTTCGTCAAATGTTAAGGGATTTGTGCCGGGGGCCGGCATGTCCGACAAAGACACGTCGGTAAAGGGGCGATCCCACGATGCCGCTACCGGGGTAGCCTGACCGCCCGTCCGGGAGGTGCGGTACAATCCAGTATTGTCATACCCCAAGTCATTGGCATTGGCGGCAAGGAAGTACACACTGTCGCCCTGGGGCGCAAACACGGCGCACTCGGCATCCAAGGGGTCTTCGGTCAGTGCTTGGGGCGGGTGAGTTCCCAAAAGGTCGATGAGATAAATGTGGGTTTTTGTGGCATTTAAGTCATAGTCTGCGCCGTAGCGGCTGGCGGTTAAGACCCAGCGTCCGTCGACGCTGATGTGAATTCCCGCATGCCGCATGGGGCCACGAGTAATTTGTTCCGGTTCACTGCCAGAAGCGAGCAATTGCCGGACCAAATGCGGACGCTTTTCGTCGTAATAGCCTACGCCATCCATTTTGTGATGGATTTCCGTAATGACCTTCACGTCCTTATTAAACTTGATAAACGGGTCATCGGATTCCTCTTGGTCTTCCGGTTCGATGCCTTGCGGACCGATTGGCGCAATGTAGACAAAGCCATCGGATCTTGGCAGCCACTCGAATTCTTCGACACCGGTTTTGATATGCGTGACTTGGTGGGCTTCTCCGCCGTTGGTGGGCATAATCCAAATCTGTGAGTGCTCGCTGCGTTTCGAAAGAAACGCCAAGTACTGTCCATCGGGCGAGAAGCGGGGGCTTGTGTCGTGTGGCCCGGCCGTATAGCGCTGGGGGCTGTGCCCAGGCTCGACCGACATAATCCACGAGTCGGTTTGATTGGTCTCGCGGTTGGCCTGGGATTCTTGATACACCACTTGATACCGCCTGGGATGGATTGCCACACTACCAACCAAATGAAAGTCAAATAAGTCGTCGGGAGTGATTTTACGCATCTGCCACCTCCATATGATACGATTTATAGGGATTGTTTCGGCAATCGGCATACCACATCCTCCTCGAAGGGAGCGTGGCCCGCAATTTTTTCCGAGCAGTTGTCGCGGCGGCTAAATTCGCATGAGCCTAGCTTTAGCACCTGGACGAAACCATCGGCAGTGATGGTGATCGTCGTGGAAGTGCCCGAAGCGGCGGTGCTTTTGATTCATCGGCGAGATACCCTGACATATCATGCGGGACAGATTGCGTGTCCAGGCGGATCGTATGATCCGCGGTTGGACCGTTCACTATGGGACACGGCCGTGCGCGAGACGCGGGAGGAGGTCGGCATCGCCATAACACGCCGATTTTTTTGCGGCTTTTTAGATCCGGTGCATATTGTGGTAACGGGTTTTACGATTGCGCCGGCAGTCGCTGTCATGCCGACGCCGCCAGCCATCATTCTGGACCAAGGAGAAGTGTCTTCCTATCAATGGGTGTCGCTGGCCGAACTGCGGCAGGTGCGGCGCATGAGTCGCGTCTTATTAGGTGGCGCCTCCTATCGCATGCCGGAGTTTCCCTTGCACTGGGGTCGGCTCTGGGGTGCTACGGCGCGGATTATTGATCAACTTTTGCGCGTGGTGGACGATAGTGGGCAGCATAATGGCAACGTGGGTGAAGAGGAGGTAGGCGGTGGTAATCCGCAGACTTTTTCACATTAACGAATTGGAAGCGGCCAACCGCTTCGAAGCGGAAATCTGGGGGGCTTCGGATCCCACGCCCGTGTCTTTGCTAGTGGTTTTTGCCCATCATGGCGGTATTGTCTTAGGTGCCTTGGAGAACGAGCGGTTGGTGGGGTTGTCGTTAGGTTTTCCCGGCCTGGATCGTCATGGCACCGTCTATCTTCACTCGCATGTCTTAGGGGTACTTCCCGAATTTCGTCGGCACCGAGTCGGTGAAGCGCTCAAGCGGGCCCAATGGGAGTATGCCGCTGAACGAGGGTTGGCTTATATTGGCTGGACGTACGACCCACTGATGGAGGGTAATGCCTGGTTTAATCTCGGAGTGCTAGGGGCCTATGTCGAAGAGTTGCAACCCAACGTTTACGGCACGCTGAATGATGCCTTAAATGGTGACTTTCCCACCCATCGTTTTTGGATCCGGTGGAATCCGGACCAACCGCTACCGCCCCGTGTGGCCGAACGCACGATGGCGATCCCGCGCGACGTATTGACATTTCGGCGCGATCATCCCCAACAAGCCCGACAACAGGCGAACGACTGGTTTGATGAGGCATTGCGCTGGTGGAACGCGGGATGGCGCATTGTCGGGGTGCAGCGGAATGAAACCGGCGTATGGTATGGATGGGCAAAAATGGGACAGGAGGATGGGGATATCTAACAATGCAGATTGAGCACGTAGAACTTGATTTTGTCCAGTTGCCATTAAAGGCGCCATTTCAAACGTCCTTTGGGACCGATGTGGTCAAAAGCACGTGGGTTGTGACAGTGCTGGCAGAGGGAATTCGAGGCTATGCGGAGTCGGTTGCGGACGTGGAACCGTTGTACAACGAGGAAACGCATGCATCAGAGTATTTTTGTTGGAAGAATAGCGTGCTGCCCCGCCTCGCGGGTCAAGAGATCGACACGCCGGAGCAGGTGGATCGTCTTCTGGAGCCGGTGCGCGGCAACCGTATGGCCAAGGCGGCCATTGAAATGGCGATTTGGGATTGGTTTGCCCGCAGCCAGGAACTGCCATTGTGGAAATTACTGGGAGGCGACGCCAGGCGCAGCCGCATTCCCGTTGGGGTGTCTATTGGCATCCAACCGTCTGCCAATGAATTAATTGCCGCAGGTCTGGCCTATTTGGATCAGGGATACCGCCGCCTCAAAGTCAAGATCAAACCGGGCCTGGATGTCGCGCCATTAACCGCTTTGCGAGAAGCGGTGGGACCTGACGTGCTCATTATGGCAGATGCCAACTCTGCCTATCAATTGCGCGACATCGATACCCTGAAGGCGCTGGAGCCCCTTAATTTGATGATGCTGGAACAGCCACTGGCCGAGGATGACATGATTGATCATGCTGCGTTGGCACGTGAGCTCACCATTCCGATTTGTCTGGACGAAGCCATTCGATCAGATGAGGATGCCCGTAAAGCCCTCGAATTAGGAGCTTGCCGCATTATCAACATCAAAGTCGGTCGGGTGGGAGGGCACAGCGTGGCCCGGCGCGTGCATGACGTGGCGGCCCGGCATCAAGCGCCGGTCTGGTGCGGGGGCATGCTCGAGACTGGAATTGGGCGGGCGCACAATTTGCATTTGAGCACGTTGCCTAATTTTTTACTTCCGGGCGATACGTCTGCGAGTGACCGTTACTTTGCGGAGGATCTGATTGATCCGCCGTTTCAGTTAAACGCTGATGGAACGTTAACGGTGCCGACAGGACCCGGAATTGGTGTCACGCCCAATACGGAGCGTCTGAAGCGGTTTTCGACGCATCATGAGAGTTGGCAGGTAGGGCAGCGGTGGATAGGAGGCGGAATCCCGCATGGCGATCCTACCAGTTTCTGATCAAATGCGGGCCGGATTAAAGCACTTAGTGGAATTGGAATCGCCGTCGGGTGATGTGGCTGGAATTACCCGGGTGGTGGATTACATAGCGGCGGCGCTATCCGGCGTTGGTGCTGTGCAACGACTGGACACGGCCGCAGGTCCGCTATTAGAAGTGTCTCGAGGTGTGGGTGGGGCGTTGATTTTAGGTCATGCCGACACTGTCTGGCCGTTGGGCACGATTGAGGAGATGCCCTTCGTCGACAAGGGTGATTGGGTGTACGGACCCGGCACGCTGGACATGAAGGGCGGACTCATTTTAGCTATGCAGGCACTCTTAGATTTGCCTGGCGACACGCCCTTTACGTTCCTCGTCACCCCTGATGAAGAAGTGGGGAGTGAAGCCAGCCGTGCGATTATTGAAGATCGGGCGCGGAGAGCTCGCCTGGTGTTGGTACTAGAATCAGGCATGCCGGGTGGCGCGATTAAGATCGGACGGGCCGGTGTCGGAGACTTTCATTTGACGATTACCGGAATTGAGAGTCATGCGGGTCTGGCGCCCGACCAAGGGGCCAGCGCGATTCGGGAATTGGCACACCAAATCTTATGGTTGGATGCGCTGGCAAACCCAACGGCTGGCACGACGGTAAATGTTGGGGTGGTGCAGGGTGGGAGCCGCAGTAACGTGGTGGCCGGACGCGTGTATGCGGATATTGATATCCGTGTGACGACGCAATCGGAAAGGGATCGCCTCACCCAGGCCCTGAGCGTGCCGGCGCAATTTGATGACCGCTGTCGGGTGCAATACCTGGGCGAGTTTAATCGCCCGCCGATGGAACCGACCCCCGCCAGTCAAGCCTGGGTGGCGCGGGCGAGTCAGCGCTGGCAAGCCATCACCGGGGAACCACTGCAGGGGGGTTATGTCGGCGGCGCGAGCGATGGCAATTTCACAGCCGTCCTGGCACCCACGTTGGACGGACTGGGTCCCATTGGCCAAGGTGCGCATGCGCGTCACGAAGGGGTGGAATGGCGCTTCATGGTGCCCCGATTGCAATTGATCTCCGATCTGATCGTGGAAGCGGGAAAAGACTGATGGAGATTGCGACGTATGGCTCCACCGCCATGCATGCCAAGCTGATAGAGGGTCTCAGGCAGTATGGCATTACGGATCCGATCCGCCGTTTTGACGACTTAAGTGATGAGGAGCGGCGCGCCATTCGCATTTTGTTTGGCTGGTATATGCCCCAGGAAGTCATTGATGCGTGTCCGTCTCTTGAGTGGATCCAAGGGGCGGGTGCCGGAGTGGACTGGCTTATGACGGTAAACATACCGGACCGGATTACGGTTACCCGTATTGTCGACCAATTCGGCCCGGACATGGGAGAATATGCTCTCTTAGCTGCACTGGCGTGGGTCAAGGATTGGCGGCGCTGGTCGTTGTTGCAGAAATCGCGCGAGTGGACGCCTCATTTGGTCGGACAGTTATCCCTCTTAACCGTCGGAGTCCTCGGGGCCGGATCGATTGGCGGGCACATCGCCGCCGTGTTTCGTCCGCTGGTAGCGGAGGTGCGGGCTTTAGGGCGTCATCTGCCGAACCTTGCCGGGGTCGTGGGATTTTCGGCTGACCAGTGGCCGGCTTTTTATCGCGATCTGGATTTGCTGATTATGGTATTGCCGCATACGTCGGATACGTATCACCTGGTAGGATGGCCGCAACTGCGTTTGATGAGGACGGGCGGGTTTGTTATCAATATTGGACGGGGTGCTGTGCTTGATGAGGGAGCATTGGTGATGGCTATCCGCTCGGGTCAGTTGTCCGGGGCGTGCCTCGACGTGTTCGAGGTGGAGCCTTTGCCGAAAGAGTCAGTTTTGTGGGATTTGCCGGGTATGACGATTACCCCGCACGTGTCAGGTCCAAGCCGCGTCGAGGGTATGGTTCGGGTCTTTGCGGACAACCTGAAGCGCTTTCGCCAGCGTCGGGCGCTTGTGGGAGTAGTCGATCGTGGGCGGGGCTACTAACATGGCCCCTGTTATTTACGCGCTGATCGGTCCCAGCGGTAGCGGCAAAAGTCATCGTGCCTCCTTGGTAGCGGTCGACAAGGGCGTCGATACGATTATTGACGATGGGCTTTTGATTCATCATGGCCGCATTGAGGCTGGCCGATCGGCTAAACGCGAAGCCACGCGGATGGCGGCGGTCAAGCGTGCCATCTTTGAAGATCCCGATCATCGTGCCGAGGTGATCGCGGGTCTCAAAACCATAAACCCCGACAGCATCCTGGTCTTAGGAACATCGGAACACATGATTGACAGAATTTTGGCGGCTCTCAATTTAGACGCGGCGCCGCGCCACGTGATTCGCATCGAGGAAATCGCCTCGCCGGATGAAAGGCGTATTGCGCATTACGTGCGTAGAACAGAAGGTAAGCACGTGATCCCGGCTCCCACCATGGAAGTGCGCAAGTCCTTTTCGGGATACCTCGTGGACCCCTTGCGGTTTATTTTCCGCAAAAAAGGGCTGCAAGTGGAGGTGGAAAAATCCATTGTCCGCCCAACCTATTCGGGTCTTGGCCGGTTTTACATCGCTGACCGAGTACTGAGTAGTATGGCTGTGCACGCAGTGGGAGAAATTCCTGAAATCGACCGAGTTCTGCGGGTCATGATACAATCCACCGTGGATGGAATCATTATCCAACTCGATGTCATTTTGAAAAGTCCCCGTCATGCCTTTAATACGTTGCGTCTCGTGCAACAACAAGTGCGTCAGGAAATTGAAACGATGACGTCGCTCAACGTGTTGGCGGTACAAGTTGAGGCCCGTCGGATGGCGTGGGACGAGTAATTCCGCAAGAAAGGAGGTACATATGCAACGGGTGCTCGTGGTTGATGATGAGAGCGCTATCTTGGAACTGGTGGAATACCACCTGTCGCGGGAAGGTTATGATGTCGAAACAGAGGAAAATGGACAAGTGGCGGTGGAACGGGCGACGCGTGAGCCCTTTGACCTCGTGATCCTGGATCTGATGCTGCCCGGCATGTCTGGCTTGGACGCATGTCGCCAGATTCGGCAGGTTACCGATATTCCGATTATCATGCTGACTGCTCGCAAAGATGAAGTTGATCGCGTGTTGGGGCTGGAATTAGGGGCGGATGATTATGTGACCAAGCCATTTTCGCCACGGGAATTAATCGCTCGCGTGAAGGCGATTTTGCGCCGCAGTCAAAAAGGTCGCGATGACAGCGGCGATATTCGCTTTCCGGGGCTGGAGGTGGATGTGGAACGCCGTAGTGTAACGGTAGACGCCAACCCCGTTAATTTGACCTTTACAGAGTTTGAGTTGTTGTCGATTTTAGCGCGCAACCCGGGGCGGGCATTTACCCGCGACGAGCTTTTGGTGCGGGTGTGGGGTGAAGATTTTTACGGAGATGCGCGGACGGTGGACGTGCATATCCGGCACTTGCGGGAAAAACTGCGGGAAGATCCGCAAAGACCGCGTTTTATTGAGACCGTGCGCGGCGTTGGGTACCGCTTTTCCAACCCATGAGAGGGATTGGGCGTGCCAACGTCTGGCTGGTGCCAGGCGCCCTGGGGTTGGCGACTGCCGGGGCCTTGGTGCTGTCGTTGCCGCGCGGACGGTTGTGGGCAGCGTTGCTTTTTGTCGGCGCTTGGATTTGGACGGCTCGCTATCTCATTGCCCGGCGTCGTGAGCAGCGGTTTTTGTCAGAGTCCGTCGTGCAACTGAATGATACCGTCGAACGATGGGCGTCGGGTGATTTGCACGCGCGCGTGTACCTGGATCAAGATGATCCGTTGGATTCCCTCGCGCACGGCATGAACCGCGTGGCCGAAGTCCTTATGGAGCGTACCCGCGATTTAGAGCAGGATAAGAAGCAGTTAGAAGCTATTTTGACGAGTATGGCCAATGGCATCATTATTCTTAATCACGGCTTAACGATCACCCTCATTAACCGAGCTGCTCTGCAGATGTTTCGGGTGCAAGAATCGTCGGTTACGGGTCGACACTTGCTCGAAGTGATTCGCGACGTGCGCATTGACGATGCAGTGCATCGCGTCACCCGCGCGCAGGGTACCGAGACGGTGCACTGGAGCCCACCTGACAGCGAGGCGGTCGTGGTTGAAGTGACGATTGCATCACTACCTGAACCGCTCGGCGGGTTGGGGGCGGTGATGGTTTCGCGCGATGTCTCGCTGCAAAGCCAACTCGATCGGATGCGCCAAGATTTCGTCGCCAACGTTAGTCACGAGCTACAAACGCCGCTTACCATCATTCGTGGGTTTACCGAGACGTTGATGGAGGAAGATATTGACCAGGAATCGCGCACGCGCTTCACCCGCTTGATTCACGAAGAGGCGAATCGTATGAGCCGCCTGGTCGACGATTTGCTGACCCTGTCGCGGATGGAACACCACTCGTTGCCGTTTGCGGTTGAAGGGGTGGATTTGCTGGTGCTGGTGGAATCCCTCGTCTCGCGCTTGGCGCCGCGCGTGCAAGAAGCCGGGCTGACCATGGTTTGTCAAATGCCCGCGGGTTTGCCCTTGGTATTAGGGGACGCGGATCGGCTGCAAGAAGTGTTTCTAAATCTCATTCAAAATGCCATTCAGTACACGCCGGCCGGCGGAACCATAACTGTGTCAGCCCAGACAGACGATTCTGGCCAATGGGTGGGAGTGTCGGTTGAGGATACCGGGATTGGCATACCTAGCCAAGATGTGCCCCGCATTTTTGAACGCTTCTATCGCGTTGACAAGGCGCGCTCCCGCGCGTCGGGAGGGACGGGGCTGGGACTTGCAATTGTTAAACATATTATTGAACTGCATCGGGGCCGCATAGAGGTGAATAGTGAGGTAGGCCAGGGTACGCGGTTTACCGTGTGGCTCTCGCGCGAACAGGAAGGAGATGACCGCTAATGACTTGGCTGATGGGTCTTATCGTCGCGCTCGCGTGCTTGTCCTCAAGTGGCGTCTTAAGTGTGCGAAGTCAACACCTGACGATGGTGGGCGCGACGAGCGCACTGCCGTATTTGCGGCGCGCGGTGGCGGGCTGGGAGGCCGAACATCCGGGTTACACGGTGTCAGTCAGTGGAGGCGGATCGGTGGCGGGGCTCATTGAAGTGAGTCGCGGGCGGGCTGATATTGGTGTGTCGGACGTCAGACCCAATCAAGTCCTCACGGGGAAGGTGGATTTGCAATCGCTGGCATTGGGGCGTTTGCCGATTTTGTTTATTGCCCACCTCGCGGTGGGTGTGCGAAACCTTTCCCGGGCACAGTTGCAAAGACTATTAATGGGTCAAAGCACGAATTGGAAGGCGGTAGGCGGAACGCATACGCCGGTGATCGTGATGACCCGCCCACTGGCGTCGGGATCATTGGAGATCGTTCAACACGAGGTATTGCGCGGTGGCCGGGTCACTCCCCGAGCGATTGTTGCACTGTCCAACGGGGCTATGTTGGCAGCGGTGCAAGAGACCCCGGGCGCTCTGGGATTTGTGGAATCGGGGAACATCCCCGCCAAGGTCGCAGTGCTGGCGGTGGACGGGCAGGTATTTCACCCACACAATGCCGGACAGTGGCCTTTCTATGCCGTGCCGCGCCTGTATTGGCGTCCTCAAGCCAGTGCCTCGGTCAAGTCGTTGGCGCTATACCTGGCGACGCGCGAGTATCGTCCGCAGTATGGGATTTTTGATCGGGTGTCATGAGCATGGTGCGTGACCGGGCTCCCACGCGAATCACAGCGGCGGCAACGGCGACTTTTGCCGTTGTCGGTCTAGGACTGATTGCGGCATTGCTGCTAGGGGCTTGGCCACTCATCGGGGAGCCGCGCCCTTTGGCTAATCTTTTAGGGGGGTTGTGGGATCCCTTGCGCGGTGCTTACGGATTAGCGCCGTTCTTCGTCGGCACTGTGGTCGTTACCGCCACGGCCATGGCACTAACCCTGCCATTTAGTTTGGCCGTGGCAGTCGTGCTATCCCGGCCGTTGCCGGACGGCGTGCGTCTAGGCGCGACTCGTGTGCTCACGGTCTTAACGGCCGTGCCGTCGGTGATCTTTGGCTGGTGGGGACTCTTGGCGGTTGTTCCCTGGGTGCGCGCCCGATTTGGAGGAGCCGGCTTTAGTCTTCTCGCTGCCGGGTTGGTGCTGGCTATTATGGTGACACCGACCTTGAGTCTCCTCTTTTATCAGGCGCTGCGCAGCGTCCCGCGCGCCTTTCGCGATGGGTCCGCCGCTTTGGGTGCCACCCCTGATCAGACCCTGGTGCGGATGGAACTGCCGTGCGCCCTGCCTCTATTGATTCAGGCTGTATTAATTGCCGTGGCGCGCGCGGTGGGTGAGACCATGGCAGTGCAAATGGTGATCGGCGGGCAGACGGTTTTGCCTACCGGTTTGACCAGTCCCGGAGCGACGCTCACGACGCAAATTCTAACGGACATGTCGATCTTTCCGCCCGGAACGCGTGGCCACGCCGTGCTAGACGTGATGGCCTTGGTGTTGATGGTTGGCATGTACCTATTGGTGCGGTTGGCCGAGCGGTGGGTGGCGATGCCATGAGGCGGGGAATGGTGCTGCATCTGGTGGCTCTCGTTCTAACCGGCGTTGCGGCTGCGCTCTTTGCCTTGATTATTGTAAGCTTGGTGCGGCAAGGGTTGCCCAGCCTGACCTGGCGGTTTCTCGTTGGATCACCCAACGAGCGCGCGGGCGACAATGGCATCGCTCCGGAATTGATGAATACCGCCTTTCTGATCGGCGTGACCTGGTTAGTGACCGCACCACTCGGATTGCTCGTGGCGATTTTCTTGCGCGAATACGGATTTCGGCGCCGGTCGGCGGTCGTGCGGCCGTTGAACCATCTGCGCGCGACGTTATTAAGCGCACCGACCGTTGTGGTCGCCTTGGTGGTGTATCGGGTGGCCGTAGGCTGGTGGCACTGGCCGGTCTCTTTGGCGACCGGGTGTTTGACGCTTGCGGTGATTAATTGGCCATTTATGGTGACCGTGGCTGAGCAGGCGCTGGCTAGCGTGCCCCAATCCTATCGCGAAGCATCCTTGGGACTGGGGGCAACGCGCTTTGCAACGGCGGTGCGGGTTGTGATTCCCGCAGCGTTGAGTCCATTGATTGAAGGCTGGGGATTAGCGGTCGCACGATTGGCAGGCGAGTCGGCTGCGTTGGTGATCACCGCTGGCGTGAACGTGTCCCGGCACTTTAGCCTCTGGGGGCCAGGCGAGACGTTGGCCGTTCATATTTGGTATATCCGCACGGAAGGCGTGAGCGTGAATCGGGATGCCGAGGCTGCCGCCACGGGCGTGATCCTGCTGCTGCTGATTGCTGCCGTTGTGTGGTCGAGCGCACGCGTCGCCAGGATGTTGAGCGGCGGCGAACCTCGCTAGCAAGGAGGCCTTCGATATGGGACTAGACATTCACGTCAATAAGCTGTCGGTATGGTATCGGGGCCATCAGGCTTTACGGCAGGTGTCGTTGGATGTGAACGCGGGCGAAGTCCTGGCGCTCATTGGCCCTTCGGGTTGCGGTAAGTCGACGTTCCTGCGTGCCCTCAACCGCCTTTTGGATGAAGACTTGGGGGCGCGGCGCACCGGTCAGGTGATGATGGAGGGTGTCGACGTGCTCGCTCCCGAGCACGATATCACAGCACTAAGGCGGCGGGTCGGCATGGTCTTTCAGACGCCTAATCCGTTCCCCTTCAGCATTTTTGACAATGTCGCGTACGGCCTTCGCTTGCAGGGCACAAACGATGCAGCGGCACTTCGGCGCACCGTCGAGGAGAGTCTGCGTCAAGCTGCGTTGTGGGACGAGGTGCGCGGCAAATTGCGGCGGCCGGCCCTCGCGCTTTCAGGCGGGCAACAACAACGCCTGTGTATTGCCAGGGCTCTGGCGGTCGGTCCCGAGGTGTTGTTAATGGACGAGCCAACCGCTTCGCTTGATCCGCTTTCGACGGCGCGCATCGAGGAATTGATTGGCAATTTGCGTGGGCGCTACACCATCGTTTTAGTCACGCACAACTTGCGGCAGGCAGCGCGGGTATCGGACCGCACGGCGTTTTTTGCCCACGGATCATTGGTGGAGATAGGGCCGACGCGACAAATCTTTACAGTGCCGCAGGACCCGCGAACGGAAGAGTACTTGACTGGACGCATGGAATCGTAGACGGTTAGACCATATCGGCAAAAACAGGCGGGAGGCGCGGTGATGGCTCGACAGTACTTTAACAGCCAACTTGTCGATTTGGAGCGGGAGCTTTTGCGAATGGGCGCATTGGTAGAGGATCAGCTGCGGGCTGCCGTACGTTCGCTCACGGAAAAAGACAGCGTGATGGCGCGCGAGGTGATCGCGGAAGATGATCGTGTCGATGCCATGGAAATGGATATTGAGCGCAGTTGTTTGACGCTTTTGGCGCTTCAGCAGCCGTTGGCCAGCGATTTGCGGATTATCTCTACAGCGCTTAAAATAATAACCGACTTGGAGCGTATGGCGGACCACGCCACAGATATCGCTCAGATTACCTTGCGCTTGGAAAATCAGGCCTTTATCAAGCCACTCGTGGACATTCCAGAGATGGCACGTTTGGCCAGTTCGATGGTGCGGCTAGCCCTGAATGCCTACGTCCACCGCAGTACCGACGAAGCGGCGACCATGATCCGCCTCGATGATGACGTAGACCATCTGTATGCTGCCATTTTTCACGACCTGATTGCGCTTATGCAACAAAATCCGTCCGCGGTCGATCAGGGCACGCATTTGTTGTTTGTTGCCAATTACATTGAACGGGTGGCGGATCATGCCACCAATATTGGTGAGTGGGTTATCTTCATGGTGACCGGCGAACGCAAGGACATGAACGATTAAGGTGGCGCATAAAGCCGTATCAATGAGACTTTTTGCGGGTTTTTGCGGATAGCAAGACCAATCCGTCTATGGCATCGCACTAAGTTCCGGTACAATGATGAGAGGTTAGGACTCGGATGGGGGGAGCATTGTGGTGCGAGTAGGAATTAACGGGTTTGGCAGCATCGGGCGTCGTTTTTTGCGTGCGGCACGCGATCAAAAAGACTTTGAGATTGTTGCCATCAATAGCATAGGCGATGTCAACGTGCAGGCCCATCTTTTGAAGTACGACAGCAACTACGGCCGGTTTCCGGGTAGTGTGGAGGTCGAGGGCAATAATCTGGTTGTCGACGGCCATCTGATCAAAGTGTTTGCCTATAGTGATCCAGCCAGCATTCCCTGGCGCGACCTCGGGGTCGACATTGTCATTGAGTCAACCGGGGTGTTTACCAAGGCAGAGAAAGCCCGTGCGCATATTGATGGCGGAGGGGCCCGCCGCGTCATTATTTCGGCACCGGCACAGGGTGAAGATATTACCATCGTGCTCGGCGTCAATGACGAGTTGTACGATCCAACCCAACACTTCATTATTTCCAATGCATCGTGTACCACCAACTGCTTGGCACCCGTGGCCAAAGTCGTGCATGAGACCTTCGGGATTGAAAGCGGCTTAATGACGACAGTCCATTCGTACACCAACGATCAGCGGCTGTTGGATTTGGAACATAGAGATTTGCGCAGGGCGCGGGCTGCCGCCATCAACATTATTCCTAGCAGCACGGGGGCGGCCAAGGCTCTACACTTAGTGTTGCCGGAACTCAAAGGGAAATTGAACGGGATGTCGTTGCGGGTGCCCACGTCGGTGGTGTCGATTGTGGACTTGGTGGTCAATACGGTGCAACCGGTCACGCGCGACAGCGTCAATGAGGCCTTCCGTGCGGCATCTCAAGGCTCTTTAAACGGCATACTCGAGTACACGGAGGATCCCGTGGTTTCGGGTGACTTTAAGGGCGATCCGCACTCCAGCATCGTCGATGGCCTAGAGACAATGACTTTGGGCGATCACCTGGTCAAAGTGTTGGCGTGGTACGACAATGAGTGGGGGTACTCCAATCGTTTGGTGGGGTTAACCCAACTGGTGGCGACGAAGAGTGTCTAGTCATGCGGTTCGGACATTAGACGATCTCGGTGCCATCGCGGGAAAGCGGATATTGGTGCGGGTGGACTTTAACGTGCCGGTGGACGATGCCGGACAAATTACGGATGATACGAGGATTCAGGGCGCCTTGCCAACCATCCGCGAGTTGGTGCAGGCGGGCGGTCGCGTGATTCTCATGAGCCATCGAGGTCGGCCTAAGGGATGGGGCGGCGCGTCTTTGGATGTGGTCGCCAACCGTCTGGCAGAACTTCTGGGAACGAAGGTGGCGTTCGTCGACGACGTTGTCGGCGAAGCGGCCGGTAAAGCGGTGGCCGATTTGAGCGCGGGACAGGTATTGTTGTTGCAAAACCTGCGCTACGAAGCCGGGGAGAAAGCGGGCGATCGCCTTTTTGCCCAAAAGTTAGCCCGCCTGGGCGACGTCTATGTCAACGATGCCTTCGGCACGGCACATCGCGCCGACGCATCGGTGGCTCTAGTGCCTGAAATCTTGCCCGGGTACGCCGGGCGGCTATTGATGCGCGAACTCGAGGTCTTGGGGCACTTGGTGACGGATGCGGCGCATCCCTATTGGGCCATCATTGGCGGGTCCAAAGTCAGCGACAAGGTGTCGTTGCTGGGTGCCTTGCTGACAAAGGTCGATGGTCTCATTGTCGGCGGCGGCATGGCCAACACCTTTTTGAGCGCTCAAGGATATGACATGGGTGCCTCGCGCGTCGAGCCCGATGCAGTTAATTTGGCGCGTGATCTCTTAAGCCGAGCGCACGAACGAAAGATCACGGTGGTGTTGCCGCGTGAGGTGGTGGCTGCCCAAGGATTTCGGGAGGATGCGCCGGCGCGGGTGGCTGCGCCCGGAACACTGCGGGCGGACGAAATGGCGCTTGATGTGGCGGCGTCTTCGGTAGACGAGATGCTGCAACAGGTTCATAACGCCAAAACAATTTTTTGGAATGGTCCGTTAGGTGTCTTTGAATGGGAGCGATTTCAAGAAGGCACGATGCGGATGGCCCACGGTTTGGCTGAGCTCTCGGCCGAGGTGGTCGTGGGCGGAGGAGATTCCGTGGCGGCAGTTCGGCGTGCTGGTGTCAGTGATCGGCTGGCTCATATTTCTACCGGGGGTGGGGCGGCGTTGGAGCTCTTGGAAGGCAAAACTTTGCCAGGGGTGGCCGCCTTGATGACTTCACCAAAGGAGTGATGGGGTGAACCAGCCAACGCTGATGGTTGCAAACTGGAAGATGCATAAAACGGTTGACCAGTCGCGGGCATATGTGCGCGAACTGTTGCGGCGTCGTCAAGGGGAGACGATCCCCAGTATTACCGAGGTGATCTGCCCGACGGTCGTGGCGCTGTGGGGAGTGGCGCGGATATTGGCGGAAAGTGAGGTTGCCGTCGGCGCGCAAAATGTGGACGTTGGCCGGGAGGGTGCACACACCGGTGCCGTCTCGCCTTATTTGTTGCATGAGGCGGGGGCGCACTATGCCATCGTCGGTCACTCCGAACGACGCCAGCTGTACGGCGAAGACGACGAGTTGGTGGCTGCCAAAGCCGTTGAGTGCGTCAATGCGCAGTTGATTCCGGTGGTCTGCGTCGGCGAGAGTCGCGAGGAACGTGAAGCCGGGGCGACGGATGGCGTGATTGCGCGGCAGGTCAGCGCGGTGATGAGCGTGTGGCCCGATGGCGCGTCGGCCGATGTGGTCTTTGCCTATGAACCGATATGGGCGATTGGCACAGGTTTGGTGGCAGATGCGGCTGAAGCCGGCCGTGTCGCCCGGCTCATCCGCGACACCGTGCACGCCTCTCAGCCTCAACGCCAAGATTCGGTCCGCGTGCTCTATGGGGGTTCGGTGACGCGGGAGAACATTGCCCAATTCGCACAAGAGAGCCTTTTGAGCGGCGCTTTGGTCGGGGGGGCATCATTGGATGTGGGGCACTGGATGGACTTAATTCGTGTGTGGAAAGAGGTGCGGTCATGAAAAGCCCGCTGGTGTTGATGATCTTAGACGGCTGGGGCCTGGCGGCAGCGACGCCGACTAATGCGATTACGGCTGCTCCCGAGACCCACTACCGAGAGTTGCGCGATCGTTTTCCCGCGACCCAGGTGCAAGCGCATGGGCGTGCGGTCGGTTTGATGCCGGAACAGATGGGCGACTCCAACGTCGGGCACTTAACTATTGGAGCGGGCCGAATTGTGCAGCAAAACCTCCCACGCATCTCAGATGCCGTTGCCAGTGGCGACTTAGCGCGTAATCCGGTGTTGGGGGAGGCTTTAGAAAAAGCGAAGACTCGGCGCTTGCATTTGCTGGGCCTATTGTCTCCGGGGGGTGTGCATAGCCATCAGGACCATTTGCGGGCTTTAATTGAGATTGCAGCTGAACATGGGTTGAAGGACGTGGTGTTGCATCTGTGGCTCGATGGCCGTGATGTGCCCCCGGAAAGCGCGATGACGTCGCTCGAGTTCTTGGCGGAAGTACTCAATGCGACCGGGGTGGGGCGCGTTGGAAGCGTGGCGGGCCGATATTACGCGATGGATCGGGATCGGCGCTGGGATCGGACGGAACAAGCGTATCGGGCGATGGTGGAAGGCCGAGGGCGCACTGCCGCCAGTGTGGTCGAAGCATTGGATGCCGCCTATCGTGCGGGTGAGACTGACGAGTTTGTCGTGCCGACGGTTATGGTGGATGCGCATGGTGACCCCGTTGGCACTATCCGCTCCGATGACGTGGTGGTCGTCTTCAATTTTCGCGCGGACCGTGTCCGCCAGATCACGCGAGCCTTAGCCGACCCCAATTTCCCAGAGTTTGACCGTCCGTTTGATCATGTGGACGTTTACGGCATGACGGTTTACGACGAAGATTTTGTGTTGCCGCACTTCTTTGCGCCGCAGGCGGTCACCAACAATCTGGCTCAGTGGCTTTCTCTCCACGGGCTTAAGCAATTGCACGTCGCGGAAACAGAAAAATATGCGCATGTCACGTTTTTTTTCAACGGGGGCGAAGAAAAAGTGTTTGAGGGGGAGGAGCGTATCCTCATTCCTTCGCCGAAAGTAAAAACTTATGATTTAAAGCCCGAAATGAGCGCTGAGCCCATTGCTGACGCCATTATCGCGCATCTCCAGCAAGGGCAGTTCGCGTTTTTCTTATTGAATTTTGCTAATGCCGACATGGTCGGGCATACTGGAAAATTAGAGTCGGCGAAAGCGGCGGTCCGTACCGTGGATCGACAAATTGCGCGTATTGCCGAGGTGGTGCTGGCGCACGAGGGGGCTTTAGTGATAGTGTCTGACCATGGCAACGCGGAAATTATGGTGGATAGTCAGGGTCAACCCCACACCAGCCACACCACGAGTCCGGTACCGTTCACGGTGGTGGCGGGTCAAGCCTGGCTGCGCGGCCGGACGTTAGTGCCGGGAGGTCTAGCCGATGTTGCGCCTACAGTCTTGGACTTGATGGAATTGCCGATTCCGTCAGAAATGACCGGACATTCACTTCTCCGAGGGGAGCGGGACTGAGATGAACGATGTGATACGGAGCGTGCGCAGTATTGAGATCCTCGATTCGCGAGGCAATCCGACGGTATTGGTCCGTGTGGGACTAGAAGATGGGTCGGAGGGCCTGGCCCGGGTTCCTTCGGGCGCTTCGACCGGAGCTCACGAAGCAGTGGAATTGCGTGATGGCGGACAGCGTTATGGAGGCAAGGGCGTTCTGACGGCCGTGCGCCATGTAAACGAGGTGATTGCGCCGGAAATTGTCGGGCAATCGGCCAGTCGTCAGGCAGATATTGACAACGCCATGATCATGCTGGATGGGAGTTCGCAAAAATCGCACTTGGGGGCCAACGCCATTTTGGGGGTTTCGATGGCAGTGCTAAGAGCCGCCGCGGCATCCGCGCGCTTGCCATTGTATCGCTATATCGGCGGGGTGCGAGCGGGACGCTTGCCGGTTCCCTTGCTTAATGTCATCAACGGGGGCGCTCATGCCGACAATAACGTCGACATTCAGGAATTTATGATTGTCCCGGCCGGCGCGGCGACCTTTTCCGATGCGATGCGCATGGCTAGTGAAACATACCAGGCGCTGAAGGCTCAGTTGAAAAAACGGGGATTACGCACGGCGGTGGGTGATGAAGGCGGGTTTGCACCCGACTTGGACAGCGATGTGGAAGCCATTGAGCTATTAATAGCAGCCATGGGCGATGCCGGGTTGGAAGCCGGTGTGGACATGGCGATCGCCGTTGACGTGGCGGCCAATGAAATCTATCGCGATGGTCTCTACTATCTCGGCGGACAGCCCAAAGAGGCGGCGGAAATGGTGGCGTGGTACCAGTCGTTAGTTGACAGCTACCCGATCATTTCGATTGAGGATGGATTATCCGAAGATGACTGGAGCGGCTGGAAACAGTTGCGCAAGACGCTTGGTGCGCGCATTCAACTGGTGGGTGACGATATTTTCGTGACGAACCCGGCGCGTATTGCCCGGGGATTGGAAGAGGATGTGGCCAATGCCGTGCTCATCAAGCTGAATCAAATTGGCACGGTCACAGAAACACTGGAAGCCATGCGCATGACTATGGCGCGGGGGTGGTCCACGGTCGTCTCCCATCGTTCAGGGGAGACGGAAGACACCACCATTGCCGATCTGACGGTGGGTACCAATGCCGGGCAAATTAAGACCGGCGCACCGGCGCGCAGTGAGCGAGTTGCCAAATACAATCGGCTTTTGCTGATCGAGGCCGACGATGCGGGTCTTGAGTATATGGGCTGGGAGGCATTTCAGCGTTGAATTTGGAATTGCGGCAGGTGGCTGCTGGGATTTACGCAACGTCCCGCGCTGTGATGCAGGTCGAAGTGGCGGATGTCGTGGTGTTTGACATGGACGGCGTGCTGATTGATGTGCATCAAAGTTATCCTGTAGTCATTTGCAAGACGGTCGACCAGTTTTTGCAGGAGCAGGGGTTTTTGGGTGACGGTGAAGCGGCAGCGGTCACCCCGACCGAGACCACCTATTTTAAGGCAGCCGGGGGGTTTAACAGCGATTGGGCTTTAGCGCAAGGGATTTGTCTCGTCTATCTCGTCAAGGCAGAACTAGCCGGATCGCGTGATCTGCGGGGTCTGAAACAATTGTCTCCCGACATGGCTACGGTGGCGCGTGCGGCGGCTCAGTTTGGGGGTGGCTTGGGGGGGCTGGAAACGGCGCTGTCTCACCTCATTGAGCCGCGGCAGTTACAGCGGGTGAAAGAACAGTGGGATCAAGGCCGCATCACGCGGTTAGCGCAGGAGTTTTATGCGGGCGATCAGGCACTGGCGGTGTTCGGGGTGCCCAACGAGACGGTTTCGGGTGCGGGCTTGATGCTGACGGAACGGCCGCTCGTCAATCGCCAACTTCTCTTGGATGCGCCATTTCGCTATGGCCTTTATACAGGGCGCAACCGTGGCGAAGTGCAAAGTGCGTTTGACATGGCGGGCCTGGAGGACGTGTTTGCCGAGGAGGCGTTGATCACGGAGTCGCGCGGCATTCGGAAACCCAATCCCGAGGGGTTATTTGTCATTCAACGCGCGTTACGGCCGAAACTCATGATTTATTGCGGCGACAATCTCGATGACTGGCAGACGGCGGCACGCTATGAAGCGGAACGTTCTCTTGAAGAGCCGCCGTGCTTGTTTTGTGGCGTGTTAGGAGGGTCTCCGGGCCCCTTGAGTTACGGTCTCTTTCAAGAGCGCGGGGTCGATTTGATGGCAGATAGTGTGCGGGCGCTTTTGCGGTGGGCCGGTGATCGCAAGCATCAACTGACTACGGTCTAATTATCCTATTGTAAATATCGGAGAAATGGGATATTTTTGATTCACTAACACAAGAGGAGTGATCGTAGTGGCTGATGAATTGCAAACGGAGGTTAGGAGCCTGCCCCGGATTGGCGAGCCCGCTCCCGATTTTGAGGCGGATAGCACGCAGGGACCGTTGCGTCTGTCAAATTACCGGGGGAAGTGGGTTATGTTGTTTTCGCACCCGGCCGATTTTACCCCGGTGTGCACGACCGAGTTCATGGCGTTTGCACAAGCCAACGGGGAGTTTGAAAAGCGCAACGTTCAGCTAATCGGACTTTCGGTGGACTCGGTGCCGTCCCATTTGGCCTGGCTCTACTACATCGAAAAGGAATTGGGTGTACATATCCCCTATCCTGTCATTGCCGACTTGAAAATGGAGGTCAGTCGGCTCTACGGGATGCTACACCCCGGGGACAGTACCACCAATACCGTGCGCAGCGTGTTTTTCATTGACGATCAGGGGATTATTCGGGCCATGGTGTATTATCCTCTGTCGCTAGGCCGCAGTGTGCCGGAGCTCTTGCGAGTCTTTGACGGACTGCAGTTTAACCAGCGTGAAAAGCTTTCGACACCGGTGAACTGGACGGTAGGCGACCCGGCGGTGTACCCTGCGCCCGCCAACGCCGAGGCGTTGCACAAGCGGATGGAGGAAGATGCCGGAAAGCCCAACCTGAAGGCTTGGTGGCTCAAAACCACTTCCTGACGCCGATTTCATCCCCGACCCATTGGGATCGGGGATTTTTCAGCATCCGCAAGGTGGTGGTGGGATGGGTGAAAGGTTCTCTAGGGGCGGCCTTTTTGACCGACGCTTCACGAACCCACGGGCCATTGAGCGACGACGGTTCCGGCGCTATCGAGCACGTTTAGGAGCCATCCCGTTTTGGTCGATTGCCAGACAACCTTCACAGGGAATCCGGTTTGGTCTGTCGTTTGGTACGGCGGCAAAAGCATCCACTGCCAGCGGTTTCCGCCGTCCGTTGTATAGTAAACGACGGAATAGGTTGGCTTGCTGGTGCCATTGGCATTGAGCGCACCGTAGCTGGTCAAAAAAGCGCCCTGGTTAGGCGTGGAAAAGGTTGGGCCCGACACCGCATACGGTGCGTAATCTATCTTGGGCTTGGCCGAATGTGGGGCTAAGAGCGGCGGTCGTGGCAGCACCAGAGGTTTCCAAGTTTGGCCGCCATTGACCGTTTTGGCCAAAAGCGGAACACTCGGACCGATGGCGTCGGTGGTCAGCGACATCCAACCGGTGGAACGGGTGGTAAAGATCATCTGGTTGACTTGATCGGGCACCGTGGCCGATGGCACCAGAGACCATTGGTTGCCCGCGTCGGTCGTGCGATATAAGACGTTTTCAAAGCCCATGGCGCCTGGCGGCGGATATCCGGGTGGGGGTTTTTGGTTTGTGGAAAAGGCGAGCGTGACTAGCATCCACGCTCGAATCGGTGAGAACCAATCCACTGTGGCGCCTGTGGCATGCACCGCGTCCGGCAGTCGCTCCGTCTGCCAGTGCCTTCCCGCATTATCCGTTGCCCAGACGATGGCGGCCTGGTTCTGGCGCGGCGCGCCCACGAGGAGCGCTCGAGAAGCCGTATCAGCGGACAGCGCGATGGGGGTGATCTGATTGTGGGCGGAACTGACGATGATCCATGATTTTCCGCCGTTGGTTGTTCGAAGCACTTGATTGCTGGCACTGAGGGCCCATCCCACCTCCTTTGACACCATGGTCTTAAAACGCGCCGGCATCGGGACCGCAGCAGCACGCGTGATCGATGAGTCCGGGCGTGCGAACTTGCCCGGAAAGGTAAAGGCTGTCGTTGAAAGGACGACTCCTAGGGCAACGATCGCGGCCGAGGAAGCTGATGGCCCCGTCTGCCAACGCTTAGACACTGACTTGAGTCGGTTCAATTGGCTCCACTCCCCGTCGCTATGTTGGTTTCATCTGTACTAACGTTGGGCAGGAGATGTGGTTACACGAAAGCGCAGTGTGTGGCCTTAAAGGGACAACGTACAGGGATTGGGTTCACGGACCGCTGCGCGGTGCCGATAGCGATGCCCATTTGGCGGCCACGCTAAAAACGAACCTGAGGGATGCTGGTTCAGTTCGGTCAAGTCAGTGTGGTACAATCGCCCTGACCGTTTGGTATCGGCCGACGGTAACAGCAAGTTGCGGAGGCACCAGATGACCGGACGCCAAGGGGAATCATGGTTGGCTAGGCTGGCACTGTTGGTGGGCATATGGTCTGGGATCGGATGGTTCGGAACCGCTCCCGTCCAGGCTGCCACTCGCCCTGAGAGGATTCCTCTGGCGCTGGGCTTTAGCCAAGGAATTATCTTGCGCCAACACGCGGTGCCTATCCGACTTCCGCTACAGGTGCCGTTTATCTCGCCGAATACTTTGCTGCAGGTGTGGGCGAAGGCCCGAGCACCGGCACTGACCGCAAACCTATTGCATTTGTCCCGGTATGACCCGAACAGTCTACAGACAACGACCTCCCTGCCATCATCCATCAACGATTCGGGGTATTTCGTCATGATGGGCCAGCCGATGCCGTTGGCGTATGGGTTTCCAGTAGTTTCGCGATCGCAATTTGGCACGACTGGGATCGCCATCATTGGGACTTTTGACCGCTTTGTGCAATTGCCGCGCTCGAACCAGACCATTTCTCTGACCCGCCAAGTGTCGGCCTCGTGGTATCACGGTCCACGGATCAATGGAGCGTTTGCGGACAGTCTTTTGGTATGGCGGCAAAATGGCGACTCTTACGCCATCTGGGCCGATAATCCGACTGGAATTGCCCTCAGTCAAATCGAGCCAGACATGGTGGCTATGGCGCGCAGCATGGCGCGGGAAGTCCCCCTTCACGGGATTCGCCGTGCTGCAATCCATGATCGCTACTTTGACAATAGTCACCCCACGCGACACGTTGCAGGTTATTTGGTGACGCAAAGCCTCAACCTGGCGCCCCCGGGCACGCTCGGTTACCGCGTACGTGACGGGGTCGGATGGCGTTTGACGCGGACCATATCTTCTGTTGCGGCCAAGCCCCCACCCGTCTATCGACGGAGTGTGCACGACCGATTTCCGGGACTCGAGTCAGTTGTGTCGTCGTTGCGGCATACAAAAATCAGAGTGCTCTTGCCCACCGTGACCCCCTATGTCGGAAACCTCCGAGATTGGCCCTATCTCTTTGACATGGTCACGGCGCAAGGCTACCTGGTGTCGATGCAGTTGACCAATGGCCAGGTTCCTCCGAATACGCCGGAAACCATGGATGCATTGGGTTTAAGCGGCGTCCTGGGCGTGGTGGCCGGCGGCAATGAGGTTCGCCAAGCGAATCTGGCGGACCGCGTGCCCAAGCGCTTGACGGCGCCGAAGGCGACCATGGCACAGTTTGAGAAGCCGGGCTGGGTTACTCATCATCTCGTGAACGGTTTTTACCGGGGGTACGTCACGCTGTCGCCCCAGCGCTCGGCGCTTGTCACCAGTGATGCCGCAGATGGCGACACCTTCGTGGAATTTCGTCTGCATGACGTTCCGTATGGCATTGACGCCTACCACAGCGCCGTATTGGCGGTACAAATGGCAGCCAGCATGACCCAACTGGGCTAAGAGGAAGAGGCCCATAGCGGCGGGGGAATGCGCCCGACCAGTGTTCTCTTGTGTATGGCCTGCTGGGAGTATCTGGGTTACGCGGCAGGTGCCGGACGAGCCACCTGCTCAAACACGGTTGTCCCTGGTGTTCTCATCTGCGCCGGCGACCAATGGCCATGTGCTATAATAAATAAATAGACGCCTTCGGGCGATGGACGGAAGGTCGGGATGCATCAGTGATAGCGGGCTTAATGGTGGGCGAGTTTGTGTTAGGGGTGGCTTTGATTGCTTCCATCATTTTGCAAACAGGTTACACGCCGGGAATGTCGGGAGGTGCTTTTGGCGGCGGATTCCAGCAGCCCGGCGGGTACACCGGTAAAAAGCAAGGCGTCGACGAATTATTGGGTCGCGTGACGATTGTGCTCGTGGTTGCGTTTTCTGTGGTGACGCTGTTATTGGCGAAGTACTGGTAGGGGGTTGGTTTCGGAAATGAGCCTCTAGTCTTCCCGAGCGGGTGGACTGGAGGTTTTGTCTATGGGGGCGAAGGGGAATCGGATTGGCCAATTCAGGCAGGTTAGCGTTTGAGGATTTTTCTGAACAAGTTTTTGCGTTATTGCATAACGGCGAGCCAGTCTCGGAGAAAACGGTGATGGCGCGCTTGGCCGGGGAACACAAGGCGTCTAAGGCCTTTTATCGCGCGTTTGCCGATCTTCGGCGCGAAGGATGGGTTCTGCGTGATTTTAAGGGAGACGTGCAGATTGAGACACGTACCGGCATCTTGCGCGTCAATCCCCGCGGGTTTGGCTTCGTGGTCGATCCCGATCATCCGGGGGATGATATTTACGTCCCGGCCCGCTATATGCTTAGCGCCACACAGGATGATACGGTGATGGTATGGGTGCGACGGCTTACGGGAAAGCCCGGCCCTGAAGGCCGGATCATGGGGATTGCAGCCCGAGCGCACACACATATCGTCGGCCGGCTGGAGCACGTTCGTAGCGGCGGATGGCACGTGGTGCCCCGCGATCCGCACCAACCCATCGTGTACGTGGGGACTCGCCATCCGCACGAGCGATGGCAGTCGGGGTTGATGGTTTCGTGCCGCATCATCGAGTGGCCCTTAGATCCGCGGCGAAAAGTCCGTGGTGAGGTTGAAGAAGTCCTTGGACATGCGGACGAGGCTGGCGTCGATGTGCGCGCCCTCATGATAGAGCACCATCTTCGCGCTAACTTTCCGCCCGACGTGATGGCCCAAGCAAAGGCCTTGCCAGATGAGGTTGGCCAGGAGGATTTGCCAGGACGCGAGGATTTGCGTCAGATGCTGATTGTGACGATTGATGGTAGCGATGCCAAAGATTTGGACGACGCCATTTCGGTGGAACGAATTTCCGGTGGATATCGGGTTGGGGTTCATATTGCCGATGTCAGTTTTTATGTGCCGGAGGGATCGGCCCTGGACCTTGAAGCCAGGCGCCGTGGAACGAGTGTTTACCTGGTGGACCGGGTGATTCCGATGCTGCCGGAGCGCTTATCCAATGGAATTGCGAGCTTGAATCCTGGCGTAGCGCGTCTAACCATGACGGCATGGATTGAGCTGAACGACGATGGGCGTCGCACGGCCGTGCGCATTGTGCCAAGCGTCATTATGAGTCGCTTTCGTTTAACTTACGATGCGGTCAATCAGGTGCTGCAGGGAAAAATTAGTATCGATCCGGCGCTGGACGAACTCTTGCATTTGGCCGAAGAGGTGCGCAATCGCCTCTATGCACGGCGCGTGCAACGCGGGGCAGTCGACTTTGACTTGCCGGAGGCTAAGGTGATATTGGACGATACCGGTCGGCCCGTCGACATCGTGGAGCGTCGGCGCGGCCCAGCCGAATCGATCATAGAAGAGTTCATGCTGCTTGCAAACGAGGCGGTTGCAGGCGAACTAATCCGCCATCGGTTGCCTGGGCTCTTTCGTGTACATGACGAGCCCGGATCCGAAAAGATGGAGCAATTTCGCGAGTTAATCGGGGCACTCGGATATCGCCTGCCCAAAACCGTCACACCCAAATCTTTGCAAAAACTGTTGGCCCAGGTCAAAGACAAGCCGGAGGAGCGGGTCATTAATAGCGCGCTCTTGCGGTCGATGAAACAGGCACACTACGGCCCAACCAATACCGGGCATTTTGGGTTAGCATCCAAGGAATACACGCATTTTACCTCACCGATTCGCCGCTATCCGGATCTTTGGGTGCACCGGGTGTTGGCCCGCCATCTGTCGGGCCAGGTATGGGATGTCGAACGTTCTCGATTGGACGCCTTGGTGCAAGAGGTGGGGGAGATCTCTTCGCTGCGGGAACGCGAGGCCATGGAGGCGGAGCGGGATTCCGTCCAAATGAAAGAAGCGGAGTACATGCGCGACCGCATTGGTGAGGAATATCGGGCGGTGGTGTCAGGTGTCGCCAACTTCGGTATTTTTGTTGAGTTGCCTAATTTGATTGAAGGGTTGGTGCGGGTTGAGGACTTGCCGCGCGATTATTGGGTGTTTGATGCGGTGCATTATCGCTTAAGGGGTGAGCGCACAGGTCGCGTGTTCCAACTGGGACAGGAGGTTGAGGTGATTGTCGCCAATGCGGACGTGGCACTACGCCGCATCGACTTTTACCTCAAACCCGCATCACCGCCGCTGAGAGGGGCGACGCGCGCAAAAAAAGCGCGAAAAAGTCGGACGCATCGGTGACCTTCCCCATCCCTGTGGCGTTATTGTCAGCAGGGGTGATGGCGATGGGCATGACGCACGGTTTTGCGGATGGTTCTGCTGCGTCCATGACGTTAGCCCTGACATTTGGCGTCAATCGATTGTATTTAGTAGGAACGCAGGAAGCGCCCCTGTGGCTTAGACGGTGCCGCTTGCGGTGGCGTCCGGTGACCGTTGTCTGGCAGCGTTTGGATCAATTGCCGGGGCATTGGTGGGCCGGGCAATGCGGTCGGGACTTGGTCGTGTTGGGCCAAGGCATTCGTCCTCCCTTAACCATGCAAAAGTCCGGGACTTCGTGGCGAGCCTTGCTTCCCAGTGGCCGTCAGTCGGTGCGAGTGGTCCTTCCCGACGGGGCCCGCTATGAGGTGCGCCCGGTGGCGCCATCAATCCGAGCCATGGGTCCATTGTAACAGGCGGTTGAGCCAGTCGCGATCAAGGTGTGACTCTCCATTTTGCAACAGTTGCAAGGGCGATTGATCCTCCGGCAAATGAATGTTTAATGTCTCGCCGGTTAATTCCACGGGTCCGTCGTTTGTTTCCGGACGCGTTATCTTCCACCAAATCACACGCATGACATTCACCTCATAGACGCAATATGTAAAAAGAGTGCCCGTTAGAAGCCTTTTCATTGATATTTTCGGCGCGCCATGCGAGAATGGCGGACGAAACGAGGTGACTCGACGTGGCACGCGCGGAACAATCCATCGCGGAAAATCGCAAGGCTCGACATGACTATTTCATTGATGAGGTGCTGGAAGCTGGTATTGCGTTGACCGGCACAGAGGTCAAGTCGTTGCGGCTTGGCCGTGTGAACCTGCGTGATAGCTTTGCCAGAGTGATCAATGGGGAAGTCTTTTTAGTCAATTGTCATATTGCCCCATACGAGAAAGGCAATCGCTGGAATCACGACCCATACCGGGATCGCAAATTATTGCTGCACAAAAAAGAGATTCGCGAGGTGTGGGCACGGGTCAAGCAGGATGGGATGACATTGGTCCCGGTGCGTCTGTATTTTGACAAACACGGGCGGGTTAAGGTATTATTAGGTGTTGCTAGAGGCAAGAAACAGTATGACAAACGGCGCACAATCCATGAACGTGAAGCGGAGCGCCATATTGACCGCGTGATGAAAGATCGCATGCGGTAATTATGGGGGCGAACTAGAGTCGACGGGGATGGACGGGGTGCCGGATAGCGAGCCGAGCTCTGTGTCTCGTTAAACCGCAGGAAACCAATAACTGCCAACGAATCTAACGATTCTTTCGAATACGCTTTAGCTGCTTAATCCCAGCTAACGTGGCCTAGTTCGGTGCCTGTCCTGACCTAGATCACGTAAATGAGACAGGATACCGCTTCAAATGCCCGGTTGGAGACGGGAAATTTAGGGCTGGTCCAGGGTTGTCGCGCTTCGGACGGCAAGTGTGGACGAGATAAAATCCGAGGCTACGCTCGTAGAATTCTGGTATGACGTGTCTTCGGACGGGACGGGCAGCACGTCCCCGCCTCCACCATTTTTGACTCCCGACGGCGGTTGGGAGTTTTTACATATAGGGATATCCCACGGCGGGTTGAAAACGCTAACGTTGTGCAGCAAGGGGGATGGATCGGTGAGGCCTGATCGTCGAGCACGGGATGAATTGCGCGCGGTAAAATTGGAGTTGGGCTACAGTCGGTGGGCGGAAGGTTCCTGCTTGATCCATGCGGGCGGTACCATTGTGTTGGTCACCGCGACGGTCGAGGATAAGGTGCCGCCGTTCGTTCGGGGCAGTGGCCAAGGGTGGATCCAGGCTGAATACGCGATGCTGCCTCGGGCGACGCAGGAGCGGACTCATCGCGAATCTGTGCGAGGTCGTCAGCAGGGGCGGTCGATTGAGATACAGCGGTTGATTGGGCGATCCTTGCGGGCCGCCTTGTATCTAAACCGTTTGGGCGAACGGAGCATTATTCTGGACTGTGATGTGTTGCAGGCCGACGGCGGTACCCGGACCGCGGCGATTACGGCGGCGTTTATGGCGCTATGGCAAGCGGTGCATGCCATGCACAAAAAAACGCCATTTGAAAAGCCGCCCTTTCGCGGCCGGCTTGCGGCGGTGAGCGTGGGTTTGAAAAATGGGGAGAGCTTTTTGGATCTGTCGTACCAAGAGGATGTCGAAATTGACGTAGACTTTAACTTGGCGCGCATGTCGACAGGACAATGGGTGGAATTGCAAGGAACGGGCGAGCACTCGGCGTTTTCCCGTGAGCAGTTGGATCAAATTCTCGACCTTGGAGCTGCCGGCTTGGACCGTTTGGATGTCATTCAGCGCGACGCCTTTCGGGAAGGGGCCGGCTTGATTGAAACCTGAGGTGGTGCTGGCCACCCACAATCCCGGCAAGCTTGACGAATTGCAACAGTTGTTGGCTGGTGCTCCATTTGCGTTGGTGGCCTATGCGGGCCAGGGAGAAATTGCCGAGGAGAACGGTAACACGTATTTAGATAACGCGCGCATCAAAGCTCGTGCAATCACGATGGCCACAGGTAGACCGGCTTTGGCTGATGACTCCGGAGTGGAAGTGGACGCATTAGGCGGATTGCCGGGTATTCATTCGGCACGGTTTGTGAGTGACAATCCTTGGGAAAATTCGCGCGAGATACTGACGCGCCTTATAGCCGTGCCCCGATCCCGACGGACGGCGCGCATGCGAGCCGTTCTCTGTTTGACATGGCCCGGCTATGGCGAGATTTGGGCCGAGGGGATTTTAGAGGGCGTGATTTTGGGGTGGCCGCGAGGGCACCAAGGATTCGGGGTAGACCCCATTTTTTCTGTAGATGGACATACGGCGTTAGCAGAACTCAGTCGGGACGAAAAAAACCGCCTGTCTCATCGGGCCTTGGCGGCGCGAAATCTCATGACCAAGCTTTCGTCCGTTGAGTTGTGGGGACAATGATACTTTCGCTATCATTAAGGCGTAGGAAAGGGGGGCGTATATGGACTGGTATGTACTGGTGGCCGCGTTCTTGGCATCCTCCGTGGAATTTGTCGAAGCGCTTACGATTGTCCTGGCGGTTGGAACTGTGGAGGGATATCGCCCAGCATTGCGCGGCACGTTTCTCGCCGTGATCGTCTTAGCGGCGTTGACCGCCGTCTTAGGCGTTGGCGTCTTGCACTACATCCCGATCAATATCCTGCGCGGAATTATTGGTGTCCTCTTACTATTATTTGGGGTGAAGTGGCTTCGCAAGGCGATCCTGCGATTTGCTGGCAAGAAGGCGTTGCACGATGAAGCCCAGGCGTTTGAGCGCGAGGTAGGAAAACTCAAGCAGAATCAAGGGAATAAGTTTGCGGCTCAGGCTACCGCCTTCAACGGGGTGTTTTTAGAAGGACTTGAGGTAGTCGTGATTGTGTTGACCATGGGGTCCGCAGCGCGCGCTTACCCCAGCGCCATCATCGGTTCAGCGATCGGCCTGGCCTTTGTATTAAGTGCGGGACTGGCCTTGAAGGCGCCATTGTCGCGAGTTCCAGAAAATGTGATGAAATTTGTTGTCGGCATCATGTTGACCAGTTTTGGCAGCTTTTGGGCGGGTGAATCGTTGGGCGTGGTGTGGCCGGGCCACGAGGCCAGTATTTTAATTCTGATTGTGGGCTACCTGGCAGCAACATGGCTCATCGTATCATCGATAAGGCGAAGGGATGCTGCACGACATGAAGTGGCTTAAGGAAGTTTACGATCTCTTTGTTGATGACCCGAAATTGTCATTACTTGTGTTCGTAGCGTTAGCGGTGGCAGTGATCGTAGCGCGAGCGGGAGCGAAGACCGCAGCAGGACTGGCAATCTTTCTGATCGTCGCCGCATCACTGTGGTTTAGCACCCGACACGATTGACGCACTTTTGCCGGGATTGCTATAATGGATACGCGTGTCGGTCCGGGGCGTAGCGCAGCTTGGTAGCGCACTTGCTTTGGGAGCAAGGGGTCGGGGGTTCGAATCCCTCCGCCCCGACCATGCAATGAGGCGTCCCCGTAGCTCAGAGGATAGAGCGCGGGACTTCTAATCCCGGCGTCGCAGGTTCGAATCCTGCCGGGGACACCATCTCAAAACCATTCCACCGCAAGCGATTGCGGCTTTTTTATTGTCTACCTTACCACCGTAAAATCCCGATCTGGCACCGCCGTCTGGCACCACGAGAGCTTATTCCTTCCGCTGGGCTTTGCGGCGCGCATCCTCAACGATATCTAATGCCGCATCCGTGCCCAAAAGAATCCAATCCGCCAATTGACGCTTTCTGGGGGAGTCGGGCGCGGTCAAGGCCAGTGGGAGCGGGGTGTCTGTGCCCAATTCTTGTGCCTTTGCGACCATCGCGCGAAACGTCGCCTCTTGCGGATTTAGGCCGAACTGCACGGCTAGCGAAACATATTCCTGAAAGCGATCCGGCCATTCCGCCGGTAGGAACTGAGCATTGACGCCCCACTGCCTCCGCAGTGCCTCAAATGGCCATCGCGTTTCGATGATTTCAGAGTCGTTCGATGAGCCTTCTCCGGTTTCGAGCCATCGTTCCGAGACACCAAAAAACGTGGCGACTTTTTTAATCGATTGCGAACTGAGCGGGCTAGACCCGACTTCCCAATTCGCGACGGTGGACCCAGCTACACCTAATCGAGCCGCCAATTGACGCTGAGTCAGGTCGTGTCGCCGCCGCAACCTGCGAATCCGATCTCCAATTGCATTTTTATCTGAATCCATGCTCCATCTCCTCCCTTTCTTTGCATGCTTGCTTATTGAGTATGCATTATAGTACACTGTAATTGCAAAACATCGCTTTCCAAGCAAGCATGACTGATGGAGGTGCATCATGATGGAACGACAGTTTTATAAGGTGGTCGAAGTCGCAGAAATTCTCGATGTGTCGGCGGCGACGATCTACCGGGCAGTCGAAAGAAAAGAAATACCTTCGATGCGAGTGGCGGGCAGTGTTCGGGTTCCGAAAAAATGGGTGGATCAGCTACTTTCGGGTCAAATCGCTTAAGACAAAATATAAACACCGCGCCCTGTGCCATC
>PXYV01000018.1 GCA_003023745.1 Sulfobacillus acidophilus | reverse complement strand
GTTCGCGAAACGCGGTCGCGGCAATGGCGTTCCAGGCCGCATTAAACCGCTCCATCGTGTGGAGTAGGGCCTGCGCTTGATCGCGCGTCGGTTGGAGTTTGATCACCAACGTGAGGTTCATACCAGGAGTATAACACAATATGCTCAATAACGCAAACGGTTCGCGAATCAACGCGCTTCCTCCTCGCCCGGAAGGACGGGCCTCCGCGCTGGGTTTCTGGTGAAGAGCAAACCACACTCTTCACCAACTGGACTGTCGTCAGCCCTCCGTTGCCGCGATAAACCCTATGATTTTAGCGCCACTGTACCGTCCAAACCTGCGCTTGATTGCCGGCGATCTCGAGCCCAACATGGGGCCATTGCCGCAACATTTCCCCGCCCACTTCATCAATGGCGATATAGTTCACCTCGGCCCAACTGAGCAAGCGAAAAAGGGCCTTCTCACCCAACTTGCTCCCGTCCAACGCAGCCATGACTTGGTCAGCGCTGGCGCGAAATACCTCCGCAATCGCTGCCTCTTCTTCTCGCGCCGTACTAAATCCAAATGTCGGATCCACCCCTTCAACCCCAAGGACAGCCAAGTCCAAATGCAGGTCAGCGAGGGTGCGTAAAGCCACCTTTCCGGTGGACTCAAAGTGCGGCAGTTGTACGGCCCCACCCACCACGACTACATCCATTGACGCCAGCGCTAACTCGTACGCAATATTGATGGCATTGGTCACGACGCGCACAGGTTTTCTGGCTTTGGCAAAAGCGCGCGCCACCAGTGTAGTGGTGGTACCACCATTCAACCCGATCGTCGCGTGATCCGGGACAAAATCCACGATAAGCCGCGCTACCGCTTCTTTTTCCTGAAAGTGAGCAATGCGTTGTGCTTCAAATTGCGTGCCCAAATCCTCGCGTACGAGACTTACGGACCCATGATGGCGTTCTAACGCTACACCTGACTCTTCGATTCGGACCAAGTCACGCCTGACCGTCGCCGTGGAGCAATGAAACCGACGCGCTAAGCCGGTCACCGACATTGCTCCATGACGCTCGAGTAGATCAATAATCCCTTGTTGTCGTCCTTCTACTGTCCCGTCGACAACTGCGCTTTCAATGTATTCCATAGCTCAAATCCACAACCTGTGTTAGATTCTTTGGAGCATCGGGATCGCGTCCGGTCTTGATAGCCCAATCATAACCGAGCCATTGTAACGGCACAACCGCAAGCGGACCCAGCCATAGATCGTCGAGATCCGGCAGCAAAAGATGTATGCCCGGATCGTCATTGCCCCTAAACCACTCGGGCGACGCCACCGTTAGCAACCGCTGCGTGCGCTCAGACAAATCGCGTAATACCTCGCGTTCATGACTAGCATAACGCGTTTGCCCCAACAACACCACCACGTCATCGTCCGTTACGGACCCCCAAGGTCCGTGCCGAAACTCCAGCGGCCCATAAGCCGCAGCATTCTCATTAGACATTTCCAGGCACTTCAGCGCCCCCTCCAGCGCTATGCCGTGGCGCACACCGGCGCCAAGAATGTACACCCGCCGCGGCGTTCGCTCCATCATGGCCCGTACTATCTCTCCCGCCTGGGCCACAAACTCTTGCGCATGGCCCACCAGACCTTCTAAGGCCGCCAGACCTGCAGCGTTTTGCCCGTGTCGCGCCAATGCCTGCTCAAAGGCCATCAACATCGACGTAAATGACCGCACCATCACCACAGTGTGATCATGCGCATAATCCAGAATCCACGCCCTATCGACCGTCTGCAGCAACGGCGCCGCATCATTGCACGTCACTCCCAACACCACTTTGCCTTGCTTCTTGGCAATCCGTGCAGACCAAATCGCCTCTGACGTCTCTCCCGAGCGCGAAATTACAATGACTGAATCAAAGCCAGTCACGGCTTCTTCCGCGTCTAAAATAATGTTCTGAGCTGGTATGGCTGTGATGTCAAGACCCAATCGTTGTCCCAAGGCCGCGACCACCAACGCCAAATAATACGACGTGCCGCTACCCACGCACAATACCCGTCCTGGCAAATCCCATTGCACCTGCGACGATGCTAGGACTCGCGTCCAAGCATCGGGTTGCGCGTTAATGACTTCGCGCACTACGCTTCCAGCCTGCATGTCATGCCTCCTCTTGTTTCGTGTTGCTGCAACCAGTCCCTAGTGCCCGTGACGCAGCAACCCTTCCAGGCGTTCCGATTGATACGCAGGTAGAAGAGTTCCGTGCGCCTCAATCATGTCATCGACCAGCTGCCAAATCTTCTGCAGCGGCAGCACCGATGAGACTAACGGATCCATCATTACCGCCTGATAGATCAAATCGCGATCCTTGGTGAGCGCCGCCTGCACTGTCAACTCTTGCAAGGCAATGGCATGTCGGTCCAGCGCCGCCAACTGCGGTGGCAACGCGTCCACGTGGCTCGGAAATACCCCGTGCTGGTTAACCAAGACTGGCACCTCGACGCATGCGCCCTGCGGCAGATTATCGATCAATCCACGATTGATGACATTGCCTTGAAACCACCAGGTTTGGTTTGATACGCGGGCGTTGATGAACGCGGGGGCATATTCGGGGCTCGGTTCCAATAGGAACTCATGTCGAGGATTTTTGAGCTGCTCTTTAATAGACTGGTATTCGTCCACATTGTTTTGGCTAATATGCAAGTACCGTCCCACCGGAATATTCAGCCGCTCAATCTCTTCCGGATGGGTCAAAAAATAGTTCGTGTACTCCGCATTGTGTTCGCTCGACTCTGTCACGAAGTAGCCCAGTCGTTGCATCAACTCAAACCGTACCGCATCTTGGCGATAGATGTCCGGATCGCGCATCGCCTCAAACAATCGCGGATAGAGGTCCTGGCCACGATGACGCAATGTGAGCATCCAGGCCATATGGTTAATGCCGGCGGAGGTCCACTCCAATTCTTCAAAGGGAATGTCTAGATACTCCGAAATGGATTCGGCCGTATAGTGCACACTATGACACAGTCCATATGCCTGGAGACGGGGAAAAGCTCGGTCCAACGCCCAAATCACCATCGACATGGGATTGGTATAATTCAACAACACCGCCTGTGGTGCTTGCGCTTGCAAGGCCGCCGCAATTTCAAGAACGGCCGGGATCGTGCGCAGGCCACGAAAAACCCCACCAATTCCCAGCGTGTCGGCAATGGTTTGATGGATGCCGTATCTCTCCGGTACCTCAAAGTCGGTGGTCGTGGCCGCCAATCCTCCAACTTGGATGGCGTTCACGCAAAAGTCTACACCCTCAAAGGCGCCCTCTAAACTTCCAAATCCGTGTACCGGGGACGCCAGACCCGCTTCTTGAACAATGCTTTTGACCATTCCTTCAGCCGTAGCCAAGCGTTCCGGATTGATGTCAACCAAGTGAAACTGGCAATCGGCCAGTGCCGGTGCCTGCACTACATCACTCACGACTTGACGCGTAAATTCCATGCTGCCTGCGCCCACAATTGCAATCGTCGTCACCAAATCCCCTCCCTATCTTTCACAGCGACCACCGCGCCGTCCTAACAGAACGCCACAGGTGAAAACGTACGCCTTTGGCCATGCCTAGCCGGTGCCGGTTAACGCGAAGGATGACACTAGTTTAACACATCCACTGCGATTTTTCGCGTCAAATGTTTCGATATTGCGAGTCAATTGCCTCACTCGTTTCGCTAAATTGAGCCAACCCACGACGATGCAGCCCATTTCTGTCGCAATCGCATCACACCGGTGAAACGCGCTCGCGACTGGCCAACGTGGGCGGGGCCTCGCCCGCGCCTTCTCGTGGCAATTCCAGCTCTTCTGCTCGGTGGCACGCCGCCCAAACCGGCCCGCGCCCGTTCGTGTCCAATTCGCGCAACACCGGTATTTCCTCTTCACACTGCACGGCCGCGTACGGACAACGCGCTTGAAAGGCACAACCTCTTTCGTCTTGCGTCAAGTCGGGCAATTCCGCCGAACGCAGCGGAATGCGCACCGTCGCGCGCATCACCTCGGGATCCGGGTCAGGCACGGCCTGGCGCAAGATGGCAGTATAGGGGTGCCTTGGCGCCGAATTGATGGCTTCGGTGGGACCGTATTCCACCACCCGGCCCGCGTACATGACGGCCAGAGACCCTTTCTGCGCGAAATAACGGGCCAGTCTTAAATCGTGTGTGATAAAGAGATAGGCGGTACCGTTTTCGTCGTGGATGCGGTGCATCAACGCTAAAATGCTTTGCCGCATCGACACATCGATGGCCGACACGGCTTCATCGGCCACGATCACTTCCGGAGCGACCGTAAACGCACGCGCTAAGACGACGCGCGGTCGCTGTCCTCCGCTTAATTCATTGGGATACTTGTTCAGATGGCTCCCATTGAGGCCCACCATCTGCAAGAGCTCGACAACGCGGGCATGTACGTACGCGCGGGGCACCATGTGGTGTATCTTGAAGGGATAGGCCAGCGCTTGAAACACCGTCATGGTCGGATTTAAGGCTACATAGGGGTCTTGATGCACAATTTGCACGGTCCGCCGCAAAACCCGCGCTTGCGCCGGTGAAACCTTCGTCAAATCATTGTCGTCAATCCACACCTGACCACGCGACGATGCCATCGGCCCCGCCGCAATGCGGGCCAGCGTCGACTTGCCACAGCCTCTTTCTCCCACCACCCCAACAATATCTCCCCGCTCAAGCGTTAGCGACACATCGCGTAAGGCACGCAAGCGGCGCGGCGGTGCGAAGACCGGCTGTCCGCCGACCTTAAAATCCCGACTGACTCCGGACGACGTCAAAATTGTCATGACGCCCCTCCTTTCTTCAAAGGACGCCACATCAAAACTTTTGATTTAAGGCAGAAACGTTGGTTTTCAGATAAAACCATGATGATAATGTTAATGGTATAATATTGAGCATATTATGTCAACTCTATGATTATTTAACGCCAAAATATATGGCCTAGCGGCACTGGTCGGATCATCGCGAAGCGTTCCCTAGGTTGAGTTGCTTCACATCAAGGCGGTTCGCACCCGACGTGCGATCGCCAAATGATAACATTCTTGTAGTAGAGAGGAGACGCCAATTACGTGAATCGTGCTAGGCGGGTACGTTCCAATATCTTACGCTCCATAAAGAGAATCGCCCTCGGATTCAGTCTTTTGATGCTATGCTTCGCATCGGTCCCCGGCACCGCCCAAGGCGCCTCGCGCGCCGCCGAGCCGAGAATCCCGGTAACAGCAGCCGACTTTCACTTTGAACCGGCGGGTGTAGCCCCCCAGTTTGGTCATCTGAAGATCCCTAATCCCCAAACCCCCGACGGGGAACCCATCGATCGTGACCCCGCCTGTCAACTGGTATTCCGGTCCGGTCCAGGGGTGACGAGCCAAACGGTAAACCGTGCGATTCAGTCTATGGAGAACACCTTGACTCACGCCAAGATCATTTGCCTGGCCGGCACCTTTACCGGGCCGATTGACGTTTGGGGAAAATACGATCCTAAGCTTTTGACCATTGAGGCCGCCCCCGGGCACCAGGCCCGTCTCGCGTTAGGTGCGGTTCAGCCATCGGCCGTCAATCCCAATGAATATGACGGCGTAGCCGGAGCGGTAAGCATTGTCGACTCCACCGACGTGCAGGTACGCGGGCTCACGATTACGGGATACCATTACCAAGGATTCGCGCAGACGCCCGCCGGGATTTATGTTGAAGTGCGGGGCAAAGGATTCGGCGGCACACCGTCGGCTTGCTTTACCCACGGCGCGCACGCATGCGGAAATATCTACTTGATCGACAACCACATTGCTGACATTGCCAATACCGCCGATGAGGTCTCTACGGTCAAGCGCTGGTGCAACAGCGGTAACGTCGATGCTTTTGGCATAGAGGCGGAATCCTATGGCAAGGGTCCACAAGAAGCCCTACAGCATGTGGTGATCGAGAACAATGTCATCGATCACACGCGCACCGGCGAAAGCGAAACCGTCGCGATCAACGGCGATGTCTCCGATTTTTTGGTCTTTCACAACAAAATCTACGACACCGACAACATTGGCATTGACACCGAAGGCTGGTACAACGGCACCAGTCAGGCTAATCACGGATTTGTCGCCGATAACACGATAGCTAATGTAGATACCTGGAACAACACGGCCTATGGGGTGTGGAGCAATCAGACGCACACCTGCCAGCCGTTACAACCCAATGCCGGAGGGATTTACGACGACGGCGGGGCCTATATCTGGATTAACCACAATGTCGTAGCCAATACCGATCAAGGGATTAGTCTGGATACTGAAAACGCGAACCGCTGGACCGACCATATTTTGGTCAGTCACAACGTCGTGTGGGACAGTCCCGGAACTCGACGCGGAGACCCCAGTTTCGGCCCCAACCCCCCCGGTATTCCGGGACGATCGACTGTGGCTGGTCATGCCTACGATGCGTTCTATGTGGATGCCTTTGGATCTCATGCCCGCATCTACGATGTGTATGCCTACGACAATTCCTTCAACAACTCCAGCCGCCATTTTGGCGGCCGCCGACTCCGTCACAGTGATGTCGTGGACTTCGGAGGCCTATGGAAAAACGTGGTGTTGTGGGACAATACCATTAGTGGCGGCGGCAAGACGAACCCCTGGGTGTTTGCGTTAGGCATTGCTAACCATCCGATCACAGCTGTCGGAACGACCATCAATTGCACCACTTATCACAACCTCTCGGACGTTCATCATAATTTTTACTTGCCCACTCGCGAATTCCAAACGCTTTTGAGCTGGCAGACAGGTAACGGGTACGGCTGGGACGCTCAAAGTGTAATCAACGCGCGCCCGGCATGCGCGATCGCAAAACCTTGATCCATCTAAGTCTTGTTGAACCCGGGTCTTAAGGCATTCCACTTGAGGCCGTATACGCCGTCCAGTTGTATCTGGCATGGCTTGGCGGCGCGGATCTACACCGCAACAGGATGCTGGCCGGATTTGCGCCGACGCTCCATTCACATAGGGTACGAAGGAGATTCTTAACCGATGCACTCACAATTGAACAAAGAGCTCTTAACCTGGCGGGGATGGTTCCTGGCTGACCCCGTCTCGGGTCGCCCACTAACATTGGCGGCTCATACCAAGCACACCCATATGCTGTCTCTTTATGCCAGCGCTGAGCGCGCGCAAATGGCGGCGACCTTGGCGGGTATGAACTCGGCTCAGATTGAATCCGCTTGTGTCGAGGACTTTCTCGCTCAACATCAGAACTTTTTAAAGGAAATTCAGTGCGCAATCCTGATTGAGACACCAACGCGAGCTATCACGATCAATCCGGGGAGCGCACACGCGTGTCCGGAAGGATTTTTGGAAGTTGACGACGCAACCGAAGAGTTGTTTGATGAAATGCAGTCGCGCGGATTTGGCGAGCGAACGGCGAACCCTGCGCTTGATTACGACGAGGTACCCGGACCCTTTCGCTACGCGTTGGCCGAACGGGGCAAACTGGTTAGTGGTCTTGAGACCGAGCCATATCTCACGATATGGGGTGACTCCGTCATTCCCATGGAAAGTCTGGGCGGCGTCGTGGCCCCGTTGGAGGCGCGACGTCAGGGAAAGACCCAAGTGTTACTGCGTCAGGTGCTGGGGGCCATGCGCGAGCGTGGCACTCCGCTGAGCACCATCACCACGCCTTTTTCCTACCCCTTCTATCGTCGTGCTGGCTTTGAATACGCATTTTTACGTCGCCGTTACACCTTTCCTCCGCAATTGCTTCTCGGATTGAAGGACGTGCCCAGCAGTTTGCGCTATTATCCTGGACCCCGACGCGAATTGGCGGTGCCCTACCAGTTGGCAATCTTGTACGAATTGGCACTGGCGCCCATGTTCCAAGGCTATGCCCGGCGCACTCCATTCCAATGGGCTTCTCACTTAGCAGGCCGCAACACCGATGTCTACATTTGGGACGGGCCTGAGGGCCCATGTGCCTATGCCATCATAGCCGTAACACCACACCATATCGCCATCCGCGAACTTTTGGCAACCACCGATATCGGGTTGCAAGGCCTGCTTAAAGCGCTCGCAAGTCTGGACTCCCAGACCCAGGAATTAGTGTGGGATGCCGTTCCAACGTATCATTTAGACCGATGGGTCGTCGAGCCCGACCGCGTCAAGACCGAACTGACGCCCGAAGGGACATTCCGCATCATTGACATCAAAACAGCCATGGAAACGCGTCGCTTCCATTGGACAGGTGAAGGTCACATCGCCCTGAGCATAGAGGACAATGTCTGCGAATGGAACACGGGAACATGGACGCTAAGCTTTGATCAGGGCCATGCCCAAGCCACCAGAGTGCCGACTATACTGTCCGAATCTGACTGCGGATCGTTGGATGTCCGCGCCTTCGGACTACTCTACGCCGGATCAATTCGGGCGGAAGAGGCGGTTCGCTACTACGGCGCACGTTTGTCGACCAAGCAACAGGATTTGTTAGATAGGGTCATTTTTAATCGCCAGCCGCTGTTGCTGGAATCCTTTTAACACGTTGCCTAGGCTCGAGGGGTGACCGCCCGCGCCGGCGAAAACTGCTCCCACTGGGGGTCGTGATGCCCTTTCGCGAAAGAAGCAATCACGTGCGCGGTCCATGGTGCCAGCATGACGCCAATAGGCCCGTGTCCCGTCGCTACCCATAGTCCGGGCAGGTTCGTCAGGGGCCCAATATACGGGAGCTCATCGCCACTGACCGGCCGTATCCCGGCCCAAGCGTTTAGCCAAGCTGCTTCCCGTAAGGCCGGAAACCAAGGAAAGACACGCTCGCCAATTTGCTGGACCCCGCTCCAGGTAGCTTCCGCGCGGCTCACGTTCTCTTCCCAGGTGCTGCCGATAACGAGACTCCCATCATCGCGCGGAATAGCGTACCAATCCTCTGACTGGATTGTAAAAGATGGCCACCAGGCCGGTTTTTACACCGCAACCGCCTGGCCGCGAACCGCCACCATCGGTAGATTCAGACCGTAATTTGCCAAGCGTTCGGCACTCTGCACGCCCGCTGCAATGACAATACTATCGGCCCGCGCGGCCTTCCCGGTTGCCGCCCGCGCCCCGACAACCCGCTTTTCAACGTGCAACAGTTCCACAATGGGCCTCTCTTCATGCACCTCGATCCCTGCGCCTTGAAGCCGCGCCGCGAGCAACTGACCCAATTGACGCGGATCGACCCGTGCATCCAAGGAGAAAAAAAGCGCTCCAGACACGCGCGCGGGGACGTCCAACAGGCCTGCCTTGGCGATATCATCACGATCAAGGACGTGGCAAGGTCGGTTTTGTTCTTCGAGTTTTACCCGCGCCGCCTCGACGTCCTTTTGGCTGGCCAATAAGCGCAGCGTTCCAATGCGTCCGTATCCTGCCATCCCGCCGACACCGTCCGTGAGCTCACCTATCCAGTGATGCCATAGATCTCGGGCCTCGTCTAGCCAGTGTGGCCACCCACTCCATAAGCCTCGGCTTCAAAGCCCAAGAATCCGGCCGCTCTTGACGACGTTTGCGAAAAAATTTGCCCTTGCTCCCACAACGATACCGTCCAACCCTGTTTGTTCAGCGCCAGCGCCACAGCGCATCCCACCACCCCACCGCCGACAACGATCGCCTTGCCATTGCTGACCACGAACTCACTCCCTATCATGACCATCTATCTTCCAGCCTTTAATCGCAGCTGCTCGAGATCACTCTAACCGCCACCGATAGCTTTACCCTTGCGCGGCCTCTACGGCAGCCTTGAGCCTCGGTATGATGTTCACCGTGTTGGCGTAATAAATCTTTTGCAGCACGTCGTCCTCCAAGCCCACGCCGTAAATCTGCCATCGCCCGGATTCTCCCACGGGACTGTCCTCATCCGCCCAATATGGAAAATATTCATCCCGGGTTTCCAAAAAACGGTAGTAGACGCGGTATTCATCCGCGTCGGCCGGCCATGAATCCAAACCAAACACCACCCGGTCCGCATACTGGGTCAAAAAGTCGGCAGCTGTGTACGGTTGGCGCCCCAGTTCGGCCAGGCGCGCCGCAATATCGACATACAGATTGGGATGACCCTCCAAAAGTTGGCCTGTGCCACGCAAATCTTCCGCCAGCGAAGCCACATGCGCCCCAATGAAAGTCGTTCGCGGATGTCGCGTCAGGAGGCGAGCAAACTGCTGTTGCAACGCGTCAAATGGGGGAAACTGGTCCCCGTAAAAGTGCCAATCGGGGTGTTCCATCAGCTCTTCATAACGCTCGTTGTGATTGTCCAGTGGCTGAAAAAAAGCGATGGGGTCAGCAAAGTGAATTAAAATCGGCACGTTAAGGTCAGCCGCGGTCTCGAACAAAGGTACCAAACGCTCATCGTCCACCGCGATCACTCGGCCTTGATTGTCGCGCAAGGTGAGGCCAAGTTCCTTCCAGACCTTAAGTCCTTCAGCGCCGGCTTTAACCGAGCGGGCAAGCTCAGCCGCCATTCGTTCTCCAAAGTTGTCATAGGGCAAGTGCTGGGCCCAGTCACACGAGGCAAACACGACAAATCGTTCGGGATAGCGGCTGCGAAAAAAATCCAAGTGGCGCAACAGGCGATCACCGTTACCGCCATCTAAGTCTACCCGGGCCACCACCCCAGCCTTATCCATTTCGGCGACGAGCTGGTCTAAATTGGTAACCTGCCAACTTCCTTGCCACTCACTATGATTATGCATATCCACGACTGGAAATCGCGGACGCAATACTTTATGCGCCGGCGCTCGCAACATCGATTTAGGGTGATACGACGCAAGCGGTAGATCATTCATGTTAAACTCCCTCCCCGAAGCGCTCTAAGCATAATTACGCCTCGTTTCAATCAGTTCTTGTCATTCTTTTGCAGATAATCGCTCCAATTTTTTCGCAGAACTGTATTGAGTGCATCATATTCTTGGCGCCACGTCAAGTCCAAGGCGATGCTTAGAATCTGAGGGTCTTTGACCGCGCTATGCTTCTCCCCCGGGGTCATAAATCTTTCTGCCCGTGGCGCGCAGCACGGTCCTGAAAAGTCTGCTATGCTACTCTTTAAGTAACCCTATGGCTGTATCGCGGAAGCAAGCTTTTATCGCGCTTGGCGATGCGATTGGTGGAAATGGGTTCGCGCTATGTAACAGGACAGAACGATATTTCGTTCTCCTCATGAAAGGATGAGCGATGTCATGCGAAAACGCCTGGTCCGCTATGCGCGAACGGGCTGGATGCTTCCCCGCGTCGGTCTGTGGATCGGAGTCGCCTTGGTGGTCGGCAAACTGTTTGACGATGCTGGTGCACGCCCGCCAAAGTCCGGCTAACCGCAGGTGACTTAGCCACGAGGGCGCACTGAGCTTCGGCAAGCGCATCGCCACCGTTGCAAATGGGAAGCGTTGCCCGATGGTGGGTGCGGTAATTAAGAGGCGTGACGCGCGACTGTGTCCTCCCATCAGCATTGGTCTTCTGCAGAATAGGCTATCAAAGGTGGCCCATGCATCTTAGCTCGGTTGGCCGCACCATTGTAGCACTTTTCTTCCGACAACTTGCTCAGAGTCGTCCTTTGTCCTCACGCTGTCACATTCGATTCATCGGCCGCTCTCAGACATCTGCCCCCTCACACCAGAAAAGCCGTTCACCGCAGCTCGTCTGCTCCCAGGGTGCCAACAGTGTCATACAGGATGACGGCCACCCGACCTGGCCCATGTACTCCCACGACCAGCGTCCCTTCGATATCGGCGGTCATACTCGGGCCGGTCACCAATTTGATTAAAGGAGGCATACCATGGGATCCGGGAATCTGTTGCAAGCCCTCTTGTACCGTCTCTACCAGGTGTTGGGTGGACACCAACATGATATGCGCCGGCGGCATGACTGAGGGCAGTAATCCCCGGTCGGCGTCTGCAATCAACGCCACACTACCTGTCTCCGCCACGGCCCATTGCGAGCCAGTTAATCCTAAGACCGCTTGCGCACACCGACTCCGCATATCATCCGCTGCGTCCCAACCGTAGACGGCCTGCGCGCCGCAGCGGCGAAGCCAGTTCTCCCAGTTTAGATGCGCCACATCGGCATTGACCCAGTACACAACCGATCCGCCCTGATCGCCCAGCAGCGTGGTCCAGGCCTGGTTCAGCACATGCGGCCACGACTGCTCCTCCCGCACCCGAAACAGCTCACCGCCATGTTCACGCCAATGGACTTCAAACATTTGCACTAGCCTCTCTTGCGAGGCCGCCCAAGGTTTAGTCATGTGCACCCGTCCCCCGGTTTTGCGCCCACCACTCGTGAAAGGTGATATCGGCAACTTTTGGCATGTCGCGGGTGATAAACCAGCCATGCGCTAAACCTGGAGCGTTGCGTAGCCATCCCCGCCGCAGATAGATCTTTTGCGCCAAACGCGCTAACCGCAGCGAACGTCGATAGCCGGCGGGAGTAGCCCAGGCCCCACTCCACATACCATACGACCAGTTTGCCGAACGGGCCGTAAGATGGCGTCGAACTTTTTCTTGGCGCAAACGCAAGATGTGACCCGGTAAATCTATGTCCATCGGGCACGCTTCTCCGCAGGCATGGCAGACAGTACACGCCACCGAAGGAAGTTCCGCGCCGACTTCAAAATCGGTCAATAGCGGCGTCTCCACCACCCCAATCGGCCCGGAATAGACACTGCCGTAGGCATGCCCTCCGACTTGCCGAAAAACGGGACACACATTCAAACAGGCCCCGCACCGAATGCACGACAACACATCCTCATAGGGCGTCCCGACAAGCGAACGGCGCCCGTTGTCTACAAACACCACGTGAAATTCTTCAGGTCCTTCCCCAAACTGGGAACGCGGTCCTGAGATGAGGGTTGTGTAGGATGAAAGCCGTTGACCAATACCGTTCATGGCTGGTTGCTGAATCAGGTGGGTAAGATCCTCCCACGTTTCCACCAACTTTTCTATCCCGACCACACAGACGAGCAGACGCGGCACCGACGTCACCCAATCGGCGTTGCCTTCGTTTGTAATCAAGGCCACTGTCCCGGTTTCCACCACGCAAAAGTTCCCGCCCGTAATGCCCATGTCCGCCGCCAAAAATTCCTGCCGTAGCCGCGCCCGGGCAAACTGCGTAAGCGAGCGCGCGTCGTCATCGGCAGGCGGCGGCAGATGCGCTTGTTGTGCATCCACCTCAAACAAGGCGCGGATTTGGGCCCGATTTTTATGCGCAGCCGGCGCTAAAATATGCGACGGGGTTTCCCGCGCTAATTGGATAATGTATTCTCCCAAGTCGGTTTCAATGACCCGCATGCCAGAGGCCGCCAGTTCCTTATTCAGCTCGAGCTCCTCGGTCAACATCGACTTACTTTTGACTACCAGCCGCACCCCCGCATTTTGTGCAATTTCCCGCACGATGGCGCGCGCTTCACCAGCCGTCGCCGCCACATGGGTTGTTCCCCCTTGGGCTTGAATCGTTGCTTGCGCCCGCTCCAATAACTCATCTAAGTGCGCCACCGCCCGTCGCTTGGCCTGCACCCCGGCTTGTCGCGCCGCCTCTTGAGACTCGTAGCCTTGAAACACCTGACGTTTCCCCTCGCTAAATCGTCGAGTGCCCGAAGCTAACGTTTCGCGCATGATCGCGTTCGTGAGCCCATTATCGCGGCGAACGTTCCAGGGCCGTATGTCCGCCGGCAAGTGTCCCGCCATCTACTCGCCCCCCTGAGGCTGCATCGCCTCTCGCAAGACCTCCGCCACGTGATAGACGGGCCACGACAATCCCCGACGCCGCATACGTCCTTGCAAATGCAGTAGGCAACCCAGGTCGGCACTTACCAGTCCCATTGCGCCACGGCGACCCGCCTCCTCCAGCGCCGCGATCTTGGCATCGCCTAACGCAGTCGAAACCGCCCATTCTGTCATGCTGTAGGTTCCCCCAAACCCGCAACATTGGTCCGCATCAACCAACTCTTGGATTTCGATGCCATGACGACTCAGCACCTGGGCCGGCTCCGCATTTTCACCCAACACGCGACGCATATGACAGCCCTGGTGCAAAGCCAGGCACCGTGGAGCTGACGCGGCCGCGCCCGATGGCGTCAAGTGGGCAGCGACCCATTGACTAAACTCCACTACGTGCCCTCCTACGGCCCGGGCAGCTGCCGCCCACGACGCCGTCTCGCCTGCAGCGACACCGTCTATCACCAGTGTTGGATATTCATGCACGACCATCGCCGCACAAGATCCGGACAAGGCCACAATCGGGGTGCTTTCGTCTTGAAACACGCTTACAAAATGGCGTGCTAACACGGCAGCCTGCTGTCGGTAGCCGGCGTTAAACACAAATTGTCCGCAACAGGTTTGGCTGGACGGGAACTGAACCTCTACGCCAGCTTGTTCCAGCACCTGCACGGCCGCCTGTCCCACATCCGGGCGAAAGGCGTCAATCAAACACGTGGCAAACAACCGCACTGTCCTCGTTCCAAGCTCGGTCTTCATCCAATCCTCGTCTCCAATTCACCTAGTCCCGTAATCTGAACCGACACCACCTCGCCCGGTTGTAACCACCGCCGCGTCTCGGTCGGCTGACCCAAAATGACGCCCTCGGGTGTACCAGTAAAGATCACATCGCCTGGTTCCAATGTGATATAGCGGGAAATATAGCTAATCAAATAGCGGCAAGAAAAAATCATTTCGCGCGTATTGGAGTGTTGAACAACCTCGCCATTGCGTTTTCCGATAATTTCAAGTTGATCGGGGTCTGGCACATCGTCTCGAGTCACTAAGTACGGACCCATCGGGCCCATGCCGTCCCCGGCCTTCCCTAACAGCCACTGACTCGTGCGAAATTGTAAATCACGAGCGGAGAGGTCATTGCCGTTGCAATAGCCTGCGACGTAGTCCAAGGCCTGCGATTCGCTCACCTGGTGGCACACCCGGCCCATCACCAGGACTAGCTCGGCTTCATAGTCAAATTCGGTGCTGTCTAGGGGTGCTCGCACGACCGCGTCTGGCCCGACGACTGCATTCACGTACTTGTTGAACAAGACCGGATGAGTGGGCATGTCAAACGCGGATTCGGTCACGTGCGGGCGGTAGTTGAGGCCCACACAAATAATTTTGCCGGGATATGTAACGGGGGCCAGCATCTCGGCAGGCTCGACAACCTCCATCCCCTCTGACTGTGCCCGGTCCTGCCACTCCTGCACCCGCTCCAGTTGGCCTTGGGCTAAAATCCTTCCGACGGTCCATGCTTCCCCATTGGCTCGGCCATAGCGCGCCGCCAATTGGTCAACCCTTACCAGCCCCTGCTCGGTCACACACAAGGCCACTTCCTGGCCTTCTACCATCCCCGATGCTAATTTCGTAACAATCCCTCCGTTCTCATATGACCGCCTAAGCACCCCCGCCACGACGTCGGTTGCCGTCCACATTCGCCCTAAGCCGGACGGTATTCGGAAACCGATCTATCATCTGCGCGAGCCTGCCATCTCCATAACCCCATCACCATCGCTACCACCACAAACGCCAATCCGCTCTCGACCGCAAAGCTCCCATTTTGGCCTATGACGTGAAATAGCCCGCCGGAGAGAAGCGGCGTACCAATGACCGCGATGACAAAATACATTTGTGTCACCGCTAAATTGGTCGCCCGATCATAATCATGACTACGTCCCGAGACGGCAGTCAAGAATCCCACGTTAAGCCATCCCGCGCCAAATCCCGCCAAAAAAATCGCTACTGCATCGACAACCACCTCCGGGTCGGCCGTCAACAACAGCGATCCCGCTACCAACACCATGGCCACCGCCAGCAGACGCCGCATTCCTAGGCGGGCCAACGCGCGCGCACCGAAAACGCCGGCGATAATCATCCCACAACTCATCAATGCAGTGATCAGACTCGCAACACTATCGCTTACTCCTAAACGGACTAACGTGACCGGATAAAAAGACTGCGCCAACGCTTGAGGTATGGCGCATAGAAATGCCACCATGCCATACACCATCACAAAGGGTTGGCGTCCGGCCGGGATCAGTCGCGCCACCGCTTGGCCTAGAGTTCCTGGACGGTCCACAACGGCACTTTTCGTCAGGGTGGACCCGATGACGAGCGCCAGGACCGCCAAAATCACAGTAAACACAAACCCTCCGTTTAAACCCAAAAATTCCGCTAACGTGCCTGCCAAAGCTGTTCCCACTAAGGCGCCGCCTTTGGTATAAGACGTAAAGAGCCCGAGGGCCCGAGCACGCCCAGATGCTTCTCGCCCCACCTCCGATTGAGCAGCGGTCCAAAACAGCCCCCGCGCCGACCCTATGCACAGTTGTCCAAGGACAAGTGACGCCATTGGGTACGAAGATCCTGAGACCACGACCAGACCAGCCAACACGGCTAGCCCGTAAGTAACCCACAACACCAGGCGCTCACCCAGGTGATCAACTAAGGGCCCACTTAAAATGCGCGTTGGCAACTGTAAGGCGCCCGGCACCGCCGCCAATACGCCAACCAGCCAGAGCGGCAAATGATCATGCAACGCCGTTAACGGCACAAGGACCGCAAACGCGAGGAACGATACGTTAAAGAGAAAGCCTGATGCGTAAACCTTATGGACATTCGTTACCGCCACGGGTTTGTCCCCCACCACGCACGATGCTTGTATCAACCTTCACCCGCACGAATCACCGTCCTTACCACCAAGCCTGAACGACCAGCACTTGACGGCATCTTCGGGCCAATGCGTTCGCGTCTGCTATTAGTATAGCGGGTTTTGAGATTGGCTGTCACGCCGCTCCTGATCAAGCCCAGCAGACCTAAACAGTCGTATTCGCAATCCCATGACGATCACGAGGCCCTGGCCAGCCCGCGACACAACACGCAAGCATCAATCAGATGTGTTGAAACCTGTCCTGACCGACGACCGGTAAGGAGAGGGTCGGTCGAGTAAATCAGCGCGAGGGCCGTTGGTCCATCGTTACCACTCTGCGCCGTAAAGCCCCGACCTTCAGGTCTGGAGATATTAGACGCAGCGGCCAAGGGGCTCGATGACCCGTAGGCGGTTCACGATTGCGGTTTAGCGGACACGGGGGTATTCTATACACGAGACAGGGCGGGACACGCCCGGCAAGCCTGAGGAGGGCTCTCCGGTGGACACGATCGGCTATTGTTCGCGAGAGCGTTGCGAACGTAAGCCATAAGCTCCCAAAATAGGATGGCACCGGACTAAACCGGCCCATCCTATCACACACGACCAACGCCATGTACCACGCAGCGCCAACATATAGCCATTTGCACCCAAACTCCACCACCACCAGCTCCGCACGAGAACACCGCCGTACGTTCGAGTCGGGGTTGATAACAAAGGTGCCGGAGACGATGCCCCCAGCTTATATGCAATACCCGTCCCTATCGTTTGCCGCCGTCAGCGCCCCCCAACACACGAGCCATTAAGGCTTCAGCAGTGTCTTTGGCGCGTTGGATCGTCTCTTTCACATCTGCGTCCCAGTACTCCGGCCGAAAGGTCTCAACCGAGCACGGTCCATCATAGCCGATCGCTTGCAAGGTCGTTAAAATTCCAGCCAGGTCGATCACACCCAATCCCGGGAACAGTCGATGGTGATCGCGCAAGTATCCGGGCGGGTAAGGTTCGCAATCGTCTAAGTGCACCATAAAAATGTGGCGTGCATCCGCCATTTGCAGGTCCTGCAAACGCGAATTCATAGCGTGAAAATGAAAGCAATCCACGGTTAGCCCGATGTTTGCCGCATCGACCGCCTGCACGATATCGTAGGCCTGGGCAAACGTGTTGACCGAACAGTTGGGATAACCAATGAACTCAAATGCCAGCCGCATGCCGTAGTTCTCCGCAATCGCTCCCAATTCCCGCAATACGCGAGCCGTCTCCCGTTGAATCTCTGCTAGGGTTCGATCCCCAACGTCATTTGAGGGAACGACGATGATGGTATCACACCCAATTACTTGGCCCACCTCGCACACGCTTCGGCAATCGGCCAAAAGTTGGCGGTGGCCCTCCGCCCCCCGAAAGGTTGCCGACTCTAACGCGTTAAATGTCCAGGGCCGAATCCTGCGACTCGCGAAATCGTGTTTCAGATCCTCCACGCGATGTGACTCAAGGTAACGCTGTAACTGGTCAATGCGGATTTCAATCCCCTCAAATCCGACCTGGTCGGTCAACCTGAGGTCCGTTGATAAATCGGAGCGTTTCATGGTCGTCGCTTCGTTAAACCCGATCTGCATGATCATCTAATCCCCTTCTCGTATGCTCACCGCCAAAGGCTCAGAGGTCGGCCCAGGCATAGCACTCCATGACGATTGCCAACTCGACCAGCATGATCTTGCGGCGTCCGGTGCTATCAGCCGTCGGCGGAAACTCTCGTCTCCAACAGAACATCCGGCCATGACACTTATCCCCGTAAGACCTATTGCCAAGCTAGACCGGATTCACAACAGTCTCATCACGGTGTGACAGTAATGATCGCTGAGCTGCCTGCGCCACAACCGTCGCTCGAATTCCATCCACGCTGCCCACGGACGGTTTACCCCCCGTACGCACCATCTCCACGAAGCCCTGCATCTCATGAAAATAGGCCTCCCGGAACCGTTCAGCGTAGTCGCGATAGGTGTCGCGACGCACCTCACCGTCAACCAGTAGCGCCGTACCCGTCGCGTTCACCTGGACAACTTGAACCGCCCCTCGGGTGCCCAATACCTCAGTGCGAATCTCATATCCATAAACCGCATCGCGGGAAAGTTCCACCAATCCCATCGCACCCGACTCACACTGAAAACTAACGTGGGCTTGATCGACATCGTTGACCGTTTCATATTCCGGATGATTGTAAATCCCACCTCGCGCAAACACCGAAGTGATCTCGCTGTGAAGAAGCCAGCGGGCGATATCAAATTCGTGCACACCAGTATCCAAATAGAAACCACCCGAGTACCGCATCACCTCCAACGCCGGTCCGACCCGATCCCGACTTATCCCGGAGTAATGGTATGGGGTACCAATGGCACCCTCTTGAATCAAATCGAAAGCCCGCCGGTATTGCGGATCAAATCGTCGCATAAATCCCATTTGCAAAGGCACCTTAAGCGACTCGTAGAGGCGGTGAATTGCCACGGAGTCCTCCAATGTTAACGCGAGCGGTTTTTCACAAAAGACCGGGTGCTGAAATGAAACGGCAGCTTTCAGCACCTCGGCATGAGCGGTCGAAGCCGCCGCAATCACGATCGCATCCAAATCACTCTCCAGCAACTGCCGATAGTCTTGATATCGTGGCACCGGAGGGAGTGCATCTCGGTCGATCGTGTCTATCCGTGGATCGGCCACTCCCACTAATTGGGCTCCCGGCACTGCTCCGTTAAGATTCCAAGCATGGGTTCGGCCCATGCCTCCTACACCGATGACACCAATCCGAACGTGTGATGTCATGATTGCCCCTCATTTCTGGATTGGTATTGCCTCGATCCCCGTGGCAAGGCGTGCAGCCAGGTCGGATCGTCTATGAAGATGGCATCCACCGCTTGTGCATAACACTGTTGCAGATCCTCCACGCTGGTTATGCCCCAAACCCCCACCTCGCACCCAAGGCCATGCAAGTATGGGACCGTGTCGGCACGGCTTACCTGCCAAGGGATGTGCATAATCGGCGTTATCGGCATGATTTCTCGAAGGGCCGATTCACTAGGCACTTGCACCCATAAGGCGGCCAAATTGGCTGCCTCACCAATTCTCGCCATTTTTACCAAAAACTCATGGTAAAACGAGGATACAACCGTCCGACGCGTCAACTGATAGCCCTGCAATAGCTCCCACACGAGCTCTAACTGGACTTGCGTCATCCCGGGATTGGCCTTCAACTCGAGGTTCATCATCAAATCCGCAGGCATGGTTTGCAGCACTTCTTCAAGCGTGGATAGATGAGCTGCGGGTAAATGGGGGCGATCCGGGTCCCTCAGCACCAGTTGGGCGAGCTCCGACCACGAAAGGTCGATGGCCGCTTTTTCAATTCCCGCCAGTCGCGTCAGGAGGTCGTCATGAAAGACAAAGGGCACACCATCGCGCGAAAACTGCACATCGAACTCAACCCCGTCTAACGCATAAGCCCGGGCCCGGGCAAACGAGGCCACAGTATTTTCCACCGCCTCGCTTGGAACCCCACGATGTCCCCAAATAAATGGTTGGGGTCTACGGCCATACGAAAACATCTCATCATCCTTCCGAAAAGGCCGTGATTGTTCGGCCATTAGTTAATGCCTCCTGTGAGCCCTTTGATAAACCAGCGCTGCATGAGGATCACCACAATGACCGGAGGCAGCAAAGCAATAATGGCCGTGGCCATGACCAGGTTCCACTCGGGCACGGAAAAGCTGGTGGCGGCCTGAATCATGCCTTGAATGCCCATGACCACCGTTTGATAACGCTCACTGGTGGTTGCCAAGAGAGGCCATAAATACTGATTCCAACCATAAACAAATTCGATCACCATGATGGCCGCAAGATTGGGCAAAGAAAGCGGCAACACGATGCGCCAGAGAAACCCCAAAGGACTAATGCCGTCAATGCGCGCTGCGTCGATCAGTTCTTTGGGCAGCGTCATAAAAAACTGTCGAAAGAGAAAAGTCGCCGTGGCGGACGCTATAATCGGCAAAATTAGCCCAGGAAAGCCATTGAGGAGGTTCAGTTGGGCAGTAACCTGGTACGTCGGGAAGAAGCGTACCTCCACCGGTAGCAAGAGCGTCGCAAAAATCACCCAAAACATGAGCATTCGCCCGGGAAAGCGAAAATACACGACCGCGTATGCCGCCGGAATGGACACCACCAGCTTCCCCAGGGTAATGCCCAAAGCCATAATGGCGCTGTTCACCAACATCAAGCCAACCGGCGACGTATTGGGAAATCCCACCGTCAACACGTGAATCAGGTTCCCCACCAGGTGGTCGCCCGGCAACGCCGGGAATTGGCCTAAAAGCGACCGTGCACTGTGACTCGCAGCAACGACCGCGATGTATAGCGGTGCCGCAAAGAGAATAGCACAGACCACTAGGACAACATGCCGCACAATGGAGACTGACCGACTATCCCTCATTGGTAGTGCACCCTCCGATTGATGTAGCGGAATTGGACCACTGTGAGAATGGAGACCAAAATAATGAGGAGCACGGTCTCAGCCGCTGCTGCCGAGGTGTTGGCATTTTGAAACGCATTCTGATAGATCTGATACACCAACGTCTCTGTACCATCATGGGGCCCTCCTTGCGTAATAATATCGATAATGGAAAAGGTCGAAAAGAACACGTAAATAATGTTCATCACCGAGAGATAGAAGGTTGTGGGCGACAGCAAAGGAAATACCACGCGCCAAAATCGTTTGAGTGATCCGGCGCCATCCAACGATGCCGCTTCCAACACCTCCGCCGGGATCGCTTGTAGGCCCGCCGTAAAGAACAAGAAGTTATACGCCGACTGCTGCCATACGGTCGCCGCGATGATCAGTGCCATCGCATCAAATAGATTGATGTTGAAATTCCACGGGATGTTCAGTTTGCCCAAGAGAACTGAACCCACTCCAATCTCGGGGTTGAAAATAAAGAGCCACAATGCGCCGGATATGGCGGCAGGCACGGCGTACGTCCAGGCAAACACCGTACGGTAAACACTGCGGCCGCGCCGCACGCGATCTACCTGCACGGCAAGAAAAAGCCCAATGCCCATGGCCAATACGGTCGTGATTGCGGCATAAATCAACGTCACTCCCAACGACTCACCATAGGTGCCGGACGCAAACACTGCCCGAAAATTAGCCAGTCCGGCAAAATGCCCCCCTAGTCCAAAGACATTGACTTCGTACAACGATTCAACCAATGCTTTAATCCCTGGCCAGAGAAAAAACACGGCCACCACCACCAGTTGTGGCAACAATAACAAATAGGGCAGCAGTTTATGCGGAAACATTGCTCCGCCACCAACCCCCGCTTCCGACCGCCGGCGGAAGGGGGGCTTGATGGCCTTTTGAGCTCTAGTACTGGGCGGCAAACTGGGCGAGGACTGCATTACCCTGCTGCTCCGCCGTGTCTAATGCTTGCTTAGCCGATTCCTTGCCTGAGAATACGGCGGTAATCGCGGCGTTTTCAATGTCGCGAATTTCCGAGAGATTCCCCAGTCGAATGGCCCGGGTCCAGGGTTTGGCGGGTTTGTTGGTCAACTCATGCACTGCGACAAGGGCATCCGGATGCGACAAGTAGAATCCACTTTGGTCCAGCGTTTTCACTCCGGCAGTCGTCACCGGCACGTATCCTGTCTGCGAAGCCCAATATCCCTGGGACTTTCCCGACATCAGAAAGTGCAGAAACTGCGCATCGCCAGCATACGTATCTTTGGGCGCGCCCGCCATGACCCATAGCGAGTTCCCGCCGACCACGGTGTTTTGAGGAGCACCCGGAGCCCCCTGTTGGTAGGGCAAAGGAGCCTCTCCAAATTGGAACTTGGCGCCAGCTTTAATCGAGGCGTACGTTGCAGAACTATCAATATACATCCCCACTTGGCCACCAATGAACAGCGTGTCTGGTGTGCTTTCTCGCCCATCATAAATGAACACACCGTCTTTTTCCCATGTTTCCAGCTGATTAATATGATTAACAAAAGGCGCCGTATTAATCAAGAGTTTGACGCCTTTGATGCCATCCAGGCCGTTGTTGTCAGTCGCATATTTGTAGTTGTTCCACACCGCATACTGTTCGAATTGGGTCCAGTCCGGCCATCCGGTGGTAAATCCGTTTTTGACTCCATGGGCCAACAGTTCCTTGCCGACAATACCTACCTGAGCCCAAGTTTTGGGTGGTTGCGCGTGGATCTTGGCAAACATCCGCTTATTGTAATACAAGACGGGTGTGGAACTCGCAAATGGCAATGAATCCAACTGTCCGTTGGCGTTGGCGTAGTAGGTGCCCGCGGCGCCAATGAAGTCCGATGTCGCAAATGGAATGTGATTTTCGGCCATCAGTTTGTAAACTGGGACATAAACGCCGGTCGAATCCATCATGGTTGCCGTTCCGACATCAAAGATCATCGTAATGTCTGGCGCCCGATGCGCCTTAAAGGCCGCAATCGTGTCTGCCAGCACCTCCGGATAGGTGCCCTTGTAGACGACCTGCACTTCATATTTCTTTTGAGAGCGATTAAATTGTGACACCAGGGTATCGAGATCTTGGCCAATCGCACCGCTTTCGGCCGACCAAAAAGTAATCACGATGCGCTTGTTCGACGAAGCCTCCGGCTTGCTGCGGGCAGCTGCCGAGCCGTTCGCCGCAGCCAAAATCCCCACGGTTGACAAGAGCGCCGCTGACGTCATTGCTACACGGAATCCCCGACGGTGCTTGAAGGCTTGGCTCCTCTTCTTAAACATCTTGTTCTCTCCTTTACAATTGAAAACTGGTTGGTGCCTTAATTGCCCTTGCGACTTTCCTTTGCTCTATCCCGTTATCGAGGTGCTGCACGGTTACGCCGTTCCTAACCGTCTGCACCGTCGCTTACAGATCACATGACGCGTCACCTCCTTGACGGGGTCGATGCCATCCACCCGCCCGAACCACCGCCGCCTGCCACTGTTGACGATGAGCGTGTCGGCCCGCCTCGTCCAACCTGGGATAAAAGACATCGTTGGTTTGAACCATCTGCGCGATCTGCCCCAAGTTGTCCCAAAATCCCACCCCGAGGCCCGCTAAAAACGCTGCGCCCAGCGCGGTCGTTTCACTAATGAGGGGGCGAACCACCGGAATTCCTAAAATATCTGCTTGAAATTGCGCCAAAAACCGATTGCGGATGGCATTGCCGTCGGTGCGAAGCCTCGTCAACGGCTCGGGGTGGTCGTGATTGATCGCCTCAACCACATCCGCGGTTTGATGGGCAATCGCCTCTAAGGCAGCCCGCACGATGTGCTCGCGGGTCGTGCCCTGCGTCAGCCCGATAATCAAGCCGCGAGCGCTACTATCCCAGTAAGGAGACCCCAGTCCCGCAAAGGCCGGGACAATGACGACTCCGCCGGTATCCGCGACAGATAGGGCCAAGCGCTCTGTTTCCTCCACACTCGGAATAATTTGCAAGCCATCGCGAAGCCACTGTACCAAAGCGCCAGCTATAAAGATGGAACCTTCGAGGGCGTACTGAACCCGACCGTTCAATCGCCAGGCCACAGTGCTAATCAAACCGTGCGCGGAATTCACCGGCACATCGCCTGTATTCATCAACAGAAAACAACCGGTACCATACGTGTTCTTCGCGCTACCGGCGTCAAAGCAACCATTGCCAAACAGGGCAGCCTGCTGATCCCCGGCAATGCCGGAAATGGGAATGGCCTTCCCCAAGAGTTGGGGGCTGGTCCATACAGCCGCGCCCGAAGAGTCGACAACCCTGGGCAATACCGCTTCGGGCACGTTTAATAGCTGCAAAAGTTCATCGTCCCAGCGAAGTGTATGAATGTTATACAACAAGGTCCTGGCAGCGTTTGAGACATCGGTCAAATGACGGCGCTGGCCACTGAGCAGATACATCAGCCAACTGTCCACAGTCCCCACTGCCACCTCACCACGCTCGGCCATGTCTCGTAAGCCGGAAACCGTGTTGAGCAACCAAGCGATTTTGGTGCCGGAAAAGTAGGGGTCAAGCCTCAGACCTGTCTTTTGGCGAAACACGGCTTCCAAACCGGATTCTTTCAGTTCAGTGCAATAAGGTGCCGTGCGCCGGCATTGCCAGACAATCGCGTTGTATAAGGGCTTCCCTGTACGTCGGTCCCAGACTACAGTGGTTTCGCGTTGATTCGCAATACCGATGGCTGCGATTTCCGATGTGTCACACTTGGCCTCTTGCAAGCATTGCTCAATGGCCTGCCATTGACTAGACCAAATTTCGTTGGCATCTTGCTCCACCCAGCCAGCTTGAGGATAAAATCGTCGCAAAGGGGATTGACCGACCGAGACAGGCCGCGCCGCGTGATCGAACAGGATGGCGCGGGAGCTTGTCGTACCTTGGTCCAGGGCCAGCACATATCGCTCTTTCAACGATGTTGACCCCCTTCATAGGCTTCGCGGCCGTGACTCCACAGTTGCCGGTTGCTGGTGGAAATGCCGCGAGCACCTGCCGTTAACATTTTGTCAACCTCAGCCATGGTGGTCACGAGACCACCGGCGATCACAGGACACGGCAGTTCGCGCACCACCCGTTGCGTCACGTCAGCGAGCGTACCCGGCAAGGTCTCAACCGCATCGGGGTGCGTGGACAACACCTGCTGCACACCCGTTGCGATTGACTGACTATCCAATAGGAAAATGCGCTGAATGGTTAAAAGGCCGGCGCGCTTGGCGTGACCAATCACCGTCGAGTGGGTGCTGATAATGCCGTTGGGGCCGGCATATTCCGCAAAAAAGCGCACTCCTTCGGCATCCGCCGAGCACCCGCGCACCATATCCAAATGGACGAAGACCATCCATCCCCGCTTTTGCAAAAGGCCTGTCGCCTGCGCCACCGAATCTACAGCTCCCCCTAAGATGAATACCCACTTCGGACTAGCCCGCCAATTCGCCAGCTCTTCCCATTCGTCCGAGCGGCGAATTGCCGGAATAATAGAGGGTACCTGCAGTCCCTTCATTGTCCGCTCCCCTCCTGCAAATAGCGCTGATATTGCCGATAAAGCCAGTAGGCAGGATGACGCGTCTGTACTTGCGTAACATGTTCAATGTGGATGGCGCAGGTCCCGCTATCCGTCATAAATCCCTGCGGTTTGACACGCTTGGACTGCAACGCCAAAGGCTTAGCCAAGGCTTGTGCGGTGTCTTCATGCTCGACCTTAAAGGCATAGGAACCCGCCGCGCCGCAACACGCCGCAACTGACGGTTCCACACGAGAAAAGCCTGCACGCCGCGCCAGTTTCGTGAGATGGCCGTCTCCGCGCGCGACTTTGCCGCGGCAGGTCGTATGGGTAATGAGAGGAACGTTGGAAGCGGAAACAAGGTGCATGCGCCGCCAAAACTCGTCGGAAGCGCTGAGAGCGACTTCGTCAAACGGAAGGACCGGCGCGTCCAAAGATAATCCGAAATACCTCGGCCATTCTTCGCGCAAGGTTCCGTCGCAGGTGGCGTTCAGCGTCACCCAAGCACTCACTTGTGGCCCTAGCGCGAGTTCGCGCCGACAGCTCTCCGCGGTTTTCCTCGCCAACGCGGGTTTGCCGGCCGCATAGGCCGCCGCTCCGCAACAACTCGCTACCCGCGGCAGCTGTACCACCTCAAAACCCCAAAGCGACAACAAAGCTTGAGCCATGTCGAGCAAGCCCGGGTCATAACCCGCACTGTAGCAATCCCGAAATAACGCCACACGTCCCTGGCTTTTGGCTAACGGCGGCCCCAGGCCCCCCACCGACTCGCGATGACGGCGCGGCAAGGGTGTTTTTTGGGAAATCGCCCCCACCGACCGCACCAACGTCGGCACAGTCGAAAAACGCGCAAATACCGCGACACGATGAGGTCGAGCTAACATCTCGTCGCGCAGTCGATGACGCCAGGAACGAATCGTGCCTTCTTTGTGCGCGGCGATAAGATGGGCCACCGGAACATCGACTGGGCAAGCCGCTTCGCAGAGTTGGCAGAACGTGCAGTCGTCCACATGGGCCATCGTCTCCAGCGTGCCCGCTTGATGACGGCGAAACCACTCCGGGCCCAAAGCTTTGGGTCCGGCAAAGTCCGGGTTGACGGATACTACCGGACACTGCGTCACGCACAAAGTGCATTTTAAGCATGCATCCGCTGCCTGCCACATCGTCAATTCTCCCTTGCCAGAGCTGTGTGCCCGATGAAGGCTTGATAGGCTACATGGGCGGTCCACAAGTTCATTGCGCCGCCATTTCCGCGTTTGTCGGGATTCCAGCCCTGAATCATCCGCCCAATGACCGGGACCGATTCATCCCAGTTGCGATGCCCAACCGCTCCGAGCAACTGGTCTCCCAACGTTCCAATGACTGCTCCTGTCACCGTATTGCGCACGCTACCGCTGGGCTGAATCTCAAGGCCTCCTCCAAGGATCCCGCCCGTGGCGAGAACCACTGCGTCAGCCGCAAGCGCACGCCCGTCCTGCAACGTCACCGAGTGCCTATTGGCCGCCGTAACTCGGGCCGACACAAGTTGAATGCCATGCCGACGCAACCAATATTCCCACCGGCGCTGTATGCGAATGCCGCCCACCGCAGGTGGCGGCAATGGCACCTCTGCGACCGGGCGCCCCAATACACGTTGTGCCACCTCCAGTACTTCTTCGCAGTGGTCCACGCCTAATATCTGTGGGAATACGACGGCCTCTTCCCCAGCCCTAACCTGGTCCCGAAGAGCCTGCCCAAGCCAATCCTGCCCTGCTTTAGAATCCAAAAACCAAGCCCAGTTCAGGGCATGCCAGTCGCGGCGCCAACCCGACGGCACCGCCAGTCGGAACGTCTTCGCCATCTGCCCAGTTGTTGCCGTATAGACGCGTGCGACGACCTCGGCACGGAAGTCGACTAAACCCGGAACATCGACAAAAACGAGGGGACCTGGCCGTTCCATGACGAAATGCCAGTTGGCAACCCAATACGTCGGGCGCAACTGTCCCAAAGGCGTGACCATCCAGCGATTCAGCTTGGGCACCCTATCAGGTACCGGGATCCCAATTTCCTGCCATAACGTCATTAAGTGTTGCCAGCGCAATGTCCAGGTCGAGGCATCCCTTACCTCGTCCCAAGCGCTCGGGTGTTGTTGCCACCATTGGTAGGGATCCAAGACGTGTTCTCCGTCGTCCGTATAATTGCAAAAATCCCACTGCCCGCCCCACAGCGGAAAACTTCCTTGGGCGTCAGCAACAAGAATGACCGATCCACGATTTTGCGCGACGAGGGAACTGAACAACAGTCCAGCCGGACCACGGCCTACCACAATCACATCACCGCAGGTGGTCATGGGCCACCCCCTCCGCCAGCGTCTGACAAGACAGCGCTTCGGTCAACGCCAACTCCCGCGCATTGGTTCCCCATGCCACGGGCCGCACACCCCGCTCACGTTCGCGGCGCAGATTTGTTAACTCGTCCAAGCCACCTTCAACATCGGTGTATTGCATACGCAGTGAAACAGCCCGGTGGGCACACATCGTGCCCTGACAAGGCCCCATCGCAAACCACGTACGCGTTCTCCAATTGTCAAAGGGCTCTGCCATCTGATCGAGAAGCTGGGCTTCGCTCACCCTCTCACACTCACAAATCGTGGAGCTAGCCGAATGCTTCTCACGTGGCGCATCCGGCTCCAAAACGGTATGAGCGCTGATGCTGGGGCTTGACTGGTGCAAATACTCGACCACCACGTCAGCTGTGCGCTCGCCCATCAAACGAAAGGTCGTCCACTTTCCGCCCATGACGCTAAACGCTCCCTGCAACCCGCCCTGGCGTCCATGGTCCACCACCGTAAAGTCGCGGGACACACGGGACTGAGGTACCACGCCATTACCTTCAAATAGCGGACGCACTCCCACAAACGCCCGCAAAATGCGCCATCGGTTCATCTCCGGGAACATCGCTTGGCCGAGAGACTGCAAGTACTCAGCACTCTCCCGGGTCGGTTCGGGTGGTTCGGGGTCAACTTGGGGGACTTCAGTGGTGCCAAGAATAACGGTCCGTCCGTGCGGAACGACGATGTCCCCATCTCCCGGAGGCGCTAGCCGATTCACGACACTGGGAACCATCCGATTGGAATAGATCAGCATGAGGCCAGATGATAGCTCCATTTGAACCCGCTCGCCAAACAGTTGCGCCACCTGTCCAGCCCATGGTCCCGCCGCATTGACGACCGCATCACAGGGAATGCGACGCTCGCCGTCCTTCGTGCGCACGCTAATGCCTGAAACCTGTCCATTGACCGTTTGGACTTGTGTCACCCTCGTCTCGGTCAGAATCGTGACTCCGCGACGCTCGCCGTTCACGCGCAACAAGTCCAGCAATTCAAACCCTTTGAGAACCGCATCCGCCACCGCAAATGCCCGTTGAACCCGGGGATTGAGGCCGGGTAGACGGCGGATAGCCGTTTCAACTGAAACCTCCGTCACCGGGATCCCCGCGCTTTGAGTCCCCGCGATCCAGTCACGCATATAGGACTCGACCCCATCGTCGACGGACACAAAATATCCGCCCACCGATTCAACCGCCGACGGAGCAATGCGACGCAAAACCTCATTCTCTTGTCGGCACTGTTTGGCTGAAACCGGATCCGTCACTGCATACCGCCCTCCACTGTGCAACAGGCCGTGAAACCGCCCCGATGTGCCAGAACCTAGCTCCCTTGCCTCAACCACGGTTACGGGTACACCGCGTAAGATGAGATCCCAAGCCACACCGAGTCCCGTACATCCACCACCGATGACAACCACCATACCGGGATCCCCCAGACGACACAGGTATTTATCGTTGAAGATGGTCCTTGCAGTTCCCGTGTCCACAGCGATCTCGCTTCAGTGTACCGAATTTATATGAAGACCGTGCGAAGGACCGATAAAGGTTCGATACAATAACGACATTTCCTGCTAAAATGAAAAACTCCCACAACGCACCACGCGTTGCCGGAGCTCTCCTGATCTCTGCCAGCACACTATCAACATTCTTTATATTCGATTATCACAGATTGCTCGAAAACTAGCAAGCCCTTAGGCAATATTTTCGCACCCCGAGGATACTAAGAAGGTTGCCTCCAGATGGCGGCCTACAATCTTTTTGTCTCCGCCGCAGATAAAAGTCGAATATTACCATCGTCAGGTCCGCTCAGTTCCTCATCGATGTTTTCCCCTCGTTTCCACAATCAGGAGGCACACATTGCCCTTTGTCACCACAGCAAGCGGTGCCGCAACGATGCACCCCGGAGCAGTTTGACGGGTGCGCCCGCGAAGACGCCTTAAGAATAACGGACTTTGTTTGGTGTGTGACCACCATTTGCATCTTTGGCAACCGGGCGCTATGATCACCAGGCCCACCGTCAACGGAAAAGGGGTGGCGCACATCATTGCAGGTCGCTCTTTTGCGTTAGGTTAGCACGATGCTAAGATCGCCTGGAGGTGCCCTAGACAGTCTAACAGAGGTGGAGGTATACGATGGCGAAAATTGCCTTTTGGATCACGGCCGGACCGGATCAGGCCGCCAAAGCCTTGTCCGGTCTTCGCTTGGCGGAGCGGCTGCGTTCCAGTCGAAACCAAAAAGACGTGCAAGTTTATTTGTTTGGTCCCGGCGTCAGATTAACAACCGATAGCAATCCGCAAATTCAAGCAGTGCTTCAAGATTTGCGTCAAGCCGCCGTAATGGTCGAGGCCTGCCCTGCTAACGTCAAACAAATGGGATTAGATGAGGCCGCGGTATTAGCAACGGGTGTGGGTTTGCGTCCTGCCGGCGAAGTATTAGTAGAACTCGTCGACAACGGTTATCAAATTGTAGGGGTGTAAAAAGCTGCGGGGTCGCCCAACATTGAGCCGGCTCCTCGGCTCCTTTCTGACGGCCCCGCACTGGCAATTTCTCTCACGCCTCTGGTTCGCGGCATCTTCCGCACGGCCGGTACCGACCCAATTTGGCCCAGCTAGCTTTGTGACCAATCACTACAGATCCTCTTAGCCTTGCGCCACGCTGAAGGCAAAGCGTTGTTCAGATTGACGCAAGCGATATAGATGGCGACACGTGCGGGTGTAGTCCTGCCCTAGTCGCGCGGTTACATGCCGCAACGATTCGCCTGCAGCTAACCCCTCCAATATTGCGCGCAAGTTGACCGGGAGCAGTGTCCCCGATTGTTCTAAAACGTCGCGGGCCCATTGCACCCATACGGGTTTTCGCCGTGCTACCGCATGCAAGCTCGATATTCGCGCGATGATGCTCTGCACAGATTCGTGATAGAGCCGCGCATATACTTCAATCGACCCGGCATCCAGCACATGATGGACCCAACGATAGTCATCCTCCGTCCATAACACGGGCTCTTGTGCCAATTCTTTGGCCAGGCGTCGCACTGCCGCTGCCGATACGACCGTGGGATCTTTCGCCTCGTGGATGCGAGCAACAATCTGCCGTGCACTTAAGCCAGTTTCCTCCATGATTTGCGCCAACGGTAGATTCGCACGGGCAGCCGTAATCAACTTCTTCGTGGCATCATCGGTCAGATGATCAGGATCGAGGGTACGAGCCACATCGAACGCAGCACCTACCACCCGCGCTTGTTGGATGGCCCGAATCAGTCCTTCGCGGATACAATCCCGGGTAAGGCCTTGCGCTTGTGCAAGCTCTTTGATGGATGCGCCACCACGATATGCCAACGCCCAGTTCAACTGAGGATTGGCTACCAAGTCCAAATTGACCTGGGCAATTTCCCTTTTTAGTGGAGTCTTTTTGTATTCACCACCAATGACGGGCCATACCTTTTGCGCCGAGGCAGGACGCCCCGGCCATGCGTCCCATTCTTGGCGCGACGGCGGATGACCCAATTCGTGGCTAAGCTGTTCCCATGCCGTTTTCCACAGCCCCTGCCGACGTTGCATTTCTCGATATCGATCGGTCTGCACCGTCAATCCGGCTGCCTGAATCGCTCGCGCATACGATCCCCAATATTTGCGAATTGTGGTGATGCTCGGCTGGCATCGCCGACGGCGCCATTCCACCATACCCATGATAGTGCCATCGACCCGTGCCTGCCGCTTAAGAGCGTTGACGATTTCCGCTTTGCTCCAGGTTTTATACCCCAAGAATTCGCGTCGGTCCAAAGGTGCATCGAATCCGGCGGCTTGCCAGGCCGTGCGCCAGTGTCCAAAGTGGTGAAGAATCACCTGCACCGAGGGTGAATAGCCACTTTGCGTCCACTCGGCCATCGTAATCCACTGACCCCGTTCGACCCCTACCTTATGCAAGACCTGAAGACAGGCCATCGGAGTCCATCCATAGTTCACGGGATAGCCAGCAACATCCCACGCACTTGACCAGCTGCCGAAGAGCTTCTCCAGGGTGGCCGTGCTCGGCTGTTTGTGGGCCATGCTCCACGCAATCTTGGTCCAAGCCCCGCCGTGATCCTGTGCCGCCGCCTGCAATGCTACTAAGGCGTTTTCACGTGTCCACTGTACCGTGCGACTCATAAACGGTTCTCCCCTCGCTGTCGGTTTGTGCCCGCTACTCACGAACTTTTTGCGCTTTTGACCAAGCACACCTTACCACACACACGGCTAATCAAGCAAGCGATTGCTTGTATTGCTCATGGCACTTGCGGGTCAATAACCCGGATGCCGCACTGGTCCTGGCACAACTTCAACCTGGTTTTGCACGATGCCGTTCACCTTGCCAAACCCACCATCCACGGCCCATCGATTGCGCTGATGCCTAGAAAGATGCACTATGAAAGTTAGAACGTGGGAGGGCTGAGGGTGACGCTTAACCAACTTGAGCTATTGGTCAGCATTGCTGATCGCGGATCCGTCTCCGCAACGGCTGATTTTTTTGCCATTACGCAACCGACCGTAAGCCACCAGATTCAGCAGTTGGAACAGGAGTTGGGCACAGAACTCTTGCGACGCAAAAGCCGGGGCATGGACTTAACGGAGGCGGGACAGATTGTCGTCGACGCTGCACGCAGCATCATTAAACAAACGAAGGCCATCCCGGGGCTGGTTCAGGATCTCAAAGGGCTTGTCCAAGGATCGGTCACGCTCGGATTGAGTCCGGTTTCCCCGGTGTCGACTCACCATTTCCCAACCATCTACCAGATGTTTCGCAACCAGTATCCTGAGGTTTCTGTATCGGTGATGGAGGAGGGGTCGGCAGAACTGGTCGAGCATCTGCACGACGGTCGGGTTGACCTGGCCATCATGTCGTTGCCCGTGTTAGGCAGTCGGGTTGACATCACGCCGCTGTGGCAAGAAGAGTTAGTCCTCATCGACGCAGCCAATGCCCGGTCTGATGATCAACCGAAGAGCTTGGCATTCTTTCACGACCGCCCCTGGATTTTATTTCGAGCAGGATTCGGGCTGACGCGAACGGTCAGCGCACTGTGTCAGACGGCTGGATTCGATCCCAAACCAGCGGCCGAGGCGTCGAGTCTCAGTGCTGTCATCGGATTCGTCATATCAGGACTGGGTGTATCGATTGTGCCGCGAGAAGCCGCGTTGGAGCACCAACACGCAGGACGCGTCAAAATCCTCCCAATAACGCCGCGCATGTCGCGGATAATGGCCTTGGTCACCTCATCCGATGCCATGCTCACGCCAGCCGGGCGAAGCTTGGCGGAAGTCATTTGGAACTATAGCCGACAGCAAGAACACCCTGAGGTACCAGCTTCAGCATCAAGGCGCAGTCAGTTATTCCGCCATTAGTCATGTGATATGAACGATTTCTATATCGCGATCCACAGGATTTTTCGTTGCACCGCTTGCGTCGGCGTCGTACTCTAGACATAGAAAGTTCCTAGATTCACAAAGTCTGCAAAGGAGGTCCGCCAAATGATACCGCCATTAAACCACTACTCTGTGGCACAAATCGTGCACGCATTCGGATCTGGACGATGGGCTCTTCTGATTATCGCCGTGGTGTTTAGTGTTGTGTTTTTCGTGATTGGTGCCGCCGTAAACGAAGCATCCGTTCGACAAAGGGATAATATAGGAATTGGGTCCGACGGTCGTCGCCGTCTCGCCCAGGACGCGTAAGATTGGACGCCTCGACAGGCGCCAAACTGTCGATCGGTGTCGTCAAACCAAATACTCCCACTCAGAACTCCTGCTCCGCGGTCACGGATGACAGGAGTTCTGACAACTCGACTATCAACCGCAACTGCCGCTCTTTTGCCACCCTATCGATTACTCGTCTTTGCGGTGGCGGATCATGGCAATCAAAAACATGACACTGCGAGAGACCAGGGCTGCTAACAATACGAGACCCAAAACCAGCCAGGGAGGCCGTTTGAGTCCCAATAAGTGAAACACAGCTACCGTTGTGTCAATATGCTGCACGGTTCACCCCCATACCTTCGACAAACCACAATCGGGACCTCACGCAACCATACATGAGATCCCGATTGTGCTAACCTGTTATCAGGCCGTTGACAATGGTTCTGCAACTTGAGCCTGTCGTTCAAACTCTTCATCGCCCATGGCCCGCCGCAGCTCTGCTTCGGTTGGGCGCTGGAAGAACGCCGCCGCAATTCCCGCCGCCGCCAGAGCCATCAAACTGGCCACCACAAAGGCCCAGGTGTAACTGCTGGTACCGGTAATAAGGTAGGCGGCCACGACACCTCCATAAAACCCTCCAACAACCTTCGCCGCGTAAATGGTCCCATAGTTTTCGGTTTGATGGTCTGTGCCGTAATAGTCGCTTACCATCAAGGGATTTAGCACGAACAACGAGCCGGATGTGCCTCCGGACAATAATGCAAAGATCACAAACAACACCGGGCTATGCGCCATGCCTGACAACAGCGAGCCTAAGGTCGTCAAGCCCAAAATCGAATAAACGACAACCTCAGCCCATCTTCGGCTGATGAGATCTGACAGCAACCCGACTAGCGGTCGTCCGGTCCCGTCGGTAAACGCAAATCCGGTCGCCCCGGCGATAATCGCAACGGCGCCAAGATGCATCGCGACCGCGAATGGATAATAAAAACCGACCCCAAATAACGAGGTTCCCGCTATGAACAAGAACTCCAGAATCATCCACTTGGGCTGGTGGGTCCGCCACATTTCTGCCGTGGTTAGCTGCCGCATCGCCGGCGGATTGCGCTTTAACGACCAGGCGCGCCTATCCTCAGACCAGCGGATCGGGTCCACTCCGGCCGGCCACCAGCTCCGTGGCGGGTCTTTGAACCAAAAGCTGATAATCACTAAGCCAGCGCCCAAAATGCCTCCCGTCAGGTAGAGGATACTCACGAAGTCGTGAACATTAAAGGACGTTGCATACAGAATAATGAACGGCACGGCGCCGTACGCCCATCCACCATCGACAAAACCCGTCCTCCATCCCTTTTTTTCCGGGAACCACTTTGCCACCATGTTGACACACGTGGAATACGCCAACCCCGAACCGATGCCACCTAGCGCGGCATAGCCGGCATAAGAGATCCAGGGGGCCGCAGAATGCGCCAAGAAGAAATAGGCCGCCGCCACCAGAATTCCTCCAACCAGCATTGCCCGCTTAGGACTCCACCATGTGGCGCGCTCCCGAAATCGTCCGTTAAAGTACGACACGCCCGCTTCAAAGAGCACGTAAACTGAGTAATTCCAGAAGGCCGTGGTGAGACTCCAATGGTACTCGTGCGCCACCGTTGCCGACGCTGCTCCCCATCCATATTCGAGAGTTGATGCCAACATCATTCCAATCCAAGGCAAAAACAACATCACCAGTCTGCTGTACCCCATAATATCGCGCGGCGATTCCCCCATGCGATACACGCGGCCAGTCGCATCACGAACCAGGCGATACGGAACCGAATTTGCCGTTGTCGCCAAACCAAACACTCCCTTCGCTACGAAGAAGTCCACTAAAACACACTTAAACTGAATAATCTCAATTCGCCGTTGGTCAGACGGCGTTTTTTCAAGAAAATTCCCGCGGTCATCGCCAAATGACTGACAAGAATCGGTAAACATGTCGCATCACAAAAATCCGACATCCACCGCCTCAACCGAAACACGAATCACCTTCGTGCTTCAGCTTGCTTGAATATTCACGACTTTTGTGACTAATAAATAGCTTACCTGTTTCGGCGCCTGTAACAATGGTTATCCCTTATATGAAGAGATAATTTCTGGTTATGCGCCATCCCTTAGGCCATAGAGTTCTCAGATGAAGACCCTATGGCATATGGGATACGCGTGTGATGGGCAGGACTCGCATCAACACAACCCAATCCGCACCACGCTTGACTAACTAGGCCTAGCCTTGGGAAGACGTTGCACAATCGGATTTCGCTACATCGTGAAACACATATCGTCCGCACCGTTTTCGGAGCATGCGGGTAAAATCATTTCCAGACCATGAAACTTAACCGGAACAAGAAACAAGCTCAGTGATTGATCAGATTGTCCAACTCTCTTTCGCGAATTTAGGCGGCGATCGACTCGCTGACGAATAATAAACGATGCTTGCCAGTGCCCAAGAGATTTGCCTGGCCGGCTCCTGTGTGTGTGCCAGCCCAATGCATAGCGCTTGCGACAGAATGTTTCCTAGAACCCACGATTAATCGTCCCGTCTTGGGACGGAAACGACCAAGAACCCACCGTACCCGCACGACAGATCGTGTGACATTACATAGTTTTACCGCAAATTCCGATAAAATCAATGCCAAGTGGTGCCTACGGATTGCGTTCTCTTCCAAACGAAACCACTTGATGCAAAGCGGCTTGCGCCTCCATGAGCCGACGTGTCTTTCCGGCCATGCGGAATGACATCACATGCCCCACCGCACCAGCGCGAACGGCCACTCTTTTAAAATCAAATCCCGCTTCACCTAACCCTAATCGGCCGCGTTGCTCGCAAAGAACCCATCGGGCTACTGCAATCCGCCGCATCCCATGACCACGACCTTTGTGGCGTAAGATCCTGAGAGTGATCCCAAGCCTCGTCATCAAGACACCAAATCCACCGGCTATTCGTTATCATCCCGCGCCCTGACCACATCTCGATCCTATCGCCTGGTGATCCCGGCAACGTCATCTAACTGCCGAGGCGTCAATTCGCAACCCGAAGACCCCGCCGAGTCTCGTGTGGCCTCCGTCCGAAGTGCGGCGTCCCCGTCTGGGGGTTCCCGAAGACTGCGGGAACCAAGCTCGTCGTTGTCACTGAGCCCAAAACATTGCCCAACGATGATCGGCGGTCGCATTCTTACGCAACCTCAATCCTTCTTCTATAGTCACACACGCGACAAACATCCTGACGCCAGCATCCATTCCTTCGAGGTGTCACCCACGACTGCGATAGTGAGCAAAGTCGGGTGATGGACTTGCACCACCTGACCCGAATCGTCTGTCCACAGTTCCGAGGCACCGATTCATGTACAATTTATCGGGCACATCCCACGTGAGTTCCTGTCGCCACCAACGGCGGTCGCTTCAATACCTTACTTATCCTCGATCTGAACAAACTCATACCCATATCGTCCCTTGACACACAGCATGCCGTGGGTGACGGGATGATCCATAGGCGACGTAACCTTCACAATTCGGTTGTCCAGCACGTGCAAATTGAGTTGACAACCCACTCCGCAATATGAACACACGGTCTCGGTGACCGTGATGTTGTCATCAACCCATTGACCTTCTTGACGCAGCGTCCACTCCGTTTTGCCGATCAGTGCGCCCGTGGGACATACAGCGACGCAGTTGCCACAATATACACAATCAGACTCAGGTAATGCCCGCCCAAAACCCGCATCGATATGCGCCTCAAAGCCTCGTCCCGCAACACTAATCGCAAAGGTGTTTTGGGCATCGTCACCGCACGCCTCGACGCAGCGATAGCACAAAATGCAACGCGACAAATCGCGAACATACAAATTGTTGTCGTCAAGCACCGGTTGTTCCCACGTTGCTCCACCGCTAAATCGATCAGGGTCGGCAGCTGCCGTCTGCGCCAAGCTTAACAGGTCTGGTGCCAACTCAGACTTTGAAGTGGAGAGCAAAAGTTCGGCCACGACTTTGCGCGAGTTTAACACGCGTTCACTATTGGTGCGGACATCCATCCCCTCTTCCGCCTCCCGGGAACAAGACGCGACCAACGTGCGCGACCCTTTCAACTCCACCACGCAGGCTCGACAAGCGTTGGCCGCCGTTAAATTCTCATGCCAGCACAGCGTGGGGACGGGGTGTCCAACGAGATCGCACGCGGCCCTGAGCGTCGTTCCAGCTGGAACCGTGACCGTCTCACCATCAATGGTCAATGTGACTTTGTTCTTCATGCCCTTCACCTCCTCGTCTCATTGGTGCGGCGCTCAAGACGGTCCAAAATCGAAAGCAACGCGACCGGTGCCGTTTGTCCCAGACCACAAATTGACGCGTCTTTCATCGCCTGCGCCAGATCCCGCAGATCTTCCGGTCTCCGCTCCAATTCGCCACGCTGCAGGAATTCTAGGATCCGCCGGGTTCCCACCCGACATGGCACGCACTGACCGCATGACTCGTCTGCAAAAAATCTAGCCAGTTTGGTCAACACCCAGGTCAGATCAACCGTGTCGTCAAACACCATAAAAGCGCCCGACCCAATGCTCGCTCCATATTTTGCTAAGGACCCGTAATCCAACACGCTGTCGCGAATTTCGTCCGGGGCCAAAAAGGTGCCTGCTGCTCCCCCCAACAGCACTGCGCCGAGGTGGCCACTACCTGATACACCGTGTCCCATTTCGGTTTCGGTAATAAGCTGCATCAGCGGGTACCCAAAAGGCACTTCATAGACGCCTGGGTGCTCGATATGACCGCTTAGACCTATTAACTTCGTCCCGGGTGTGTCCGGCGTGCCATACGTGCGAAACCAATCCACGTCGTGTGCAAACAGCAGGGCGACGTTGGCTAGTGTCTCGACGTTTTGGATAAGCGTCGGGGATCTCCACAACCCCTGAGTCGTTGGAAAGGGAGGTTTCACCCGAGGCTCGGCGCGCTTTCCTTCAATACTATTCAATAAAGCCGTTTCTTCTCCGGCAATATAGGCGCCAGCCCCGCGTCGAATCTCGATATCCACCGTATCCGCCCCGACCCATCCCGCTTGTCTAAGTGTCTGGATCGCTGCCCCCATCTGCGCTTCGACTTCTCTGTACTCGCCGCGCACATAACAATAGGCTCTTTTAGCACCAACCGCGCGGGCCGCAATAACCAGACCCACCATCGCTCCCAGCGGGTCTTGTTCTAACAGTGCCCGGTCTTTGAACGTCCCTAATTCACTTTCATCTGCGTTCATCACGGCGTAACGGACCTCACCCGACGCCGCCAATACAGCCGCCCACTTCGCCCCGGTGGGAAATGCAGCACCTCCCCGCCCCTTAATGCCGCTGGCCTGAACCTCCGCCACGATGGCTTGGGACGTCATCGCCGCCGATCGCTGCAACGCTCGCTCAAAACCGCGCTCTCGCAACCGTTCCAAAGAGGTGGGCGCTGATGCGATGTCTAGAGTCGGCAAAAGTCTGCGTATCTCAGGCATCAGTCTCACCTCGGATGATCTGAGCCAGTACCTTGGGGCTGGCATGCCGGATCGTCTGTCTGCCGTCAAAAAGCGCTGGCGCCCCGTCACAATGTCCCAGGCAAGGCGCCTCTTTCACCCGGACTCCGGCGTCGTTCGCTAAATCTTCGCCGGCTTTCAGCAAATCCTCAGATCCGTACAGGGCGCACATCACATCGGTGCAGATATAAATGGGCTTCTTGTTGTCCGGATTCGCGAATAGGGCATAAAACGATGCTACTCCATACACGTCGGCATAGGGTATATCCAGTGTCTGTGCGATCGCGTCAATCATCTCCGGGCTAAGATGCCAGTATTCCTCAAACACCCGCCACAACGCGGGCAAAAGCTGCTGCCGTTCTCTGGGAATGTCCGACAGCAACTCCTGCACGCGCCTAGACAGGGCAGCCTTGTCTAGGTCCATCCCTAAACCTCTTTTCTGCCTGACCTTCCGGCCATCGCAATTCTGTCTATACGAACCGCAGCCGCTTTGAACTCCGCCGTTCCCGACTTTGGATCCGTAGCATCAATGGTCAAGTCGTTTGTCATCACCTGATCAGGAAAGTGAAGCGTCATAAATACGGTTCCAGCACGTACCGCGTCCGAATAATGAATGGGCACTTCGACGCGTCCGCGCGCTGACTGCACGGCCACCACTTCCCCGTCCTCAATCCCCAGCCGCTGGGCATCGCTGGGGTGCATTTCCATCCACTCCCCGACATTGTGCGGATGGTCGTAGACATTGGACTGCACACCCGTGTTATAAAAAGGCAATCTCCGTCCGGTTGTCAGCAAAAATGGAAATTCGGGTGTAGCCTGCTCGACTGGCGGATCCCAGTCGACGACGGCAAACGGGGCCTTGGGGCCCGTCTCTTCTTGCCACAAGCGTTCGTGCAAGATCGGGCTTCCGGGATGGGTCTCATCGGGAACAGGCCACTGCATCCCGTGCAGCTGCTCCAAACGCGCGTACGTCATCCCCCGGTACAGTATGGTCAAATGACGCATCTCGTCAAAGATCGCTTCCGCATTTTGTATCGGCCAATCGTAACCCATCGTCCGCGCCAGCGACTGCAGAATCCATAAGTCGTCACGGGCCTCGCCCGGGGCTTTACGCGCAGGCCGCACCCTCTGCACCCGCCGCTCGCTGTTCGTGTACGTACCCTCACTCTCAGCAAACGAGACGGAGGCTGGCAAGACCACATCGGCCATTTCTGCGGTCGCTGTCAGGAAAATATCCTGCACCACCAAAGCATCTAGTTTTTGCAACAAGCTTCGGACGTGTCGCGCGTTGGCATCAGACTGTACCGGGTTTTCGCCAATGACCAAAAGGCCTTTAAGACGGCCGTCGGCTATCGCCTCAAACATCTGAGTTTGGTCGTACCCTGGTTCTGGGTTGATAGCAACACCCCACGCTTGTTCAAACCGTTCACGAACTTCGGCATCCGTCAGATCTTGAAACCCCGGCAACCGTCCTGGCAAGGCACCCATATCCCCTCCGCCTTGCACGTTATTTTGCCCGCGCAAGGGGTTCAAGCCGGCACCAGGTCGACCCACGTTCCCACACAACAACGCCAAGTTAATCAAGGCCCGCACATTGTCCACGGCATTGTGATGTTCGGTGATGCCGAGCGTCCAGGCAATCATCGCGGAGGGCGCTAAGGCATAGCGCCGAGCTACCGCCTCAATCCGCGCCGCGCTAATCCCGGTGATGGCTGCTGCGCGCTCGGGCGTCCAATCTCGGACATGCTCCTTGAACGCGTCAAAATTCTCGGTGGCGTGTTCGACGAACTCCTGGTGATACAATCCGTCACGAATAATCACATGTGCCATGGCATTGACCAAGGCAATATCCGAACCCACCGCAATCCGCAAATGCTCATGCGCTTTTTTGGTCGTTAAGGTGGTCCGCGGGTCTACCACGACCAATTCGGCACCGTTGTGAACACCCTTCATCATGTGGTGAAACATGATCGGATGCGCTTCCGCGGCATTGGAACCCACCAAAAAGATGAAGGCGGTTCGATGAAAGTCCTCATAAGAACTGGTACCTCCGCCACTTCCAAACACAGTCGCGAGACCCGCGACCGAAGGGGCGTGTCAGGTACGGTTGCACGAATCAATGTTGTTGCTGGCAAACACAACCCGGGAAAACTTCGAAGCCAGGTAGTTCAATTCATTGGTAGACTTCGAGCAACTGAAAATCCCGAGAGAATTGCCACCGTACTTACGCTTCACATCCAAAAATAACTCTGCCGCACGCTTCAGCGCCTCGTCCCAACTGGCCTCGCGCAACACGCCGTGCTCGCGCATCAGTGGATAGCGAAGTCGCGTCCGTGGCATCTTCGACATCACCTGTGCCATGCTATCTCCTCCTTTCTAATCGGGTTCAGGCATCCGCGCGTCCCTGCGCCATTAACTGCGCCACCTGTTTTCGTAACTCTCGCATTTGCGCAAACTGCTTACTCACATCGCGCAACACAGCCGCGATCCCCGTTACGACGCCTTGTTCGTCGCGAAACATCACAATGGTAAACTCCACAGAAATACGCGTTCCATCGCGACGAAGCGCCGGAACCGCCAACACGTCACCCGCGCCGTAGCGACTCCGACCAGTGGCCATGGTCCGATTGAATCCGTCCCAGTGGCGTTCACGCAGGTTTTCCGGAATAATGAGATCGAGCGTTTGGCCTTGCGCCTCGCTGCGGGAAAAGCCAAATATTCGCACGGCCCCCTCATTCCAATACCGGATGACTCCGTTAGCATCAGTGTACACCACCGCATCCGGCATCGCCTCCAGCAATTCAGGCGCGAACTGTGCGAGATCGAATGTCACACGACCGCTTCCTTCCGTTCTCACTTTTGCAAAGCGCTCTTGGGATTCAGCGCTTGAATGTGTCCGCTCTCAGTGCCTGCCGTTGGATCAATAACCGCGTTGATCAACGTCGGCCGTCCGCTCTTCATGGCCTGTGCCAAAGCCTCTTCTAGTTCCTGGGGCGTTGTGGCGTGATACCCACGCCCGCCAAATGCTTCCATCATTTTGTCATAGCGCGCATCGCGTACGAATCCGGTTGGAGACGGAGGTCCATCTCCTGTGTCCCCGCGATAAATACCGCTATTGTTCAAAATAACAATGGCGACAGGCAACTGATATCGGCAAATGGTCTCAACCTCCATGCCGCTAAACCCAAACGCACTGTCGCCCTCGATGGCTACGACCGGCTTGCCGGTTTCTACCGCCGCCGCAATCGCATAGCCCATACCAATGCCCATAATTCCCCAAGTGCCACTGTCCAACCGATGCCGCGGCAAACTCATGTCGACAATATTGCGGGTGAAGTCAAGCGCATTGGCACCTTCGTTGACCACATAGGCATCGGGCCAGTCGCTCACAACCTTGCGCACCGCCCCCAAGGCGCTGGAAAAGTTCATAGGAGACGGATTCGCCGATAGCCGCTGCGCCATTTTTTCCATGTTTTTGGCTTTACGCTCGGCGATGGCTTGAATCCAAGTTGGGGAGACGTGAACACTTCCTCGCGGTAATTCTTGCAACAGGGCCTCGACCGAGGACCGGATATCCCCCACCAGTGGTGCCGCAATGGGTCGGTTGCTGTCAATTTCGTGCGGATCAATATCCAGTTGGATGTATTGAGTGGACTCTGACCAGAGCGGTTGCTTACCATGCGATAACAGCCAATTTAAGCGAGCACCTACCAGCATGACCACATCCGCATTGCCCAAAACATATGAACGGGCCGCCGCTGCCGAAAGCTGGTGGTTGTCGGGCAAAAGTCCCTTGGCCATGGACATGGGCAGGAACGGAATTCCCGTGTTTTCCACTAACGCACGAATTTCCGCATCACATTGCGCGTAGGCCGCGCCTTTGCCGAGAAGAATCAGTGGACGCTGAGCTCCCCGCAAAAGCTCGGACGCCCGCCGCACGGCGATGGATTCCGGCATTTGCCGCGGTGCCGGATCAACGGGCCGGAACAGCGATTTTGCCGCCGTGTCAGTATCCAAAACCGCCCCCAACGTTTCCGCCGTAATATCCAAATAGACGCCGCCGGGCCGCCCAGACACCGCGGCATGAATCGCGCGGGCCAATCCGATGCCGATGTCTTGCGGCCGATTGATGCGATAGGCAGCCTTTGCAAATGGTCGAGCCGCCGCCAACTGATCGAGCTCCTCGTAGTCCCCTTGTTGCAAATCAATGATAGCCCGATCACTGGAGCCACTCATCAAAATCATCGGAAAACAGTTGGTGGTCGCATTGGCTAAAGCTACCAATCCATTAAGGAAACCGGGGCCCGACACCGTCATGCAAAGGCCCGGTTTTTGCGTCAAAAACCCAGCAATCGCTGCCGCATTGCCGGCGTTTTGCTCGTGACGAAAGCCAATATAGCGGATCCCTTCAGCCTGCGCTAACCGCAGCAAATCCGTAATGGGAATACCGGCAACTCCGTAGATCGTATTGATGCCATTCAGCTTTAAGGCGTCTACCAACACATGAAATCCGTCTGTCATCGACGGCTGCTCCACAAGACTCCCCCCTTAATTACGCGAAGGGCGGGGATGTGAGAAGCGTGTCCTCTCTCCCCGCACCGTTCGGTCATGCTAACGCTGACAATCATTTACTGCACCATTTAAGCCGATGTCACTTTCTTGGCCTTAAGATCAGCAATCTGTTCCGGGGTGTAGCCCAGTCGCGCCAGCACCTCATCCGTGTGTTCGCCTAAAAGTGGAGAAGCTGTGATGGTCGGCGTAAAACTGGAAAACTTGATGGGGCTTCCCACGGTCAGATACTTGCCACGTACGGGATGGTCCACCTCAACCACGGTGCCGCTGGCGCGAAGATCCGGATCCTCAACAATTTCCTTCATGCTAAAGACGGGGGCGCACGGAACGTCCCACTTGCGCAAGATGTCAACCGCCTCATACTTCGTCTTATCCGACAACCACCGCTCGATCTCCTCAAAGATCTCGAAGATATGCGGCTGGCGCGCCAACGGCGTATTGTAATTGGGATCGTCGGCCCACTCCGGATGACCGATGGCTTCAGCGGTCCGCTTCCAGTTTTGTTCCTGCAACGTGAAGTAGATATAGGCATTGGGATCGGTTTCCCAGCCCTTACACTTCAGCACCCATCCAGGCTGTCCCCCACCACCAGCATTGCCGCCTCGCGGCACGGTGTCGCCAAATTCCATGTGCGGGTACTGCGGGTACTCTTCCAAATAGCCAACCCGCTCTAGCCGCTGCTGATCGCGCAATTTCACGCGACACAAGTTTAACACCGCATCTTGCATCGAGACGCTGACTTTCTGCCCCCGGCCCGTCTTTTGGCGGTCAATTAACGCAGTCAAAATACCAATTGCGAGGTGATATCCGGTATTACTGTCACCCAAGGCCCCTCCGCTGATCGTGGGTGGCCCGTCCCAAAACCCGGTGGTCGAGGCGGCCCCGCCCGCACATTGAGCAACATTTTCATACACCTTGAGATCGGAGTAGCGCGATTGCTCATTAAACCCCTTGACTGAACCGAATATCAACCGAGGGTTAATTTCTTGAATATGCTCCCAGGTAAAACCCATCCGATCCAATACTCCCGGTCCGAAGTTTTCCACTAACACATCCGATTCTTTGATCAGTTTCTCTAAAATTTCCTTGCCTTCAGCCGTTTTCGTGTTAAGTTCGATGGATTTTTTGTTGCTGTTCAATGTCGTAAAATACAGCGCGTCCGCATCGGGAATGTCGCGCAGCTGGACACGTGTAACGTCTCCCACCCCCGGCCGCTCAATTTTCAGAACATCGGCTCCAAACCAAGCCAATAACTGGGTACACGCCGGACCGGCCTGCACATTCGTAAAGTCTAGAACCTTAATGCCTTCCAGAGGTAGACTCATTGACCACTCACTCCCTAGTTAAGTTCAAAATCGCACCGCGCTAGGCGGTAAAAAAATTAATGATGTCGCCACCACAACCGGTTGCCGGCATGCTCACGCGCCGCCTTCTGCGAACTCTCCCTTGTCGAGACTTGTCAAAGCGGATCGCGTTGACGGCTTTTACGCTCTTAGCATCACACGCGGTCGCCGCCAGTTCAAGGAATTGCTTTTATGGACTAATATAATAATTTCTTATATAAAGATTCCGTGTCGGCGCAGGAATGTGCCATGCCCGCAAGCGCCATCCTGAGTTCGCAGATTCGCTCCGGCCAGTCACACCTGTTCGCGCAAATCGAAGAGGAGCAGCATGCGGCACCTCGATTCCCGGCTTTTGAGTGTCAATTTCAAAAGTCCTTCAGCAAAGTAGCCCCTGTAGCGAAGCATTCCCCTTGCAATGGCTGTGCCTCATGGCTCGCTCAGCACTGTACCCACTCTGATCGCCGACCACAGCCGGTTGAGAAACTCGCGCAATTCGGCCTGAATGAAGCGCCTTGGCCGAGGAACCCCGCCGCTCTCATGCTGTACAAACCTGCGCGGTGCCAATCCATCGTCGTTGCTCATTCGCCGCTCCCGTCACAACACGGACTGGGAACTGAGGGCAAAGTCGTAGACGTTACTCGTTTTCATCCGATCCCCAGTTGTCGTGTTGACTTCAGTCATCTGGCCGATTCGGCCCAGTGACCTGCTTCACCTAACATACGTCTTACGATCCCAAGATTGCCGCATGGTCGTGTGACGACGTAGACTCAACGGGTCCTTGTATGATATCTTTAAGCCACTTTCTTTCGCTATCCGCCTCGGGGTCGCCGCCACGCCGGTGCGACTGGAGCATGGGGCGGGGCCGACCATCGTAGCTAGCGGCATCCTCGACCCATTACAAATCGCCGGCCTGGGCATCTACAGGACCAGCTCAAGCAGCGTGCTAGGACGCTCAACTTCCGATTGCCATGAATATCAGGGTGCCGATTGGCCGAGTTTCCCCTATAATGAACGAGAAATAATTATTACTTATACCAAGAGGTGAGTCACTATGACCTTGAGGCAACTCGAATTCTTAATCGGTATTGCCGATCTCGGCAGTATCTCAGCCTGTGCTGAATATTTTGGCGTCACCCAGCCTGCGGTCACCAATCAGATCCACCAGTTGGAACAAGAGCTATCCGCAGCCTTAATTGTGCGCGGAGCTCGCGGCGCCACGCTTACGGACATTGGCCTGAAGACAGTCCTGCAGGCAAAAAAAGTGTTGCAAGAAACCAAACGTCTTTTGGTCACCGTCGAAGAGTCTAAACGCACCATTACCGGCACTATCACGCTTGGCGTGAGCCCCTTGTCTCCCGTGTCGATTCATCATTTCCCGCGCATCTATCGCCCCTTTCACCAAGCGTTTCCCGACATTCACATCGAAGTCATCGAGGTGGAAGCGCTCCACTTGGCGGACCAAGTCCGCAACAATCGCGTCGATTTGGCCTTAACTCCGCTTCCGCTCTTTACCACAAAAGCACAATACGAACCGCTGTGGACCGAGGAATTGGTGGTCATCTCCAGTCCCGAAGACAGCATCGACGACCCCGTCTCCTTCGCGTCTTTGCGCCACCATGATTTCATTTTTATGAAACCCGGCTACAGCCTCAACCTGACGGTCGCTCGCATGGCCCAAGATGCTGGGTTCGAACCCAACATCGTCAGTGAGGCCTCCAGCATTCACGCGCTTTTGGGATTTGTCGCCGCTGGCATCGGCATTGCCGTGGTCCCCATTGATACCGTGACTTTGGAGGCGCGGGCCGGATTAGTCAATGTGTCTCATTTAATTCCCAAAGCCTATCGACGCTTCGCCATGGTATTTCGTGCGCGCGAGGACCTCAGTCCGGCAGTGGGAGTCTTTATGAATTATATTCGATCATATTCCGAGGAAGGTCCGCACGAGCGCCTGCAGCGCACCGCCATGGCGCTTGACGTGACCAAAGACGTGTGATGCCCTCTTGCCCACGCCAACACCCACAACTTCCCGCAAGGCGGATAACCCGGATTTGGCGTGCGGTGGCTTTGTAAGAGGCCTCTTTCCGTTTGGTTGCACTCTTTTTTGCCAACCCGCACCCTATCGGTTTAGGATGGCACAACCCCAGAGCATGATGTAAGATCTGGCTAGGAGATGATCTTATGTCCCATAAAAGTCAACCACGCCGCGTCGTCAAATTCGCCAAGCGTCCACGCATTTCGGTCGTCAAGGCGGTGCTTGGCATAATCGTAGCGCTCATCTTCCTTAGCCTCTCCATGGGCAGCATCCTCGGAATCTTCGCGCGTTCCTGAAGGGGTGAATAGCCAGTCCCCGACCGCGCGGCCCAACATCCTCGCCCAGAAGACTCCCGTACGGCATCCAGCCTACGATATCGCCGGCAGAAAACGCCGCCCACGCATCAGACGATGCCTCAAGCGGCTGGTCGCCCCGCCCTGTTAACACGCCCGCCCGAAGCCTCGCTAACGGTCAACCCAGTCACCCTCCAACACGGCACGCGCCTCGGACCAAAGGGGGTATCCTTCCCAATCGCCGGGGTGAGCCACCGCAAATGCCCCAACAACCGCACCCAACCGCAAGGCCCGCTCCCAATCCCACTCGCGCCAGCGGCCCGCCAACACCCCCGCGGCAAATCCATCGCCTGCGCCAACGACATCTTCAATGCGGGCAACTTCTAAGGCGGCAACACGCGCCAGTATTTCCGCGTTTTGCGCCGCACAAGCCCCGTGAGCCCCATCGGCCACAATCACGACCTGATCCGCCCGAAAAGCGCCCACCTCAACTAACTCGCTCACCACATCGGTTCCCCACAAGTCTCGCAAATCTTGTCGCGACGCAAAGATTACCGCGGCCAAATCCAACGCCCGCGCCAGTACCTGCCGCCACTGCTGCAGGCTTCCCAATCGGCGCCGCACATTCAGATCGATCGACAGGGCGCTCGGGTGCCGATCAACCCAAGCCTTCAACCAGGCGGTGACGCGCTGGCCCAAGGACGCGTTGATCATGAGGGTAATGCCGGATATGTGAACCCAATCCGCGCTAGCCACCAGTTCAGGGCCGGGAATCCACTGATGCATCGCCGTGTCCTGGCGATAATAATAGACCCGGGGTTCCGCCTGAAGACCGTAGCGCTCTTTAATCATTAACCCCGTCGGTTTAGGAAGTGTCTGCAGATGGCGGATGTCGACGCCTTCTCCCCGCAGCGTATGGCCGATCATGGATCCGACCACGTCCTCCCCGACGGCGCCAGCAAACTGACTAGGTACTCCAAGTCGCGCCAAGGCAATAGCTACATTGAATTCGGACCCCGCAACACTCATTGTCATGGGGCTGCCGGGCATTACGCGGCCAACCCGATCAGCGGATATTATCCCCATCGCCTCGCCGCACGTCAGTATACTCTTCATTGCCGCGCATTCCTTAAGTGGTTTACAGCACCGGCCAAATCAGCGTGGTCAAACAGCGCTGAACCCATGCCCACGCCGACGGCACCATGATCCAGCCACTGGTCTATCGTGTCCCAAGTGACCCCGCCAGTCGGAATCCATTCAAGTCCCGGAAAGGGTTCGCGCAGCGCCTTGAAGTGGGAAATCCCTCCACTGGCTGCAGGAAACAACTTCAAGAGTGTGAGTCCGGCAGCAATCGCGTCTGCCACGTCGCGCGGAGTCAGCACCCCCGGTATGTACACCACCTGGCGAGACTGTGTCAGAGCGAGCACCTCTCGCGAAAAATTGGGCGCAAACAAAAATTCCGCTCCAGCATTTATGGCCCGCTCCGCCGCCTCGGCCGTCAAAACCGTCCCGGCTCCAACGATTGCCGCCTCTTGTTGCAGTGATCGAATCACGTCGTCGCTATTTGGGGTGGTCCACGCAATTTCCAGCACCTCAACTCCGGCAGCCAAGGCACGTTCAGCCTTGGCCTGGGCCTCTACCGAGCTTAAAGCCCGGATCACCGCAATCAGGTGGCTGCGCCGCATCTGGCGCACAAGATCCTCCACTTGCACAACACTTCAGTCCCTTCTCCCGCATGCTACAGCCCCATTATCGCATCTGCCGTCCGTTCCTTAAACCTAAAATGTGCACATTCCTGAGGTTAACTACAATCTGCGATAAGACGTCAACCACCTCGCCGCCCTTCAGGTGGAAGCTTATACGCGCTGGCTTAATAGCCACCCCGCTGGCGGCGGGGTCCGACGAACCCTAGACTCAGCCGTTGCCCATCAGATACGGGCGTCGGGAGTTCAAACAAGAACAAGCTTGCGCGCAGTCAAAGCCACACGCTAACAAAGGGAGCGAGCGATGCGTCTACGTCACCGCTAGCCTTAGGGGCACCCGATAAGGGCGCACCACTCACTCCCCGCAAGTCACGCTCTTTGGCGGTTCTCGCAAAATTCTTCTGCCGTCAGGGATGGGGCGCATCAATGACTCCATGACAATATCAAACGCAGGGCCAGTCGACGCGGGGGCGTGTTGAGCACCTCAAGCAAGCCGGAAATCAAGGTTGATGGACCAAAGAAGTCCGATGCAGGCGTTCCTGATACAGTCTTTGGTCAGCGCACGTATACAATCCGTCCACTGAAACCGCATCCGTGCCCAATACCGCCAGACCCCGGGAAAAAGTGAGAACTGAATAATACTGTCGCAGCGCCTGCGCTAAGCTTTCTAAATCTCTATGAATCACCGCCAGGGGATGGTGCGGCGCCCACAGTCCGAAAACGTCGCCGCCAATCCGTCCAACCACGTAACCGGACGCCGGAAAATCTTGCAATAAAGAGCCAACTTGTGCCAAAACACGGTCGCCTTCCACACGACCATAGTGGTCGTTGATGTACCGAAGGCCACTGATGTCAACCAACGCCAAAACCGCCCGCCGATTCGTGCCCGCTGCAACCATCGCATCTTGCTGTACGCGATCCCAAAACGCCTGACGCGTCAAAGTTCCGGTCAAACTATCGCGATCCAGCAGCTGCTGATACGCTTGCAGGACGACACTCATGTCCCAGTCAAAGAGTTGCCGCACCGCTTCTGCCACGGTTCCTAACCGCCGGCGCCGCAATTCGCGCGCCATAGCCGCCTGAATGAGGCGATAACCGGTGACGTAATAGGACAAATCAATACTATATTGCTGATGCATACGGGCAATGCGGCCGGCCCGATCCGTGTCGGTCTGATCAAGGTGACCTCGTACTAATTGGGTAAAGTGAGCGAGCAATACCTCTTCGTGATGATCGCGATCCAATCCAACAAAATGCGTCACCATCGGCGTGTCGTAAAGCCATTCGATAAACTCGCGCAAAGCCTGTCGAAACAAAGACAACAAGGTTGCTTGCGACTCCTGAATGAGAGCTAATGTGTCATCGGTGAGGCCGGTAGCGTGGGTTAACGCCATAGGCACGCGTCGCAATGCAGACAGGCGCTGAGCTGCTTTAGGCACCGATACTTGCCGGACCCAGTCCGAGCTTGGCCGCGCCAGCACATAGCCTTGACCGTACCGGACCCCTAGGTGACGTAGTGCATCCAACTGACGTTCCGTTTCAATCCCCTCGGCCAATATCTGGGTGCCGGGATTGACCCACCGCACCAGCAAATCCACCAGGCGTTCCACGTCAGGGTGATCAATCTGACGGACCAAGGCTACATCAATTTTGACCCACTGCGGCTGCAACTGAATTAAACGCAAGGGGTCGGCCGTTCCAACCCCCCAGTCGTCAATAGCTACTTGCAACCCCAATTTGCGCAATTCCCTTAATTCGGTCGCCCATCGGTCTAGTCGGCGGTCAGACTCGGGCACTTCTAGCACGATTTCAGACCAGGACTCATGCCTTCGCTGCAAGATGGGCAAATCGCTCAACCGTCCATTAATAAAAAGCAGCGTTCCCTCAGGACGACTTGCCCCGCGATCGAACGCCAAAGCCTGCAAGTGTCTAAACGTCCGCGTGGTGCGGCGGGTTTTGCGGGCCCATTCAAAGACAGGCCCAAATCCGTCTGCTTCGCGGCCTTGCAACCGACCCAGAGCTTCATACCCGGCTACCTTGCCGTCGATTAGATTGATGATCGGTTGAAACACTGTCGTTAGCACTGCCTCATCTTTAGGCATCCGCTCCCCCTCCGCCTGGTCGTTGAGATTTAGCCCAGCCACTGTGGCTTCATCCTCGATTATCTGATCTTTAAGCACACCGGTTCAAATCTATGGCCCCACTTTGGCGGATAAAATGTCTGACACTAATTGCGGATGGTACGGAAGGCCGGTGTTTACTCGACCGAAAGGTCAGCTGATGGCTGAGTTGGGGCAGGTCTCCCAGCCACACTGGCCGCTATCAGTCCTCCAATCACTCCCAACGCACCAGCCAGCCAAAAGCTGGCATGCAACCCCCAAACGCTGACAACAACTGCTGCAAGCACCGGACCGAAAATCATCCCGATCGCATATAAAGACTGGTAAGTCGCCATGGCCGTCGTCCGCTGCTCAACCGCAATGGTGCTAATACTCCAAGCCATCAAAAGGGGCGCAATAACGCCGCGGGCAGCTCCTAGCATCGCTTGCAAGATAAACACCCAGGCCAGGTGATGCCCAATTAGCGGAGTCAGGACGATGGCTAACGAAGCCAAAACAAACCCTGTCAGGAGCAAGGTCGATGAATCCAGTGTTCGCGACAACCACGACCCTGTCACGACTGACATCACAATTGTAGGGACCATCCCACAGGCCATCAACAATCCCAAGTTGCCCCGGGCCAGCCCATAGTGGACCGCCAACAACGGCACATAGCCATACGTCGTGATGAACGTTGCCGCCTGCATTAAAGCGCCTAAGAGCGACGCGCGCTTGAGCCAGGGATCGCGCAAAATCTGAAGCCATCCGATCCGGCCACTCGGTTGCGTCGGGGCTTGAGCGACGATCTCGGGCGCTTTCGGGTGAGTGAGCACCAAAGCCAAGCCGAGTAAAGCGAGGATAGCCGATGCCTGAAACGGAGACACCCAGCCGAAATGAGCGACGAGAAATCCACCCAGCAGCGCCGCAACCACTTGGCCCGCATTGTTCGCAAACGTCACCCAGCCCATGGCCTGGGGATGGTGATTGGTAGTATTGAGTCCGAGATAGGCAATGCTAAACATCGCCCAATTGGACGCGGCCATGCCTGCTACGAATCGGAATACGGCCAACCAAGCCGCATTCGCAACCCAAGCCATCCCCAAAGAACTCATGGCCACCAGGAAAAAACCCGCCAACATAAAGGGGCGCTGTCGACCGAGGCGATCGGCCCATACGCCTAGTCCAATCCGCATCGTAAGTTGCGGGACACCGTAGGCCGCCACCACGAGCCCAGCCAGCGCATCCGATCCCCCAAGTTTGGCAACGTAAGGCGTCAGCGTGGGGACATACACATAGAGGCCCATCCAAAACAGGGCAATCGCCAACAACAGGCGGACGCGGTGTACCCAGTAGGCTTGGGCCCTTACCATGCGATCCGGCGCCTGCGTTCAGTCGGCCGCATCATCCACTCATCGCTTGCGAGCTTTTTGCGCTGTGCCAGAGACCGCATTATGACTGGGATTGAACCATGGGCGGAAAAAA
>PXYV01000017.1 GCA_003023745.1 Sulfobacillus acidophilus | reverse complement strand
CTCGAATCCCTCCTCGACAGAGGGTCTTCGCCATCGGGCGCCTTAGATCCTTTGAAGATGGAAAATCCTGCGAAACTTAAGGTGCATTAATATAGGACCTTTCCGCTAAACAGTCCCAGCCCGTATTTGTCGTGTGTCTATCCGCATCATCCAATAACTCTTTGGAAAAGCTAGCCCGAAGGAGGAGATGTTGTCCATGTTTTGGACCGTGCTAGCCGCTGTTGTCATTGCACTTTTGGCCGAGGCTTTCCTATTGATGTTGTTACTCCCAACTGCAACACGGAAAATGATTCGCCAAATTCTCACCCGACCCATGTCGGACACTCTGGCAGAACTCTACGTGTCCATGCGGTCGACTCCGCCGATGGACTTCCTATACTCCTCACTACGAGCCAATTCTGGCAATGTGGTGATCCGGCCGATGGGATCTACCCGTCCGGTACACGGGTTTGACGACTTGGCGCTCATTCCCGCCCAGGTGGCTCGCCGACCAGCACTCGAGACCGAACCCGTTGACCTTTCCGTGACCCTTGGACGCCGCAGTCATAAACCGCTGACCTGTTCGATGCCGTTATATATCTCGGGCATGGCCTACGGCTTGGCGATTACAAAAACCGCACGGCTGGCTCTAGCTCAAGCATCTGGTCAAAGCCACATCCCACTCAATTCCGGACAAGGACCTTTTCTTCGAGAAGAACGGCAACGAGCATCGCACTACGTTTTGCAATTTGGCCGATGGACTTGGAATCGCGAAGTTGAGATCTTGCGCCAAGCAGACATGATTGAAATTCAGGTAGGCCAAGGTGCGCAACCCGGCAGTGCCGTCATCGCCACCCCGGACGAAGTAAGCGCGGATATCAAAGCAATGATGCACTTAGGCCGCGGTGAAGCCCCCATCATTCACGCCGATCTCTTTTTACACGATCCTCAGCATCCCAGCACCGTTGCCGAAGTGGTCGATTACCTGCGCAGCGTGACCGATGGCGTACCGATTGCCCTTAAAATGGGCGCGTCTGACACCCTCGAAGAGGATCTGGATATCGCCTTGGACGCCGGTGTTGACACCATTGTCATTGACGGTACGGAAGGTGCCACCGGCAACGCCCCCATTACTCTATCCGACCACTTCGGTATCCCCAGTTTGATGGCCCTATCCCGTGCAGTGCACCATCTACATAAGACGCATACCCGCGATACGGTTGACCTGCTCATTTCCGGTGGGTTTCGTGAACCCGGGGATTTCCTCAAGGCCTATGCGTTGGGCGCGGACGCGGTCGGCTTAGGCACCATTGCCATGTTTGCGCTCGCCCACTATCAAATCACGCAAGCTGTTCCATTTTTCCCGCCTACCGATTTGGTCTTCTATCGCTCCCAGCCCAAAATCCCGCTAGACTTGGAACGTGCCGCGCTGGGGGTGTACCACTTTTTAGAAAGCTGCCGCAAGGAAATGGAAATTTCCCTTCGCGCGATGGGTCACACCGCTATCAGCCAACTCGGCCCCGATGACTTGTGCGCCTTAGATCCAGAAATCGCAAAAATTACGGACTGTCATTATGCGGGGACGCCACGACATGTTGATAGGCAGCGCGAAAGGCTTGCCAAAACGCCTCTGGATGCGAATAAAAGGGGACGTGACCTGATCCTGCAATAACCCACAAACGGGCGCGACCGTCGATTGCAGACTTCACGCGCGCCAATGGGAACAGGGGGTCCCGGTCGCCGTGAATCACCGCAATTGGACGGCCTGCCGTCAATATACGGTCGGCGAAATGGTCGCTGTGATAAAATCGACCCATGCGCGCCATCTCGTAGGATTGTCGCCAGCCCTGCTGCAACCGTCTGCGGTCCGCTTTGGTTAGCGTCTGCGGGTCGACACCCAAAACGCGCAGCATGCGGCGTCCGAAAAACTCCATGCCGGTAATCCAGATTCCCACGCGATTGACCCACGTGAAAGCGGTCGGCGTTAAAGCATTGATCGGGTCGATCCAGCCTGCTGACGAAATCGCAATCACCGCCCGGACACTGTCGGGATAGTGGCCAAGCGTCTCGCCCGCAACCATTCCACCGAACGAGTGCCCGACCAATATTGCCTGGCGGGCACCGGTGGCCTCTAAGAAGTCGCGCACTGCTTGCGCGTAGTCCTCCAACTTATGGCGGCGCATCAAATGGCTCGACGCCCCGAATCCAGGCAGATCAAGCGCTAGATGGCGTGCCGGCACCGGCGGGTCTCGCAATACCGGGTGAAACGTCTCGCGGTATGAACCCATTCCATGAATCCAAACCACTGCGTCTGGCCCCGTGAGCACCTCGACGTACACCAATCTCAGTCCACTTTTTAGTTGCACCGTCTTGGTCGCGAAATTCTGGTCCATTATCCCCCCCACCAGAATACCACGGCGTTTTTGGTTCGACTCATGACTTCGTAATAGCCCGGATAGAATTTCTTTACGGTAATGTCCCACAATCCATCTGAATTGGTTCGACCTTGTGCGATCGGTGTCAACGAGCCGTGCGCACCGCGCCGATAAAGGGTGAGAGGCTGGTCGGAACACGGCACCCCCGACCCACAAACCACATCCGCCACGACGAGATGGTGGACAGGCTCAAGTGTCGCGGACAGCGACTGATCGGAAGCACCGGTGGCAAATTTCCAATCCGTGGTCACCACACGACTGGTGCCACTCGCAAAGACTGCGCGTCCACTAATTTGGACCTCATACCAGGTGCACGGTGACAGCGGGTGTTGAGGCACCACTCCGACTTGATTGTCCCCAAGATCACCAACACCCGGGGGATCCACCACAACCGGTACTGGGCGGTCGTCCGCCAATACCTGCACTCTCACCTGGCTGAGCTGATCGACCGTGGGGTAGTCAACGGTGATGGGATAGCCATAGCGATGATCATACCCGCCGCGGACGGGGTCGGGCGATTCGATGTCGGTCCAGCTGGTGGGAAGGCCAGGCTGCCCCGCAAAAGGGTACACAATGACGTGGGGCAAGTTCGCCCGATACCCGTAGCCCAAATCCATGACCACGGCACCATTGGGACCGCTGCTGCTGCCGGCGCCGACACTTTCAAGATTTCCCGACAATAGACACAAGCGATGAAACACGGTATCGATCAAATCGGACATGACCGTTGCCGTTTTCGTAGGAATGGACCATTCTACCCCCACTTCCCCCGTTTCAGGCGTGGGCCAGCCAAAATACAAATCGCGATTCCAAGGATTCACACCTGTAAATCCCGCGTGGGCCGATGATTCAACATGAAATGAAGGGGCCGCAAACCCGTTCGCCGACAAATATTGCGCATGCGCTAGACTGGCCCGGTCCAACGCTAAATTTTGATGCGCGGGTGAAAGACCAAGGGTTTGGCGCACGGTGTTCAACGAGGCCAGCAACGTCGCAGTGGGTGTGCCACGAGCATGCCTCGGCACCGCGCCTCCCCGAACGGTGATGGTCCAAGTGGGACTATTCATATCAAAGTCCGCGATATGAAAGATCACGCGATAGGTGCCGGGGTCTAGTGGTTGCGCGAGGCGGCTTCCCACCAAACCATTCCAAAAAACATTAGGAGCACCGGGTGGCTCCCCTTGGATTTGAATGGTGAAATGGTCGCGCTGAAGGTTAGTCTCTGCGCTTGCCAAAAATTGCATGCCCACGATGTGCGGGCTGACAATCGCCGAATACGAGGTCGGCACGATTGGGGAGATAATATTTGACGGCTCGTAACCCTGCTGGAAAGCAGTGTCATAAGGCCCAAATTGTTTGGGAAAGACCGAGGCTCCGGGTACAGGCATAGGCGCCACCGCAAAGATGACGTACGCCGCCAAAGCCGCACACCAGGCCCGCTCCACCACGTGATGTCTACCCTGCCGCATCGTCCTCCCGCTTCCTATGTTGTTCTCACCCCAAGGACCGCAACTGACTCACCAGACCCGTTTGCGATGACGCGACAGCCGCATGACGGACTCATTCAAAGCCTAACCGGCCCTACCTATCACCTCGTTCCTTATCTTGAATCACGGCGCTCAAACCTACACCGATCCCAGCAAATTTCTCCTAGAAAATGCGCAACGGCGCGTTGGAAAAAATTATCGCTGTGCACTGAATTCTGGTAGCGGTCTCCCACTCCATCAAATGTCACTAATGGTAATTTCTTCTTCGTCTCGATTTGGAAAGGCGGAAATCCAGACCCGACGCCAATTCGCAGCAACCATCACGATTTCATATAATGATCTCATCAATATTTTCACTTGGTTCAATGAGCAGGAATTGCCAATTTTGCGTCGAATAGATCACGGACATCTTGCAAATGCATCTTGTCTCGGTTGGGAAGAGATAAATCTCCAACCGATTGCAATATCTGCTGGTTCGCGACCCGGGACTGATTTTAGGACCATGAGAGGAGGAAGTTTGTGGAACAAGGGAAGTTCCGACGCACCCTAAACCTCGTCGACCTGACGTTCTTGGGACTTGGGGCCATCATCGGCTCGGGGTGGCTATTTGCGTCTCTATACGGTGCCCAATATGCCGGTGCCGACGCCTGGATCGCATGGGTGTTTGGCGCCGTGGCCGTCATGTTGATAGGTCTAGTTTACGCCGAATTAGGCGCCGCTTGGCCCCGGTCCGGCGGCGTGGTACGGTATCCCGAATATTCCCACGGATCCATGGCGGGTTTCTTTACGGGCTTCGCCTATCTTTTGGCCACCTCCAGTGTGGCTGGTATTGAGGCTGAAGCCGTCCGTCAGTATGCGTCGTATTATATTCCGGCATTGACGGTCAAGGGGCCATCAGGCGACTACACCGGGTGGGGTCTTTTGGTCGAAGTACTCTTTCTCGCTGCGTTTTTCCTCATTAACTACTGGAGTGTCAACATCTTCGGCAAAATCAACTCCGTGGTGACAGCGTTAAAATTTCTTCTGCCGCTGGCCACGCTGATTATCTTCCTGACACAGTTGCATCCTCAAAACTTCAGTATTGGTGGCGCAAGTCCGGGCGGAGTGCACGGTATCTTTACGGCTGTCGCCACGGCCGGCATCGTATTCGCATTTTTAGGATTTCGCCAACCTATCGAGTTCGCGGGTGAAGCGAAAAATCCCCAACGAACCGTCCCTATGGCAATTATTCTCTCTATCGCCATTGGCGCCGTGATTTACGTCTTGTTGCAGATCTCCTTCATTGGCGCGATTCCCGCGGCCGATTTGAAGCATGGCTGGGCAGCGTTGAGCTTTACATCGCCCTTCGCCAATGTGGCCATTTTGTTGGGCTTTGGCTGGTTGGCCACCCTGCTCTTTGCTGATGCTGTACTCTCTCCCGCGGGAACCGGCAACATCTATCTAAGCACCACGTCGCGCATGAGTTATGCCTGGGCAAAAAACGGCTACTTCTACAGCATCTTTAGTCACATCGACAAAAAGACAGGGTTGCCGCGACCTGCCTTGGTCCTTTCTTTCATTTTGGCAATCGCCTGGATCCTGCCGGCGAACTTTCATTCCTGGAGCGGATTGGTCGGGGCTGTGACTTCAGCCACCGTTCTCACCTATATTTTTGGACCGGTCAGCGCATCGTCTCTGCGCCGAACGGCCGCCGACCATCCGCGCCCGTTTAAGCTGGGGGGCTTGCAGATCATCGCTCCGCTGGCTTTCGTCGCTGGCACCTGGATTGTCTATTGGTCAGGATGGACCATTGATCGTCTGTTGATCGGTCTGACCCTATCTTCTTTGATCTTGTACTTTGCGTTTATGGACCGCGACCAAGCCTCTTTAGCCCGTCTAAAGCGCGATTGGAAATCGGCCATTTGGGTCATTGTCTACTACGTCTGGATGGGCGTCATGAGTTACATTGGCTCGTTCGGACCATTAAAGCATCCGCTCATTCCCGGACCGTGGATTGATTCGATTGTGGTGGGGGTGCTAGCCCTCGTTTTCTATTACTGGGGTGTGGCCAGTCGGTTGCCCCAAGCGCAAGTCACCAGCGATCCCGAAGAATCGGTTGAAATTGCGGAAGGCTTGTAAGCCAAGACGCCGGCTCGACCAACCTGTCTTATAACCATGGTGGACCACTGCAGTCACGTTTACCGCAGTGGTCCTGCCTGGTTGGACAGCTAACCCAAGCCGGTCACGATCACACTGGTATGCACGCTGACTTCAAGGCGGCAAACATGGTACGATATCCGAAACGCCCCCTGCAGGTTGTGCACAAATCAGCGAAAGCCCGACATGCACAGTACGATTCGTTAAAGGAGAGAAGGCGGCTAACCGGTAGGGCCGCCGCACTATGATGGCCCATGAAGCACTTATCATCGTCGATGTCCAAAATGATTTTTGTCCAGGGGGATCTTTGGCAGTTCCACACGGCGATCAGGTCGTCGATGCCATTAACTCCTGGGTGGCAGAGCGCGCATCCGATCTGCTCATCGTCACAACCCAAGATGCTCATCCTCCGAACCACGTGTCGTTTCATGCCCAAGGCGGCCCCTGGCCGCCGCACTGCGTGGTCGGCACCTGGGGATTTGAACTTCACCCAAGCCTAAGGGTTGTTCCCAGTGCGCAGTTTTACAAGGGTTCGAGCCCTGATGTCGATGCGTACAGCGGGTTTGAAGGCCGTCTGGCATCATCTCCTAGCGTCGTTCCTGAAAAGTCCGTATCGCTCGCAGATTTCTTGCACCAGCAAAACGTAGTGGCGCTTTACGTCGCAGGGCTCGCCACCGACTATTGCGTCAAAGCCACGGTGTTGGATGCTCTGTCCCTAGGTTTTCCCACGACGGTGTTGCTTGACGGTGTCCGCGGCGTGGAGGTCCACCCGGGCGACAGCCAGGCTGCACTCGATGAAATGGCGCGGCAAGGAGCGCGCTTGCAATGACCGTGGTCACTCCCATCGTGCTCTGGGGCTTTGCCTGGATTCTTGCCATGCTCCCCGTTTTCTTTCGGTGGCCTTGGTTTGCCACCGCTCCGATCCTTGCATGCTCAACAATCGCTGCTGGAGTTGCCATTACCCAAATGGTGCGCAAATGTCCCAAAACCGAGCCCCAGGAGCTGACGATCGGACCCGACCCGGCTGAAACCACATTTCAAATTGGCAACCAAGCACTGCCGCACTTGCGGGAAGGACTCAATCGCGAAACGGCTCAACATTTGGCCGATATCATTCAAGTCACGGCTGAGGTCGATGCGGTCGCGATAACGGATACCCAAGTCGTATTAGGCTGGGCTGGCAAGCCATGCGCACCGCACCAACCCGGCAGTTTCTTGTCCGAAACCACGCGCCGCACCATCGCGGACCGCGTAACACGGGTGCTCGACACGACGGAACTTTTAGGATCGTATGATGAATGTGACTTAGGAACGGTCGTGATTGCCCCGCTCGTCTCCCATGGGCAATCGGTGGGTTCTATCAAGCTCTACATCGCGACGCATAAACTGCTGCCTAGCCGCATTGTGCAGCACGCCGAGGGCATCGCGCAAATGCTGTCTCTGTTGATGGAAGTGGTGGAGGCAGACCGCCAGCGCACATTGGCGGCAGACGCCCGCCTAGAAGCGCTGCAAGCGCAAATCCGCCCGCACTTCCTATTCAACGTGCTCAATACCATTATTGCCTTTTCCCGCAGCGATCCTGATCGGGCGCGTGACCTCTTAATTGAATTGGCGGCCTTCTTTCGACGTTCGTTGCAGCATCGCGGTCCCACCATTGCGCTCAAGGACGAAATTGAATATGTCAGTACCTACCTCACTCTGGAGCGCGCCCGCTTTGGAGAACGCCTATTCTATCGCGTACGAGTTGACCCGCGTGCCTTGGATGTTCAAGTGCCGATCCTCACACTGCAGCCTCTCGTCGAAAATGCCGTGGTGCATGGATTGAGTCATCGCGAAGAACCCGGCACAGTCAGTGTGACGGCACGGCTCTTGGGTGATCGTCTGGCCATTTACGTGTCGGACAACGGCATTGGCATCCCCAAAGCCAAACAATATGAAATATTTGAGATGGGTCGAGGAAGCGGCATGGGGTTGGGCTTGTCAAACGTCGCCGAGCGCATGATGGGACTTTATGGACCCCACTATCACCTGCGGCTGCGCTCCCGCGAAGGATTTGGCACCACCGTACGGCTCACCATTCCCTTGAAAGGAGTCGAAGATGCCACCGCTTAAAGCACTGATTGTCGAAGATGAGGCCCCCGCCCGCATGGAACTGCGCTACCTGTTAGAACCGTATCAAAGCGTGATTCAAATCGTGGGCGAAGCAACAAACGTCGTCGAGGCGCGGGCACTGATTGCCGCCATCAACTACGACGTCGTCTTTTTGGACGTATCGATGCCAGGCGACTCAGGCATGACGCTGGGCATGGAGCTCAAAGCTGAACGTCCGCAGATACAAATTGTCTTTGTTTCCGCCTATGAGGAGCACGCGATTCACGCCTTTTCAGTTCATGCTGTAGACTATCTCCTCAAACCGGTCAGCCCTGGGCGGATGGCCGAAACCATTCGCCGTCTCACCGCCACTCCTGACGAGACTAGTGAACCTGAGGAAGCGCCAACAATTTTGGAATGGGTCCCATGCGACAAGGACGGCCACACCGTGCCCGTTCCCGTCGATGAGATTGTCTACATTGTGGCAGAACAAGACACGATTTTTGTCGCAACCCGGGAAACGCGTTTTGCCACTCGCTTTACCCTAGGCGAATTAGAAAGCCGCCTGCCCGAAGGCTTTATCCGCACCCACCGCAGCTTTATTGCCCAAATGCGCTATGTGCGTGAAATCATGCCTTACTTTAACGGCACCTATCTCCTCAAAATGAAGGACAAAGCCCAAAGTGAAGTTTTAGTCAGCCGCTCCAACGTACGCCGCATTAAAGATGTGTTTCACCTAAACTAACGTGCCCCTCGGCCTCTCTATGGAGACGAGGCCGAGGGAGGTGTACCTTCAGGCACCTTATGGAACGACCACCAATAGGTAATCATGTTAAGTGTCATAAAGATCACCGCGCCATAGATCGGGGTATCCAGCACTGTTTCCATCAGCACTCCACCGACAGCCGGTGTAATCATCGCCGTCATTTGCGATGGCAAGGAACTAAAAGCCGAGACACGACTGCGGTATCGACTTTCACTTACCCCCATCACAAAGGACTGGCGGGCCGGCATTCCCAGCGAATTGAACACCATGCGCAACAAATAGAAGAGACCAGCCAAGGTGAAGTTCGGCATAAAGACCATCAAGAGCATCATTAAGAGGCCAATGCCACGGGTAATCGTCACCGTTTTCACAGCGCCCAAGCGTTTGGCCAGCACCGAAGACCAAAGGTACGGGAATGCGGCCGCCAAGTTAATCAGCATGTACAGCACGCCAATCTCGGCCGACCCCACACCAAAGCGGCGATAGAACCAATAAGTGAGTAGCGGTCCCAAAAATCCAAAACCCAAACCGTTTAACGCATTCGTCAGTCCTAAACGGCCCATCAAGGTTTTGATGGGAATGGGCGGTGGAGTTTCTTCCGTATCCAGCGTTTGTGGCGGTCGCTCACGAATGGGCAAGGATACGAACACCATTCCTAGCGCCAGCACCGCCGCTACAAAGAACAGCAAGCGATACCCGGCAATCCAACTCCATCCCGCCTGATGCAGCCAGTCCGGAACGCCTGCGACCAATGAACCAGCTGCCCCCGCCAACACCCCGATGAAGGAGATGCGTCCAAAAGCCAACGTGCGCCGTTCGGCCGATACCGACTCCGCCACCAAAGGTTGTTCAGCCGGGAACACTGGGCCCCACGAACCCCCGCTGCCGGCCCCGCCACCGCGTCCCACCCCGCCTAACCCACTGGCCAAGACCGCCCATACAAAAGCATGGCTTAATCCCATCACCAGTCCGCCCACTGCGGCCAGCAGGGCCAAACCAATAATGGCGCGGCGCCGACCGTAAAAGTCAGCATAGAAGCCCACGGCTGCCACCAAAACGACCGTAATGGCACCGGACAGGGCCACCACCAACCCCAAACGACTGGCGCTATACCCTACTTTTGCCAAATACAACGGAAAAATCACTGTTAAAAACGCAGTAATGAAGCTTCGTAGAGCCCGACCAATGTAAATCCACTGAAGATTGCGATTCGATTCCATGAACACACTTCCTATTCGTCAGCCCACATTATAGCGTATTTGGGAGTGTCCTTGATGGAATCTAGGCCGTACAACCGAAACAGCACATCCAGTTATGAGATTAGCGCGTGAACGTGGTCGTTTAGCACCATGGCGAGGGAGCCCTGTCACAAAGATGCTATTCAAAAGCGCGCCACGCACACACTTGATCACGGCCGCGATGCTTGGCCTCATACATGGCATCGTCAGCCTGCTTAATGAGCTCAGTCGCCGATCGCACAGTCGGCGGTACACTTGCGATACCTACACTAATGGTGACCGGCGGCAAAAAGCCCGATGAACTTTGTGCAACGGCGCGCCGCATCTGCTCTGCCAAGCGCACCGCGTCGACTGCGCTCATTTGCGGCAAAACAACAGCAAATTCTTCCCCTCCCATGCGGCACACTAACCCCTGCGGCCCGACGATGGTGCGCAGCACCGCAGCCACGCGCTGCAGCACCTGGTCGCCCATGAGATGCCCCCAACGGTCGTTGACTTCTTTAAAATGATCAATATCAGCAATGAGCAAACTCAGGGGTAACCCACTGTCGACCATATCCTGCAATGCGCGTTCCAAGAGCACCGCCAATCGGCCGTGATGGTAAAGACCGGTTAGAGGATCGCGTTGCGACATCCAAAACAAATACCGGTTCATGCGATACAAAGTGAGATAGGTTATCCCCACCGCCAACAACGCCACTGCGACACCGGCGAAAATACATGTCACGCGAAAATCTTCCAAGCGGTGCGGACGATACCAAACGTCTGGCTGCACCACCGCCGGGAAAATCCATCCCGCCGCCACTCCGCCCATCAGCATTCCGCACCAAATCCCTAAAAGGCGGACATCTGCAGGACCGATGCGGCCGTGCCGCAGCGCCTCAGCCAATGCCCGTTGTCGTCGTTCGGACGACCTAACCGGTAAGCGAAACGGTCCCACGCCACCCTCTCCCTTGCCTCAGCAGTGGACCCATGGCGAAAAGAATGCAACCTTTAACAGGCATCTGACCGCGTCCAGGTTCGCCCAATAGCCACCGCACACGACAAAATGCACAGTTGTGCTGCAATGGGGCAGCCACACGAACATTATCGGTTCTGAATTGCAGGTACCGACCGCCGTAACATCCACCGTGACGTCAAACACCCGAATCTAACCGACCGTGAAAAGATTAAAGGAGGATAGTGTAGGATCGGCGTACTACCGTACATTCCATACACTTATTATAGTCGTAAATAATCGCATCAAGGCAAGTTCTTAGACAGAATTCTTCAGCACCGTGATCGAATAGCCCAGCGGGTAGTGTCAACGCAGAAACCCACGACAGCTACCACTAACCCCTCAAGACTGCGACGGGAAGTGCACGATCCATCGCGACCCGTCTGTGTTGGGAGGCAAAAGGGATGGTCCACGATGGTCCCTACAAATGCGCAAAAATGCATGTATGGTTACGTCCAGCAGACGTCTAGGACCGTTCACCGGATTAAAATAAGCGCAACGGCCTGAGTAACCCTGCCCGCAGCTGCAATGCAGTAAATCACCGCACGCCTTTAAAACCAGAATTCGACGACAATAACAATATGCCGTTTTTCTCCATCAATTCGACGAGAGCCCTAACCGACGCACGTAAAGTGGAGCCTTGGACCTCATCCAGCCGACGGTTTACTTCAGCTTGCGTATTCCGAGCCTCTGACCACTGGCCCATCTCACACTGCTTGACCAGCTTCACCACGAGTTCTGGGCAAGCGGCCGACAACCCGGAAACAACCCCATGCCCGCCACTCAAATAATGGTACAAAGTCAGTCGCTCATTACCGACCAAAACACTGGCATTCTTGTGTTGGCTCCATCGCATATACTCACGAAGTTGCGCCACGTCGCCGCTACTGTCTTTAATCCCATCGACTCCAATCATTTCATCGATCGCTGAAACCACAGGAATTGACCAACGCGTAGGACTGGCTAACGGCATGTTGTAAAGATAGATTTCGCCACTTTTAGGTAGGTTTTGAAAGACTGTCGCCGCCCAATGAACTAATTCCTCGGGTGCGAATGTTCCGTAATACGGTGGAGTAAGTGCAATGCCACGAACCTCGTGCTGCCAAGCATGCTCCAACAATTCTCTCACATCACTAGCGGCATTGGCCGATATCGCGACAATGGCCTGTTGCGGTTCGGACATTAGACTTAATAAGCGATCGGTGAGATTTTTACGTTCCCAGACCGTATAGTCCGGGCCTTGGCCGGTCGTGCCCAACAAAAACAATCCCGAAACGCCTTGCTCAAATAGATGCGTAATAACCTGTCCTAAGACCCGATCATCACGGTCGTAACACTGCGGAAACGCAGTCCACACCCCAGTAATCACTATATGGTCTCCCCTTTTTGGCGCTTCTTGTAATCATGCCAAAGCATTACTTTTTATGTCCAATAGTTTGTGCTATCCCGGCAACTCCAAATCCCATGGCTTTTACGGTTACATATTGCGTCACAAATTGGATACGCCATACCGTATTGTCTCCGTTTTAATAAACCATGACGTTGACTGCACATATATCAAAACCCAATCCCGAAATCCCATCCTCAACCGATTCCAAGACTTTGTCATCAGTCCCCTCAAATGAGGGAGTCAACCGAACGAAACTCACTTTGCGGTGGTAAAGTCGGTAGCTTCATGCACAGCCTGGCCTTCCCAAACGACGAAGCAAAACCAAGGGAGTTCAGCCTGCAAGCATCTTCGCCCACCCCGTATTACCTGCTCAACTTGAGGTCCTCAGATTCCATATTCCTCAGGTATTATCCGCCAATCCGGGCGCGATCTTCACGACCTCGGTCCTAGTACAATCAAAGCATTCCCTCATGCGTTACCGAAGGCAATCTCACTAATGCCTGTCATATTGCAAATCCACGACCTGATCAAGGTTTTTAGGGACATCAGGATCCCGACCCGTATTAACGGCCCAATAAAAACCTAACCATTGCAACGGCACCACCGCCATTGGGCCCAGCCATCGGTCACTGTAATCGGGAAGAACTAGGGACATTCCTGGCACGTCGTGCTGGTCAAACCATTGGCTTTGTCCCACTACCAACAGTTTCTCAGTACGCTTGGCAAGATCAAGCAGAACCTGGCGTTCATGATTCGCATGGCTTGCTTGCCCCAAAATCACGACCATATCCTCAGCCGTCACAGAACCCCAGGGGCCGTGGCGGAATTCCAGTGGTCTATACGCGGCCGCCACTTCGTTCGACATCTCCAAACACTTTAACGCCCCTTCCAAGGCCGTACCATAGCGCACACCCGATCCTAGCACGTATACTCGCCGTGGTGGTACCTTTACCATCTGTTGAATGGTTTGTTCGGACTGTTGAATGAAAGCCTCGGAATTCCCGACCATTGCTTGGATGTCTTGCGTAATCGCTGTGTGGCCAACGTACCGGGCAAACGCCATTTCAAATGCCAGCAACATTGACGTAAAAGACCGCGTCATCACAACGGTGTGGTCATGGGCAAAAGGAAGTATCCACGATGCATCCGCGTAACTGTGAAGAGATGCGTTAGCGTTACACGAAACGGCCAACACCGATTTTCCGGTTGTTTTCGCCATCTGGGCGGCCCACACTGCTTCCGAGGTCTCTCCGGACCGTGAAATTATGACCAACGCACTAAATGCGCGCAAAATAGCGCCATGTTCTAAAATAACATCTTGTGTAGGCAAAGCCACAATGTCTAGTCCGATGTTTGCACCAAGCGCAGCCACGACTAGTGCCAAATAATAGGAACTCCCGCTGCCAACACATAACACACGATCCTGTGGTTGCCACACGTAGTCTCGGGAACTAATTACCTTGGTCCATGCTTCAGGTTGTGAAGTAATCACACTGTGTACCAATTTTCCCGCTGTCATTGCAAGCCTCCTACCCCTCACCCTAACGTATATTGTGTTGCTGTTTGAGACCTTTCTTGATCATCTAACCCGGTATGACCTACGACTTTGATGACACGGATGTCCCTCGCGCCAAACACTTTTCGGCCTTCAACAGTGGAACCCTTGCGCGGAGGCAATCGACCACCTTTGGAACCGCCATCCAAGCCTGCCGCAACCGTTAGCCCTGCTTGCTGATTTAATCCCCATATTCGGGAACATCCACCCAGTCTGGGCCAATGCGGCGCACCGTATTCACCAATGTGCCGATATCCGTAATGCAAATTTCAATCTGATCTGCCTCCTGCAAATGAAACGAGGTCGGCGGTACCAACGAAGTCCCGGTCATTAAAGCCGTCCAGCCTGTAATGGGCCATTCACGTCGTAAATACCCGACCAGGTCCCGTACCGAACGCCGCATTTCGGTGGTGCTGATGGATCCTGCAAACACTTCGTGGATATTTCGCCGAATGCGCAGTTCAATGGTCAAGGCATGAGGGTCCACGGTGGGTGCCAACGCGATAGACGGGCCGATCGAGGCACTGGCGTGAAAAATTTTGGCTTGGGGCAGATACAAGGGATTAACACCCTCAATATCCCGCGAGGACAAGTCGTTGCCTGCGGTGTAACCAAAGATTTCGCCACCGGGGGCCAAGATTACGGTCAACTCGGGTTCCGGCACATGCCACTGGGCATCCCGCCTGAGCCCCATGACATCTCCCGGTCCCACCACCCGCGACCCCGGAGCCTTAAAGAACAACTCTGGCCGGATTGCGGTATAAACGTCCTGATAAAATTGCTGCGCTGCCTGTGTTTCTTCAACCCGCGCATCGCGACTCTGGACATAGGTCACCCCTGCGGCCCAGCATTCCGACAATCGCACCGGGATGGTAAGTGCTACGCGCTCCAGCCGCACCCGGGGCTCAGGAAGCGACAGCCAGTGACTAAATGCCTCGTAAATAGCCGCTACCGACTTCCATCGAACCCAGACGTCATCAAGTGTAACGAGAGTCGGCTCCACCTGCGTCACGTCCAAAACCTTCGTGGCATCTGCGGTCTCCGAGATGCCTAGATGCGGTTGCCCGTCTGAAGTCCGCCATGCCCAAATATTCATATGGTTCGTCCATCCTTTCGACAGCATTCTTTATCCGGCGCGTACTAAGTTACCGATGTGTTCTTGGCGTAACAAACGCATTCCCAGTTGCACGGTGTTCACTCAGATGAATGCATGACCTAACATGCTCGATCATAGTATCTGGCCTTGTCTCGCTACAGCAAAGCGCGGTGGGCAGGGAGGCAATTGCTGCCACGGTGCACCAACGCGGGGAAAATGCGTAGCGCACTAATCTCGCAGTCCCCAACCCGAGGGTTCCAGCGGATCCGGTCGTGTGATGCGACTCTTCATGTCATAATGTCGGCCAGACGATGCGGCCTGTAAAATCCCGTCCATAGCTTCCAGAACATGGTAGGCCAATTGACCATGAGCTCGGTGAGGAAGATTATGCATTATGCCGTAGGCCATATCTGCAACCCCCAAGCCGCGGCAGTCGTCGGTAAACCCGTACAGGATGGGCATATCATGCCATTCACTCTCGCGACCTCGCCGAATGCGTACCGGACCTCCAAAATCATTCGGATCCGGGACCGACAAAGTGCCCTCGCTCCCATAAATCTCGATTGAAGGTAAAGACGTTGGCCACACGTCAAAACTTGTGACTAGCGTTACAATTGGCCCTTGAACAAATTCCACGGTGGCAGCCACATGAGTGGGCGTCTTCACCGTAATAATTTCACCGCGTCGAGGGGCACTCGTAATGATGCGCTCGGCAAAACTAGCCCGTGCAGCGCCTGAGACGCGTCGAATAGGGCCTAGTAATGCAACCAATGCGGTTAGATAGTATGGCCCCATGTCGAACAGGGGGCCACCGCCCTCTTCATAAAAAAAGGCAGGATCGGGATGCCACGATTCGTGTCCGTGCCCCATCATAAAGGCGACGCCTGCAGTCGCAGTTCCCACCCACCCATCATCAATGAGTTTTCGGCATGTCTGCAAGCCGCCTCCCAGAAACGTGTCGGGTGCACACCCGACCCTGACACGATGTGTCTCAGCCCGTGTCAAGATGTCTTCCCCCGCATCGCGGGTAACAGCTAACGGCTTTTCACTGTACACATGCTTACCGGCTTCAATAATCATTCGACTGACATCGGCGTGCGCTTTGGGGGGCGTTAAGTTTACAATCAGGTCGACGCAGGGGTCATCTAACAACGTCTGCACTGCGACACTAGGGATGTCAAATTCGGTGCCCTTGTTCTTAGCTCGAGATGCATCCTGATCGGCGATGAACAATTTCTCTATAAACGGCACGCTTTTTAGATTCTGGATGTAGCGTCCGCTAATGACGCCCGCGCCGATAATTCCCACTTGAAGTCGATTCATTCGGGGTTCACCTCCCGTTGCCGTAGAGCCCACATCATCCCGCGCTCCATCATCGTCAAGACCGGCTCCATTCGAACAATGTTCGGACTATGTCCCAATGAACAATAGAACACCCGGCCTGCTCCGTACCTCGTGGTCCAGGCGACAGGCATTTCCGCTTGAGGAAAGGTTGTCGTCGCCAGTACGTGAATGGCCGGATCTACATGCATGTAATATTGTTCGCTCACTACATCAAAGTCATTTAACCCTCGAGTAATGGGCGACTCATGGTCAACAATATGCACACGATATGCCACCCCATCATCTCCCGGATGCGCAACCCATTGACCACCCACCATGTATTGATAGGCGGGCTGATCGCGAAATGCGTCGCCCATTCCTCCATGCAACCCAGCAATGCCGACCCCCGCCTGCACCGCATCCAGCAAGTTCTCCAGGGCATTGTCCGGAATGTGACCCATAGTCCAGTTCATGACGATCAGATCCACGTTGAGACGCTCTGCCACATTAAGCTCCTCCAACGCCTCCATGTACTCTACTTGAACGTCGTGCTCCTGCAATACGTCAGCTAAAATCTTCGCCGTTACCGTAGGTTGATGTCCCTCCCACCCGCCGGCTACAATAACCGCCTTATGCTCCATTGCCTTCCCACCTCGCTTGGTTATAGACCCGTACTAGCTTAGCTACGCCCACCACATGTCCTGGGCAGGTTTTTCAATCACCATACCTTGCAAAAAACGCACTGCTTTTTCCAGGCCCTCGCGCGGATCCATCAATCCGTCCTCATGTTCAATACTCACTGGGCCATCGTACTGCTGTATTTGGAGTGCGCTGATGATGCGTCTCCAAACCTCTTCACCATGCCCAAACCCGACCGTGCGAAAAGCCCATGAACGATGGGCAATGTCGCGATAGGACTGGGTGTCCAAGACCCCATTCACCGCAACTGCCGACGGATTCAAAGCGGTATCCTTCGCGTGAAAATGATACAAGGCATGAGCGGACCCGAGCGTATCAATAACACTCACAGGATCCATGTTCTGCCAAAACAGATGGCTGGGATCACAATTTGCGCCGATTCTATCACCGCATTCTGCGCGTAAATGCAACAGCGTCTGGGTGTTATATACAACAAATCCGGGATGCAATTCCAAGGCTACACGCACCCCATGATCCTGACAAAAGGTTTGCTGCTTAGACCAGTACGGCAACACTTTTTCTTCCCATTGCCACTGCAAAACATGTTGAAAATCATCGGGCCAAGGAGTGACAACCCAAACCGGGTATCGCGAACGGTCAGATTCCCCCGGGCATCCAGAAAACGTAACGATTGTCGGGACCTCTAGTGCTTCCGCTAACCGAACCGCATCTTCGAAATCGCGGTGGAAGATTTGGGCCGTCTCATCATTGGGGTGTAATGGATTGCCATGACAACTCAACGCACTGATTTCAACGCCGCGCTGCGCTAACTTTTCTCGCAAAGCGTGGCGAAGATCACTATCTTTCAACAAATCGTCCACCGGTACATTTTTACCGACATAACCGCCCACACCGATCTCCAAACTATGAATTCCCAGACTCGCAACATAGTCAATAACCTCTTCAATCGGTCGATCGCGGAACATCACACTAAAAACGCCAAGTTTCATTCGTCTCCCCTCCTATTCACCACTTAATCCGTAATCAACGGTGACCCACCGTCCGGTTTGGCACGACGTCTCAACCGCCTCCATGACGACTTGACACTTAACTCCGTCCGTAAAGTTAGGATGTGCGCTGCGACCTTCCTCAATTGCGGACACAAACTCCGCCAGTTCGTGCACCAGCGTGTGATCATATCCCAGCCCGTGTCCGGCCGGCCACCAGCGCCCGCCGTAAGGGTGCGGCGGATCCGTGACCAGCACGCGCCTAAACCCCTGCACATCATCTGCATCGTCTTGAAAGTACACGGATAGTTCATTCATCCGTTCAAAATCAAACCGGACACTACCCGCACTCCCATTGATTTCAAAGAAATTGGTACTACGATGTCCCAAGGCAAAGCGCGTAGCTTCAAATGTACCCAAGGCTCCATTAACAAATTGCACCAAAAACACCGTGGCATCGTCCACGGTCACTGGTCCTTTCTGCTGGCTGGATTCGCTTTGGCCCCCCAATCCTGCCATCTTCGAAGCTAGCGGCCTCTGTGAAACAAAGGTCTTGCTCACACCCGTCACCGAAGCGATGTCGCCAATCAAAAAGTGGGCCAAGTCAATTAAATGAGATCCCAAGTCGCCAAGCGCCCCGGACCCCGCGATGGTGCGGTCTAAACGCCAGACCAGCGGAAAATCCGGGTCCACGATCCAGTCCTGTAAAAACTGCGCGCGAAAGTGATAGATGCGGCCCAGACGTTGCTGTTCGACAAGACGCTTGGCAAGCAAGACCGCCGGCGCAAACCGATAGTTAAACCCGATCATATGGGTCACGCCTGTCAATTGAGCAACACGCTCCATGTGGCGCGCGGCGGATTCACTGAGGCCAAGCGGCTTCTCACAAAAAACATGCTTGCCTTGTTCCATAGCAGCCACTGCTATGGCTTCGTGGGTATCGGTTGGAGTACAAATATCGACCACGTCAACGTCGTCACGCTGAACCACGTCATTCCAGTCAGTAGTCGCCAATCGCCAATCCCAGTTCGTTCGAGCCTCTTCAAGGTCTAGCGGATTGCGTCCACAGATAATTTGCATGACGGGTGCAGGATAGTTCGGGAAAATAATGGGCAGTGCGCGATAGGCATAACTATGGGCCTTGCCCATAAATTTGTATCCGACCATCCCTATTTTAAGTCCTCTTTCCACGATTTCACCTCCCACTTAACGTCATTTAGTCCGGTAAAATCCACGTCGTAGCTTGTGAGACTTGCCACACAAGATCTTCTCCCGTAACCATTACGCCAGGATCACGCTCGCATCGACCGCGAATTTCCTCGTCGGGATACTTAACCCGGACAAACCGCGATTCGGGCCATCGTCCCTCCCACTGCACCATCCACCCGCGCGAAAACTCATGCATGACCTCCACTTGTCCCCGAATTGTCCGTTCTTCTTCAGGACGTCCGTGCACGGTCCGCGTCCCAACGGCTGGGCTTCCTACGGACAACAACTCCACACTGCGGGACAATTCCGTGGAAAATCGCCCGACTTCTCGAAACATAGGAATGAACCGGCCCTGCCGCACAAACAAAGGAAACGTTCCCAAGGGTTCAATACGCTGAATGTCTCTTGGGCCTTGCACTATGTCTTGAGAAAACCAGTCCAACCAACGACCGGGAGGAAGATGAAATGACACCTGGCCTGTAGACGTCGTGACCGGAACGACGAGAATCGCATCTCCAAGCATAAATTCCACCCAATCCATCCACGACTGGGGATCCTCCGGAAACTCTATCCACAGCGGGCGCAAGACAGGACAACCCGTTATCTGGGAATCGTGATATAGTGCGCGTATATAGGGGGTTAACCGATAACGCAATTCTGCAAGTTCCCGAATCTGGGCGAAAGCCTCCTCGCCGTAGTCCCATGGCATCGATCGCGAGTAACGATGAAAGCGTGCGAGCGGTGCAAACAGAGCGGCTTGGGCCCACCGCACAAAGTCTGCCGTGTTCGGTTCTTCTTTATAGCCCCCGGCGTCCATGGTCCAGTATGCAATGCCACTGGCGGCTGCGTTGAGACCCCCCTGAACGGTCAGCCGCAAATCGTCGAGTGTAGGATGAGGATCGCCCGGCCACACCGCCGGAAAACGTTGAACGCCACTGTATCCTGAGCGAATTAATACCATGCCCTCCGGATGCGCACGAGTGACCGTCTCATAGAGCGTGCGAGCATATTCTAACGCGTAGATATTATGCAGTTCAGAACTGCGTTGATGATTGGCCGTATATGCATCGGCTGGCACCTCCTCGCCAAAATCCACCTTAATTATTTCGACGCCGTCACCCAAGACTTCCTGATACTGGCGTGCACACCAATCCCTAATCTGTGGATGCGTGAAATCCAACACCCCCACGCGCGTAATGGGATCCGCATCTCCCCACAAATTTTTGCGCCATGGTCCAGACCCATCCTCGGCTTGCAAAAGCAACCCTTCATTTTCGGCTTTTACGTACGCTTCTGCGCCTTCTTCAATATACGGCTGTCCCCATACACCCAAGTGGTATTCCATGCCACGCAGGGTTCGAAGCAATTCTTGAGGCCGGGGAATGGATGCGGTATTCCATTGTGCTCCCCCCCACGAACCGGCCTTCTGCCAATGGGCATCCAAAAAGAAAACGTCGGCGGGAAAGCCACGCGAGCGGGCCTCGGATGCCAGGGCGACAATCTCATCCTGCGTTCGTGGAATGGAGCCGGTAGACAACCAAATCCCCGCCGCCCAAGAAGGTATACTATCGGGTAATCCTGTTAAAGTAACATAACGTTCCACAATGTCTTTGGGTGTTGAACCAATAATGACGCACCACTCTATCGCAGCTGTCGGCGTCGTCACCGTCATGGCCAGAGGCGTCGAATCTCCCAAATCCCAACTAGACAAGCCGGGACTATTAAACCACAGTCCCCATCCCCGGTCGGACACAACAAATGGAATTGTTTTGTAGGCCGCTTTGGTCCTCACGCCATCCGCGTCTTCGTTCCACGACTGTAAAGTCCGCCCAGTCAATTGTGTACTGAAAAACCTTTCTCCCATCCCACTAAAATGGATATCTGCAGTCAGTCGCACGGCTAACCGAGCAGCTATCGGCTGCTGTGACGGGTTATCGTCATACCACGCGGTAAGTGGTCCAATCGGTTCTTCATGGATAGTGCCTAGCGGCCGACTAGTGCTCCAAATCGGTGTGTCAGTGTCGCCTATGCCTATCAGAAAGGGATTCATGCTAAGCCAAATCGCAGGAATTCCTTCACCCGTTACACGAATGCGATGACCCACAATTTTTCCTGTCAAAAGACCCGTCTCTTCTCCCACACATACTTGGCGGTGACTCCAGTCCAATAATTGCGTATCTGCTCCGTAAGGGATCAGCCGGAATCCGACAATACCTTCTCCCCACTTCTGGATGCGAAGAGAAATTCTTCGGTGACGTCGGGTCATTCCGCTAACCGTTAGAACATCCCCAACCGTATTGTCCAATCCAAACAATAATGACAACTCATCCCATTGCGCTGCATTGTGCTCTGGTAACTTCGGGTACACGTATCGTCCTCTCCCTCATGAATGTGTTAGAACCACTCCGCGCCCGATCTGACGGTCGCATGGCGGGCAGTACGATCGACTTCGCTATGAATCGGCCGACAATGCCTCAGCGGAACTTTCCCAGACATCACTTAACACGCGCGTCAGTCGACGATAGCGATGAAATTCCGTTTGGTAATAGGCGGCATTCGCACCAGGTATAGCGGTTCGAATCGACGCGCGGGGCCAGCGCTCTTGCGTCGCATCGACAGCGCTGTGAGCAATCCATGCCGCTCCTACAGCGGCACCCGGATCTTCAACAATCTCTAAGGGCTCGCCTAGCACGTCCGCCAAAATCTGTGTCCATAGTACGCTTCGCGCTCCGCCGCCCGTCATCACGAGGCGCTGGGGCTTGGGCGCTTCGCGCCCAAACATCGTCTGATAACAATCATTCAGACTATACGCAACCCCCTCCAAAACAGCCCGCGCTAAATGCGTGCGGCCATGATACGCCCGTAAACCGAAAAACACCCCCGACGCTTGCGGCTGCATCACGGGAGCCCGTTCGCCCTCTAAATATGGCACGAAGATCACACCCGAGCATCCCGCAGGCACGATTTCCGCTTCTCGATCTACAATTGCATATGGCGTGTCAGCATAAAACTGATCGCGAAACCAACGGAGCGACGATGCAGCCGACTGAGTAACCGTCATCCAGTGCCATTCATCGGCCACAGCATGACAGAATACGTGAATTGAGGGATGCGGTGGATTTACATACTGACGGAGAGGCCAGAACAGTACGCCAGATGTTCCCAGTGAAATTCCAAGCTCTCCCGGCGTCAACTGAGTTCCAATGGCACTTGCTGCCTGGTCGCCAGCCCCAGCCACTACGGGCAATCCACGAAACCGAGAGGGGCCGTATTGCATGGTTCCCACCACGTCCCCGGATTCATGCAGGGTTCCCCACCAAGAGGGATCCATTCCCATTTCCCGCATCCAGTCCGTAGCCCAGTGGCGATGAGCAACATCTAACAGATAGGTGCCGGATGCATCCGTCATCTCCGTGCCCCACGCACCCGTGAGGACGAATCGCACCCAGTCTTTGGCGATGGCGACGTGTCGAATCTGCTGATAGACTGTCCATTCGTGATCGCGTATCCACCGTAGATATCCAAGAGAAAAATTGCTCAACGGCTTGTTCCCCGTCTGTTCGCGTAGCCATTTCAGCCCATACTTTGCTTCCCATGCTGGCCCGTATTCTCGGGCCCGCTGGTCTGACCACAAGATAGCGGGCCGCAATGGTTGACCTCGGTCGTCGCACACCACAACGGTATGCATTTGGCCTGTCACCCCGATCCCAGCCCACGTGACGGAAAGTCCAGCCTGGTCGACTTGGCCTAATACAGAATCAAGAGCAGCCATCCAGTCTCCGGGACTTTGTTCAGCCCATCCCGGCGTGGGGACCGCGGTGGGATAAATTGCACTGGTCTCGAACAACACATGACCGGAATCAGTCACCACCACAGCCTTCAATCCCTGTGTTCCAATGTCCAAGCCCAAATAGGCAACAGGTGCGAATCCCGTTAACGACATCGCCTATCGCATCCCCAGCAGCAGTTCGGTCACCAATTGGTCGAGCGCCTCATAGGCATAGCCGCGTTGCCGCCACCATTCAATATGCTCTGGCGAATCTAGTGTTGGTCCCTGGGCATTCATTTGTTCTATCGCGTGCAATGCAGCTTGGATTTCATTGTCTTGTTGAAATCGTTTCACGGCCTCGCGATAAGCCAAATAACTTCGCATCGATCCACGCGCAAATTGCCACACACCCTCGACGTCTTCCGTTCGATAGGCGTGAGCGTCAAAGTGCCGGGGCCCATTATAGTCACTTTCCTCCAAAAGCTTCACCAAATAAAAGGTCCCCTTTATGTCGTCGGACCCAAAGCGCAAATCCTGATCATACCGTGCCAACCGCTGATCATTCAAATCAATATGGAACAACTTGCCTTGATCCAGAGCCTGGGCCACCTCATGCACCGGGTTCAAGCCCGCCATTTTGGCATGGGCGACTTCTGGATTAACCCCAACCAACTCAGGATGGTCCAAAGTTGCAATAAACGCCAGCATAGCGCCGGTCGTGGAAAGATACAGATCGCCGCGGGGCTCGTTCGGTTTTGCTTCCAAAGCGATGCGCATCGCGTACTTCTGTTGCACGACGTACTCTGTTAAGGCATTGATCCCCTCTCGATACCAAGCCAAAGCCTGACGCGGATCCTTCGCCGCTTCAGTTTCTACCCCTTCGCGTCCACCCCACAATACAAAAATGTTGGCGCCCAGAGCATGCCCTAAATCCATAGCAGCTTTGGCCTTGTTGATCGCAAACTGACGCACGGCCGAACTCGCGGATGTGAACGCACCGTCCTTAAACACGGGATCGTAGAATAAGTTCACCGTGACCATTGGCACCGCCATTTGATAGTCGGCCAAGACTGTCCGAAATTCCGCTACAATCCGGTCTCTCTGGGCCAATGTAGCGTCCATAGGAACTAAGTCATTGTCGTGCAACGTCACGCCATATGCACCTAGTTGACTCAACTTGCGCACAATATTCGCGGGACTTAAGGTAGGGCGCACAGCATCCCCGAAGGGATCGCGCCCCCGGTTGCCGACCGTCCAAAGGCCAAAAGTAAAACGATCTTCGGGTTTGGGTGTTAATAACGTTGCATCTTTAGTCATTACCATGACAACTCCTTTGTGTTCTCTTCAACTTCCGATTCTTCACGAGTTCAGACCGCCGTAGGGCAATTATCCCATTCTCAAAAACTAATCTGATCTCCAAATGCCTACGGGAACCCACTTGCGATGGCCACAGCAATTGACGCGCCCATCATGACGGCATCACCCGCCAAACATTCGCCAACCCCGTTTGGTGATATAATTCAAGTGGCAAACCAGGACGCCACCCTGCAATCACGGGCGAAGCCGCCACATCGGACGCCAGCGCACTAACGTCAGTCCACCCCAACATCCGATGTAGCGCCTGATGCCCAAGTTTAGTGTGGTCTACGACGACCATGACTTGATCTGCATGCCGTGCAAACGCCGCCCCAATTGCGGCTTCAGGTTCGCTTACCGTGCTCACCCCAAAAACCGGGTGAATGCCATTTGCCCCCAGAATGACCCAATCCAAATGCAAACTCTCGAGATTATGTACCGCCATTAATCCCGTGGTTTCAAAGTTAAAAGTCCGTAACACGCCGCCGATTACCACAACGGTTACGTCACTATGACTCAATTCAAAGGCCACATTGATTGCGTTCGTAACGACGGTGACTTGCTTGTTAGTACCAACGATCTCCCTCGCTACCGCCATGGTCGTGGTACCACCGTTTAGTCCCACTACACTACCATCAGCAATTATCCCGCACACCGCTTCAGCAATGTGCTCCTTTTCGGCCTGCGATTCTGTCACTTTGTCCTGGTAATGCCGCTCGGTTACCGCACCGTCTACGGCAACGACCCCATGATATTTCTTCAACTCCGTCATTTGCGGTTGAAGAATCGCGATGTCCCGACGGATGGTAGCCGGCGAACAGTCAAATCGTTCGGCCAACGCAGTAATGGATAGAGCTCCTTCTGCTTTCAACAGATTAATTATTTGTTGATGGCGGTCTTGCCATTGGGCTAATGTTCTCCGTCCCCGTTTAGGCATGGTGTCTATCAACCTTAACCACATAGTTAATTGGCCGCAACCACCGTCGGACCCCAGCCCAGTAGTCCTGGGGTTCATCCCAAGCACTCATCGTAAACCGACATAATACTCCTATTCCAGACCGGTTATCGGACGGAAATCTCCCAAGTCGAACATGCATGCCAAAACCACCTCCAACGGAACCGTGCACTCACACATGCAAACATTTTATCGAGCCTCATGTGTGGCTAATGTGCACCAAATGCGCCCAATATGATGATCAAAAAGCCCACTCTAAATCGTTCTTGAATCTTGGTAGCAATGCGAGTGCTGTGCGATAGTAAATGTCTTGCAGCACATCATCCGCCAAGCCGACGCCGTAGATTTTCCATGCGCCCTTCGCGCCTTCGCTCAAATCTTGTTCGGTCACATAATCAAAATACTCGTCCTCAGTCTCTAAAAACCGGAACATCACTTGATAATTGTCGGGTGGCGTGGGCCATTTATCGAGTCCAAACACAATGCGACGACTATATTGCGTTAAGAAACGACGCGCTGTATAAGGCTGCCGTCCTAATTGGGCAATTCGAGCCGCAATGTCCACATACAAATTCGGGTAGCGATCCAGCCATTGACCCACACGCAATAAATTCTCGGCATAGTTGCCCACATGAGCTCCGATGAACGTTGTTGACGGGTTACGCGCAATTAATTCTTCAAATTCTTGCATCAATTGTTCAAATGATGGATAGGATGGCCCGTAAAAGTGCCAATCGGGATGACGCAAAAGGCTATGGTACAATTCGTTGCCTTCAAGCGGTTGAAAGAACGCCACCGGATCGGCCGTATGAATTAGCACCGGAACCCCGTACTCTGCAGCCACATCCCAAATCGGCTGCAGTCGCGGATCGTTCGTGGCGATTCGCTTACCATTCCGGTCTTTCACAGTCAAGCCCAATTCCTTCCACAGTTTTAACCCCTCGGCTCCTTGTCTAATACCCTGCGCAAAATCCCTCGCGAAGTGCCCCGCGAAGTCTTCAAATTGGAGATAATATTCCCAATCGCATGAGACAAAGACTGCAAAGCGGTCTGGCCGCGAGCGTCGGAACAGATTTAAATGTTGTTCGAGGCGATCACCGGTCCCCCCATCTAAATCCACCCGGCCCGCAACCCCTACTGTGTCCATGACCTTAAGCAGAGCGGGAATGTCTGTTACCTGCCAGACACCGTCCCACTGACTATGATTGTGCACGTCAATCACGGGAAATTTGGCGCGGTCAATCAAATGAGCGGGAATTTCCAACGTGCTCTTCGACATTACGATATGTCCCCCTCTCCACACTCGATCCGCCATCCTCGAAACACAAAGCATTGGGTCACGATTCAGCCAAAGCACTTGGTGCATGTTGTAGGACTTATTGTCGATACTGATCATAGTATGTTGTTGACAATCAATATAACGTTGAGTCATTATAGCATTAAATACAGAAAACGTTTACTTTTATCTGAGGAGATGTTGAATGAAAACCTTAAAGGATGTTGCGCTATACGCCGGGGTATCTGTAGCCACAGTATCCCGCGTGATCAGTGGAAACTATCCCGTAAAGGAAACTACGAGGAAGCGAGTGCTCGAGGCTATTGGCACATTGGATTATCATCCCAACGGCGTCGCTCGCAGCTTAAAAAACGCAAAAACGTATACCCTGGGGGTGTTAGTGCCAGACATTGCTAATCCCTATTTCGTTCAGTTAGTGCGTGCCGTTGAGGCCTCAGTCGAAAAGTTAGGGTATCACCTGCTGGTTGCGAGTTCCGATGAGAAGGCCTCAAAAGAATCTGAGCTAATTCGGGTTTTTTTGGAAAAACGCTTGGATGGGATGATTATCGCACCTGTTTCCGTAACACCCGCAACCGATTGGCCTCAGTTGATTGTTAATGCCTTACCAATCGTATTAGTGGATCGAATCCTGGAGGGCATCATGATTGACTCGGTCCGGGAAGAAAGCCGTCAATCGTCTAAAGAACTCGTTACCCATTTGCTAGGATATGGGCATCGTGCAATCGGTATTGTTAATGGCAGAACGTCTACGACCGCGTTAGAACGCGAATCCGGTTATCGCGAGGCTTTGCAGGAGGCAGGCATTATACCTCCGGAAGATTTTATGGTTCGTGGTGATTACGATCACAAGACCGGATATTTAGCAGGAAAACGTTTTCTATCACACAAAGAGCAAGCGCCAACAGCAGTATTTTGCACAAACAATCTCATTGCATTGGGATTCCTGCAGGCTGTACATGAATTAGGTTACCGTGTGCCCGAAGACATCTCAATAGTAAGTTTTGGGGATCCGTTTGAGGCAACTTTTCAATCGCCAAAGATGACCATCGTTGTTCAAAATCCGGCAGAAGTAGGACGTTATGCGGCCTTCATGTTGCTGGAAAAGTTAGATGGCAAGCCCGGTAAAAACGTCGAGGTAATTCTCCCAACCGTCATACGGCTAGGCGATTCGGTAAGAGCACCGCGGGAACCCGCACAAATGTATTCGAATTAACGCGGAAAGGGGTGATGAATGTGCGAGTGGTGTTGATTGGCGCCGGTAGTCGCGTGTTTACACGGCGATTGGTCAGTGACCTCACGCGATATTTTCAAGACGACGTCGAGTTTAATCTCGTGGATATTGATCCGGACAGGCTTGCCTTAGCGAGACAACTGGCAATTCGTATTCGCGAAGAGGCGCATTGTCAACCCGCCGTTCAGGCTTTTTCGGAACTGGTGCCTGCTTTGGAGGGATGCGACTACGTCATTAACTCCATCAATGTAGGAGGACGTCCCGCCTGGACCAAGGACTTTGAAATACCTGCCCGTTATGGAGTTAAGCAAACGGTGGCTGATACGCTAGGTATCGGTGGTATCATGCGAGGGTTGCGTACAATCCCCGAGGTGCTGAAAATCTGCGCGCAGATTGAAAAGTATGCTCCGCACGCCATGTTTTTGAATTACACCAATCCGATGGCAATGGTTATGATGGCTGTATACCGAAGTTCGTCACTAACTGCGGTGGGTTTGTGTCACAGCATCCCCGCGACCGCCAACCAGTTAGCGCATTATTTGGAGATTGATCCTCAGGAGCTGGAATGGCGGGCGGCAGGCATTAATCATCAGGCTTGGTTTTTGCAACTTACTTACCACGGCCAAGATCAGTATCCTGTTCTTCGGCAACGCTTTGCCACCATCTACGACCAGGATCCTACGCGATTTGAGTTGATGCGCAAGTTCGGCTATTTCCCCTCGGAATCCAGCCCGCACTCAGCTGAATACGTGAGTTACTTTTTACCCCGGAAGGATTGGGTTGGACGCCTGAATCTCGTGCCGCGAGCGTTTCTGGACCAACCCCCCACAATCGCCGCCATTGAAACGTTGGTACAGCAGTCCGAAGCCGTCTACCTCCCCGACTTGAGTATTGAATACGCACCCAAATTGATCCACAGCCTGGAGACCGGGGAAATTCGCATGATGGCTGTCAACGTGCCGAATACCGGTCTCATTGCAAACCTGCCGCGGTCCGCCGTGGTCGAGGTGCCGGCGCTCATTCAGGGACACCAAATATGCCCAACCTATATTGGGGAATTGCCAGTGGCATTAGCCGCCCTAAATCGGCAAGGCATTGCCGTACAAGAACTCACGGTCCAAGCCGTGTTGCAGAAAGACCGAGAAGCGGTCTATGAAGCCGCATTTTTAGATCCCAATTTATCCACGACGCTGGATCTCGACCAGACTGTACACTTGGTCGACGATCTGTTAGAGGCTCATGAAGCCTATCTGCCGCCTTTGGCAGCGTCTTGGAGTGTCTCTCTACCACTAGCCCCCGACTAAGTACGCGTTGCTCAGCGGGAGGCGCGCTTGAACTTACTGCAAATCGAAAGTTGGTTGAATCAGTTCAAAGGAGGAACTAATCCATGGCTTCAAACCATTCGTCCAAGATAAGTCGAATCATTCTGGCAAGTGGTGCCACACTGGCCTTGGCCGCCGGAGCAACTTTAACCCTAACGGCTGCAGGCAATGCTGGCCAATCCACTTCACATCGAAACGCCACCGTAAGCGGGGCGCCAATGACCATTATCGCCAACGCTAACGGTGCCTACACCCGCAACTTCAATCCGTTCATTTCGGGCTCCATCACCAATGACCAGGACTTTGTCTACGAACCGCTGTTGTATTACGATGCTCCAGCTAGCAAGGTGATCCCGTGGTTGGCCTCGTCCTATCATTGGTTGCCGGGCAATAAGAGCGTGATAATCGATCTCCGGCACAACGTCAAGTGGTCCAATGGCAAACCCTTGACCAGTGCGGATGTCACCTTCACGTTTGCGATGCTGAAAAAATATCCCTCGATGGATCTACAAGGTCAGTGGCAATATCTCAAGTCGGTAACGGCTAAGGGAACCTACGCCGTCGAATTTACATTTGACAAGCCGGAGATTCCCTTCTTGTACTTTGTCGCGGGCGAAACGCCTATTGTGCCCAAAGCAATCTGGTCGCATGTCAAAAACCCGAGCACGTGGGCCGATCCCAATCCCGTCGGTTCCGGGCCCTATGTGCTAAACTCCTTTACATCGCAACTTGTGACCTACAAGCTCAATCCTCATTATTGGGGCAAGAAGCCTAGCGTACCCGAATTATTGCTGCCGGCTTATACGTCCAACACATCGGCTGATCTGGCGCTGGCCAGCGGGCAGGGAGATTGGGGAGCCGTTTACATTCCTAATCCCCAGAAAGACTTTGTCGACAAAAATCCGAAGCACTTTGTGGCAGCAAATTTCCCTGCCCGCGGCCAATCAAATTTCTATGCGTTATACCCCAATGATGCCATTGCGCCCTTTAACAACGTCACCTTCCGGCGTGCGCTGTATTATGCGATTGATCGTAAGGAAGTAGGTGCGGTCGCAACCGATTCCGGCGTCGCCAGTCCGACCTCGCTGTTGGTGCCGGCTACCGACTATTTGCCCAAGGCGACGGTCAGCAAATGGTCCTACGGCTACAGTCCCAAGACTGCGTTAAAGCTACTGGGAACACTCGGCTATCATCTCAAGGGATCCACCCTCGTAGCACCCAATGGAAAGCCCGAAACACTGTCGATCACAGTGCCATCCGCATTCACCAATTGGGTAGCCATTGCCGACGTCGTCAAGGAAAACTTAGCCAAAATTGGGATTAACGTGACGCTCAATCTATTATCGCCGGCCGACGTCTTTAACGACCAGGCATTAGGCAAGTACCAACTCACCATCAATGGCGGCACAGGTGGGGCGTCTAGTTGGTTCCAGTTCTACTACGATTACAGCAGCGACACGTCTGCGCCCCTAGGTAAGTCAGCTCCATTCAATTTCGAGCGATTTAACGATCCAGCGATGAACCAGGCCATATACGGCTATGCGGCGACCACCAATCGGGCTCAACAGCATGCAGATATTTCTAAGGCTGCATTGATCAGCGCAGAAGATCTGCCGATCTTTCCGCTGACCATTATGCCCAACACGGAGGAATACACCACACTCCAATATACTGGATGGCCAACTCCGAAGAATCCTTACGCGATGATGAGTGCCGACTTTTGGCCTGATGACATTTACGTGTTGCAACATCTAAAACCCGTCCATTAGTACGGACAAGGTAACTGTGCAATGGCGATTCAAGACATAATGTCTTGAATCGCCAGCATGCCAAAGCTCACAACCGATACGGTGACTTCCGAGGAGAGTAGTAATGTCGACATCACTATCCATTGCCTGGCCTTTTGATCAGTTGCCTATCTATTTAATCGTAGACGATGGCGCCCCATTGCTGAATTTGGACCATTGGGAACAACCTAACGAAGATCATGTGGCAGTTATACCCAATGAGTTTTTGCGTCAGTTTATCCATGGTGTTCAGGAACGCGGGGTTCGCGGAAAGTTTACCGTATTGCCATATCCCATGGGGCTAGGAGCCATCGACCAATCGCTGCCTGGGGTGTCGCCTCAACTCTTACAAGAGTTTTTGCAGCTCGTGCGCGACGAGCTGGAACCGTGGTTCGACATCACGCCAGAAATTTTGACGCATCTCAATGCTCTCGACGCATATCACGACTGGCTCCCGCTACCATTCTCTGAAAAGCGTATGATCTCATATCATACAGAGGATAGCTTAATCCTCTATTTCCGGCGCGCACTGCAAATCCTCAACCAGGCGGGACTGCATCCGAAGGGCATGACCTCGCCGGGTACTTTTGGAATCGAAGCCGAGGAGCGTTATGTCAGTGCCCTCGCTCAAGCCTTTCGACAAGAAACCGATGTGGAAGTGCCATTTTACTATCTACACACTGACCCCCTGTCCTTGAACATCCCGCCGCGGTTGCACGCCGCGGACCCGCTTCAGGTTGTTCATGTGTCCAGTGGCCATGGCGATCCCCTGTGGCCAACAAAATACGGGCGGCCGTCAACTATCGATGCGTTATTGGATGCCAATGGACAGTCGGGACGGATCCAACAATTGGTGCTTCATCGAAGTCCGATTGGCTTTCACACCCACTGGTCGTCCCTGTATAGTGATGGCAGTGCCGTAGGTCTGCAGGAGCTATGGAGACTAATCGATCGAATTACTGCGCATTATGGGAACGACATTCGCTGGATTCGTTGCTCGGATTTGGTACAATATGTAGCCCGCGTAGCTAATGTTACGGTTACTACACAGGAAAGTATCTCAGAACTCACAGTGACACTGACAAGTAGTCAACCTGTGGCTGACTTTACGCTCTATCTATCAAAGGAGCCAATCTTGGTGCGCCTCAATGGTAGAATACTGACGCGGACTGATCGTCCTCGTGCCGAAGGTTGGTGGTCCGCGAGGGGACATTCCGTCATCACTTGGCATTTAAAGCCGTCCCAAGCTGAATTGGTGGTCCAATTTGAGTCCCGGTAAGAATCCGGCACTCCGTTTGACGAGAGGAGATTTGCTCTTTGAGCGCAACCACTTTCGAGGTGGAATCACTCAACAAACATTGTATTGCCAGGGTCATCGGGTTGTGAGAAACGAGGTGTCTGCGTGACGTATCTGCGACGACGGTTGTTATTCTATTTGATTGCGTTTTGGGCCAGTATTACCCTTAACTTTTTAATCCCACGGCTCATGCCAGGAAATGCGGCTGAAGACCTGATGATGCGCATGCACGGCAAAGTCAGTCCGTACGCCCTTAAAGCGCTAGAATCGGAGTTCGGTCTTGCTCAGCACACCAGCCTCTTGACCCAATATGGCCAATATCTCGTGGCTTTGGCTCACGGTAACTTTGGCGTATCTATTACGTATTTCCCGACACCAGTCATCGTCGTCATTGAACAAGCCTTACCCTGGACACTAGGCCTCATAGGAGTAGCCACTGTTATCAGCTTCGCGCTGGGTACCTTGATCGGCATTTGGGTCGCCTGGCACCGTGCATCTCGTTGGGACCGATTTACCGTACCCGCAGCGATGTTTACATCTGCCTTTCCCTATTTTTGGCTTGCGCTCATTTTCCTGTATGTATTTGGATTCTTGTTCCACTGGTTTCCCTTAGCGCAAGCGTATAGCTCAAGCTTACCGCCCGCTCTCACTGTCCCAAGCATCATAGATATCGTCTATCACGCAATATTGCCAGCATTTACGATCGTCATCGCCTCGCTCGGTGGATGGATTTTGAGTATGCGCAACAATATGATCCCCTCGTTGCAAGAAGACTATATCCAATTGGCACGGGCCGCCGGGATCAAAGATCGCATTATCATGTACCAATATGCAGCACGCAATGCGCTCTTGCCTAACCTAACCGGATTTGCCATGGCTTTGGGATTCATTGTTGCGGGAGCCATTCTAACGGAGATTGTGTTCTCGTACCCAGGACTAGGCTTTTTACTCTTTCAGGCAGCGTCAAATCAAGACTATCCCTTGTTGCAAGCCCTGTTGCTGATTATTTCTGTCGCCGTACTGCTCGCGAACTTGATTGTCGATCTCTTATATGGTCGACTCGACCCGCGGGCGAATCGGTCGGGAGGTTGATGCCATGACGGAGACTACCGACATCCCTGGCAATGACTTAGAATTGCTGCGGACCATGCGATCTCGTAACAATCAAAGCTGGCACGCATTTATTCGCAACCGCACCGGTATGACTGGTATGCTTATCTTTTTACTCTTCGTGGCGTTGGCGATACTCGCACCGTGGATTGCCCCTGGTAATCCCAGCGCCATTACCATGAATATCTTAATTCCTCCCAATAGCCACTACCTACTGGGGACAACCGCCGAAGGCCAGAGTGTCCTGATGCAAACCATTTGGGGAACACGCTCCACCTTGCTGGTAGGGTTGTCGGCGGGCGCGCTGGCCACACTGCTCTCCATTATCATTGGCGTAGGCGGAGCCTATAGCGGTGGATTGGTGGACGATGTCGCTACCTTATTTTCCAACATCTTCATCGTCATTCCCGGAATTCCGCTCATGATTGTGCTAACTACTTATCTTCACCATGCTGGGGTTGGGGCAATGATCCTGGTCATTGCGTTTACGGGCTGGCCTTTTGGCGCGCGGGTCTTACGATCCCAAACGTTGTCCTTACGCAGTCGCGATTTTGTGCGTGCGGCCCGCCTATCTGGTGAAGGTACGTGGGGCGTGGTGCGCCGAGAATTGTTTCCCAATATGCTGTCGCTCATCATTGCGAACTTGCTCGGCACCATCATGTATGCGATCGGGGCAGAGGTCTCCCTGCAATTTCTCGGTTTAGGAAATATCAATACGGTTAGTTGGGGTACCATGCTATATTGGGCGAGTAATTATCAAGCCTTGCTTAACGGGGCTTGGTGGTGGATTATTCCGCCCGGCGTATGTATCGGCTTAATCGGTGGAGCTCTTGCGCTCGTCAATCGGAGTATCGATGAAATTTCTAATCCCCAGTTGGCCATGTCGGGGCGGTCGAAAAAGCGACGGTTAAGGAGGAAGCTAGCATGAAAGAAATCCTAGGTGTGGAACATCTGTCCGTTACGTACACGGACGGCAACCGCCGAATTCCCGCCGTAAACGATGTGTCGTTCACCGTCGATGAAGGCGAGATTATAGCTATTGCTGGAGAATCCGGATGTGGTAAATCTACCCTGATCACGGCAATTTTACAGTTGCTATCTCCTGACATCGCAGATATTACAGGTTCGATCCGTCTAAATGGCCAAGACTTAGCGTCCGTGGACCCGGAATTGCTTCGCCGTATGCGATGGACTGACATCAGTCTCGTGCCGCAAAGTGCCATGAATGCGTTGAATCCAATCATGTCGATCGAAGAGCAAATGAAACGGATCATGGCAGCACACGGGACAATGCCAACCACCCGCGATTTAGATAAACGCATTGATGAGACGCTCGTTATGGTCAACATTCAACCTCGCTACAAAAAACTTTACCCGTTCGAATTATCCGGAGGAATGCGGCAGCGTGTCGCCATTGCCTTAGCGTTGATGTTGCATCCAAAATTGGTGGTCATGGACGAACCAACCACGGGTCTGGACGTCATTGTGCAACGTGGCATTCTCATGGAAATCCGGCGTCTGCAAAAGGAACTAGGATTTGCGGTCTGTCTGGTGTCCCACGACATGTCGCTTCTAATCGAGTTAGCGCACACAATCTACGTTATGTACGCTGGCCGCGTCATCGAAAGTGGGCCTAGCCGTGAAATCTATCGAACACCCAAACACCCGTACACGCAAGGACTTATCGCCTGCTTTCCACCGCTTCAAGGTAGTCGCAAGGTACTGGAAGGCATTCCTGGAAGCCCGCCAGATTTGGGCCAACTACCGCCTGGGTGTGCCTTCCAGCCCCGGTGCACGCAGTGTCTGGACATCTGTTTGGCGGAAATTCCCGTCTTAGAAAAAGTGTCATCAAGCCGTGCCGTGGCATGCCACCTTTATCCATCTCAACTTACGTCTAACACCGGGGAGTCGACCTATGACCGAATCTCATGATGCACCTATTTTGTCCCTGGAGCACGTAAGTAAAACATTTCATTCGGGAAAAGGTACCCTCATTCACGCCGTGCGAGATGTTAGCCTAGTCATCAACCCGCGCGAGATTGTGTGTTTAGTTGGAGAATCTGGATCTGGGAAGAGCACGACCGCTAATTTAATTATGGGTACGGAAACGCCGACCCAAGGCGTGGTAAGTTACCGTGGGCAGAATTTGGCACAAATCCGGACACGTTCCGCTATTCTAGACTATCGTCGGCATGTCCAAATGATTTTTCAAGACCCCTACGGCTCGTTAAACAGTCTCCACACGGTAGGATACACTGTAGGGAGACCCATGCAAATCCACCACCTAGTTCCCTCAATCAATCGCGGGGCCGATCAGATTTTGCGCTTGCTAAGGCAGGTGGGATTGACGCCCCCATCTGAGTACTATTATAAATTGCCTTACCAACTTTCAGGAGGTCAGCGTCAACGTGTCGCAATTGCGCGCGCACTAGCGGTCCAACCCGATCTCGTAGTTGCCGATGAACCCGTATCTATGCTAGACGTATCCTTGCGCGCCGGTATTTTGCAACTTATATTGGAAGCCCGCGAGTCGGCCGGCGTCGCGTTTTTATATATCACCCACGATTTAGCATCTGCACGATATATTGGCGATCGCATCCTCGTCATGTATAAGGGCCGGCTTTGCGAGGAAGGCCCTGCTGAGGAAGTTATTGCCCATCCCCATCATCCTTATACCCAAGCTCTCGTCGAAGCGGTACCGAATCCTGAGCGCATGGGGCAACCAGAAGAAATAATCGTCACTCCAGACCTTAACGAAACAAAAGTGCTCGGATCGGGTTGCCCCTATTATCCACTTTGCCCGGTGGCAACCGCTCAATGTCAAGATACGATGCCGGAGTGGACCTTTGTTCAAGACCAGCACCAAGTGCGATGTTTTAATGCGGCTCCGTTATCGATGCACCACACGTCATAGAATAATTTAGCTCAAGATCCCAAAATTTCGATCGTGTAGAAAGGACACAAAGACGATGTCGTATCGCAATTATTCCGGTGTGCCATTGGGTGGTATTGGCGCTGGCAAAATTGAATGGTGCCCAGATGGGGCCTTTCGTAACATCACGACTCAGAATAATTGGGACAACCCGATTACTGTTGGACAATGGAAGCAGGATACCCATGAATATTTGTGTGGCTTTGCGCCCGAATTTTCTAGCCGCGGCATCGAAGGCTCATTTTTAGGCGTCTACGTCGACGGTGTCGGAATGCTAGTTTTGAAAGAGGATGAGGATCCCCTCTACCATACTGTTCCGGTAGGGTCCATTCGCTATCAGGGACGATTCCCCACAATTCACACAGATTACAAACCATGGGGTGGGATTAATATCGCGGTAGATGCCTGGTCAGGTCTAAACCTTGGCGATGCCGACCCCGAATACAAAAACTCCGCTTTGCCGGCAGCAGTCTTCATTGTGACACTGACCAATCGCAGTGAGCAGAGCCGTTATGTAGCGGCAACCTTTTCCTGGGCACATATTGTAGGAGTGGGCGGGTACCCGCAAGCGCGAGTTCACGATCTGCGCGATAACACGATTCATGCCGAACAGACAGGAGACTTTCTTCATTTAATTTTTGACCATGCACGTAGCAAGGTTGATGCCCGCATTGAAGGGCATTATGCGCTAACGGTCCCTGTTCAACCATTCGACTCATCCTATTTAGGCTGGTCCACTTACATTCATAACTGGCCTTCTCATCCAACGTTGCGAAATACCTTTGGAGAAAGTGGGATTCTACCCCAACTCATTGTGCAAGAGGATCGTCGAACCGGACTTAGCGGTGCAGTCGCACTCGGGCACTCGCTCGCTCCGGGTGAAAGTATCTCGTTACCATTTGTACTTAGTTGGTACTTTCCTCACTTTATCGCCAATCATGCGTCACGCATAAATTACGGGCAACACTATACGAAGTGGTTTCAGTCCGCCGTTGAAATCGGGGAATATACGTATCAGCATCGCCTCGAACTACGGGAAAACGTGCATCAATGGCAAGATCGATTGGCCCAGTCAAGCCTGCCCTCATGGTTTGTGGAAAAACTGATGAACGACTTATTCCCGTTGTACACGAACACATTATGGGGAGCAAATGGAAAGTTTAGTGTGTCCGAAGCCCCAACCGATATGCGGGGATGTCTGGGCACTTTGGATCAACGCGCAAGTGCTAGTTTCATTTACACATATGCCTTTCCACGTCTTGCGAAATCAGAATTGGATTTGTTTGTCGCGCAACAAATTGGCGATGACCATCCTGAGCGTTTTGGAGTTCACTGGGACACGCAATTAGGAAAATGGGGTAAGTCTTTAGACCGATTGGGTGCCATACGTCACGACATCGGCTGGGAAAGCTTTGAGGGAGGTTCTTTGGGACACCAAAATTGGCTTAGCCTGCATTGGCCCGATATTCCTTTATTGTACATTTTGCAATTGTATCACTTTGTCACGACGACAGGAGACCAGGAGCAAGCTCGACAGTGGTACACGAGTGCTCAACGAGCGTATGATTTCTACTGTCGCCTTGATCAAGACCATGATGGGATCGCCGAATTATGGGGTCCCGGCTCTTGTACATATGACAACGAAGACTATCCGTATTATGGGGCTAGTGCGTATATCGGTGGGTTAACGTTAGCTGCTCAGCAGGCTCTTATGGCATGGGCTAAGTACCGGCAGGACCGAGCCCAGCAAGTGCGTCTTGAGCGCGATTATCGTTTAACGTACGACACCATGGTCAATCGATTATGGGACAGCCAACAGCAGCATTTTTTCACCTGGCAGGATGCGCAATCGGCGCATTGGACCGACCCAGACCGAATTCATCAACCACGGTCATCTTCCTGCCATGTCGCGCAACTTGCTGGTCAATGGTTTTCCGCGCTTCTTGACTTACCTGCCATCGCTTCCGATTCTCAACGCCGACAGGCACTGAAAGCCATCGATCGCGCCAATGTTGCCCCAATCCAGTATTGTCCCGCGGACGAGGCGTTCGAAAATGGCAAGCTATCTCAATCATGGCCTTATTATGTGGAAACCTATTATATTGCCACGGCGGTCTATGCTGGCCTCGACAAATTGGCGTGGACTGCCCTAAAAAAAATTTACGATGCGATGTATGAGCACGATCAAAGCCCTTGGAACGCAGCTTTAACCTGGGCAGGATCCGGCAACGGTGATCGACGATGGGGACAGTGGTACATGACAAACCCCGCCTCATGGTATGTTTTGGAATCTCTTCTTGGAGTGCACTATAATCGTCTGACGCACTGCTTAACTTTTCGTAGAGCGAGCGCGCAGTTGGAATACGAGCCTGAAAGCAAACTGCCTGTGTTTTTACCGGGTATTTGGTTGACGCTGAAAACGACGAACGCGTCCTTGGCATTAACTTGTGATCGCGTATTTGATAGCTTGGTGATGAATATTTCAGCGATTGTGTTACCTACGGATTACGCCTGGCTGTTGTATGCAGATGGATCAGAAATCGCCGTTTCCAAAACGGAAAACGTCGACAACTCCTTTAGAGAGTACCGCCTAAAGACACCAATAACATGGAAAAGCGGAGGGACACTGACGTGTGTTCGTCAGTAACTAACCGCGTCATTTGGGTCCGGCATCACAAAAAGGTCACTTTCATGACTACAGTAGTGAGATTGCCTGAGTTACAGAAATCCTCGACCAAGCAGTCTATCGTACAAGAAGCAAATTACCCTGTTGCGAGGTGGGCGTCCATGTGCAAGATAGCCTGGCAGTGATGGCAGGGACAAGCCCTAAACACCCGTTTTCGGGGAAACGGAACGACCTTTTTACAACCCATCTCTATCTCATCTGCCCCGCACCAGCCTCGGGATCGTCATGCCACGCCGTTTTACCATCCGCCCATCGTTCTTTTTTCCAGATAGGCACACGACTTTTAATGCGATCAATCCCCGCCTCACATGCACGGATCGCTTGGTGACGATGCGCGGCGCTCACCGCCACCATGACTGCAATCTCACCCAGAGCCAACTCCCCAATGCGGTGCACCATGACTACGTGCAGCACATCAAACTCGCGTTTGAGCTCCTCTTCAATTCGCTTCATCTCTTTTTCGGCTAGATCCCGGTAGGCTTCGTAAAAAAGTCCGCGACTAGCTCTGCCCTCAAACACATTGCGCACCGTTCCCAAAAAAATAGCTTCCCCACCGGCGCGTTCATCGATAATGGCTGCTATTCCCTCATTCACGTCAATTGGCACGTCCTGAATGCGCACGATATCCATACTCAACCTCCGCTCACCGGTGGAATAACCGCCACTTCGTCACCATCGTGCAAAATCTGCGACGGGGCCGCCCACTCCGCATTGACGCTAAACATAAAGGCAGCGACGGGCTGCTGCAACCGTTCTTCCATTTCCTGTCTATACAAATCGCCGATTGTCGTGCCTGGTTCGATCGTATAGCGATGCTGTCGTCCATTCATACGATCGGCAGCATACGAAAAGAATAACACCGTAATCTCAGCCATTCGTCTCCTCCTCAACGGTTCTGCAGCAAAGGAGTCCTTTAAAATGATGATACCCGCTGGTTTCATCGCTACGCTGATAACGACAACCTTCCTTGCCGTCCAGACCTTCCCTCACGGTGAACCACTGTTACTACCCCAAGCGCCTTCGGTCCATTTTACGCCAATGCCTGTCCGTGTGGGAGTTGACATGCCCGTGACCCTTATCACCGCAACCGCTCAAACCATGCAGAGCGTGCGCCAACATCTGCGCATCACCCCACCCGTTTTCATTTCCGTCTATTCTCGCCACAACATGCGCTTTGTCATTCTGCCGAACCCCGCCTGGCCCGCTCAGCGGCACATCGCCGTGACGTGGGTGCCGACCCGGACCTCCGTGCGATTTTCGACCGACGACGACCGGTCGATCGGGATTGACTTAACCACCCAACAGCTCATCGCGCAACGCCACGGCATTACGATCCGTACGATAGCTGTTTCTACCGGCGTCGCGCCAAAATGGACAACGCCACAAGGCACTTACTGGATCTACAAAAAGGTCTTGGACGACCACATGGTGGGAGGTTCCGCGCAAAGCCCTGATCACTGGGACGTCCAACACGTGCCTTACGCCCAATATTTCACCGGTGCCGTCGCTATTCACGGAGCTTGGTGGAATCATCACTTTGGCCGGCCCGCCAGTCACGGGTGCGTACAAGTGCCAACCGCCGAAGGCCCTGACGGTCCTACCGGGGAACCAGCCGAGGCCCAATGGCTATGGCACTTTGCCGACCTTGGCACTCCCGTCATGGTGTATGGCCAAACCCCGACAACCGACCGAACTCGCATGTCCATGCCACAGGCATCGCGACCCTAACGGTGCTTTGTTCGAGGCCGACGTGCCCGGGCAAGGTTACAGCGTTCGAAACACAGCATCCGCCGCCGCTAGCGTCATTTCCACATCGTCGTCGGTATGGGCTGACGATATAAACGCTGTCTCAAAGGGCGAAGGCGGCATGAAGACATTGCGCTCCAACATGCCGTGAAAATACCGGCGATACCGATCTTGGTCAGATTGTTGCACCTGTGCGAAATTTCGCGGCGGCGTCGATCGGAAAAACAGCGTCATCATGGCCCCTTGTTGATTGACAGAGACATCGAGGCCATGGCGACGGCCACGCTCCACCAGACCTTGCGCTAACGTTTTCGTGCGCTCTTCCAATTCGAGGTAAAAGCGCTCCTGCGCGATTACATGCAGTTGAGCTAACCCTGCCGCCACCGCTACGGGATTCCCCGAAAAGGTCCCGGCCTGATACACCGGTCCGAGCGGCGCGACCTGTTCTAAATACGCACGTTTGCCACCATAGGCACCGACCGGCATCCCCGCACCGATGACTTTAGCCAATGTGATGAGGTCTGGGTTTAGACCACGGGACTCGGCCACACTACCAAAATTGACACGGTACCCGGTCATGACCTCATCGCTGACCCATAACGCGCCATACTGTTGGGTGAGCGCGCGAATCGTCTCCAGAAATCCAGCGACCGGAGGCACCGTCCCCATATTGCCCGCGACCGGCTCGGCAATGACCGCCGCAATATCGCGGCCATATTGCTGAAAGACCGCTCGCAAAGCCTCAGCATCGTTATAGGGGACGGTCAACGTCAAGGCGGCAATCTCAGGGGGAACCCCGGCGGAGTCCGGAACACCAAGCGTAGCCGCACCCGATCCGGCCTTTATCAAAAGCGAGTCATGGTGACCGTGGTACGAACCTGCAAATTTAACCACAAGGCGGCGTCCTGTCACCCCGCGCGCAATGCGGAGAGCGGTCATCGTGGCTTCCGTGCCCGAGTTGACCAACCGCAACATTTCCGCTGTACGCACCGACGCACTCAAGAACTCGCCCATCTCCACTTCCAACTGCGTCGGCACTCCATAGGCCAGCCCACGCTGGGCTTGCTCGCGCACCGCTTTCACCACCTGCCGATGCGCATGGCCCAAAATTAGCGGACCATAGCCCATGACATAGTCCAGGTACGATCGGCCTGTTTCATCGACAAGGTACGCATCATGGGCCTCACGGACAAAAAACGGTTGTCCACCAACCCCCCGGAAAGACCGCACCGGAGAGTTTACCCCACCAGGAAAAATTCGCGTCGCCCGCTCCCAGAGCGATTCACGGCCAGTTTCAGACTGCATGGCTCACCCCTTGATTCACACATTAAAGCGAAAATTCACAACGTCCCCGTCTTGCATGCGATAGTCTTTGCCCTCGAGCCGGACCAACCCCTGCTCGCGCGCTTTCAACATGGTGCCAGCCTGCTTGAGATCGGCGAATGCCACCACTTCTGCCCGAATAAAACCCCGCTCAATGTCGGAATGGATCTTGCCAGCGGCTTCTTTTGCAACGGTCCCATTCGCAATCGTCCAGGCCCGTACTTCGTCTTCACCTGCCGTTAAAAAAGAAATGAGGCCTAAGTGCTGATAGCTGGCTTGCGCCAACCGCGCCGTGCCCGTCTCTTGCACGCCTAAATCACGCATAAATTCTTCGCGATCGGCGTCGTCCAATTCTTGAATTTCCTGTTCCAGGGCACCAGCCATCAAGACCAGTGGTATGTTCTTTTGCCGTGCCATGGCTTCAATCGCACTTCGGTCAGGCCACTGTCCGGACCGGAAATTTTTCTCATCAACGTTGATTAACCAGAGCATCGGTTTTAGTGTGAGAAACTGATAGCCGCTCAATAGACGCCGATCCTCATCGGAAAGACTCAATTGATCTAACCGCTCACCGGCTTCTAGCACCTGATGCAACTGCTCTAATAACTCAAGTTCGTGCTTGTGCTCAGCCGTCACTTTTTTGCCGGCCTTAATGCGCGCCTGACGTTTTTCCACGAGATCCAAGTCGGACAGTCCGATCTCCAGCTCCATGTCCTCCAAGTCCACCCGCGGATGGGGGTCTTCTCCGAGGTCTGAGGGAAATGCCCGCACCACATGAATCAGCGCATCGACGAGCCGAACATCATTCAGAAAGCGGTTGGGTCCATCCGATTCGCCATGGGCCAAACCCGGCACGTCAATCACCTGCAGTTGCGCGGGAGTGACCTTTTTCGGGTGATACAGCGAAGCCAGCCAGGACAATCGTTCATCCGGGACGGCAGCCCAGCCCCGACGAGACTCTGCCTTGCCAAACCGGCTTGTATCCACCTGTGCATGCGTTAATAGGTTAAAGATGGTCGTCTTGCCCGACCTTTGAACGCCAATAAGTCCAATGTCCATTGGATCCTCCATTCCCATTCCCGATTATAGCGAAATGGGAGAGCCGGTCCAAGGGAGGTGATAAAGCACAAAGAGCGAGGGCCTCCACGTCATTAGGGAGCGCCCTCGTCAGCCGTTAATGCTCAGAATCGACAGGGGTTGCACCGCTTCGACCCACTTGCCGCATGGAACCATCACGTCCTGGTCTTTGGCTGGTGTTCAAATCAATCCCGAGTTCACGCGCAACCTCCTCTTCAAACCGCTGCCGACTCAAACGCCGCAACGATTCAGCTGATTGGTTGTCCTCTGCCATTCGTCAAGCCCCCCTTCACGAATAGGGTGCCCGCCATGGTCCGGTTCACTCTGGACGTTCTTGACAGCCAACGGTCAAATGGGACCTACCCGACCCCATGACTGACAGACGTAATGGCTTCGTCGTTGATGTAAATTTCTGCGTCAATGCGAGCACTTTTGGCCAGCATTGCCGAAACACTACAGTACTTATCCTGGCTTAGGTTCACCGCTCGCACAATCTTCTCTGCATCCGCCCTATCGGCATTGAATCGATAGCGAATGGTGATGTGCTCATAAACCTTGGGATGATCGGCTGCCCGTTTGCCAAAAATCTCCATATCAAACGCCGCAAACGACACACGCATCTTATTTAATATTGACACGACATCCATGCCGGTACAGCCACCCAACCCCACCAGCACCGTCTCCATGGGGCGAATTCCTTGATTTTCACCGCCCGCTTCCGGGGCTGAGTCCATTGTCACCCGGTGTCCCGATCCGCTGACTCCCTCAAACACCATCTTACCCTGATACGTCACTTTCGCGTTGGGCACTATGTCTCATCTCCCGACTTCTGACTATCTGCAACCTGCTCTACCTGTCCGCCACCCCGCCCTGAATCCACCGTTGCAACTCATCGCTATTGTAGCGACTTTGTTACACAACCTACAAGCGCAACGGGCTGACGGTAGCGGCCCCATCCCGACCCGGTGATCATGACACAATATCCGATGCGAGATGAAAACGGCGTGTATCGGGTGCAACCGGTCTAGGCTCCCACTGAGGATGCGCCACAACCTCACGGTCCCGCACATCAGGATCGGCGAAACATCGTCGCCACCGGTCACACGTGAGGCACGCGCTACTAATCTCGCGTTCCGGCAATTTTCGCATCGATTGGTGTTGTTTCACTTGACTGATGCGCGCCTTAAGCCATACCGTCCAGCTTGGATCGGGGTCCGCACTAAAAATTATCCGCCTGCCTTGCGGTCGTTCGTCAACGACCAACACACCGCCCGCGAGCTGCCCCACCGCAATATAAAGTTGCAATTGAGCCCAGTGCGAAAAGAGCGGGCCATCCGCAGCGATGGCGTCAAACCGCTGCGATGCCACGGTTTTGTATTCCACCACTAAAGCGCCTTTCCCCGTTTCGAGCAAGGCATCCATCCGTCCTGAAACGCCCCAGGTTTCATCTTTAACAGCCACTTCGACGCGGCACATGGCCCGCCCACGCATGAGTTCTTCTTGAAACGTCTTATGCAGCGCTGACCCGGCATGCATGGCAAGTTGGCTTTCCTCATCAATAAGACGGCCAAATCCCAAGACTTCCATAACAGCATAGCGCAAGCAAGTTCCCGCCAGAGACGGCGGAAAGCTGCGCGGAGGTCGGCTGTTTTTGGTGGTTTTCGCTACCGGCATTGACCACCCGGGTCCAAAGACAACACCTCGATCGCCTCGCCCTGTAACAGATCCTTCAACGCTTGGGGCGTACCGCTTAACGCGTCAAAAGTCCCATAATGCATCGGTATGACCATGTTCGGGCGCAACAGTTTGACAGCATAGGCTGCCTCTTTCGGACTCATGGTAAAGTGGCCTCCAATAGGCAACATTGCAATCTCAGGTGCATAGAGTTCGCGAATCACGGACATATCGTAAAAGACATTGGTGTCCCCGGCGTGGTACAGAGTGAGGCCATTTTCCAGGGTTACCACAAATCCTCCGGCCTCACCACCATATAGAGTTCCACCGTCTTCAGTACTAATCCCCGAGGAGTGATCCGCATGCACCATCGTTACCTTAATATCACCCAGTGTCACCGTGCCGCCCTTGTTCATTCCGACGGTGCTGTCCACCCCCTGGCTAGCCAGATACGTGCCGATCTCAAAATTGCTCACCACCGAAGCCCCAGTACGTTTCGCAAGCTCGGCAGCACTACCCATGTGGTCAAAATGTCCATGTGAAATTAAAATGATGTCTGCCGTGTCCAGACTCTGATATTCCGGCGGGCATTTCGGGTTGCCGGCCAGCCACGGATCCATCACAATGCGTTTGCCAGCTGGAGTTTGCACTAAAAATGTCGCATGCCCCAACCAGGTGATTACCGCGCCTTCCAATTGCATTACATTCACCTCTCTTGATTAACTGAAGGTTTGGGGTTGCAGGCTGACGTCCACTGCTTCAGCGTCTGCAACACCTCGGGCCATCCATAGACGACGTCATCAGCGCCACTGGACCGCAAATCACGATCCGAAAAGGTATTGTGCACCAGTCCCAAGGTGCGCACGGATGCTGCGCGACCAGCAGCCATGTCATAAGGACTGTCTCCGACATAGATCGCAGTCGCAGGAACCGCCCCGAGCAATCGCAGCGCGTGTTGAATCGGCTCCGGTCGGGGCTTATGATAGATGGTGCTTCCTGTATGAACGATGCACGAGAATAAATGGTCCAGTCCTACCAGTTTTAATCCCTGCATGGTCATGTCTAGTCTCTTGGAGGTGACGATGCCCAACGGATATCCGAGACTGGCCAGTTCACGCAAGACACGGTCAGCCCCAGGGACCAGCGTAACCCAGCGATCATGCTCGGATTCGTTATGTTCACGATAGATGGCAATGAGACGGTCAATTTCGGATTGAGGCAAATCGGGACGCATCAACCCGAATTGGTCTTGCAGGGGACGTCCGAAATGCGTCATCAATTCTTCCCGTGTGACTTGCTGACCCAGACCGTTTGCAAAGGCGTAAATAAAGCTTTGCATAATCAGTTCGGTGGTATCTAAAATCGTTCCGTCTAGATCAAACAAGAGCTGCCACACTGAAATTCCCCCTTGCTACTGGTATGATATCATGCCGGTTGGGACTCGGAGAGGTCCGTACCGACCTGCTGTTCCCACCAGGTCAGGCATCTGCCGGTCGATTTTCAAGAATCTCCTGATGTTCTCCATTCGCATCACCGCCGCCTACCTAAGCTCGAGAACGGCATCGGACCGAAGAGGCAGAGATTATGCTCCGGGTGTTTTCGGACACTGCTGGCGATCTTTCATCGTGGACGCTGTCGCCGCACAACACGGTGTCTTGCCACATATGTCGGTGCCATCTAAACCACTTCGCTTGCGTGTGGCCACTTTGGAGCGAACCACCGATCATTTTGCGTAACCCCTCGTGGGGTCGGCAGCGACCAGCATGTCAGCTGCTACTGCATTACTCGATGGCCACCAAAGCGCAACCCTGATCCCAGACATTAACGGGGACTCCCCCGTTCTTTAAAACCAACTCACCCAGATTGCCCGTCGCGTTATACCGCACGCCGGCCGCGGCGGTTATGGAAAATCGTCTGCGCCTACTATAGCCGCCTGCCCTTGCCCCTCTTATCCCGGCAGCCCGCTCACGCCATTAGGAATCGCGCACTGGCAGCATTTCGTCCACCAGAGACAAAACCTCCGCTACCCTCAATACGGGTCATCCAGTCCGCACCATTTGCTTCTGTAGGCCCGGCAAGCTAGGCGCCGACTCAGGCATCTCCCATCCGGGTGTCGTCCCCCGCGTTGAAAGCCCATCCCAAAACATTCTCCGTCATCGGCAAATACGCGGCAAAGAAAACCTCGCTCTTGCACATGACCTGTCTAGGTGATGGGATGCCCACTAGAGCCCCTCAGCCTATTCAGGCAATCTTGATTGACAACACGTGGGTGGTGGAGGATGCGACCTTGCAAGAAGTGACCAGTGCAATCCATGAGTCCTCCCAAAAGCGTGCAGCATGGTGCTCCACCCACAACCGGGCTGCTCAAAAACCATGCTCAGCATCGATACAACACAATCATCTGATTGGAAGGCAACAGCCCATCAACCGCACTGAACCTTATGAGTCACGCCACCCTTAGTACACGGTAAGATATTGTTCTAGTTCCCACTGATGCACTTCATGACGATAGACATCCCACTCAAGTCGTTTCGCTTCCACAAAGCGCTGCGCAATATGATCACCCAACGCCTCCCACACCACACTATCCTCCTCAAGATAACTGAGCGCTTCATGCAAACTTTCGGGCAGCCGATCCACGCCCAATTCTCGTCGTTCCGACTCGTGCATACGATAGGGATTTCGAGTCACGGGAGCCGGCAGGTCATAGCGATGTTTTAAACCCGCTAATCCCGCCTTGATGACAACTGCCAACGCCAAATAGGGATTGCACGATGGATCGGGCGAGCGCAACTCAATCCGCGTAGCCTCACCTTGAGACTTGGGGACGCGGATCATCGGACTGCGGTTGCCTGTCGACCAGGCAATGTAGACCGGTGCCTCGAATCCCGGGACCAAGCGCTTATAACTATTAATGAGCGGGTTCGTGATCGCCGTGAAAGCCCGCGCATGGGCCATGAGCCCGGAAATATACCGCGTCGCCACGCGGCTTAAGCCATGCGGCTGATTCGGATCCCAAAAAGCATTGCCCGACTCACCAATGAGTGCCTGATGCAGGTGCAATCCCGATCCGTTAACGCCTGTCAGCGGTTTAGGCATAAAAGTTGCATGAAACCCGTGGCGCCTAGCCACGGTGCGGGCAACCACGCGAAACGTTGCGATCGTGTCGGCGGTTGCCAAAGCGTTGTCGTACCGGAAGTCAATCTCGTGCTGACCGGGCGACACCTCATGGTGTGTTGCTTCAATTTCCAGGCCCATTTCTTCCAGAGCCAGGACGATGTCGCGTCGGGCATCTTCGCCTAAGTCACTCGGCGACAAATCGAAATAGCCGGCTTCGTCCGTGGTTTCCACAGTCGGCTTGCCATCGGCCGTCTGCTGAAACAAAAAGAATTCGGGTTCGGGCGCGACCATCACTTGATAGCCCATGTCCTCGGCTTCTTTAAGCACGCGTTTCAGGGCGCCGCGCGGGCACCCCTGGAAGGCCGTGCCATCCGGGTTCTTAATGTCACACATCAGGCGGGCGGTTAACCCGTGCCCCTCGGTCCAGGGAAACACGGCAAATGTGTTGGGATCGGCATCCAAATACATGTTGGCCTCTTCCACCCGAACGAATCCTTCGATTGACGACCCGTCAAACATCATGCGTCCATCCAAGGCTAGCGGCAAAGATTTGACGGGAATGGCAACATTTTTCATAATCCCTAAAATATCGGTAAACTGCAGGCGCACAAATTTAACGTTGAGTGCGCGAGCACGCTCCAGGACTTCCTCCTTGGTCATACAGACCTCCTCAACTAGTCCTCTCCTGCCGTCATTCTAGCAGACCCGCTGATCGGAAGGAAAACGCAGCACGCATAGTTTGATTGAAATTTCTCATGCTAAAACGTAATGGCGATCAGGGGAGGTCTCAAACCATGGAAGTGTTGATTTTAGCCGGGCGCACGGCGATCTTATGGTTGACTGCGTTAGTCGTCTTTCGATTCATGGGAAAGCGCACGCTAGGAAAAATGGGCCCCTTTGACTTCGCTGTGGCAATCATGATCGGCGAGCCTGTCATAACCCTAAAGGGGATGGAATGCTAGGGATAATACCATGACATACGGCACGCTTAGCGGCTCTCGACCGCCCACGCCGTGTGCGCCTGCCATTCGAGCGGCGGAACATCCTCGCGGCCAGATAGCGCGGCCAAATCAAACCGATACCGAATCGTGATGCCGTCGCGGCCTATCCGCACCTCCTGAATCAAGTGCGCCAGCAGGCGCTTTTGCCGGGCGCGGGGCGCGGCCAAAAACTGCTGCCACCACTGATCCTTCGCGGCCAAGAACGCGGCGAGAGACTGCCGCTGGCGGTCAATGTCCTGTGTCTCGAGGCTCAGCGCGCGCCGCTCCGCCTCGAGTGCCGCGAGCCGTTCGCTGGCTTCCCGCACCTTGGCCGCCAGCACCTCCTCCGTGTACAAGCTCGTTTCGGGGTGCAACAGGTGACGATCCAGCCGCTCCAGCCATGCTTGCTGCAAGCGCTGGGCCTCGGCCCATTGCTTGTCCAGCAGCTGCCGCCGGGTGGTCTGCGCCCACAGACGCTGCTCGGCCAGTGCTTGAACGTGCTGAGTCATCGCTTGGGTGTCCATATGCTCAAGAACGCTCCGCACCGCAGCCAGCACGGTCCGCTCGACTTTCGGCTGGGCATAGGTCCGCTGACCGTCGCAGAAGGCAGGCCCTTGAGTGGCTTTCGTCGCGCACTGATAGGCTTGGTGGAAGTATCGCTTGGGGCCCTGTCGCGTCGGCTTGGTCGTGCCGACTTTCTTGGACACCAGCGGCCCGCCGCAATGGGCGCATCGGGCCAGGCCCGTGAGGAGCAGCGGCCCGGTCTCGGCCCGAGAATGCCGGATCAACTGAGGCCGCATGACACGCTGGTTGTACGAGGCCATGCGATCCATCGCGGTGCGCCATCGATCCTCCTCAATGATCACCAGGTGAGGATAGACCGGGCTAAGAATCACCTCGCGAAAGTCATGGACACCGCGAGCTTTGCGCGTATTGCGCCCGGCGCGATAGGTCCGGCCATACGCCAGCCGCCCGGCCACGATGGGGTTCTGCATCACCCGCCGTACGGACCCGTCCACCCATCGGTGCCCGTTGCGTTGCAGCATCCCCCGCTCGTTGAGCAGACGAGTGATGGTAGGTGTCCCCAGACCCTCGTCCAGATAGAGGCGGAACATCTCTTGGACAATGGGCGCTTCCACCGGATCGGGGCACAGTGGCGCGGCCGGGTGGTTGCCGGAGGGGTCTAGTCGGTAGCCGTAGGGCGGCTTGCCCCCGGTCCACTGGCCCTTTTCGGCCATCTGACGCATTTTCTCCGACACCCGAATCGAGGTGTTGTAGGACTCGGTCTCGGCCTGCCACCCTTCGATGAATCGCAAGAGCTTGTCAAACTGCCCGTCGGACTTCAGTTCCTTGCCACCCGGCTCATCGGCCACGCTCAGTACGCGGACACCATACTCCTGGAATTTGGCCAGGATGACGGGATATTCCAGCGATTGGCGCGACAGCCGATCCGCCTTGAAGACCAGCAGCACCTCATATCGATGCTCCCGGGCGTCGCGCAGAGCATCTTGCAACACATCCCGCGCCGCACTGGAATGCTTGTAGGCGGACACGCCCTCTTCCGTATATTCAGCCACCAATTCCCAATGCGGCTGGGTCTCGACAAAGCGGCGGATCGCCTGACGCTGCAGCGGAATGGTTTCTTCGTCCGTGTCGTGCTGGCGCGCTTGACGCAAGGTACTGACACGATACAGCGCGCCGCATCGTACCTTACTTCCGGCCACGAGTGATCCCCTTCTCCATCGATTCGGCCATCCATCCGTCGAGCAGCATCTCGCCCAAGAGATCATACAACGTGCGTCGCCACGCCGTACGCTCTGCCGGGGCCAACGGCAGAAACTCCTGACGGACCGAAACGGTCTCGCGACCTGCGGCCGATGCTGTTGTCTTTTTGACCATCATACCGCACTCCTTCCGCTGTGGCATAGAATGCCCGATGGCAGTTCTTGCCATACATAGCGACAGCCCATCCTCGCCGCGCGTCCGCTGAGGATAGGCTGTTGGGAGTCCAAGTTTTATCTATCAGAAAGACAGACAGCAGGTCAGAGTCGCTACGGCCCCCCGCGTCGGAGCGTCCAGACTGCAGCCACCCCGAGACCGAACATGCCAATCAGGCCTTGCAGCGCCATCGGGGCAAAGACACCGAATAGCCCCACCAATACGCCGCCGAACCCCGCACTGCCCGCTGCGGCGGCCGTACTCAGCCCCCCGGCGCACACGCTGGCCGCGCAGGCGGTGGTGCCGAGACCAGCCGCCAGCGTCACCGGGGCCGCTAGCCCGACAGCGCCCGCCGCGCCGCGCCGCCACACGGATCGCGATCCGACAAGGGCTGTAAGCCACGCGCTGGCGATGCTCCAGAGCAAGGCTAGCAAGCCCACTACGCGCCAGGTGTCCGTGCCGAGCCAGATCTGATACCCCACAATACTGGCAACGGATACCAGGCCGGCCATGCCGCCCCACAGCCACGCCCGGCGCGGCATCGTGTGCCAGCCTCGTCGAAAGCGCGCCACAAGTCCCGGCCATGGCACGAGGGCGGCCAGCGCCACGAACGCACCCAGCTGCATACCGCTGCACCACAAGCAAAGATGCCGATCTAGCCCTTCGTGAACCCAGGCCCAGACCAGCCCCATCCCGCCCATTAGCATCCAGATGCCGCGCAGTCGGGGTGCGTAGAACGGCCAGAGCCAGCCGCCCACCGCCCAGAGTCCGCCCCATGCGGCCAATGGTAGCCCGAGCACGAGGCTGCCCGGCCCGGTGAGCACCGCCGCGCAATCGACCAGACCGGTGGCCGGGCATACGACCGGCATCGCGGCCCAATGGGCCCATGTCAGATAGGCCGCGAGGCCCATCATGAGGCTAATCGCTAGCCAGTAAGCCTTGGATGGCCGTGCCATGTGACATCCCCTCGCTTATGCTCTCGAAGAACTCCCGGTCGCACAAAGCCCGTGCTCGCAATTGATTTCCTAAAATGGTGGAGGCTCGGGCAGCCCGTCGTCCTCCGTGGCTGGTACATGCGCGGTCGACCCGTCTTTCGGACGATCCAGAAACCGGACACTCTCCGCAATCACTTCCGCGATCCGCCGCTTGGTGCCATCCTTGGCTTCGTAGGAACGGACTTGCAGACGGCCCTCGACGGCCACGAGCCGGCCTTTGGTGAGATGGTTGCCCACGGTCTCACCCAATTTGCGCCAGGCCACGCAGTCGATGAAGTCGGCCTCGCGTTCGCCTTGAGCATTGGTGAACGGGCGATCCACTGCGAGGGTGAAATGGGCCGCGGCCACCCCGCTGGCCGTGTAGCGCACCTCTGGATCGCGTGTCAGGCGGCCAATCAGAATAACGCGATTCAACATGATACTCATCTCCTTGAAATGCCGGTCTCTCTTGACTCACGTACAGCAAGGCAGGACAGACAGCTGGAGTTAGCGAATCACAAAGAGACTCCAGTGAATTTCGGCCATGATTGCCAGCACCACGGCGGCGGTGCGTAGCAATGATCCATCCACAAACAACCAGGGGAGCGAGAAATGTTCGAGTTGATCCTGGCGGTCATGGGCTTCGTCATCGGAGCGCTCTGGCTGAATACGCTGTGGCACGAACTGGCCCATGTCGCGGCCGTGCGCATCGGAGGCGGTATGGTTGACGAGGTTTACATCGGGGATATTCGACGCCTCAAACGATTGCCACAATTTGCATGGATGATTCCGTGGCTCGGTCATACTCGTTATCATGGCCTTGCGAGTCGTTGGCAATGCGTAGTCGATAGTGCAGGACCTCTCGCCAATTTGCTGGCGGGAGGCGTTATGATTCCCGTTGCCATCGTTCACCCCATCGTCGGCGGAGGCTGGATTGTCATCAGTTGGGTGGTCGCGATCTCCAACAGTTTGTGGGTGCCGAATCAGGACGGCTGGCTGTGCTGGGGGCACGATCAGCATGCCCTCGATCCAAAACCGCCAGCCAGCGATCCATCCGTTCCACACCCGTCGAAGATAGCTCAATGGGCGGTGAACATTGGGGGCACGATGCTCATCGCCGCGTTGATCGCTACTTATCTTGTCAAACCCTATTGCTAGAATGATCGCAACGAGACCGTTCCATATTCCGACCGCTAGCAGAATCAAGCCGATGGTATTGAGGAGGATGCCTAGCCTCATCGGAACCGTCACCGCCTGAACGTGGGCAAACGTCGCGAGACTGCGCCACCCCCCCCTTGTGCAGGCCCATCACCATGACCAGCAGAACCCCGCCAATCCCGATGTCGGCGAACATGGGGACGCCCCCGAAGGGATGAAAGGTGCGATAGACGAATTCTTCCTGTGTCTGATCCTCCATTGCCCTGATCCCGGTTCCTTTCTCGATGCTGGCGCTAACACACGCGATGTAATCCGTTTCCCGCTTGTGGCGTAGAAATGATGGTCAGACAACTCTGTACCCGTCGTCCCCCGGTGTA
>PXYV01000016.1 GCA_003023745.1 Sulfobacillus acidophilus | reverse complement strand
AGATTTGCCGCTTGAGCGCATGATAGGCATTAAGCCTCTCTATCCCAGCGGCATTCAGCCCCTATCACCGGATTCGAGAAAGAGCCGATAACTGTATCGTAGAGGCGAGGCGAAGTCCAGCATTATTTTGCGGACGAGCGCCGCAACATTCGGGCCGTGATAATACACGATCGGAAAAACTCTCCTGATCCAGGAGGCAAAAGCGCATGAGGGCGCCATTTTTGAGGGATTGACAACTTCCAATTTTGCCGTATTCTACCACTACTTTTGTATAATACGGAAAAATGGCTTGACAACGCGATTTTAAGGCATTTTCGCACGCTAACTAGGAAAGTTCCGCTAGAGGCCAAGATTGAGGCGGCCGTGGCTGGGGATAAGGCACCAATGATAGCTCAGGTGGAAAACGATTGGGCTGCCGGGTACGCCTCGTCTGGCGTGATCGTGCCGCTGACCAGCTATGTCAACGGGTCAAATGGCTTGACCGCGACCCAAAAGTCCGACATCTGGAAAGGCGTGTGGAACGATCAATTCTTAAACGGGAAAATGTACATGTTCCCGTTTAACGAGAGTGACTACGTCATGTACTACAACGATACCTGGCTCAAAAAGGACCATTTGCCGGTACCAACGACGTGGACGCAATTCGCCAGCGACTTAAAGGCGGTGACCTCGACCAGCAAGGACACCTGGGGATTGAGTATGGATCCGGGGTCCGAGACGGAAGGCGCCGAAAACGGCACCTATCTGTACACGTCAATCATGCAGTCTTACGGTGGAACCTTGGCGACAAAGACGGGCAAGCCGACATTCGATACCAAGGCCGCGCAAGAGGCGCTGCAATATTTGGTGAATCTGTGGAAGGCGGGATATGTGAAGTTCGGCACCGACTATCCCGGACAAACCGCCATGGGGTCGGAGCACAGTTTGTTCGATATGTCGACCGTGGCCAGCTACTACTATAATGAAGTGGCCGATGCCGGTAAATTTACGATGGATGTGGCAGCCTTTCCCAAGGGCCCGGCCGGTTCCGGAAATTCTTTGGCAGGGACCAACATTTCCATATTTACCAGCGCTAGCAAGGCGCAACGGCAAGCAGCCTGGACTTTCATGAAGTGGTTGGCTTCTCCCCAAGAGACAGCCTATTGGGCCGAACAAACAGGATATCTTCCGGTAACCAAAGCGGCGCTGCCGGACATGAAGAAATACGACGCGACGCATCCCTACGTCGAGATCGCGGCGAAGTCTCTGCAGTATGCCACGGCGACGCCGCCTGAGGCGGGGTTTGACGAGGCGATGGGCGCTTTGGCCAATGCCATCCAAGAGGCGACCGTTGGTCACGAGTCTGTGGCAGTGGCGTTAAACAATGCGCAGAGTGCGGCAGTGGCCGATATTGCCGCCGCTAAGTCGTAAGTCGCTTAGTAGGATGGATCGAAAGAGCATCCGCGGGCGCGCTCGTCGCGTCCGCGGGCATGCCGATAAAATTTTGCGGGCGAGTTCGACCACGGTGCGAATGACGGGTCCGCCGGGTGAAGAAAGGACGCGAAGTGATTGACGGGTCTCATTTTATTTGATTTCGACGGTACGTTATACCGCGGCGACGCGCCATTTCGGTTTTACGCGGAGTCAATTTCACGCCACATGGCCGACAGCGACCGGCGTCGGTATCTGGAACTGGTTGATGCCCATTTAAACGGGACGGCGGGGATTGTAGCCGGCGATAATTGGGAGGCTGTCGTGATATTGGCCAATCCCTATTTACCGAGCCATGATTTATTGCAAGAGGCGTTTTTAGAAACCCGGGTCTATATGAATGAAGGGGATTGTCCGCTTGAAGTCGCGCCGGATTTGCGAGAGTTTTTGAAGCAGTACCGAGGACGCGTCAAGTTGGCCTGCGCCTCCAATAGTCCCGCCGAGGCCGCCGAAACGCTGTTAAAACGGTTAGACCTTTATGACGCGTTTGACCAGGTTTTTAGTAGTGCGGGTAAGCCAGAGGGATTGCTGCGGATAGCCGAGGCAGCTTGGGACGGGCCCGTGGTGGCCAGTCGCACCGTGAGCGTGGGGGATAATTACAAGAATGACATCGAGCCTGCGTTGGCGGCGGGCTGGGCAACGGCCCACATCAGTCCGCACGGCTACTTCCCCGGCCCCAGTACGGCGCGGGGGTATACGATTGAAGACGTTTTGCCGTTTTTGCGAGATTGGGTCGATGCCCTACAAAGGAGTGTGGAGTGATGGCGGAGATTAGTTTTTGGGGTGGGGTTGGTGTCATTGGCTCGAGTAAAATTTTGATTGAACAAGATGGGTGGCGCATTCTTTTGGATTGCGGCCTGGACTTTAGTCCTGGGGCGGGACTTTTTCGATCGCACGTGGCGCCGCGTCCCGGTCACATTTTACAAGACCGCTTGCGCATTGGCGGGGCGCCCTGGCTTCCCCACCTTTACCGGCCCGAGGCAGTCGCCGGCCTGGATTTGCCCGGCGGTAGTGATGGGCAAACGGCGGTATTTGTCACGCACGCGCATATTGACCACATTGGGCTGACGGGTTGGGTGGATCCGGGCGTGCCGATCTATTGTTCGATTGACACGAAGCGGGTTATGGAGGCGCTTACGGCCGCGGGAGATGGCGTAGAAGGTGGAGAGCCTGCATTGATTGGCTTGGCTGACGGTGAGAGCGTAACCTTTGGGCCCTTTCGCGTCACCCGCTATCCCGTGGATCACGACGTAATTGGGGCGTCCGGATACGCGGTCGAAACACAAGATGGCGTCGTCGGATTTACCGGAGATATTCGTTTGCATGGGCGACATCCTGAAAAGAGTTTGGCATTTGCTCAAGCGATTCATGGTGCCCGCGCGTTTGTGATTGAAGGAACGACTTTGTCCTTTGGTTTTAAGAGCGCCCAGTCGACGGAAGTGGCCGTCGATGAACAATTCACCCGTATTCTTGCCACGACTCCGGGATTGGTTTTGATGTCTTTGTATCCCCGCAATGTGGAACGAGTGGAGTCGTTCTTGGCGATTGCTCGGTCAGCGGGACGCACCATTTTGTGGCCGCCTAAAATGGCCGCCTTCTTTACCCATCTTGGCATACCCGATGTGGCGGTATGGGATGAGAGCCGGTTGGACGCGGTTCGCAGCCATCCGGAGCACTATGTTGTTCAGATGGCTGTGGCCGAGATTCCCGTGCTACTGGATTTGCCGGTAGGACCGGGCGCAGTATTTGTCCATGCCAACGGGGAACCGTTGGGAGTATTCGACCCCGATTATGAGGTTTTGCAGGATTGGTTGAAGTTCACCCACACGCCTTGGTGGGGGATTGGAACCAGCGGCCACGCCAGTCCTGACGACTTGAACCGCTTGGTGGAAACCGTTGCGCCGGACATTTTATTCCCACTGCACAGTCAAGAACCTGATCGCCTCATCCCGCCGCCGGGGACAGTGCGTTGGCTGCCCCAGCGAGGTGGCCGACGATTTGCCTTGAGTGGGCGATGAGGAGTGCGCGGATAGGCGGCATTGGGGAAACGCGACTTTTCTCCAGAAGGTTTCAGATAATAAGGTTATTTTGCGGCAAATTCCCCACAAATGCTGCGCTATCGTGTAACATATAAACATTTCCGAGTGTGTGCGAGAGGATTGGTGTGTCTCGCATCACGTATGCATGCTTAACAGAGGGGAAACGCAGTGTAGAGGCAGCTCGTGTCGGTCTCCACGTATTGTCGAATCCTGCTGAGGTCGGTACAATTTTGATCAATCTCTGGGGGACGCGGTGTTTTGCTTCCCCAGGCGCATTTAGAACCGGGGTCTGACACAACAAGGAGGGTTTTATTAGGATGGCTCAAGTCGATTTGAACCATGTGACCAAGGAATTTAAGGAAATCAAGGCGGTGCAAGATGTTAATCTGTCCGTGGCGGACCAGGAATTTTTAGTGTTGTTGGGTCCATCCGGCTGTGGCAAAACGACCACCTTGCGCATGGTGGCTGGACTCGAGGAATTAAGTAGCGGATCGATCGAGATTGGCAACCGTGACGTCACCTGGCTTCCTCCCAAGGATCGCGATATCGCCATGGTGTTTCAAAATTACGCTTTGTATCCCCATATGACCGTGTTTGAAAATATGGCATTTGGATTGAAATTGCGCAAAGTGAGCCGAACCGATATCGAGCGGCGTGTGCATGAGGCGGCCGAAATATTGGGATTAAACGGGCTCTTAACCAGACGCCCCAAGGAGCTCTCGGGTGGTCAGCGACAGCGGGTTGCACTAGGACGGGCGATTGTGCGGGAGCCCAAGGCGTTCTTAATGGACGAGCCGCTATCAAACTTAGACGCCAAGTTGAGGACGCAGACGCGCGTGGAGTTAAAGCGCCTGCACCAACGGTTGGGTGCCACGGTGATTTATGTGACACACGATCAGACTGAAGCCATGACGTTGGGCGACCGGATTGTGGTGATGCGCGAAGGCGTGGTGCAGCAGGTGGACACGCCTGACGGAATCTATCACCGGCCCGCCAATACCTTTGTCGCGACCTTTGTCGGGACCCCGCCGATGAATTTGTTTCCGGCGACCATCGAGCGGCAAAGTGGGCGGGTGGTGGCGAATATTGAGAATCAAACGATGGACTTGCCCAATGAATTGCAGCAAGCCGCGTCAAAGCTTACGGGGAATCAAGCCATTATCGGCATTCGCCCCGAGGATATTGTGTTTGCCGAGGGGGGCCAATTGCCCAGCGGCTATATCCCGCTCGACGCCATGATTCGGTTGGTTGAACCCATGGGTCATGAGATTATTGCACATTTGGACATTGGTTCCTCCGAATGCGTGGTCCGGACCAGCAATGAGTGGAAGGGCTCGGCCGGCAATTCAGCGCGTATTGGCTTGGCGTCGTCCCGACTGCACATTTTCGATCCGGAGTCCGAGCGTTCGCTATTGTACAGCTAATGGTTAGCAACGGAACGAGGTGGTATGAATGCCACCTCTTCTGTTTTGTGTTTTACTGCTCTGAAATTCCTCATCAAACATGCGCATGAGGAGTTATTCGTTCCCTGCCGTTGGGCCCCCTCAGCAAACGAACCGCTCGCGTGCTGTACAACCCAGGTCACATAAACCCTGAAGCGGCCTTCAGTGCGTGCGTCGAGTCGGAACGCTAATATCCGTGCGACTTGGCGTTTTAAACCCCAGTGCAATTTGGAAGACTAGAGGGGAACAACTTGATTCCACTCAGTTGATCATTCGGTCACCCGGTAGGAGGGTGTGACTTGTGCGCTCCCACCCATTTAGCGCTAGCCCCATTCAGTAAGGCAAATCACATAGCGGCACTGAATATCGAGCATGATAGCAACCAAGAGAACGGAATAACCTGAGGAACTGTGGGTAAAAAAGAATGCCGTGGGGTAGAGTCCTGACTGAGACCTGCGCTCCTGTGGATCGTGGTCGGCAGCATTGCTCTCCGTCTTGACTTTCATATGATGGTCACTTAGTGCCGCTGGAAAATTCGGCGCGTTTTGTGCCTTCCTTCCATGGACCCACACTGACTCCGGTACAGCCCTCATAGTTGGGCTTCTCGCGGGTGCTACTGACTGTAGGCGGGATAGGCGTAAGCGCCAAGATGGGCGAACGTCATTCGCATGTTCAAACCGGCAGGAGCGATCGGATCAATCCACGGATCTATTTCAACCGATTATCTGAGCCATCTTCCATGGAAATACGGCAATTGCCTGGCCCGCCGGGCGAACTATCCTGTCAGGGCAGCAGGCGCTTGGTATTCTGGGGAGACTGGAGTGTGCAGCGAAAAGGCAGCTACCGATCCAGCCTGCCGACTGAACGTAGTGGCTGGCGCCGTTCATCATCGAAGAGGACGCCACTACGCGCCCGACAATTCGCGACCACTGTCCGGGGCGAGGTTTTAGGGCAATGTGCGCGTCAGCGCGGCAATGTCCGTGACGGGTAAGCCGGTTGCTTGGGCCACCTCGTCGACCGCGATGCCCCGGGTCAGGAGATAGCGGGCCACCTCCACGGCCTTGCGCTGAGCGCCTTCGGCTCGGCCTTCTTCGCGTCCTTCGGCGCGGCCTTCTTCCCGGCCTTCTTCGCGTCCTTCGGCGCGGCCTTCCTGCCGTCCTTGTTCCCGAGCGCCGGCTAGATCGGCTTGATAGGTCATGAGCCCCTTTTGCCGCGCTTCATACAGTTCCCGCGTGTGAGCATCTTGGCTCAACCATTCGAGCGTCGTCAACGCCTTTTTTAAAGCTGGATCGGCCATGGCAAGTTCCTCCAATCGTTCACGGGTTTGGGTGGTGAGAAACAGCATCCAGCGCACCAAGCGCCGCTCCAAGCCGAGGGATTGCGCGTACAGCTTGCGCAGTTCAATATAGTGAACTTCCAGCAGGTCCGTCAATAACCGGCCCGTGCGGTCCTCGTGCAGGTGAAACGTACTATGATACGGGGTGTCTGGTAAGGCCGTGAAATCGAGCACGTTGACCGTCACCGTTTTGTGCAGCTGATGATAGTCGTCTCCCACTTTCAATTGTTGCTGAAACAATTGTGACCAGTAGAACAAGGTCCGTTTGGCCATGTCCTGGTGGTCGCGCACTTGAATTTCGATATCGATCAGCATGCCTGCGGCGGTGCGCGCTTTCACATCCAGCACCGACATTTTATCCGTCAAGGCATCTTTTTCCACAAACGGATTTAAAATCTCGACGCTGTCCACTAACGGCTGCTCCGAATCTTCAAAGATAGCATTGAGAAACGCCAGCAACACGTCGCGATTGTCTTCCGTGCCAAAAATGCGTTTAAACACAAAATCGACTTTGGGGCTGAGCAACGCCTCCACGGTCCCATCCTCCCCGATCATTATACCCCGGGTTGTCAGGGATGGATCGCAAGCATGCGCAGCAATTGTGGTCCGGGGGCCAAGAATTCGGTATGTAACCGCAAAGCCACGCGGTTGCACGGTCAAGAGAAAAGGTCTCGCTAGTTTATCGGTGGTGTATGACCACATCAGCGCCAATTGACACATCCTGTTCACGGTCCGAAGTGATTGTGTCGTTGGTAACGAACCTGGAGATCGTGCGGTGGCATATCGCTGTCGCGCACGCGAGAGTTGGATAGACTGGATCGGCCACGAGCGGCGTCGCCGTTTACGGTTCGTAGCGAACAATGGCCAATTTTTGATTTTGCCGGAGACTATGTACTCGAGTTTATTGGCGATTGGTCAGTGAGCCGGTGGCCTGACTCAAGAGCAATTGGCTACGCTGCACGCAATGCGCTTTACAGGACGCGACATGCCGCCGAGTCAATCCGCAATTTGGCGCGCGTTGCACCTGCCTGGCACCCTCGCTATCGCCGATGCCAGGCACCCGCAACGGTACCTCGCGCCGTCTGTGGTTGAGGGAAAGGGCCAGTTGTCTCCAGATTGCCACACGCAATCGGCCGACCTTCGATGCCGAGGATTTTTGCCCCTCTGGTTGAAACCTGGGACAAGCGCTACAGTCGTCGGGAGCATCTTCACATTCGGGCCAGCACCGCCTTAATAATTTCCGTACGGTCCCCATGTCCGGCAAGTCTCTTCTTTAGAGCGTACGACAACCATCCTCAAAACGGGCGAAGTCCGACTCTAAACCGTGGCGGGCGTGTGTAGCCGTGGTCGCGCCGACCTACCACCCCAAGCGCTTCGGGAAGCCGCGCGCGTTAAGCGCTCAGGGCGTGCCTGTCGTGTTCGGTCCAATTACCCGAGGAAAACAGCAAGAGGGGCCGGGTGGCCCCCTTGTTAGGCTACGGTATCTATTTGAATAAACGCATCGCGAGCGGTTTATGACGGCGGCGACGCGGTTTGTGCGTCGTGGTCTGCGATAAATTGCTTCAAGGCATCGGTGACAAAGCCCGAGTGGACCCCCCAGAAGTAAAAGACCAGCGACCCGGCTAACACCACCACATTATCCCAGGGATAAGGGATATAGTTTTTACCGCCGAAATCGCTGCTGCCAATGTAACTCATGAGGGTGATGAACAAGCCCAAGGCGACCATCCACGCGCCCGCTTTAATGTCCGTCCACGACGATTTGGTGCGCACGGCATAAATCAAAAAGCCTAAGAACCCGGCAAAGAAAATGGCGCCAATCCATAGGTCAATGGGCCATCCGGTCCAATACCAAATGAGAGAGCCGAACAGAAACGCAATGGGCGCAAAGACTTTCATCCCGCCGATTTTTATGCGAGCCATGGTGGGGACGGTGCGCCTTAATACCATCGCAAAGACGCCGACCGACATATAGGTGACGACGGAAATAGAGGTTACGACGCCCACCAGAGCGCTCCAAGCCGGGAACGGTAAGAGTGTGAGGGCACCGACAATGAGCGTGATGATCATGCCGACGATGGGGACTCCGTGCCTGGGATGCATACGGGCCAGGGATTTCGGGGCCACGCCATTTTGGGGAAGGGCCCACAAAACCCGGGATGAGGTCGTGAAATAGACGAAGCCTGTCCCTAGTGGTGAATAGATCGCGTCAGCATACAGAATAATGGCCAGCCAACCCAAGTTCAGCGCCAAGGCGAGATGGGCAAACGGAGAGGCGAGAATGAGATGAGCCCATCCGTGGGTCAGTTCCGAACCTCGGACCGCACCGATAAAGACGACCTGCAAGAGCACGTAAATCAACATCGTCCCAAACACGGTGAAGATCAAAGCCAACGGCACATCGCGTTTGGGATTGCGGGCTTCACCGGAGAGGTCAATGGCTTGGCGAAACCCTTCGTAAGCAAACGCAACACCACCCAACGACACGGCGCTGAAAACTCCGACCCAGCCATAGGGCATAAACCCTCCGTAACGTGGATCGGTAAAGTTATGGCCGTGAAAACCCACTGTAAAGAGAGCGACAATCGTAATAAGCGGCACCAGCACTTTTAGCACAGTGATGACATTATTCACGCGGGAAAACAGCTTGATCCCAAAGTAATTGAGAAAATAGAACAAAATGAGCAGCAGGACACCCAGCACCAATCCGCGGGTGGTGAGCAAGCCCGTGCTGGTATTGTAGACATTGGGGATATACGACGCACTATATTGCAACGCCGCCTCCGCTTCGATGGGGGGCGTCGTGGCATAACTGAAGAACAACATCCATCCCATCAAGAAGCTTGCCATCTTGCCATGCGTCAATTGCGGCCAGCGCGCCAGTGCGCCCGAGGACGGGGCGAGGGAGGCCACTTCAATTTCCGGAATGGCAATCCCGAGAATAAAAATGCCACCGATGATCCACGACAAAATTGCGGCAGGTCCTGCATAGTTGGCACTGGTAATCGCGCCTAAGAGCCAGCCGGAGCCGATAACCCCGGCGACGGACGCAAATGTCAGACCACTGAGGCCCAACACTTTATGATAGCCTGTCTTTTCTTCGACCTCCGAAGCACTTTTCGCCATCACGAGGCCTCCTTAAGAAAATAGTGGTCGTTCGTACGTCGATTCAAGAAACCGCGATTCCACCGTGTCCCGGCGGGTTCGCTTTAGATGGGCGGAGCCCGGGCGGGCTAGCCGTGGTCAATCCAAGGACACGCCGCGTCAAATCACAGAGCAGCGATACGCGCGATGACAACCTGCGACCAGAATAAAAAATCGCGTCCTCGCCACGTTAGACGGTAATTCTTCCCGTATATTGACAATTTGCGCGCTCTTAAAGTATAGCCAAGTCATCTTATTAGTCAAGTTTGGCAAGTTGCGCGATTCTGTACCATGATCTGCGGATGTTGCGTGCTTTGAGATGCTTGGCGTCGATCCGGGTGAGCATTGCGCGTCAGAGGTGGGGCAACTCCTCGTCGATCCAGGTCTGGATCGTGTCACGATCGGGTGTCGCCAGATTGATAAACATGAGGGCGATGTAAACGCCGGTGCTATCGGAATCGGGCATTTGGCGTACCACTTGCGCCAACACTTCCACGGTGATGTGATGATGGGTGAGCTTTAGCTGCAGCCGAGCTCCAATTGGCGGCAACTGGTTGACGACAACCCCAACACCACTGAGCGAGAGATCGGTGGATTGCGTGCGAAGGATGTGTCCGTCCGGAAACTGCGCCGACACTGCGACAGCGATTGGATAGCGCGGGTGTTGGCGGGGATCAGGATCGGACGCCGGGCCACGGATATGCAAGCGGATGACGTCGGGCACGGGTTGGTCGCGTTCTACCTGAACCAAAAGGGTCCACAGGTGATTGTCCACGGGGAACAACATCCGTAAATTCTGTTTGGGCGCACAATAGGCGGGAATGCTTTGGCAATATATGATCTGGCCGTCAACACGCAAAAGCGAGGTCGAAAAGATGCCCTGGCCGTCAACCACCAATAGGACTGAGTCGCCCAACTGTGGCAGAGGCCCACCGTGCGTAAGCGCGTGAAAGCGCCGTTTTGCCATTGCCTTTCTCCCCTGGACGATCCATTTGGGTTGAATCTTCCTATTAAAAGCTTCGATGTTGGTATGCCAACTCCTTTAATCGGGAGCGACTTTCATAAGGGCGGCTTGGTCTTTTGGATCCGTTCTGTCCCGCCCGTCGGCCTTGTTTGGGTGCGGGTTCAATCGTGCTAACACGACGGGCGAGATGGCATTATGGCTTTGGCGGGGGATGGGCGTCGGTCCGGGCGCGCAGGGATTCAGATGGTCAGCCCGTCCGGGGATTAAAGGAGTGGATGCTGCGCGGCTTGACACCTTTGGAGATTTCCTCCAAGATCACGTGCGTATTAGCGATGGCGGCAGGGGAGGCGAACGTATGGGACATTATGTGGTCGTGTGCGGAAGCAGCGGCATAGGCGCAGCAATTGTTTCAGCTTTAATGAAGAATCAGCATCGGGTAACAAATTGTGATATTATGCCCGCCGCGACGGAAGGGACATATCTTGCGATGGATGTGTCGTCGCCAGCTTCGGTGAAAGCGGCGAGTTTGCAGATCACGGGTCCGATTGACGGGTACGTGCATGCGGCAGGCATTCAAATTGCCGTGCCAATCGAAGCGATGAAGGATGAGGACATTACGCGTCAGATTGCCGTCAATGTGAATGGGCCGGCCTGGGTGGCTAAGTATTTCAGCCCGCTCTTATGCTCTGGGAGTTCGGTGGTGTTGATAGGATCGGAACTCGTGTTTGTGGGAACGGCGCAAAGTCCCGTCTACGCGGCCACCAAAGGCGCAGTGGTGTCATTAGCGCGGTCGTTGGCGGTAGCATGGCGCGATCGCGCCATTCGTGTCAATGCTTTGTGTCCAGGCGCTACGCGCACCCCGTTGTTGCAAGGCGTATGGCAATTGTCGGCCAACCCTGCCGAGGCTGAGGCGGAAGATGCCCGCGGAGTTTTATTGGGGCGGCTGGGAGCGCCTGACGAGATCGCGCAGGCGGCTCTCTTTTTGTTGTCGTCGGCAGCCTCATTTGTGGACGGGCACGCCCTGGTAGCAGACGGAGGCACGATCATATGGTAAAGGCACCCACTGTTTTGGTCACCGGTGGGCAAGGCTTTGTGGGACGACATTTGGTTGCGGCGCTCCTCGATCAGGGGTACGGCGTGATTGAGTACAATCGTGAGGGCGGTGAGGTTAGGCGCGGAGCCGAATATCACCATCAAGTCATTCGGGGAGAACTGAGCGACTGGGCCCGATTTCTCGAAGTGCTGTCCAACGTTGACGTGGATGCCATTATCCACACGGCTGGACAATCGCACCCGGCTGTGTCGCTAGACGCGCCACTAGGCACCGTGGTGGCCAACATCGATGGCACGATGGCGGTGCTCGAGGCGGCGCGCCAGAATCATGTTCGCCGCGTGGTTCTGATGAGCTCGGAGTGCGCCTACGGCGTGTGTCTTGAACCGGAGGTGGATGAATCGCATCCGCTGGCGCCCACAACGCCGTACGGTGTGACCAAAGCGACCATCGATCTGATGGCCCATGTGTATAGGACGCGCTATGCCGTGGACGTTATGAGCCTGCGCATCTCCCAAGTGTACGGACCAGGCCAGCGCTTGCCGGAAGACGTTCACGATATGTTGCGCTGTGCCATCGATCGCCGTCCCTATCGTTTGTCGTCGGGACGCGACCAAAAAGTTCAGTTGGTTCATGTGCAAGACGTCGTGCAAGGGCTGATCAAGGCGGCACAGATCGGTGTTCACCGATCTACCGTCTACAATATTACTGGGGGTGAGCAGGTAACGTTGGGGGATCTGGCCCAGATGGTGCGCGCACTGGTGCCGGACGCGGTGATGGAATTGGGTGAAGGTCTTTTGGGCTATGATCGGCAGGGGCTTTTTAGCTTAAGGCGGGCGCACGAAGAATTGGGGTATGTTCCGCAGGTGTCGCTCGAGCAAGGCCTGGCCAGCTACCATCATTGGCTCACTGAGCACGAATTTTAAGGGGTCGGGAGGGATTGTCGTGGCAAGTTTTCAATGGCCTGACGGCTATCACAGTGCAGCGCTTTTGACGTTTGATATCGATGGGGTGGTGGGATTTGAAGGCTCGGCGGTTGGGTCGCTGGCCAATCGCCCCTCGGTTCGGTCTCTGGCGGAATATGAACCCGCGATAGCCATTCCGCGCATTCTTCGCTGGTTAGAAGAGGAACAATTGCCGGCGACCTTTTTTGTGCCGGGCCGTATGGCAGAACTGTATCCAGAAACAATCCGGGCGATTGCCGAGCAAGGATACGAAATCGGCCATCATGGTCATTTTCACGTCAAACCCGACCGCGTCTCAGACGATGAAGAGCGTGCCGAGATTGAGTTGGCCTTGCCTGTGTTAGAGCGCGTGAGCGGACAAAAAATGATTGGGTCGCGTGTGCCTGGATGGGCACCCAGCGCCAAAACGTTAAGCCTTTTAGCGGAACATGGGATTTTGTACGATTCCAGTTTGATGGGGGACGATGGTCCCTATCGCACCCCGGAAGGATTGTTGGAGATTCCGTGCACTTGGTGGATGGATGATTGGGAGCAGTGGGGCTATTTGCCGTTTGCAGGCTGGGAGTATCCGATGAACGACCCCAGACAGGTGATGAGTCTTTGGACAGCGCATTTTGAAGGAAGCCACGATGTCGGCGGGGCTTTTGTGTTGACCCTGCATCCGTGGATATCGGGACGCCCAGGATTTTTGCGCGTCATTGCTGAGACCGTCAAAGCCTGGCGCCGTTTGTATCCGGATGTGTGGTGGGCCTCGTGCCGCGATGTATACAACCACGCGGTAAGCACGAAGCAATAGGGGGGATTGGCATGCCGGATTGGGAGATTGTGACGGTGCCGTTTAGCTCCGAACCGGGACACGATATGTGGCGCGGACCTGATCGAATTCTCGGATCTCTGGGGATCAAGCCCGACAAACGCCTTGAGTCCAGCCGGCAAGAGGGGGATGTTGCCTCGTGGCAGGCGCTTTGCCAATCGTTTCAAGCCCGCTTTGCCGACGGCCTCGATCCCACTCGGCGCTGGCTTTTTGTAGCCGGCGAGTGTACGGTGGCTCCACTGCCGGTGGGGTCCTTGCAACGGTTTCATTCTGCCGTGCAGGTGGTATGGATTGACGCGCATGGCGACATTCACACACCTGAAAGCTCGACAAGCGGGTTTTTAGGGGGGATGCCGCTCAATGTGTTGATTGGCGGCTCGCTGCCCAGCGTGGCTGAGGCGGCTCGGCTACAACCCGTGCCCATCGAGCGCGTCACCATGGTGGGAACGCACGACTTGGATCCGCCCGAGGCCCGATTGCTTGAACAACTGGGCATTCCGATCGTGAACGATCCGGAGGCCCTGGCACAGCGCGTTCGCGCGATTGGGGTGCCTGCTTATGTGCATGTTGATGTGGACGTCTTGGATTTGGCGGAAAATCCGGCTCAGTCCTATCCCAGCACCGGCGGATTTTTGGTCTCAGAGTTGACAGCCATCGTAAAAGGGCTGCTGGACACATCGCATGTGGCCGCCGTGAGCGTCTGTGCGTATAGCCCAGGGCTTGACGTCCATGATCGCGGCCTTCAAAGTGTGCAAAAGATTGTGCGCACGGTACTCCGGTGAAAAGTGGTCTCACCCTTATTTGTAATGACGGCGTTGCCGTAGGGATACGGTGTGAGCGAATTGCAACGGCGCGCTTTTCATAGCGTTTGCGTCTTGGACTATCGGGCCTGGGGTTTGACTGGAGTTTCGCCGTTATAAAAATCTGACAGCTGAAATTGAGACCTGATAAGGCTTTTGGGGCATTGAAAGTGTAAGGTTAGTACAATATTGCTATTCTTAGCAGGATATGCTGGATATGATGGCGAATATGTCAGGTTAATAGGAGGCGATGGCATCATGGCAACGATAGTGGTCAAACATATTCCCGGAATGAAAGAACCCGTCTATTATTACCAACGATCGTATCGCGTGAAATTACATCCCAGTGATGCGGGGAAAGGGCCTGGATCAGGCCCGAGTCGCGTCAAAACCGAGACGATTTATTTGGGCACCGCGGATCACATTCGGGATCGCTGTCGGGTCGGCACGCCTCCCCAAGCGGTGCATGCCAAAGCCTTTGGCTGGGCGGCGGCCGTCTTAGGCATGATCGAACGACTCGGCATCGTCCCCGCCGTGGATCGGTTAGTCCCCAAACGGCATCAAGGATTAACGCCCGGAACCTACGTGGCGTTAGGCATTCTGGCCAAACTGTGCGCGCCCGACAAGAGTTGGCGGGGATTCGGCTCCTGGGTCCAAAAGACGATCGTCCCCGAACGCTGGGAGTTACCGCCCACCCTGTTGGACGCCCAAAATTTTTGGGATCAGTGGGATCTCCTGTGCCCCGAAGCCTCCGTGTCGCCCACGACCGATGATGCCCCGCTCTTAGAAACCGATACGATTTTGCGGATTGAAGAGGCGATTTGGGATAACGTCCAAACCCAGTATCGGATTCGCTTGGACGAAGTCCTTTACGATGCCACCAATTGTTTCACCTTTTTTCAACCAGAGACAGCCGCGAGCCGCGCGCAACGCGGCCATAACAAAGCGGGGCGTGATGCCCAACGCCAGGTGGGGCTAGCCCTCGCCGCGACCCGGGATGGCGGGTTCCCGTTACTGTCTCTGGTCTATCGGGGGAACTGCCACGATGCGAAACTATTTCCGGAAAGCATGACGCGACTCATTACCCGCATCGCACGGCTCCAGCAGGATGCCCATCATCTGATCTTGATCTTTGATCGGGGGAACAATTCGCAAGCGAATTTAAATGCCCTGATGGCTCACAAACCGAAGGACGCTCCCTTGCGGGTCGATGTGATTGGCGGCCTGGTGGGCACCCACCATCGCGATTTGTTGGCGAAGCCATTAAAGGCCTATCCCCACACGTATGAAAATCTCCGCGTTTGGACCGGAGAACGCACCGTCTATGGATTGTCCGCCACCGTCGTGATGACCTACCATCCGGGATTGGCCGCACGCCAGCGGCGTGCGTTGGATCGCCAGATACGCCGAGCCCACGATGCTCTTCAAGAGTATTGGACCACGCATGTCCGGGGATCGTCTGCCACCCGCCAAGCGGGGTTGGCTAAACTCCAAGCCAAATTACGCGGTGGACGCTTTTGGACGGTCGCGGTGGATGATCAAGACCACCTTCGGTTACGTGCGAACCGCGCTGCTCGAGCAGCGCGGTATCAGGAACATGGGAAACGCTTGCTCTTCTCCACCGACCAGTCGTTGACGATCGAGGCGATTTTGTCCGCCTATAATCGCGACAAAGTCCAAATTGAAGACGATTTCCGAGTGCTAAAAGCCCCGGACCTAGTGCGCATTCAACCCTTGCGCCATTGGACGGATAGTAAAATTCGCGTCTACGCGCTGGTGTGTGTCTTGGCCTTGTTGGTTCTCAAGCTGATGATGCGTACCGTCGCAGAGCATCAATTGGGTATGAGCGCCCTCGTCCTCAAACAGGAGTTAACCGACATCCAAGAAATTTATCTCCAAATGAATGCGACGACTCTCCATCGCGTGTTGACTACACGGTCGACGATTCAACAACAATTATATGATCTCTTTGACCTGAATCAGTATGCTCCTCAGAAAGACCTGACAGCACTACCCTTACACACCGCTAATGCCTGAAACGCTTTACTCATCATGGTTGTGGCCTTGGCTGGAGACTAACGGCGAAACTCCAGTTTGAGAATCTCAGACGCGGACCGACCGTGTCTAATGAGATTGGCCAACTGTGACATGGGGCCGTTAATGTGGTGAAAGAAGTCCTGGTAGCCGCTGCATAGATAGTTTAAGTCAGGATCGTCTGAGGGTCCTCGCGCAAAGCGGTTTTTGGGACATTCGCCACGACACGCAAACAAAACGTCGCATGAGCGGCATTGGTTTGCCAGGCGCTCCTGTTTATCATTGCCAAACTGTTTTTGTTGGGGCGAGTCCAGAAGTTGCACCAGCGTTGTATTGTTCAGATTGCCCAGCCGGTGCTCCGCATCCACGAAGTGATCACAGGAATAGACGTCGCCGTTATGTTCTAATGCCAGGGCGCGCCCGCAGGTTTCGGAAAAAATACATAAGCCATGAGGCAAGCCGAGCCAGGCCGACAACGCCGCTTCAAAGATTTGGACGAAGACGCTTCCGACGTCGCGTTGCACCCATTCGTCGAAGACTGCGATCAGAAATTGGCCCCACAGCTTGGGATTGACGGTGCGGGAGCTCACATAAGGCGGGGTGTCGATGGGTTCGACGATCGGAATGAATTGCATGAAGGAGATTTGACACTCGTCTCTTAGAAAGCGATACACTTCCAAGGCATGCTCGACGTTGCCAGCATGCACGGTACACAAGCCGTTAATGGCAACCGCCCGTTTTTGCAATGTCGCTAATCCGGCCAGCACCTGTGTTGATGTCGGCCGACCGTGTTTATCAACGCGATAGGCGTCATGGAGAGGCGGGGGTCCATCGATGCTGATGCCGACTAAAAAGTCGTGTTCCTTTAAAAAACGCGCCCAATCGTCGGTGAGGCGGGTACCGTTGGTTTGCAAGGTGTGGACGATGTGTTGATCGGAACGGCGATAGCGCTCGGCCAGAGTCACCGCCTGTTGGAAAAATTCAAGTCCCAAAAGCGTGGGCTCACCGCCTTGCCAAGCCAGTGTAACCTCGCCGGCGGGCTGGCTTTCGATCAGCTGGCGCACGTACCGTTCTAACGTCGCCGTCGCCATGCGAAAAGAATGTCCGCGGTAGAGATCGCGCTTGCTCAGATAATAACAGTATTCGCAGTCTAGATTGCAGATTGCGCCAATCGGTTTGACCATGACATGAAAAGGCGCGAACGCCGTGTGTGTCATCTGGCGAGCCTGACCTCCTAACCTACGGTGCCGATCCTGCTTTGAGTAGTGACCTCCGCGCGAGCTGCGCTACTGACGGTTTAGCATGGACTGCGCCATCGCGTGGCACGACACGGGATCGAAAAACTCATACGTGACCGAAACCACGGTACCTGCAGGCAAAGGCTCAGCCTCCCAGTTCGTGCCGCTGGTGCCGATGTCCAAGCCCCAAAAGGAAAGATGGCGAGCCGTGAGGGCTACCCATCCTTGGTCCATCAACTCACCGTCGCAATGCAACTGGATCTGCGCGGTTCCGTCGGGCTGGCGTCGGACGGCCCAGCCGACGTCATGGTCTTGCAGGGAAAGCGCCGTCCTTGCTTGTAAGGTCAGCTGGGCTGCTAGCATGCGATATTTGAACACGACCCGGCCCTGCTCGATCCCCAACCAGTATCCGCCTTCGGTAGTGCCGCTGGCGACGATGACTCCCGCGCTCACGGAGCCCGACCAATGCAAGTGGGCCGTGACGCGCATGGATCGGTCGATGCCCGTAAGTCCCGTCGCAAAGGGGATGTGGCTTTGTCCTGGGTAAAAGGTGAGCCGGTCGCGCGTGAGCAACCCTTGAGGTGATCGAAACTCCAAGAGAGCCGCCAAGGGTCGGTCATCCAGTGGCAGGACCTGGAAGCGACGGGCTTCTTGCCACCACAGCTCTTGCAGTTGTTGCAACAATTGCGGATAGTGCGCCGCCAGATCGCGACACTCCGAAAAGTCCTTGGATACGTCATAGAGGCGCCACACATCGTCCGCATAGTCGCGACCGGTTTGGTGCTCCGTGACCGCCCGCCACTTCTGATAGCGGATGGCCCGATGGCCCAGCGTTTCAAAATATTGTAGATCACGGGGACTAGGGGCTTGGGGCGACGCAAATGTGCGCTTCAAACTTTTTCCGTCGAACCGGTCAGCGTCCGGCTCTTTTCCTTGGGCAATCTCGAGCAGGGTAGGCGCCAAGTCAATTACATGGGCAAATTGCGCGCGGCTTTGGCCGGATTGAGGGATGCCGCGAGGCCAACTCACAATCAGGGGCGAGCGCACCCCGCCTAAATCAACAAATTGCTTGTATCGACGAAAAGGCGTGTTGCTGGCCATGGCCCAGCCTTCAGGGTAGTGGCTTGGTCCCGCCGGTCCCGCGAGCTGTGGCAGGTCGGCTAGCTCATCTTGAATGTTGCGCACGATCCCGCTATAGACACTGTTGACGTTGACGGTCCCCTGCTGTCCGCCTTCGCGGCTGGCGCCGTTGTCGGAAAACAGCATAATCACCGTGTTGTCGGTCAAGTGTAGGCGGTCTAGGGTGTCCAAAACTCGTCCAATTTGGGCGTCAGTATGTTCGAGAAATCCGGCGTAGGCCGCTTGCAAATGGACGGCCAGGGTACGCTCGTCCTCGGATAGGGAGTCCCATGCTGGAACACCGGGGTTCCGCGCTGCCAACTCAGTTTCCGGCGGGACCAAGCCCCATTCCTTTTGACGCGTTAGCCGATTTTGGCGAATTTGGTCCCAGCCCACTCGAAAGACGTCAAGGTAGCGCTCAATGTACGGAGCGGGGACTTGAATCGGGGCGTGCTGAGCACCGAACGCCAACTGCAAAAAGAAGGGCGTGCGCTCGCGATAGGTGATGTGATCGGTAATATAGCTGATGGCATGGTCCGCCAAATCCTGGCTTAGGTGGTAATTGGCGTCGCGTCTTGGCGTAATGGGCTGGTTGTCTTGATACAGTTCCGGGCAGTACTGATCGGTGCACCCGTCTAAAAAGCCGTAAAACTTGTGAAATCCGCGGCTCAACGGCCAGTGCGTAAATGGGCCGGCCGGGGTGATTTCATGGCGCGGGGTCAGGTGCCATTTGCCAACCAAGTAGCACGCGTAGCCCAGGTCGGACAAAAGCCGCGGCAACGTATCCACATTGGTGGCAACTGCGCCGCGAGAATTCGGAAAGCCGGTATCGACATCGCTTAAAAATCGCATGCCGACGGCATGGTGATTGCGTCCGGTGAGAAGACAGGCACGGGTCGGAGAACACAGCGGTGTGACGTGAAATTCAGTGTACTGGAGTCCTCGTGCCGCCAGCCGATCAATCGCGGGCGTCGCGATTTCAGATCCAAAGCAGCCAAAGTCCGACCAACCCGTGTCATCTAAAATGATGATGAGGATGTTGGGGGCATCGCCATCGGCGTTGGGTTTGGCTGCAGGCCACCAGGGGATCGAAGTCGACACGGTTTCTTGGACAATGCCGCCAAAGGTCTCATTCATGGGAGGCTCCCTTCACTGATCACGACGCTGACCTGCCTATAGGCAATGGCATCTGCACCCAGGGCACGGTCATTTCCTGCGGACTAATGCCACCATGACTCCAGAGGTGTGCATCGCCGGGGGACTCAGCCCAGCCCCAGCCTGGGGCTGGCCGCAAGACGTATTCGCCCAGTCGCGCTCGGAATACGCCTAAATCAGTCGCGCCAAAGTATCCGCTGGATACCAAATCATTGAGCGGAACAATGTCCACTGGAACAGGGGCGATGTCGGCAAGCGCCTGGTGCAGCGCATCGCGGTCGGGTGCATCAATCGCAATTGCGGTACCGATTTGGGCGGGGTGATCGGCAATTTCGGGCAAGCGTGCTTTGAGATCGCTGTAGAGAATAACCCCTTTCATGGGCACGTGCCCATGGTCCGCCGTGATCCACAGCCAACTCTTGAACTCGTTAGGGGCCTGCATTTGAGCGATGGTTCGGTCTAGCGACTCTACCTCGGCCCGCCACTCCATTTGATAGGCGCCCCGACTGTGGTTGATGGCATCGATGCCCGACGTATAGAGATACACAATCCCACGGCGGCGCTTGATCAATACGTCGTTCAGTACCGCCGCAATGCCCGACTCCCGAATATACGTGCGGATCGCCTCGGGTCTTTGATGCAACAAAGACGTCAAAGGTCCCCGCAAAATATTGTTTTGCAAGACGGCATCATAAGTCACTCCGGCCTCGTCCGCCAACTCGCCAATCTCCGGTGTGGCTAGGCGCAGATTATCCGGCAGCGGGCCGCGCAACACATCGACAGCCGCGTTTTCGCAATAGATGACCTGGCCGACAATTCCGTGCCGGGATGGCTCTGATCCGGTTAGAAGACTGGCCAGGGCGACCGGCGTCATCGATGGATTGACTGTTTGAATCGCGTCCACATGGGCTAGACCACCTTGCAACTGCTGCTTTAGATGCGGCATTAGCCCTTGTTCGAGGGCTGTCGTTAATTGGTCATAACCGAAGCCGTCGATGAGCCAGATAATGACTTGATCGACGTCGCCTGCCGACGCCTGCGGACTTAGCACCGACGGTGCCGCTCTGTTGGGGTTGAGTAGGTGTAGGGCAGCCGGCACCAAGTCGGCAATCGTTGCAGCACGTGATGTCATCCTTGAATTCCCTCTCCTCTGCTGATGCCTTGAATGATGTACTTTTGCAGAACTAAGAATACAATGACCAGCGGAATGGTGGCAAACACGCCAATTGCGGAGAGGCGGCGCCAATCGACGGAATTGCTAATCATGAGACGCGACACTTCCACTTCAATTGGTTGCACATTGGGACTGCTCGTGACCATGAGCGGCCACATGAACGAATTCCAGGCGCCAATCGAGATATAAAGGCCGATGGTGTAGAGCGTGGGTCGGGCCATCGGCAGCGCGATAGACCAGAGAAAGCGCATGTGGCCCGCGCCGTCCAGACGGGCAGCATCCCAATACGACGACGGAATCGACAAAAACACCTGACGCAGCAAAAACACCCCAAATGCCGAAGCGCCATACGGCAAAATTTGCGCCCAATACGTATTAATGAGGTGCATCATATTCAAGATAATATAGTTGGGAATTAAGAGAGCTTCGGCTGGCACCATGAGCACAAACAAGATGGCAAAAAAGAGCCATTCCCGACCTTTAAAATGCAGCATCGACAAAGCATAAGCCGCCAGCACACTGGTGGTTAAGGCGATAGCGAGGGTGGTGAGAGTGATAAATAAGCTGTTGCCAAAGTACATAAGCCAGGCGCCCATGTGCCAAGCGCGGATATAATTGTCAAAATCCCAGTTCGGCAAGAGATGCGGGGGGTAGGTAAATAAATTCTGTTTGGTGAGCAATGATGTATTCCAGGAGATATAGAGCGGGAACAAAAACGCAATGGCAATAAGGCAAGCTGCAATCACGCGAATATATTTACCGGGCAAAAAGTGTTTTTGTTGGCGTATCAATCGTAAAACACCCACCTTTTGGCTAACCAATTCTGAATCAAAGTAAAGATTAAAATGATTAACACCAGAAAAATGGCCATCGTGGCAGCGTAGGAAAAGTGGAAATACTGAAATGCGGTTTGATAGAGAAGCAAAAGCAATGTCGTGGTGGCATACTCGGGGCCGCCGAGGCCTCCCGACAAGGCATAGACTTGCGAAAAGGCTTGGAATGTGGTGATAGACGTAATGATGACCAAGAAAAAGAGCGTCGGTGATAAAAAGGGCAAGAGGATCTTCCAAAACCGCTGCCATGAGTTGCAGCCCTCAATCGCAGCCGCTTCCATCACCGGTTTCGGTACGTTGCCTAGCGCCGCCAACACAATCACGACCGCGAACCCCAGATTGTGCCACAAACTGTAGAGGGCCACCGACGGCATCGCCATGGCCGGAGACAAAAGCCACTGCGACGGCGGAATGTGAAAGAGTCCCAAAAACGCATTGAGCACGCCGTACTGCGGGTTAAACATCCATAACCACGAAATCGTCGTGGCGATCACCGGGGTAATGTAAGGCAGCAAGACCGCCGTGCGAATGATGGCGTAAATGCGTGTCTGTTTTTGAATGAGAAAGGCGATCAGCACGGCACCGATAAGCGTGGTGGGGATCATCAGTAGCGCATAGTAGAGGGTGTTGCGCACCGCTATCCAAAAGACCGGATACGTGAGCGCTTCCTTAAAGTCGGTCAAACCACCAAAGGTGGTATCAACGCCGGCGAGGTGGTAGTGGAAAAATCCTAACACTAAAGACATGCCAGCCGGCAAGTAGACAAAGATGAAGACGAATGCAAACGCTGGCAACAGCAAGAGGAAGGCCCGCCACCCGTCTTTAGGCGAGGTTTTGGCGGGGGTACCCGATGTCGATGTACCCACGCGCACCCTGGAAATATTGAGCATGCTGGCTTCCTCCTGTGCGCAAGCGCTGTCAGATGAGCGGGAAAACTAGCCCTTCAGTTGACCGCTCAGATATTGCGTTCCGACCGTAGTCATTTGCTTTAAGGCGGAATTGGTGGCAATTGTGCCATTTAAAGCCTTGTCCAGCACCGAACTAATGGCCGTAATGGCCGGGGCCAGGTTGGCCGTGCGCGGGTCAAACCACCACACACTGGGGTTGGGAATAAAGCCTGCGGCTTGGTCCGGGTGGGTTTTCCAGTAGGGCTGGATCAGCTTATAATCTTCGGGGCCCAGCGGGATGTAGTTGGTGTGTTCACTCCAGTACAGTTCTTCCTGAGGGGCCGACATCCATTTCATAAAGGTCCAAGCCGCTTGTTTTTGCGCACTGGTGCCGGTATTGAACATGGCCAGCGACGCTCCCTTTATTTCCATCGAGGTCTTGTTGGAGGACCCCACCGGGCTGTTAATGGCCCCCACTGGGAACTTGCCGCCGGCTGCGGCCAAGTCATACGTGTATCCCGTGGTGCGGTCCATAATCATGCCAATGTCACCTGTGCCGAAGTCCAATTGATAGTTGTAGCCGCTGGTCAAAATCATGGATCCGTTTTTCACCATCGTGCTCAACATTGAGAGCGCCTGAGCGCTGCCCTTATTGTCAAGCGCAAACGCGGTACGGTGTACTTTGCCTTTGTACACGGTTCCACCGTCTGATACCGCCATGTCAAAGAATTGCCGAACCGACGGAGTCCAGGCGATGCCGTGATACTTGGAACCCAAGGCCGTGATCTTCTTTGCATCCGCGACAATAGCGCTCCAAGTCTTGGGTGGCTTTTTAATACCAGCCTTTTTGAATAAGGTTTCGTTGTAATAGATAACCATCCAGCCCTGCTTTTCGACAGGCCATAAGTAGCGGACACCACCGATGGTCATGTCATTCCACACTGCAGGGTAGAACCATTGTTTGAGCTGGGCACTGGAGAGCCCGTCCTTGCCGTCGATGTACGGCTTAAGATTTACGAGAGCTCCGGCCTGGGCGAATTCGGGTGCATCCTCGGTCGGCAACAATCCGACATTGGGGGCCTTGCCCGACTCAAAGGCGGCCAACCCTTGATCCTGGGTATAGATGGCTTTCACATTCACACGAATGTCTTTGTGTGTCCGATTAAATTCGTTCACTAGATGCGCTATCGCCTTATATAATGCTCCAGACGGATGCCCCGACCAATATGTGATGTCCACCACTTTGTGGGTTGATGCGGCTTTTCGGGTGCTGGCGGTCGCGTGAGTTGCGGGCGGGGAGCCGGCCGCAGTAATGAGCAGTGCGAGCGCCGGTGCTGATGCCAGAGCAAGGTGGCCAGCGCGGAATTTATTGTGAATCACGTTAATCCTCCTTAAGACGGTAATCGTCAAATAGTAGGGGAAATGAGGAAATCTCATTATAACACGGTGAAAAACAGAAGTCAATACATATTTCGAAAAGTTGTGAGCATAGTCCTTTGTACTGCGGCGATGGCGACGTACGCTTGCGAAAAATTGGGCCAAGTTAGGAGTTGAATTTTCGTGATGACCGGATTACTATGTAATTCCTCTCGCACCCAGATGGCCGATTTTGAGGATTGGCACGCCGGAGTCAGATCGTGTGCACGCACGGATGACGGGTGCTTGGGGACAGGATCGGGCGTGACAGGATGATAGTGAGGCGAACGCGGATGATTCGAATGATTGCTTGTGATTTGGATGGGACATTGATCGATGAAAGCCAAGTGATTCGCCCGCAGGCGAGCGCGTGGCTGAAGCGATTGTCGCTTTCCGGGGTGATGGTGGTGTTGGCTACCGGTCGCAGTTGGCGCACGGCGCTGGCGTTTCAACGACAGCTTGGGATTAAAGGCCCCTTAATTGCGCACGACGGCGGCTATCTGTTTGATACACGGCAAGAGGTGGAACTCTATCGGCGAGGCATTCCGTTGGACCAGGCCAAAGAAATGATTGATTGGTGCACGGATCATGACGTGATGGTTCGCGCTTATTTGGGTTATCGCAAGCCGGTTGTCTTTAACTTCTTTGATCAGGCGCACCAAACCTACTATCGTCGCCCCGAGGACATGGTGTTAACAGATGATCGCGCACAATTAAATGCCGATCCGCTGGAACTGTACATGTTCATGGAGCGCGACGAGGCTGTGGCACGCTTCGTTGGAGCATTTGACGGACACGAGCAAGGGTACTTTGTGCATGTGTTTCCGCAACCTGGGGCGACGAAGGTCACGGTCAACCCGCCTAATGTTGACAAGGTCGATGCATTGACGGTGTTATGCCGTCTCATGGGATTTGATACCCAAGATGTCATGGCTTTTGGCGACGGCTTGAATGACCGACAGATGTTGAAATGGGTGGGAGTTGGGGTAGCGATGGGTCACGGGGTGCCCGACAATTTCTCCCATGCGGCGTTCGTTACAACGGACGTGGGCGACGAGGATCCGGTAGTGCAAGGTATTCGTTGGGCGATGGGAGAGGGACTCTTGGCGGTGGATGCCGGATAATGGCTAGTGAGAGACGGTCGACGGCATGGGATTGTACGAATGCCAGTGACGTGCGCTGGATTTATTAGGTTAAGCAGGAATTGCTCCGAGAGTTATTGAATCCCCTAGACGTCTTGGAGTTCGGTGAAGTCTTTACAACACAGTACTCTTGAGGAAACGGCGTGTATCGACCTGGCGAGCAGGGGCCCCAGGTCTCGTGTAATAAGCGCCTGTTTAAGCCAAGCCACAAACTGAGTGCGACCCACAATGGGATGCGAGCGCTCCGGTACATGTCCGTGCAGGTATAACTCATACATCAGTAGCGCTTACTGCAATCTGGCGAACACATCATCCGGATTGCCGCCAGTGATGCGTTTTAAATGGCTGGTCATTTCGGGCCGTGGGAAACGGACTTTCAGGCCCTCTTCGTCTAACCCTTGTTGGATCGCAGAATTTTTCTGGGCTGCTAGACGTCTCGATCTGCATGACCCCTCGTTGGGTCGCGTGCCGCCAATTGGATAACTCTTGCCCTGCCCGGGTCGTGCTCAGCATATGGTGTGGGCGGGCTTAAAAGAACAGGGCCGTACGGCGGGTACCTGATCCGCCGCCGAGGCGCCTCGATCACTGGAACCCCTTTTTGCGGCGATGTTTCACGACTTTTTGCCGGGTTCCGCTCCGTCCTGCCTCGTGCCTGACTGCCTTCCTGCCACAACCCTACCAACGTAATATTTTAACGATCTTGCGCCAGAATTCTCCCGCCGCTTAGGCGGCGAGATGAATGGCGTGTTTTTCCTCCTTGTGATAGACTATCAGTAGTAATAGCCAAGAAGGCATCTATCATATGGAATTTGATAGTAATAATCATTCAGTGTTCTTGATGTATTACCACTTGATTTTGGTGATTAAGTACCGGCGTAACGTGATTGATGATGCCATTTCGGAGCGTTTGTGTGAGATTTTTGAGTACATCCAGCCGAATTACCATATCACGCTTCAGGAATGGAACCACGACCGCGATCATGTCCATATTTTGTTCAAGGCCCATCCCAATTCCGAACTATCTAAGTTTATCAACGCTTACAAAAGCGCGTCATCAAGACTCATCAAAAAAGAATTTCCGCACATACGAACATCGCTTGGGAACGAGTATTTTTGGTTACGCAGCTTCTGCTTGCTGACGACAGGAGGGGCTCCACTTGAGACCATCAAAAGGTACATCGAAAACCAAGGAGAACGAAACCGTTAGCGTATGGCGTTTTCGCTTGGACCCGACCAAAGAACAGGAACAAAAGCTTTTTCACACCTTTTATTTGTGCCGAAGATCGTACAACGAGGCGCTTGAAGAAAGGGTGACCGCTCATCGCGAAAACGGAGTCTCCATTCGCTATACAGACCAGCAAAACCGCTTGCCGGTGTGGAAACGAGAACACCTCGAGTACAAGGAAGTCCATTCGCACGTGCTGCAAAACGTCTTGCAACGGCTAAATCAGGCGTTTGTGAACTTCTTCGAGAAACGGGCAAAGTTTCCGAAGTTCAAAAACAAATTCGTGTTGCGATCCATCATTTACCCACAAGCAAGGAATACCTATTTTCGTGACAATAAGGTGTATCTTGCGAAAATCGGCTGGGTCAGGATAAGGGCTCGTGTTTCATTTTGATCCGGTGTCTGTCAAAATGATCAATGTCAAATTTCGTGGTAGCCAGTGGTCTTTGAACCTGACCTATTGACAGAAGCCGTTGCGCCACTCAGAGAGATTCGAAACGTGGTGGGCATTGATCGGGGATTGCTTTCGCTGATTGCCACCTCGGATGGGGAATTCTTCGAAAATCCCCAGTGGTTACAGAAGAGCGAAAAGCGCCTGAAGCGCAAGCGACGACAGCTTTCCCGCAAAAAGAAAGGCAGCAAGAACCGTGAACAGGCTAAACGTGAACTCGGATCTATTCACGACCATGCGGCAAACCAACGTAAAGACCACCTGCACAAAGTGAGTCGGTCGCTGATTGACCGTTACTGGAATACAAAGCAAAAACGCGGGCAAGCAATTGATTAAAGTGCCACCGCAACATACGTCACAACTTTGTAGTGGCGGGTGCGGAACGATTGTCAAGAAAGACCTATCGGTGCGCATCCATAAATGCTCAGTATGTGAATTAGAAATGGATCGTGACGTCAACGCCGCGATCAACATTCTGCATCGCGGATTAGCAATACGACAACAAGTGAGCTAATGTATATGCGTCGTATAGGCAGGGGACGTGCCGAATCGACGCTTGTGGAGATCGTGTAAGACCTGTGACAGCAGGCGGTGGTGGATGAAGCAAGAAACTCTCCGCCTTGAAGCGACGCGAAGGCGGGAGCAGTTCACTTCTTTGTGTTAGGTCTGGTGTCGTTTGTCGGACAAGCTCACACGATACCGGCCTGGATCTGGGTTTTAAGGGGGGGCTTATGTGACGAAAGCGCGCATACGAGTAGTCATTGCTCCCGATTCGTTCAAAGGAGCTCTGTTCGCGGACGAAGTGGCGAGGGCCATTGCACGCGGTCTTCAGCGTTGTCCCAGCGTTCAGTGGGATCTCCACTTGTTGCCGATGGCGGACGGCGGCGAGGGTACAGGCATTGTCGTTCGCTCGTTAGGTGGGCAGCCGGTGAGTGCTGAAGCGGAGTCTATTTACGGCGTTCCGAGCGCGGCGCATTGGACTCGCTGGGGCGATAAAGCGCTGGTGGAAGCCGCGGTCGGATCGGGATTTTTACCGGAAAATGCCCGCCAAGCGGATGGGGAGCACACCACGAGTCGAGGAACCGGCCTGTTGGTTGCCGCCGCACTAGCTGATGCGTCCGTAGACGAAGTATTTGTGGCTTTGGGAGGCACGGGGTCGACCGATGGCGGCATGGGGTTTTTGCATGCGCTTGGCGCGCAATTTCTTGACAAAGCGGGTCGTCCGCTTCTTCCCTATGGAGCCAATCTGGACCAAGTGGCGCAGTACATACCGGTTGGGCCACTACCCAAGCCACTGATTGGTCTATACGATGTGGGCGTGCCGCTTTTGGGCGAGCGTGGGGCGGTGTACCAGTTTGGACCGCAAAAAGGGGTGGCAGCGCATAGGCTTGCAGCAATGGATGCTGCCATGGCACAGTATGCGGCTCTTGTAGATCCCTTGGGCACTGCGGTTCACGCGCCAGGCGCAGGAGCGGCCGGCGGCATGGGATTTGCGATTTTGGCCTGTGGCGGACGTTTGCAAGGGGGCGCCGAGACCGTGGGTGAATGGTGTCAATTAGATCGACACGTGGCAGACGCGGACTGGGTGATTACGGGCGAGGGACAAATTGACCGGCAGACGACAGAGGGCAAGGTTGTGGCTTGGGTGCTACACTGTGCGCAAGCGCGTAAAAGGCCTGTCATCGCCTTGGCGGGCAGCCGCGCTCGGGATCTGACGCTCCTTCACGGCCAAGGGCTCACCTTTGCCATGCCCATCGGGCTGGCGCCGATGAGCCTCCCGGCTGCTATCGCGCAGACAGCGGAGTCGCTTGAAGCCGCTAGCGAAGAAATCGGGTGGTTTTTAGGGCAATCGGTGTTGTCTGCAGTTCATCAAAAAGGGGTAAACAATGTACAGCTGGACACATGATTGGCCGGAAGTGGCGCAAATTGTGGGCGTTGAGCATCTCTATCCGCATCTGGAGAACACCGATATTGTCCGCGAATGGCATGCAATGGCGCTTCGTTTTCGGGATCGGTTGGCAGTCCAAGATGATCGGGGGGAGTGGTCATATGGCCGTCTGGTGCAGGCTGTCGAGATGATGGCCGCGCGCTTAACAGAATTGAGGGTGAAAGAGGGTGACCGCGTTTTCCTGGCTTTGCCCAATTCGGTGGAGTTTGTGGTAAGCTTTTTCGCCAGCCTGTGGGTGGGCGCCATTGCCGTTCCAGTTAACCCTGGCCTCGGCCAAGAGGAGATGGTGCGCGTCATTGACGATGCCAAACCGCGCGTTTTTGTCTATCTGGCCTCGGAATCGGTGCAGCCGCTAGAATATCCGGAGATGATCCTGTGGCCTTTGGATGTGCACGATCTGTTCGACGGACGCGGCCTGGTGCCTCAATTGGCTGCAAGAAATGCTGACCGCGTGGCGGTGGTATTGTACACGTCGGGGACCACCGGCCAGCCCAAGGGGGTGATGTTGAGCCACCGCAACATTTTAACGTCTACGACCACCTATCGGTACGTGTTTCACTTGAACGAGACTGATCGCACGCTGATTGCCATTCCCTTATTTCATGTCACGGGGTTAGTCGGACAGTTGCTGGCATGCCTCTTGGTAGGGGCGGCCGTTGTTTTAGTGCGAAAGTATAGTGCCCGACAATATATGGAATGGGTCAACAGCGAGCGCATCTCCTTTATCTTTGCCGTCCCAACGATCCTGACTTTGGCATTTTTGCGCGAGCAGAATTGGCAGACGCCCTCCCATTTGCGGCTGGTCGCGTCGGGCGGCGCCTCTATCACGCCTACCCTTATCGCCCGTATTCAAGAACTGTTGCCGCATGCTGCTTTTTATAACACCTATGGTATGACCGAAGTATCCTCGCCCGCAGCTATTTTGCCGCCGCAGTGCGTGAGTGCGCATCGGGGGTCGGTGGGACTACCCGTGCCGGGCATTACCTTTCGCGTCGTCGATTGGAACACTGGCGTCGATGTGGGGCCCGACCAACCGGGGGAGTTGTGGATGCGAGGTCCCATGGTGACGAAGGGATACTGGCAGCGACCGGACGTGACCCGCGAGGTGTTGGCCGGGGGATGGCTTCACTCGGGGGATATCGCTTCGTGTGATGGGGAGGGATTTCTCACCATTCATGGCCGCATCAAGGACATGATTAACCGTGGTGGAGAAAAGGTGTATGCCTTGGATGTCGAGCGCCCCCTGGGGGAGCATCCCGCGGTGATGGAAAGTGCTGTTTATGGGATAGACAGTGCCGTGTGGGGAGAGGAAGTGGCCTGCGCCATTAGTTTTAGGCCAGGAATGCGGGCGTCGGCGGAGGAATTAAACGCGTGGCTTCGCCCCCGCGTGGCCCGCTTCAAAATACCGACGGCGTACCGCGTGTGGCGCGAATTGCCACGCAATGCCAATGGCAAAATTGATAAGCGGCGGCTGCAACAAGACCACGATTGCGCGCCCGAGTTAGCCCCCTAAATTTAGGCTTGGACCCCTCGCTCTTTGCCTTGACACCGATCAAAGATTTGCGATACGCTTGAGAAAATCGTTTTACAGTTTTCTAATCATTCCGTCAATCTATTGATGCTATTGGAGTGAGATGCGTGCAGTTCGTGGATGCATCGGTTGTGGCAGAGGAAATACAAGACGGACAACACCTTTTGACCATCGGCATGACCCTTACTAGCGCGTCGGAGGCCGTGTTGAGTGCGATTGAGGAGCGCTTTCTGGCTTCGGGCCATCCCCGCGATCTGACGTTGATTCATTGCGAGGGACAAAGTGACCGGGTGGGGGGCATTCAACATCTGGCCCATGAGGGGTTGGTCCGCCGCATCATCGGATCGCATTGGGGCCTGGCCCCGAAGTGGATGGAGCTCATCGACGAAAACGGGGTTGACGCCTATTGCCTGCCCCAAGGGCAAATGACGCATTGGCTTCGCTCCATGGCGTCGGGATTGCCGGGCCACTTGACGACGATTGGACTGGGCACCTTCGTCGACCCGCGCCAGGGCGGAGGCAAGATGAACCAGCGCACCCAACCGCTTGCGGATTTGATTGAAGTGGTGGAGCTCAAGGGCCAGGAATATCTTTGGATTGACGCGGTCCCGATTGACTGGGTGTTCATTCGCGGAACCCGGGCTGACCTGGTGGGCAACGTGAGCGCCGAGCAAGAAGCGATGAAGCTGGAAGTCCTGCCCGGAGTGTTTGCCGCGCGCCGCTTTAATGGACGTGTGGTGGCACAGGTGAAAGAAGTTGTGGCACGGGGTACGCTCAATCCCCGCATCGTGGAGGTGCCCGGTGCCCATGTGGATTATGTCGTGACGGCCCGCGATGTGGCTCAGTTTCACCGCCAAAGCGCGGGGTGGGTATACGACCCGGCTTTCTCGGAATGGGGTTGGGACGCTTCCCTGAAGGTCGGAACGGTGTCGGCTTTGGACGTGCGCCGCCTCATTGGGCGCCGGGCTGTGGGGGAATTGACCCCTCACGCCATTATTAATTTAGGCACCGGTATCCCCAATGATGTCATTGGCAGCGAAATATTGGCGGAGGGGGCGGATGACCTGGTCACGGTCACGGTGGAATCCGGCATTTACGGCGGCAGTCCCACTGGCGGTGTCAACTTTGGGATAGCCCGCCACCCGGATGCCATTATCGAGCACACCTATCAATTTGACTTTTACAATGGCCATGGCGTCGATGTGACTTTTATGGGATTTGGCGAAGTGGATGCAAGGGGTAACGTGAACGCCACCAAATTGGGTTCTTTGGTGACGGGCGCGGGCGGATTCATCGACATCACCCAGGCTGCAAAAAAGGTGGTCTTTTGCGGCACCTTCACGGCGCAGGGCCTGCGGGTGCAAATTGACGGCGGCGAGTTAACGATTGCGGCTGAGGGCCGCGTCGAAAAGTTTGTCCCCGAAGTACAACAGGTCTCGTTTAACGGAAGTCGCGCCCTTAATGCGGGACAACAGGTGGTCATTGTTACCGAACGGGCGGTTTTTGTGCTGACTCAAACAGGCTGGGAATTGCGGGAACTGGCACCGGGGGTTGACCTGGACCGCCAGGTGTTGGCATGCATGGGATTTCGCCCGCGCATCGCCCGTCCGCTGAAGCAGATGGATGGGCGAATTTTTCGCGAGGGACAGGTTGGGCTTTTGGAACAACTGAATCGGTACAAGGAGGCGCTTTCATAATGGAAGATGTGGTCATACTCGATGGCGTACGCGCCGCGATCGGCACGTTTGGCGGCAGTTTAAAGGACACGCCGGCATCGGAGCTCGGCGGCATTGTGGTGAAGGAGGCGTTGACGCGGTCGTCGGTGGATCCGGCGGCGGTTGACGAAGTGATAATGGGGTGTGTCGGCCAGGTGAGCGGGGATGCGTTCTTGGCCCGGCGGATTGCGTTGGCGGCAGGACTTCCCGCCCAGGGCACGACCGCTCAGACTGTCAATCGCTTGTGCGGATCGGGGTTACAGGCAATCATTACCGGAACCCAGTGGCTGAAGCTGGGTGATGCCGACGCGATTGTGGCGGGCGGCGCCGAAAACATGAGTCGGTTGCCGTATTATGTGTGGAATCGCTGGGGCCGCCGGTTGGGCCACGGTGAGTTGGAGGACGGCGTGCTGTCGGCGGTCACCGATCCCTTCGGTCAGTACCCCATGGGAGAAACCGCAGAAATTCTAGCGGAACGGTATCATGTGAGCCGGCAAGAACAGGATCAATTGGCGTGGGATTCACAGGTGCGGGCGCATGCCGCAATTGCCGAAGGTCGATTTGCGGCGGAAATTGTGCCCGTGATGGTGAAGGATGCGCGTCGGCAGCAGGTGGCTTTTAAAACGGACGAGCATCCCCGCGACACGTCCTTGGAACAGTTGCAAAAACTTAAGCCGGCATTTCGCCCGAACGGCACCGTGACTGCGGGCAATGCGTCGGGGATCAACGACGGCGCAGCGGCGGTAGTGCTAATGCGCGCCACCGATGCGGAACGGAAAAATTTGAGTCCGCGTGCCCGCGTGGTAAGTTATGCTGTGGCAGGAGTCGAGCCGGAAGTTATGGGCTATGCGCCGGTGTATGCTATCGCTCAGGCGTTGAAGCGAGCCAATCTGGCGGTGGAGGATTTGGACCTTATCGAACTGAATGAGGCATTTGCCGCCCAGGCCGTCGCGGTGGTCCGCGACGCGCATTTGCCCTGGGAGAAAACCAACGTCAACGGCGGTGCCATTGCCTTAGGGCATCCAATTGGGGCAACGGGCGCAATCTTAACCGTGAAACTTTTATACGAATTGGAACGCCGCCGCGGTCGCTATGGTTTGGTGACGATGTGTATTGGCGGCGGCCAGGGAATTGCCGCCATTTTTGAAAATTACCGGCGCTAGCCGGCAGCGGAGGGAGGCAGTGGGATGAACCCCATCGCCGTAGTGACAGGTGCACAACGCGGGATTGGTTTCGGCATTAGTAGCGTATTGAGCCAACGGGGGTATACCGTCGTGTTGTGCGATGTGGATGAAGCGGGGGTGCGACAAGCATCCGAACAGTTGCCGGGAAGTCATTTCCGGGTGCTCGACGTTCAAGACTTTGACGCGGTGGCCAAGGTGATGGCAACGGTTGAAGAGACGGTGGGCCCGATTGCGGTGTTAGTCAATAATGCCGGGATTAACCGCGATCGCATGTTGCACCGGCTGACGGAGTCGGAGTGGGACGAGGTGTTGAACGTCAATCTGAAGGGTCAGTTTAACTGTGTCCGCCACGTGGCCCCACTGATGCGCCAGCGGCGCTTTGGCCGCATCATTAACATTTCCTCGGCCAGTTGGCAGGGCAACATCGGTCAGGCTAATTATGCGGCGTCGAAGGCCGGGGTGATTGGACTCACTAAGACCGCGGCGCGCGAGTTGGCGCCATTTAATGTGACGGTCAATGCCATCTGCCCGGGCTTTATTGACTCGCCCATGACGCGGCGACTGCCGCCTGAAGCGTTTGAGCGCATGATGGCAAAAATCCCCATGGGGCGTATTGGAACTCCGGAAGATGTGGGTCGCGTGGTGGCATTCTTGGCCTCCGAGGACGGTGCTTACGTGACGGGAGAAGTCATTAACGTCGGTGGGGGCATGGTGTTGTAAGGGTAGGTACGCTCGATTGGGAGACATTGACCAATCAGTCAACGCGGGCAGGGAGGGTCAAGGTGAGCGGACACGCACGTCAGCATCCGACAATTAAAGACGTGGCCGAACGCGCCCAAGTCTCTCCCGCGACCGTGTCCAGCGTGTTGCGGGCGAATAAGAACGTGAGCGATATTTCCCGCCAAAAGGTGCTGGAGGCCATCGAAGCATTGGGATATCGGCCTAATCGGCTGGCGCAAGCCTTGCGCACACAGCGCAGTCGGACGGTGGGATTGATTATCCCGGATATTACCAACCCTTTTTACGCGGACATTGCGCAAGGCGCAACCGATCAGGCGCGCGAGTCCGGTTATGGTCTATTTTTAATGACAGCCTGCGAGAGTGAGACCGCCTTGCGGCAAGCCGCGGAAGAACTAGTACAACGGCAAGTCGATGGCCTGCTTTTGACAAGTGTCGGGTTGGACTACGCCATCACCCCGTGGCAGTTGGACAAGGTGCCATACGTCTTAGTTAATCGCTATGCCAAGACGGCTGTGGCCGATTACGTAGGCATTGACAATCGCAGCGGGGCCCAAGAAGTGGTGCGCTTTTTACATGGACTGGGACATCGTCGCATTGCCTTTATCGGCGGCCTTCCGCACTCCAGTGCCAGTCGCGACCGACTGGAAGGGTTCTACGCGGCCATGCAGGAACTGGATTTGACGCTGTCACCGTTGCATATCGGGTTTGCCGATTTGCAGTACGACAAAGCGATGAAGCTGGTGCAAAGCATGCTGCAAACCGAACCGCGCCCGTCCGCCGTGTTCGCGGCCGACGACATGATGGCGCTCGGAGCTTGGGAAGGGGCCCAGTCGGTGGGTGTGCGGGTTCCCCAGGATTTATCGATTGTGGGGTTTGATGGGATCTGGAGTACTGCCTGGGCCGGGATCCAACTGAGTACGGTGGTACAGCCGCGCTATGAGTTGGGTCGTCTAGCTGTGTCGTTGTTGCACGAACGGATCCAAGGGTTGACGAGCCCGGCTCGCGTCCGGTTGCTGCCGTATCAGTTCATGGCCCGTCGCACGACCGCCGCTGCGCCCATCGATTCTGTTCGTTCTATTAATTAATTTGGACCTCATATTTTTGTGGGGCCTCGGTCTAATACGACGAGAAAAGAGGCTTGATTTGGATGATTGATGTGCAACTCTATATTGATGGGCAATGGACGGATGGAAGCGAAGGGCGGCGATTTTCGGTCGACAACCCCGCCACCGGGGAGTTGATGGGGCGGGCTATTGACGCCAGCGCCGCGGATGTGGATGCGGCCATCAGTGCCGCGGAGCGGGCATCGAAAGGCTGGGCCTCGACATTTGTCGCGCAGAGGGCGGAGATTTTAACCAAGATCTACGAAGACCTGATGGCACATCAAGATGAATTGGCGCGCCTTTTGACCGAAGAGGAAGGCAAGTCCTTGAAAGAGGCGCGGTCAGAAGTCGCCTACGGAGCGCGGTTCTTTCGTTTTTATGCCAGTGACGTTTGGCGCATTGAAGGCGACACGCTGCCTCAACCCGGACCGGATCGGGCGGTTTGGACGACCAAGGTCCCGATTGGGGTGACGGTGTTGATTACACCCTGGAACTACCCCTTAGCCATGATCTGCCGGAAAATGGCCCCCGCTTTGGCCGCCGGTTGTCCGGTGATTGTGAAGCCCGCCGAACAGACGCCATTGGTGGCGGCACGCCTGTTTGAGGTGCTGGCCGCTGCGGGTCTGCCAGCGGGGGTTGTGAATCTAGTCACAGGCGATCCCAATCGAATTGGGCCGTTGCTCTTGGAAGATGCGCGGGTGCGCAAAATTTCGTTTACTGGTTCGACGGCGGTTGGGCAAGTGATTCTGCGACACGCCGCCTCGCATATTGCGTCGGTGTCACTGGAACTGGGAGGGAATGCACCCTTTATTGTGTTTGATGACGTCGACTTGGATCAGGTGGTGGAGGCCATTTTGTCCTGTAAGTTTCGCAACGCCGGACAAATTTGCGTCGCTGCCAACCGAATTTATGTGCAACGCAACATCTTGTCGGCACTGGGAGAGCGGTTGGGACAGGCGGTGACGCAGCTTCGGGTGGGAGACGGATTGGAAGCTGATACCGTGATTGGCCCGCTGATTAATCAGGAAGCAGTCGAGAAGGTGACCAGCCACGTGCAAAACGCTGTGGGCGCGGGTGCGCGTGTGGTGGTGGGCGGTCAAACGCTTCAGCGCCCTGGATACTTTTACGCTCCGACGGTCTTAACGGATGTGCACGAGAGTATGCAACTGGCTTTAGAAGAGACCTTTGGCCCGGTGGCTCCTCTTTTTGCCTTTGATAGCGAGGAGGAAGTGTTTGAGAGGGCCAATCGGACCAAATTCGGATTGGCGGCTTATGTCTTTACGCGGGATCTGGGACGGGCCATGCGCGCTGCGGCAGCTCTGGAGTTTGGTATGGTGGGGATTAATGATCCGGTGCCGTCGTTGGCGGAGGTGCCGATTGGTGGGATGAAGGAAAGCGGACTGGGACGCGAGGGTGGTCACGAAGGACTGGCCGAGTTTCTGGAGACGAAGTATGTCTCCGTACGCTGGTAAACGGAGGTAAGCATAAGCATGCCAATCAAAACCATTATCGTTGACATAGGCGGGGTGGTGCTGCTGGAAAACCCCGCGTTTTGGGAACGCCTGCAACAAGAGTACAATGCCCCCAGCAATGTCGAAGCCTTGTTTTACGGGTCGGAGAGTCCTTGGGCGGATTGCCGCACCGGGGTGATTGACGAGCGCCAGTACACGGAGCTCGTGGCCCGTCGGCTCGAGATGGAAGCGAGCACGCTCGCCAGTTTGCGCCAGTCGTTGGAATGGGAAGTCAATCGATTGATGGTGGACTGGCTCAAGGGATGCCGGCAAGGTGGCCGCGAGGTGATCGCGTTGAGCAACGCTGATTTTTCGCTCGAGCAACGTTTGACTGACTTTGGCCTGTTCGATCTCTTTGATCGCGTGTTGAATTCGGCGCGCCTGGGTGTGGCCAAGCCCGACCCTGCCATCTATCAAATGGCCCTGGCGCATACTGCGTCGCCAGCCGGTCAGTGCCTGTTTATCGATGATCGCCCCAAAAATCTGGAAGCCGCTTCGCAACTGGGACTGAAGACCGTCCTGTATGAAAACTTTGACCAGTTCGTTCTCGAGGCCAATCGGCTTCTTAACGTACCCGAATAGAGAGTCCGGAGACTACCGGAACTGGTCCTGGGCATCATCTCCACGCGAAACCACGACCCTTTGCGTAGCCGATGGCATCTCAAGTTACGCACTGTCGGTCTGTTTCAGAATCTGTGTCAGGTGTCTCAAAATGACGCGCCCCCGCGATTTGGTCTAGACGTCGATGTTGCGTCTCGGTACGATTGGAGAAACCGCATAGTTTGCTCAGCATTCGTATGCGGGATCTGGGTCACGAAGCCAACACACATGAACATAGTGGGCATCGTCGGTTACGGTTCATATCACGTTGGTCTTTCGGCCTGAGAAGGGCGTGAATGTTCGTGGACACCGAGGATATGGCGTTAGGCGTTCAAAGATTGGTTGATCAATACGGCACTTTGCCTTTAAATCCCGCTTATGTACTGGTGGGGAATAAGCCCTCAGACCTTCCCGCCGCGTACTTTCGCGATCAGGAAACGGATCGCATGGTAACCTATGGAGACCTGGTCATCGAGTCGGCGCGCTGGGCAGAGTTCTTGCGTGAACGAGGAGTCGAACCTGGAGACCGGGTTGCGAGTTATGTGCCCAAAGGACGCGCGCTTCTGGGGTTGGCGTTGGGGATATGGCGCTTGGGCGCGGTGTATCTTCCCTTGTTTACGGCGTTTGGTCCGGACGCCGTATCCTACCGGGTTGACCATAGTGCTGCCAAACTGGTGATTGCAACGGAAGCCTTGGCGCCGAAACTGCCGGCGGTGCTCGCCGGGCGGACAGTCACGGTGGAACAGGTTATGCAAAAAGAGGGGTCGCTAGGCATGGACGACTGGGTGCTGCGCGAGCCCGATGATCCAATGATTTTAATGTACACCTCGGGCACGACCGGACATCCCAAGGGAGTGCCCATGCCGACGCGCGTTTTGAGTACCATCGAAGCGTATATGCGCTGGGCCCTTGACGTGCGGCCCGAGGACCGCTATTGGAACTTGGCCGATCCGGGGTGGGCCTATGGGCTGGCGTTTGCCCTGATAGGTCCTTGGCTCATTGGGAAAGCGAACTACTGGTTGGAACAACCTTTTGATCCGAAGACAGCCATCGACTGGATCGACCATTGGGGCATTACCCATTTTGCAGCGGCTCCCACCGTCTATCGCGCTATTCGGGCGCAAGGACTGGCGTTGCCGCCGACGTTAAGGGCACTCTCCAGTGCCGGCGAACCGCTCAATCCCAGCGTGAGCGCATGGGCGCAAGAGACCGTGGGGGTGCCGATTCTTGACCATTACGGACAGACGGAAGCTGGGATGCCCATTAACAATCATCGGTTTTTGGCATTGCGGCGGCGGGTGAAGCCCGGCTCGATGGGCCAGGCGATGCCCGGGATTCGCGCTGTGATTGTTGATGATGACGGTAACGAACTTTCGCCCGGACAAGAAGGCCATTTGGCAATTGATGTGCAGCATTCTCCCTTGTTTAGTTTTCGCGGCTATTATCATAACGAAGCCGCAACCCAGGAGCGCTTCGTCGGGCAGGGACGCTATTATTTGACCGGAGACGAGGCGCGCCTAGACGACGAAGGCGACTTTTTCTTTGTCAGCCGATCCGATGACGTTATTTTGACGGCGGGCTATCGGGTCGGACCGTTTGATATCGAGAGTGTGCTGACGATGCATCCGGCCGTAGCGGAATGTGCCGTGGTCGGCGTGCCGGACAGCTTGCGCGGACAAGCCATCAAAGCCTTCGTGGTGCTGCGTAAGGGTTACGAGCCGACTCAGGCCTTGGAATCTGATTTGCAGGATTTGGTGCGGGATCGGCTAGCCAAGACCGAGTACCCGCGTCAGGTGGCGTTTGTGGAGGCGCTCCCCAAGACCCCGAGCGGTAAAGTACAACGCTTTGTTTTGCGGGAGATGGCGATGGGCGGCGAGAGCCAGTCGAGTTAAAGCGGTTGCATCCATCGGGGAGTTGGTTCCACCCCCACTGACTTTGGAAGGCCATTGGCGCCGCATGTCATTTTAGGAGCAGGCGAATCGGGGGCGCGCGCGTGCGGCCACGAGGTGTGGAAGCTATCGGACGGCTGGGGGGATCATCGGCAGTCGGTCCGTTCCCGCGAACGTTACTAATGGTATGTCACCTAAGCGACTGGAAGTGACCAAGAGCACCGCGACCACCAACACATAGGCATTGACAACCCATTCCAAACTGGTGTAAGACTCGTGAAATCCGCGCTGAATGGACGGCAGAGCCACGTTCACGATCGTAACGTCTAAGAGCGCCATAAATAGACCAAATGCAATGGCCCCAAGCGCCCACCAACGGTGCGACGAATTTTGGATGGAAAGAGTCATTCGGTTCCCCCTAAGCACTCCAGTTTTTGCGTGACCCAGACCAGCCGTGCGGTATAGCTATGTATCTGATAGTCGATCGCCTGCACAATGTCAGGACGTTCTGCCTCGCTAATGGCGGACTCCCGCGTGACCCGTTCTTGATTTAGGACGAGGCCGTTTAAGACAAAGTCCAGAAACATCTTGTATTGATGCAAAATCTCGCGTCTTAAAGAGACATCGATCAAATGGAACTTCGACAACTTAATGCGGAATATGTCGTCCGCATCGGCATTATGCGCCAAGGGCTTCGCCATCAGTTCAAAAAAGTGGCCTCGTCCTATAGCGGTGATTTCGTAGACTTTTCTCGCGCGTCCATGATAAAGCGAGCCGCCATCGACTTGATGGATGTAAGATTGCTCGTCCAGATGCTTAAGCACCGGATATAGTGTGCCCCAACTCACCCCACGCGTGGGCCCCAGCACTTTGACGAGAACTTCATGCAGTAGATAGCCATGCATGGGGCCGTCCGAGAGCTCCCCCAGCACAAACAGTTCGTACACCGTGCATCCTCCGTAATAGTTATATATTAGAGCGATATATCTGTGCAAGATAATAAAGAGTACTGGTCATGGCCTGGTGTACCGATGCATGAGGTTTCGCCGCGTGACGGGGCTGGGATGAAATCGCTGCGGGCCTGACCACATCACCGCCTGCGGCGGTGTTGGCTCATCGCGGCAAGGTTATTCGGGCCGATGCGCCATTTCCAGGCCGGCTCGAACCGCCCATCAAATTTTCGCTGGAGCCGATGAGGAGAATGTTCTGCACTGGACGGACGTGTTATAATGTCGACGTCAGATGTCTTATGTCCTAACGAAGGTTCCTGGTTTGCGGTGCCTCGTATAATTTTATTCGGTAAAGTCTGAAAAGGAAGAACTTAACGTCGTCTGCCCGCAACCTAACAGTTCTCAGTTCCAATGCGGTTGTGAAAGTTTTCGAAGTTTGCAACCTTATCATCGGACGCAATTGGGATATAGAGGCGCGAGCCCGAGGACGCCGATGGTCCGGTAGGCCTGCTGGCGAATCTGAATCAAGCATCGGCCGCGTAGGTCTTTGGGACCTGGAGCAGGGGTAGAGACGACAGTTGGGGGAATTGTCGCAGCAGACGAGAGAAGGAGGAATTGTGTATGAGTCAAACAGTTCGGGTGGGACTCGTCCAAGCAAAGCACGATGTATCGGGTGAACGGCCGCTGGAGGAGCACAAGAAGACCGCGATTGACAAGCACGTTGCCATGATTCACGAGGCGAAGAAACAAGGTGCGCAGGTGGTATGCCTGCAGGAACTGTTTTATGGCCCGTACTTTTGCGCCGAACAAAATCCGAAATGGTATGACTTGACGGAACCGATTCCGGACGGCCCCACGACCAAGCTGATGCAGTCACTGGCCCGGGAGACCGGGATGGTGTTGATCGTGCCCATGTACGAAGTGGAAATCACCGGACTATATTACAATACGGCAGCCGTCATCGACGCAGATGGTCGCTTCTTGGGCAAATACCGCAAGAATCACTTGCCGCACGTGCAAGCAGGCGAAAGCCCCTATACCGGATTTTGGGAAAAGTACTACTTTCGACCTGGCAACCTCGGTTATCCGGTGTTTGAGACCGCTGTCGGCAAAATTGGTGTCTATATTTGCTATGACCGACACTTTCCCGAGGGGGCGCGGGCATTGGGGCTGAATGGCGCTGAAATCGTGTTCAACCCCTCGGCCACGGTGGCCGGACTCTCTAAATATCTCTGGAAGTTGGAGCAACCTGCCCATGCCGTCGCCAACGGATATTTTTTGGGGGCTATTAACCGCGTTGGGGTTGAGGCTCCTTGGAACATGGGAGAGTTTTACGGAGAAAGCTACCTCGTCGATCCGCGCGGCCAATTTGTTGCCACCGGCAGTTCTGACCAATCCGAAGTGGTCATTGGAGACGCTGACCTCAACCTTGTCCGAGAAGTCCGCAATGTATGGCAGTTCTTCCGCGACCGTCGCCCCGAAACCTATGACCGGCTGACCGACCTGTAAGAGTCATAGACCCCACGGCTAAAGCCGGGGGCTTCTCGCGGGCATTCGGTGAATAGGGAGGAATACGATGGACCTCTTAAATTACATTGACGGTGAGTGGACTTCCGGCCCTGGCGACCTGGTCCTCGACTTGAACCCGAGTCATCCTAGCGACATTGTGGCGCGTTTTCATAACAGCGGGCCCGAAGAGGTGCGGGCCGCCGTCGCGGCGGCTCAGCGGGCTTTTCCCATGTGGTCTAACACTCCAGCACCCGCACGCGGACGCGTGCTGGCGCGCTTTCATCAATTGCTGGTCGACCATCAAGACCAGTACGTCGCGATCATGATGGCTGAACAAGGTAAGACGCGGGGCGAGGCGTTAGGAGAATTTCAAAAAGGCGTGAACCTCGTCGAATTCTTTGCGGGTGAAGGGTTTCGGTTAAACGGCGAGACAATTCCCTCAGAGGTTCCGAACAACTTAACCTATACGATTCGCGTGCCGTTAGGTGTCGTGGCGGTGATAACGCCGTGGAACTTCCCATTTGCGATTCCTTTGTGGAAAGTATGTCCGGCGTTGGTGGCCGGCAATACGGTCGTGTTTAAGCCGGCTTCGTACACGCCTTGGGTGGCAGTCCAGCTGATCGAAGATCTGATCGCGGCCGGGCTGCCCCGCGGGGTTGTCAACCTAGTCCTGGGCCCAGGTGGTGCGGCGGGCGAGGCCTTAGCACGCGACGAACGCATTCGTGCCTTGTCGTTTACGGGTTCTAATGCCGTGGGCAATCGTCTGGCTGCTCTGATGGCGGGGCGTTCGGTGAAACTGACCATGGAAATGGGCGGTAAAAACGCGGTGGTGGTGGCACCGTCCGCCGATTTGGACCTGGCCGTGGCAGGCGTCATTCAAGGGGCCTTTGGCGCGGCAGGTCAGCGCTGTACGGCTACGAGCCGCGTCTTTGTACATGAAGAGGTGCACGACACATTCGTAGAGCGTCTGGTGGATCAAGCGCGCCGACTTAAGGTGGACGCAGCGGAAGACCCAAAGACCAATGTTGGTCCCCTGATTTCTGAAGACCAAGTGGCTCTGAGCATTAGATATGTCCAAGATGCCAAGGAGCGGGGGGCTCAGGTGCAGTTGGGCGGTGACCGGGCTCAGGCTCCGGGTTATTTCATGCTGCCGACGATTTTAGATGGGGTGGATTTGTCCATGCCAGTGGCACACGAAGAAGTGTTTGGCCCAGTTCTCTCCGTCCTCACCTATCGGGATGCGCAAGACGCCATTCGGTGGGTCAACAGCGTGGAGTATGGCTTATCCGCCGCGATTTATACCCGTGATTTAGCCGAGGCTCAGCATTTTATTCAGGCAGTCGAGGTTGGCATGGTGCATGTAAACAATCCGACCATTGGCGGCGAAGCGCAAATGCCGTTCGGCGGCATTAAAAATTCGGGAATTGGGCCGCGTGAAATGGGTCACGAGGGCACCCTCTTTTTCACGGAAGTGAAGACAGTGTTTGTCGATTATAGCGGCTCGGGGCGCCAAGGCAATTTCTATTGAGATGACAGGAAACGGGCACTATGACACCCGTTGCAACCCGAGCCAACTAACAGAGCTCGAGAAGATAGGGGATGAACCGTGATGAGCATTGAGCTCACCAACGACAGTCAATTGACAGAAGTGGTGCCGCCGCTGACCCGGCGGGAGGCTGTGGAGGAAGCGTTGCGTTGCTACTATTGCTATGATGCTCCGTGCACGAAAGCCTGCCCCACAGGGATTGATATTCCCATGTTTATTCGGCACATTGCGACCGACGATTTGGTGGGGTCGGCTCGGACCATTCTTCATTCCAACATTTTGGGCGCGACTTGTGCACGGATTTGTCCCACTGAAGCCCTGTGTGAAGGAAGTTGCGTGCGCGTCAAGGATAGTCATGCAGTCAGCATTGGACGCCTGCAACGTGTGGCCATGGACTATGTCATGGCGCACGAGGTTCCAACCCTGCCTCGATTTACGGACCTAGGCAGTGGCCGAGTGGCGGTGATCGGAGCGGGGCCGGCTGGACTGGGGGCGGCCGCGACCTTGGCGCGTTTAGGATATGCGGTCGATGTCTACGACCGCCATGATGTGGCGGGCGGATTGGATACTTATGGCATTGTCTCATATCGCGAACCTTTGAACGTCAGCTTGTTTGAAGTTGATGTGGTGCGCAAATTGGGGGTGACGTTTCACCTGGGCGAGGTGATTGATGCCGCGCGTTTTCGCCAACTGCGCGAACAGGCCGATGCGGTTGTGGTGGCGGTGGGGCTGGGACGCGTCCCCAAACTTGAGATTCCCGGAGAAGACTTACCGGGGGTATATGATGCCTTGGATCTGATTGAACAGACCAAGACCCGACCCCTGGCTGAAATCAATCTGGGACGGCGAGTGGCTGTGATTGGCGCCGGCAATACCGCAGTCGACGCGGCGACCTGTGCCAGGCGCCTTGGAGCTGAAGAAGTGAGCATTTTGTACCGACGAGACGAGTCGGCGATGTCGGCTTACTCCTACGAATATGAATTCGCCAAGCAAGACGGGGTGGCCTATCGCTGGTGGACTTTGCCTGTAGAGATTCTGGGCTCTAGCCACGTCGAGGCGATTCGTTGTGTGCGCACGCGGGTAGCCGAGGGCGATGTGTCGTCGCGACAGTCGCCGCTTATCCGGGTGTCTGGCAGTGAGTTTCTGATGCCGGTAACGTCCGTGATCCGAGCGATCGGACAAGAGAAAGAGATATCTTTGTGGCAGGCGATTGGGGCGGAAATGCACGACGGACGCGTTGTGGTGGATGATGTGACCTACGCTACCTCGATCCCCGGTGTCTACGCGGCGGGCGATTGTTTAGGGCGGCCAGGCGAAGCGACCGTGGTGCAGGCGGTGGAAGACGGCAAGCGCGTGGCTCATGCCATTCACCAGGCACTGGCCCGCCAAGCCTCGTAAGAATTCGAAAGGAGATACGATTATGGCCGATCTGTCAATCAACTTTGCCGGTATTCAATCGCCCAATCCCTTTTGGCTGGCCTCGGGACCTTTGACCAACACGGGATATCAGGTTATGAAAGCCTTTGATGAGGGATGGGGCGGCGCGGTTTGGAAGACGGTGGGCGATCCTATTATCAATGTTGGATCGCGGCTGGGCTCGCTAGATTATGGCGGGCGGCGGATGATGGGACTCAATAACATTGAGCTCATTTCAGACCGTCCGATTGAAGACAACCTGCGCGAGATTGCCGAAGTCAAGCGCAAGTATCCGCATCACGCGGTTATCGTCTCAATGATGTTTGAGGCAAAGCCAGCCGTATGGGCGGAAATGGTCAAGCGCGTCGAAGATACCGGAGCAGATGCGATTGAACTGAACTTTGGATGTCCCCACGGCATGAGTGAGCGGGGCATGGGATCGGTGGTGGGTCAAGTGCCCGAATATACCGAAGCGATGACCCGCTATGCGGTCGACGTCGCGTCAATTCCGGTGATTGTGAAACTGACGCCCAATGTGACCGATATCCGGGTCCCGGGACGTGCTGCGGTTGCCGGGGGTGCTCAAGCGCTATCGTTGATTAACACGATTAATAGTGTGATTGGCGTGGATCTCGATACCTGGCGCCCGATTCCCGATGTCGACGGACGCGGTTCGCACGGTGGCTATTGTGGCCCGGCTGTGAAACCCATCGCACTGCACATGTTGTCTAGCCTGTACAATGATCAGACCGTGGGGTTGCCACTATGCGGGATCGGCGGCATCGAAACTTGGCGGGACGCGGTAGAGTTTATGCTGTTAGGGGCGGGCGCGTTGCAAGTGTGTACAGCGGCCATGCACTATGGGTTTCGCATGGTGCGGGATTTGACCGAAGGTCTCAACGATTATCTCGATGAACGTCATATTGCGCGGGTGGAAGATCTTATTGGCCAGGCTGCGCCCAAGGTGGGCGATTGGAACGATTTGCGGCTGAGCACCTCGTTTCAAATGGTCGCGCGGATTCATAGCGAAAGTTGTATCGGCTGCAACCTCTGTCATATCGCCTGTGATGACGGTGCCCATCAATGCATCGGTCGGATTCCGGGACAAATCGCTCCGGTGGTGCGCGAGGAAGATTGTGTGGGATGCAACTTGTGTTCACTGGTCTGCCCCGTACCCGGATGTATCGAGATGGTGCCGGTAGAGAAGGGACCGGTAGAGACGTGGCGGCAACATGAGGCGCGCCTGCAACAGCAACAGGCGTAAATTTGTGCCGAGGCCGCATGAAAGGGGAGAGCTGGATGAAAACCGTGATTCGCAACGGAGAAATCGTAACGGCTACCGACCGCTATCGCGCAGATATTTTGGTTGACAATGGCCGGGTGGCACTCATTGGATCAAAATTGGCGGTCAGCGCCGACCGCGAAATCAATGCCGACGGACTCTTGGTGTTGCCGGGCGGCATTGATGTGCATACGCACTTTGATATGCCGTTCGGCGGGACGACCTCGTCGGATGATTTTGCCACCGGGACGCGGGCAGCCGCTTTCGGGGGCACTACCACCATCGTGGATTTTGCGATTCAAAGTCGTGGGCATACCATGCAAGAGGCGTTGGAAACCTGGCACCGCAAGGCTGAAGGCAAGGCTTCGATCGATTATGGATTTCACATGATTGTCAGTGAAGCGCGACCCGAGATCTTGCGGGAAATGCAAAGCATGGTTGATCAAGGGGTCACAAGCTTTAAGATGTTTACCGCCTATCCCGGGGTGTTCATGGTGGATGACGGGGGGATCTTCCGGGCCTTGCAGCGTGCCGGGGAAATTGGCGCCATGATATCCATGCATGCGGAAAATGGCAGTGTGATTGATGTGTTGGTGGAACAGGCGTTGGCTCAAGGACACGTGGAACCGAAATATCACGCCTTAACGAGGCCACCTGAAATGGAGGGCGAGGCCACGCACCGTGTCATTGTGCTGGCGGCACTGGCGCAATCTCCGCTCTATATCGTCCACTTGTCGGCTGCGCAGGCGCTCGACGCGGTGATCCAGGCCCGCGATCAAGGCCAAACCGTATTTGCGGAGACGTGTCCGCAGTACTTGTTTTTGTCGTATGACAACTACGAGGAGCCCGATTTCAACGGCGCGAAATACGTGATGTCGCCCCCCTTACGGACGCATGAGCACCAGGAACGGTTATGGCGGGGGCTGAGGACTAACGATTTGCAGGTCGTCGCAACCGATCATTGTCCTTTTTGCATGAAAGACCAAAAGGTATTGGGGCGCGACAACTTTGCTAAAATTCCGAATGGAGCCCCCGGGGTTGAGACCCGCATGAGTCTTATCTATGATGGCGGTGTTGGCTCGGGGCGGTTGTCGTTAAATCGTTTTGTGGAAGTCACGGCGACCATGCCGGCTAAGCTGTTTGGCATGTTTCCGCAAAAGGGCACGATTGCGGTGGGGTCGGACGCTGATTTGGTGCTCTTTGATCCGAATGGCCGGACCCGCTGGTCGGTCGACACCGCGCACATGCGGGTCGACTACAATCCCTATGAGGGACGGGAGACGGTGGGGGCCGTGCGCATGGTGCTGTCTCGCGGTGAGGTCATTGTGGATGGTTCGACCTATTTGGGCCGCGAAGGTCGCGGCGAATTTGTCAAACGGGCGACTTTCCGCCAGCCCTAATCCAGGTTGGTAGAAAGCGGTGGCACGCGGCACCTGCGGGGTGTCGCGTGTTTATGAAGAGCCGGCGCAAATCTCTGAAGGAGGCGTGTGCGTGCAACCCTTGAACAATGTCGTGGTGCTGGATTTGAGCCGCATTTTGACGGGACCTTTTTGCACGATGATGTTGGCGGACTTTGGCGCTGATGTCATCAAGATCGAACCACCGCAGGGAGACGACACGCGCCATTGGGGACCCCCGTTCATTGCCGGTGAAAGCGCCTACTACTTAAGTGTGAACCGCAACAAACGCTCCATCGTGCTGGACTTCCGGGAAGAGCGCGATCGCCATAGTTTTCTCGAGATGGTCAAACAAGCAGATGTTGTCGTGGAGAATTACCGACCCGGCACCATGGACCGGTGGGGGTTCGACTACTCGTCTCTCAGAGCGGTAAATCCGCGCATTATCATGGCCTCCATATCGGGTTTTGGTGCCACCGGTCCGGGGCGCGAAAGACCGGGTTACGATGTCGTGGCGCAAGCCATGAGCGGGCTCATGGCGGTGACTGGGGATGGCAGCGCTCCGATGAAGGCTGGCTTTTCAGTGGCCGACGTGGGGGCGGGTATGTGGGCCGCTTACGGCATCATGGTGGCGCTGTGGGCGCGTCAGTCCACCGGAGAGGGTCAATGGATTGACACGTCCTTGTACGAAACCCTGATCTCATGGCAGACCTATCAAGCCGGGAACTATCATGCCAGCGGGCAATTGCCCCGCCCAATGGGCACCGCACATCCCAACATTGCTCCGTACCAAGCGATTAAAGCGCAAGACGGCTATCTCGTGATCGCCTGCGGCAATGACGCTTTGTGGCAAAAGATGGTGGACGCCTGTGGTATTGCATTTGGGAATGATCCTCAGTTTCGAACAAATGCGGATCGAGTTCGCCATCGGGAGGAACTGATTAGCAAGTTGGAGTCTGAGGTGTTCGCACGCCATACCGTGCAAGAGTGGCTTAGCCGACTGGAGCCGGTCGGAGTACCGGCTGCGCCGATCCAGTCGTTCGAGCAGGTGTTCTCGGATCCGCAAGTGCTATTTCGCAACATGGACGTGGTGATTGACCATCCGGTGAGCGGGCCGATTCATCAGTTGGGCATTCCGGTGAAGTTAAGCGGCACGCCTGGAGCGATTCGCACTCCACCCCCCTTGCTAAATCAGCATGACCAAGAAATTAGGCGGCAGTTTCACTTAGACGACCAGTCCCCGACCCGGTAGGGTGAGGCCAGCAGCACGCTCAGGACGTGGATCGTCGGTGTTGCGTAATTCTGTGCGGCTAGTGCATTGCCGTGGAGTAGAGCGTAGATTTCGTTGTTCACCGTGAAATCGTAGAGCGCCGTTTACCTGGAATTGCCGGTTACACCGAAGGAGTGATGAGGGTATCTTGGTGACTTGCGAATGCGACTATTAGGAGGCCGCGTGCTTGAGCGTGAGGCCTGGAATGTTGCTGACGCACTCGGGTGGGGCCAGACACGCTTGATGCCGAATATGTGGCGCTAACCCCGCTCCACGCCGATGCATGGGTGACATTGGATCTTGAACTCGCCCAAGCCGCGAAGACGTTGGTGGCTGTCGCACCCATTGAGACACTCTTCTGATAGTAAGAACGATTCCTCTCCGCAGATTCTGTTATCCTGCGATTTGAACTCAAAAGGCAGACGAGTTGGGTACGGTGCTATAGGGGGCGAGTGTGCTTCAATTCATGGGGCGCTCGTCGGCAGGTTGTTTGGTGATCCGTCGAGGGATCACCTGTGCCGTGGTGTCGAAGTGATCGGAGAGACAGGCGGCGAGGAGGGCTGTCATACATAATGGTACGAAGGGGTGGTCCGCATGCAATGGTCGGAGGTTCGGTTGCTCTATCCGAATCAAGTTGTCTACCTTGAGGACCTCTGTTCACAGGTGGAGGGCGGTCACTTACACGTCGACACCGGTTCCGCGCATACGTGGATCAATGTCAACGCTGTCGAGGGCGAATTGGCCCTCACGCCGGACGGGGCAGATGAAATTGTGACGGCTTTTGGCATCGGGGGCCGCGATCGGCTGTGCGCAAGACGATTGATGAGATTACGTTTGATAGCTTTCATGCTCACGCATTGTCAATCGATGCCGGGAGTCTTGGTCTCGAACTCGGTGGGTTGATCGGCCTGCATTTCCTTTGGGCCGGCCGGTTTCTCTTGGATTGCGACGCACTCGACCTCCGACGGGCGAATCATTCGTAGTCTTACCTGCAGGGTTGCGGTTTGCGTTGTATCTTCAGTTTACTGTACAGACATCTTCACGGGATTTTCGGCGCGTCAATACTGTTCACGGTAAATCATCAACTTTCCGGGGCGAACATTCCTGTCCACGGTAATTCTGACGGTTTTTCTTCGCGAAAGCGCCTCCCCTACAATGAGTGTGTACAGGGTCTATAGCCCGCAAAATTCATCCAGTCACACGGGAGGCGTCATCATGAAGTCCAGTGCGATTCATACGCAGAATCAACGGGCGCAACACATTCCCCCCACCAAGGGGGGCGGCATTGACATCGGGAAAGTGCAGCATGTCCCGCAGACGACGGACGTTCGGGGCATTGTACTCACGATATGGTCCTGGGTCTTTGCCCATGCGCACGCCGGCTTCGAGAGCTTGCTGGACTATCTCCAGCGGGTGTAGCGCGACCACGGCCTAGGCCGTGCCGTGGTGGGACGGCATCGATCGGACACTACTTTTGGGTTGGCCTTCTCGAACCGGACCTTCCAGTAATGTTTTACAGCGTTGCACGTTCATGGTAGCCGGTCAATTGCAAAGTAAGGAGGCGGTCAGGGGCGATGATGAGCGACTGATGGGCTACCTGAGCGTTGTGGGTATCACCCAACGAAGCGCCGGTGTTGGGGTTGACGTCAAAGCGGGGAAAGTTGCTGCCGGCGATGTCCAGCCGCACGCGGTGACCCGTCATGAAACAGTTGGCGGTCGGATAACAGTCAATAACAACGGTTATCGGCGTGTTAGGCTCATAGGGGTATTCGCTTTGGGTACCGTAGCGAAAGCGAGCGCGCAAGATGCCATCCGTAATATTGAGGGCGTAGCCAATGGGATGATCGGCTGATGGCGGGTACCAGTCGATCAATTTGACGGTGATGTCAAAGTCAGGCGCGGTCGAAGCGATGGTGAGCTGAACGGATACGGGACCTGTGACGACCAGTGGTTGTGACAGCGGGTCACTTACGAATGAGGCCACATCGCGGCGCTGATTGAGCGGGCCAAAGGGCGCACAAGCCCCAAACAGTCCGGGATAGGTGACCTGATCCTGACCACCTATGGGAGACACGTGTTCCAAGCGGTCCGCCACCGGCACCAGGGGCCATAACTCCTCAGGGATGGGACGCAAATACTTAAGAAAGGAAATATTGCCGCCAATGGTGGGAACCGGATGATTTGGATCAGCGTCGAAATGAATGGTACCGGCGGTGTTGTCAACTTCTTCCACAAGCTTTCCGCCGACAGTTCCGTAGTAGCACAGCGCGTGTGCGGTTGGTGGCGGCCAGGCAGCGCTGTCGATCCAGTGGCCCCCGTGTTGTAGCCGCCCATTCGCGTCTAGTTGACCGGATCCGCCCCCCATTAAAAAATACCGCACGGGTGGAAGAGGATTCTCCCCCTGCCCCTTGAGCCAGTAGTCAAACCACTGGCGCCGCACTTCGAAATAATCGATGGCTGCATCAGCACCGCAATCAATATTGCCGGCATAAGTATGGCCGGGCTCAGTTGATCCGTGTGTCCAAGGCCCCATCAACAGAAATTGGGGACTTTGCTTCATGGTGGAAAGGGCAGCCCAGTTGCGAATCGTGGCGCGCGTGTACGAGTCGTACCAGCCGCCGGAATAGACTGTCGGCACGTCGGCGTGCTCGCCATAATACTGTTCAATATTGATGCCACGATAACTCAGAGGTCCTTGGTCCGTTCCCTGGCGCAGATAGTCGAGATACCACTGCTCCATGTTGGGAGCCAAAGCTAAAGGGCTTTCACCGGCAACCGGCAGGCGCGGCTGGAGCCAATCGCGCAGATCGACGCGTTGCAACGTCAGGCGCTCAGCTTCGGTGAGGTGCGGATCGGTTGCCGCACCGTAAAAGGCCCATCCCATCCAGCGCAATTCAAAGGCGCCGCCTTGGCGCACCGATTCTTTGAGCCCATTCGCAATGCCCTCGTGGATCCACATACAGGTCAGGTGTGGAGGGCTTAGTGTCGCCAACGCGCTTTGCACCCAGGCCATGTAGGAGGTTCCCACCGTCCCGACGCGTCCATTGCACCAAGGTTGCGCGGCAATCCACTCAATCGTGTCATATCCGTCTTCAGCTTCATGCTGTCCCAGTTTAAACGTTCCCTCGGAGCCAAAACGGCCGCGACAGTCCTGTACGACAAAGGCATAACCTGCTTCAGCCCAGCGTTGGGCCAGGGCGACCCGATCGTAAGCCTCCTTATCATAAGGCGTCCTCAGCAATATTGCGGGTAACGGTTCTTGCTGGTCGGCGGCTCGATACCAGTCTGTTGCCAGGCACACCTTATCACGCATGGCCACCTGCATATTTTTTTCCACAACAACGTGCGGCTTCAATATTGACTCCTCCCGCGGCTTGGGTTTCTTGATTTTAAGTCGTGTTTTTGCTGTGCCGAGTCTTCTGATTTCGCTTGTCTTGTGTACCATTGTATACTGCAGTTTGACGATGGGGGGTTGGTTGAGCAAAATGTCTTGTCGTCACGTCGTTGGTTCAAACACGATGCCGACATCGATTGGCAAGCGGCTGTAACCTATCAAGATGAAACGGCGCGGGCTCGACGATGTGACTAAGGGACGCGTGTGGTCGGGAGTGCGCCCGCTACTGCGAGGACGTCAAAAACCTTGACAAGCCGATCGCTGCGATCAACACTCATTGGTAATACCACATACCAAGTGGTCCGATCAAGGAGGCACCATCATGGATTTATCCAGGTTTCCCCGACGGCGGTATTTACACGGCAAAACGCCGATTGAACCGTTGTTACGGTTGAGTGAGAGGCTTGGCGGACCTCACATTTATATCAAACGTGACGATATGATGGGATTATCCGCTGGCGGCAATAAAACTCGGAAGCTGGAGTTTCTTATGGCTGAGGCGATTTCGCAAAATGCCGACACCATTATCACGTGTGGCGCGGTACAGTCCAACCACTGCCGCCTCACGTTAGCAGCGGCCGTTAAAGAAGGGTTGGCATGTCATCTGGTGATCGAAGAGCGGGTGGCTGATAGTTACGATCCGCGGAGCAACGGCAATAATTTCTTGTTTCACCTGTTAGGCGTTTCCGGCATTACCGTAGTGCCTGGGGGCACGGATATGATGGCGGCGATGGAGGAAGTCGCGCAATCGCTGACTCGCAACGGGGCCCGTCCGTATATTATTCCAGGAGGAGGCTCCAATGCGCTGGGCGCAGCCGGCTATGCCGCCTGTGCACAAGAAATTCTCGAGCAAGCATTTGACATGGGTGTCTCTTTTGATGCCGTGGTGTGCGCCAGCGGCAGCGGTGGTACGCATAGCGGCTTATTAACAGGATTTCGGGGCCACCATGCCGATATTCCAGTCTACGGCATTAACGTTAAAAACCCGACCGATGTGCAAACCGCGTTAATTGCAGAGTTGGCCGAAGAAGCATGTGCATTGCTTGATGTGCCACCGGTGCAGAAAGACGCAATCCGGTGTCTTGACCAATACGTGGGGCCGGGGTATTCGCTGCCCACCGCCGGAATGGTGGAAGCGGTGGATCTGTTGGCCAAATCGGAAGGCATCTTGCTCGATCCCGTGTATACCGGCAAGGCGATGGCGGGCCTTTTGGGCTTGGTACGCGAGGGCGCGTTTTCGTCTCACGAAAACGTCTTGTTTTTGCATACTGGGGGGTCCCCGGCCCTTTATGCCTATACGCCGCTGTTCTTTGACCACTGGCAAAAAGAGGACACGCTGTCGACGAGCGTGCGCTAGACTTCGGGGCTCCCAATGCGGCTGATGCGGTAGGAGGGGTGGAGGATGAAAACTGCGGGTGTTCTGGCGGGATTAGGTCCGCTGGCGGGCGCCTATTTCTATCTGCGGCTTTGTGAACTAACGCCGGCGGCGGGTGACGAAGGCCATATTCCCGTTGTACTCGCGTCGGATACGACGGTGCCGAGTCGGCTGGATCATTTGCAAGGCATCGGGCCCTCCCCAGTTCCCGGTCTGCAAGCGGTGGGCCGTCGCCTCATCCGTGCAGGTGCGGACTTTGTTGTCATGCCGTCGTCTACGACGAGCTATTACCAGAACGAAATACAGGCAGGTCTTAGCGTCCCCATGATCTCGATGATCGAAGAGGTGGCCACGACGTTAGCGCAGGAGGGCTATGCACGGGTAGGCCTTTTGGGCACCACTCCCACTCGCACCTATGGGGTTTACGAAGAAGCGTTTGCTCGTCATCACCTTGCGATCGTGTATCCAGACGAGGCTTCGCAAAACGAAACGATGCAGATTATTTGGGAGGTGAAGGGCCATGGCAACTTTCAGCCGGGCCGCATTAGCACGCCAAAGACATCTGCGCCGCTTTTAGATATACTGAATCGGGCCTGGTCAGGCTCCACAGATGTCATTTTACTAGCCTGCACGGAGTTGCCGGTGGTAGGCCGCTTCTTATTGGCACAGCGCACCGAGCGGCCCGTTGTTAGCGCGACCGACATTTTGGCCAAGGCGACGATCCGTTATGCCATGGCTGAATCCTGACAAATCGGCACACCGCCGATCCGGAAGCATTGTCGGCAAACGAGCATATTGCAAGACTTGTTTTCGTCCCCCGGCGTCACGCCAACCGGGCAAGAAGTGAGAGGTCCCAATGGGTGTGAATGCGGGTGAGAGGTGAGTTAGAGAGGGCGGCTATACGAGCACATGCATTTTACTAGGAAGGAGACATTCTGATGAATCGTCGAGGAGTAAGCGCAATAGCCCTTGGGGCTGTCAGCTCGCTAGCGTTGGTCGGGGCGGGTGCTGGGGGCCACGTGTCGGCAGCCCAGGCCACGAAAGGTGGCGTGGTGGTTGTTGCTGAAGCACCACAGTCAGCGCCCGACTGGTTTTTCCCGGTTCTCAGTTCATCGGGTTATGCGTCCTACAATACAGAGATCATCTTTTTAATGTACCGTCCGCTCATCTATTTAAGTCCCACCAATCAGGTGGACTACGGGCGCTCGCTGGTGTCCAAGATTTCGGTGAATTCTTCGGGCACGGTCTATACGCTGACGCTGAGCCACAAGTACCGTTGGTCCAACGGACGGCCCATTTCCGCTCAAGACGTGGTGTTTACTTGGGATCTGATTAAAGACGCGTCAACATTGCATAATGCGCCCTGGGCCTATGGCCCGGCCGGAAGCGGGGGAGTTCCAACCGATTGGTCATCGGTGACAGCCCACGGCAGCAATACCGTCGTCGTCAAACTTAAGAGTCCAGCGAACCCGCAATGGTTTATTCACAACGGACTGAGTCAAATTTATCCCGTGCCTAAGTCCGTTTGGGACAAGTATCCGAATAATCCCATTCGGGAACTGAATATGATCAAATCGGTCGCCAACTCGCCCACCAATGCGTTGTATGACGTGGTCGACGGACCATTTAAATTTCAAAGCATGGTGCCCGACCAATACTGGGATTTGGTGCCCAATCCAAAGTTTGGCGGACACAAGGCGACCATCAGTAAACTGGTGTTCCAGTATGAAACCTCATCGGCGAGCGAATTTGTGGGATTGCGCGACGGGACCATTAGTGTTGGCTATCTGCCGCCGTCGATGTGGGCATCGCGGAAAGATCTGCCCAATGATGTCATGTCGTCCAGCTATCTATTTGGAATGAACTACATGGTGCCCAACCTTAGTCCTAAAGCGCCAGACCACGTGGGTCAAATCTTCTCCAACTTGTACGTGCGCCAGGCGTTGCAGATGGGCATCGATGAGCCCGCAATTGTTAAGTCGCTCTATCATGGGGCGGGGGTCGTCACCGATGGGCCCATACCGCCGACGCCCAAGACCGCGTTTTATGACCCCGCTTTATCGAAGTTGCCGTACCCGTTCAACCCGGCACGGGGCAAAAAATTGTTGGAGGCGCACGGCTGGCGGGACGTAGGCGGCGTGATGACAAAAAATGGTGAGAAGATCGAGTTTACCTTGCTTTATTCATCGGGCAGCACCACGGAGACGTCGATGGTGGAACTGCTCAAGAGCGATTGGGCGCGCGAAGGGATTGACGTCAATCTGCAATCCGAGCCCATTAGCGAAGTGTTGGCTACAGCCTCGCAATCGGACGCCAACAAGTGGCAGATGGTATATTGGGGCGGTGGATGGACCTATCAACTAGATTACTATCCGACCGGTGGTGACTTGTTCAAGGCCGGTGCGGGTGAAAATATGGGAGGGTACGACAGTCCGACGATGAATCGCTTGATTCAGGCGACTTATGATCCCGGGACGCCTGCGCAAATTCAAGCGCGCATGGATGCCTATCAAGTGTACGCGGCGAAAAATCTTCCGGTGTTGTGGATGCCGTGGTTTCCGATGGGCTATGCCCGGGTGAGCGGATTCAATGAGCATGCCAAGAACGTTCATGGGACGGTTCGCTATTTCAACCCGACCACGGATAAGCCGCTGGCCAACTACTGGACCGTCAGCTCCTAAACGATCGCTTTAATTATCAGCAGCAGGTCACGAGAAGGGGTGGTGTCCTCACCCCTTCTCGTTTTCATCAAAATGTTGCGCGGCGGATAGCCTTGAGGCCGAGGCGCAGCCGCGTGGAGAAGCCCCCGGTCTGGGTTATATCCGCACTAGCGCGCGTGAACCGTGGAAGGTGCGGTTCCTCCATGAGTCGATGACCCAAGCAATAGTCGACTTACATTTCGCACCCCTGGATTTTGCCCGTGGAGGAGACATCCTGAAGGGCTTTCCATTATTGTCGGAATATTCCGCAAAGG
>PXYV01000015.1 GCA_003023745.1 Sulfobacillus acidophilus | reverse complement strand
AACGCTGGGATAACCTTTGGGCACAACACCCCTGCGCCCAACTCGTGCCAGTCCAAAGGCGCATTGCGGCGTGATCACAATTTTGAGGTGCACCCCATCGGCCCTTCGTTCTTGTGACACCACGTGGGCTATGATACACTGACCAACAGATCATTGTACTTTAGCCATTTCAGGGTGAAGGGAGTTCGTCTATGCGTACCATGCCGCTTGGCCCAACCCAACTGCAAGTCCCAGTCGTCGCGGTGGGGTGTATGCGAATGGATGCGGTACCGTTGAACGATGCCGAGCGGTTTGTACAAACCGCTTTGGACGAAGGAGCAAATTTCTTCGACCATGCCGACGTTTATGGCGACGCAATCGCGTCGGAAACGGTGTTTGCCAAGGCGGTGCATATGTCTTCATCGGTACGGGACCGGATTCTCATACAGTCTAAATGTGGGCTTGCCGACAACATGTACGATTTTTCAAAGGAACATATTTTGCAGGCCGTGGACGGGAGCTTGAAGCGCCTCAACACAGACTATCTGGACGTGCTCTTGCTGCACCGTCCCGACGCCTTAGTCGAACCGGAAGAAGTAGCCAGCGCCTTCGACGCCTTGGAACAGGCTGGAAAGGTCCGTTATTTCGGGGTATCTAATCACAAACCGATGCAGATCGAGCTTCTAAAAAAGTTTGTGCGCCAACCCATCGTCGCCAATCAACTGCAGTTAAGCATCACCAACGCCACCATGATTGGACAGGGGCTTAATGTCAACATGGAAAATGCATTCGCGGTTGACCGCGATGGCAGTGTGTTAGACTACTGCCGCATTCACGATATTACCATTCAGCCCTGGTCGCCATTTCAATATGGCTTTTTCGATGGGGTGTTTTTAGGCAACGACTCGTATGCGGAATTGAACCGGGTCATTGACGAGGTAGCCGCACACCACCGTGTGAGCAACACCACCATCGCTATTGCCTGGATCCTCCGCCATCCAGCGCATATGCAACCCATTATCGGCACGATGAATCGGCAAAGACTCCTAGATTGCCTTAAAGCAAGCGAGGTCGAACTATCGCGCCAAGAATGGTATGCCATATTGCAGGCCGCCGGCACGCCTTTACCCTAATGCGTCCGCATCGTCTGTTTCGGATCGCAACTGGATAATCCGCGCATGACAGCGTGTCCTCGGTCCCCGAAAGATGCCAAGGCGGCGAAAAGGGTAGCCATAGGTTCCCGCTCGGCCCCCATTTCCCATCTCACTCTTATCCACCCCCGTCAGGTGCACCCGCACTACGGTTAGGGGCCACTGGGGGCCCCGCATGCACCACTTTCGCATCAAGCATTGCAACAACCGAAGCGTATACCGTACGTTCTCTGTCTTCACTCCGATGGTCCCACCCTGACTTTCGTTGAAGGCTTTTTCTTTTCGTAGGCGTTAACGCTCTAGGCACACCTAGACAGTTTGAAAACTTCAGCCAACGGATTACCAAAGGCTCCCGCCCATCACGCGCACGCGCTTGCGACCTAGCCCAACCATTGTGAGTCCACGGGGCTGACCACACCGTCTAACCAAGTCCTGGGCAGCGCTAGCGCGCACGACCCAATGCGCTCACCTAGTCTAGGTCAAACGGCGCATCCAGCTCACAATCAACCTAGCTTTTGATGTAAAGTAAACACCGTAATGTTGTATCATGAGTCATATGGCTCTTTATCCGCATCAAAGCTCATGCAGGAGGATGCATTATGCAGTTGGAAGGCAAGGTTTGTGCAGTCACGGGCGCCGCTGGCGCGATTGGATTTTCGATTGCGCAAGAATTTTTGCGCGAGGGGGCACGCGTTGCCCTCATCGATATTGACGGGGCAAAGTTGTCAACACTGCTGCAGGCACTACGCCAGGAGGGATACTCAGAGAGAGATGCTTTCGTTTGGGAAGCAGATGTCGGTCAACAACTCTCCATTCGTGATGCCCTAAGCGCCGTGACGCGAATTTTAGGACCCCTCGACGTCATTGTGGCAAACGCCGGCATTGCGCGCAGTGAAGCTTTTCTTGAGACCACGGCGCACACCTGGAACGAGACGCTCCGCATCAACTTGACCGGCGTCTTTTACACCGTCCAGGAAGCGGCCCGGCACATGGTAGCTCAACACGCCGGCAGCATCATTACCATGTCGTCCACCAACGGCCTGATGGCGGAAAAGAATTTAGCCGCGTACAATGCTTCCAAAGCCGGCATTATGTTGTTGACAAAGACCTTGGCGATTGAGCTCGCACCGTATGGAATTCGCGCCAACGCCCTCAATCCAGGCGTCATCGATACCGGACTCGCCCAAAAGGCTGGCCTTCCCGAGGAGGAAATTCAGGGGTACTTGTCTAAAATACCGCTCGGTCGACTTGGACAACCGCGCGAAGTGGCCCGGGCAGCGGTGTTCTTGGCATCCGACGCATCCAGTTACATTACCGGCCACGGACTCGTAATTGATGGTGGACAACTCGCCGAAGAATGAGAGGAACTCTATGCCATACGCACTAGAACAGTTAGATACACCGTTTGTGGCCGTTGATGTCGATATTGTCGAGGATAACCTTCGGCGGATGCAGCAACAAGCCGAGGCTGCCGGTTTAAAGCTCAGGCCTCACACGAAGACCCATAAGCAGCCAGGGTTGGCGCAAAGGCAAGTCGAGCTTGGAGCGCACGGCATTACCGTTGCGAAACTGGACGAGGCAGAGGTGATGTTAAAAGCAGGCTTGACAGACATCCTCATTGCCTATCCTCTGGTAGGGCGTGCTAAGGCTCATCGTCTGGCTTTGTTGATGACGCGTGGACTCGAACCCACCATTTCCCTTGATTCGCTGGAGGCACTTAAAACCGTGGCGTTAGCCGGACAACTGGCGGGACGGTCTGTCAACGTGTTGGCCGAAGTGGATACTGGCTTTCACCGCTGCGGCCTCAACGGCTCCGCTTTGGTCGAGCTTGCCCTCACCATCCATGGTACTCCGGGTGTCAGGTTCGGTGGACTGATGTCGTTCGCCGGCCATATTTCAGGGCATCGTGACGTTGACCGCATTACCCGTCTGATTGATGAAGAAGATGGGATGATGCACGATCTTGTCCGTCAGATTACCGCGCATCACGTGCCTGTTGATGATGTCAGCGTCGGCGGCACCATTTTATCCCATCACCTGCAGCGTCTTAGAACCGCCACCGAAGTACGTCCTGGCATTTACATTTTTAACGACATGGGAATCGTCACCGCCCACGCGGCGACAATCGATCAATGCGCCGCCCGCGTGTGGGCCACGATCGTGAGTCAACCAGAGGCGCACCGCCTGGTATTGGACAGCGGGAGCAAGATGCTTTCCACCGATGGGCCGATCGACGGATGCTATGGACACATTGTTGAACATCCGGACTGGCGTATTGTTCGACTTTCGGAAGAACATGCCGTGGTCGAATTGCCGCCGAATGCGGCTCCTGCCGCCATCGGCAGCTTGGTCTCCATTATCCCCAATCATATTTGCACGGTGATGAATTTACAAAACACCGTCACAGCTGTGCGTCAAGGTTCGGTCGTGGCGTCATGGCCAATCATGGCTCGCGGTGGGACGCAATAGGAGGTAGGACATGTCTAAACAAGAAATTCGAACGGAAAACGCCCCGCAACCGGGAGGCGCGTATTCCCAAGGCCTTCGCGCGTCGGGTACCTTGGTTTATACGGCAGGCGTCGGTCCTATGGATCCACAGACCCAAACAATAGTGGGAACCACAATTGAAGAGCAGACTCGCCAAGTTCTGAGAAACCTAGCGGCAATTTTGGAAGAGGCAGGCCTCACCATGGACCACGTCGTCAAAACCAGCGTATTCTTGCAGGATTTACAGCGCGATTTTGCCGCCTTTAATCGCGTCTACCAAGAATTCTTCAGTCCGCCTTTTCCCGTGCGCACCACCGTCGGAGCGACGCTCAACAACATTTTAGTTGAAATTGACTGTGTTGCCGTCGCCGATTGAAAGGGGGGAAATACTGTGAAAGCACTCATTTACGAAGGACCGCGGCAAATGATCATGCATGAGGTGGCTATGCCGGGGTTGGCGCCTGGGGATGTCCTCATTGAAGTGGCCTACTCCGGAATTTGTGGCTCGGAACTCAGCGGATTCCTCGGGGAAAGCTCTCTGCGCCAACCGCCCTTAATCTTCGGCCACGAATTTTCCGGCCGGATCGTGGATCGCGGTGAGCATGCCCAAACCTATGCCATCGGCACGCGCGTCACCGCCAATCCTTTGATTTCGTGCGGCCAGTGTGACTACTGTCGGCAATCCCAAGAACAATTGTGTCGGCATCGTCGCCTTCTGGGAGCCGCACTCCCCGGTAGTAATGCGTCTTATGTTGCGGTACCCCAAGAAAGCGTCGTCCCGTTGCCCGACACGATCACGCTGGAACAGGCAACGCTGGCGGAACCGGTTGCCTACGCCCTGCACGTGGCGCAAAGGGCCCGGTTTAGCGAGGCCGATATTCTTGTCGTCTACGGCATGGGACCGATTGGACTATTTGTTCTGCAAGCGGCTCACCATTTTGGCGTACAGCAAATCTATGCCGTTGACACCAACGCGGACCGCCTAACGATGGCGCAGGCTTTAGGCGCCACAGCGACTTTAAATCCGAGCTCAGTCGACGTGCTGAGTTTCGTAAAGGACGCTACTTATGGCCTGATGGCAACTGTTGCCGTCGACGCGGTCGGCAATGTGGTCACCCGCCAAAATGCAGTTATATCGGTTCGCCCTGGCGGCACCGTAATCTTCAGCGGATTGCATTCTGCCCAGACCACACTGCCGATTAACGATATGATCCGCAACGAAGTGACGACTGCCGGCGCATTCGCCTACACGGCAAGCCAGTTTCGGTCGTCCGTCGACTTGGTTGCCCAAGGCGCTATCGGCCTGAACGATCCGTGGATTGTCAAGGCCCCCCTGGAAGAAGGCGCCCATTGGTTCGATGCCCTGCTGGGCAATCCCGGGCCTGTTGCCAAAGTTTTGTTAACTCCACAATAGCTGGAAGGAGATTGCCCGTGCCGATTATAGACCTAACGATTCCCATGCAAGACGGTCTCATCGAAAGCTGTCCGGGTGAACCCCGAGGTCACTTCATGCCCTTTGCCAGCATCGCTCAGAATGGATGGGCATCGCACCAATTATTGCTTTACACCCATGGCGGCACCCATCTGGACGCCCCCTCTCATTTTATCGCCAATGCCAGCGATGTCGCCGCTCTATCACTGGAAGCCATGATCGGACCCGCATTCGTCGCCGACGTCACGGTAGATGACGATCAGACTTTTACCGTGGATGATATCCGCTGGCCTCGCCCACCCCAGGCCGGAGAACGGGTCTTGTTGCGCACGGGGTGGGAGAAACGGCGAGGCACGCCGGAGTATTTTACGCGTTCTCCCCACTTGGGTCTTGACGTGGCTCAATATGCGGTCGATAGGCAGTTGACCTTAATCGGTCTGGATCTGCCGACGCCTAACCGGCAGTTTCCCCGCGAAGTTCATCAGATTCTATTAGGAGCAGGGATTCTTCTCATCGAAGCCCTCATCAATCTCACCGCCATTGAAGAACCCGAGGGCGTTCTGACATGCCTGGCTTTGCCGTTAGTTGGCATGGACGGCTCACCCGTGCGCGCTGTTTGGTCCACCCCTGCCACATCGCGTTAATGGAACTGCGTGCATGCACAACGGGAAGCAACGCAACCCGGCCGCACGCCTCGCTGTCCACTCCTCTGTGGGCAGCAGGGTTGGCCTGGGTTTGATCGAAATACCATTTTAGGCTTCTTCATCCGTCCAACAGCGTAACCTATTCGTGCAGGCGTCGTTTGATACGTTAGGTCAAATATGAAGGGAGTTCCTTTCATGCCTCGAACGACATCCCTGTTAGCCGCAACCCTCCTCTTGACGCTCACGGGATGTGGCAGTCAGGTAAGCGCCACATCCATTCTTTCGGTGAGGACATCTGTCCCCGCAATCTCTTCAACGAGCCAACGTCTGACCCACCCGCCATCGGCCACGAGCCTCGACGTCACACCCGGCGCCGGACCTCCGGGCACGCTCGTCACCGTCACCGGGTATGTACCAGCGGTAAGCACCATGACACCGGCGCAACGAAAGGCCGTCCCTCCGGTAGGCAATGTCCAGTTTGGGGGGGTAGACCAGGGCCTTAACATCGAGGCAACAAGCATCACCTGGTCCAAGGTTCACCCTGGTGAATACACCTTAAAGTTCAACGTGCCCACCGTGCCGTGGCTCACCAGTCACGGTGAGCACGCCCTGGTAGCAGGCCGCTATGCCATCACCGTCACATGTGTAGGACCTACCGTTTCGGGGTGTGCCTTGGGACCAGCCCAAGCGCACGGGTCCTTTACCCTGACCGGCCCCATCGCCGTGCATCGCCGAGCACCCTCACTACACTTCACCCCGGATCGCGGCACCCCTGGAACAACCATTCATGTAAGTGGCTGGGCTCCTCTCAGCTCTATTATCGGCCAACCCTTCGGCTATCAATTGCTGTGGAATCCCCCGGCCACTCTAGCCAACTAGTATCCTGCAGTGCAGTTGACGCAATCCGCCAACGGCGCCATCAAGGGATCCTTTCAGGTTCCAGCTGGGGTAGAATCAGGAGAAATTTTGAAAACCGGCAAGAACTTTTTAGCGCTGTCCTACCAATTTTTGCGTAACGGCCAGTCGATTACGTTCGCGACAACCCCATTCACGATCCTGGCGCCCAAAACCTGGCACTCGCTCGGGCGCTTTCAACCATTGTCGGTTACCAGTAATCAATCGTCGAACACCTTCAACGAGCCGACTCCGGTCAGCGTTGGCCACGGCATTATCGCCGTCGAGACCACACCCGGAACGCTATGGTTGCGCGTGGACAAAAAGTGGAAAGCAGTGCACACCCAACCTCTTGCCGCGCTGGCGCAATCCAGTGGGTACCCTGTCCTCGTTGGCGGGAACGAAGAACCCGCCTTAACCTCTGTGACCATGGTCGAAGGGTATCCGCAAAGCCTGTTTGTGGCCGTCCAGGCCGCGAGCCAAAAGTACGGTGGTTCGATCCCACCCATCTACAACACCCCTTATTATTCCATGAATTTAGGGGCGTCTTGGAATTCCGTTCCCATACCCGACGGCTACACAGCCGGTGATTTCGGTGGATATATCACACAGGGACACACAGTCATCGCGTACTTCTCCGCCGGCACACACTGGACGGCGGAGTCGAGCCGCAACGGTGGAAAATCGTGGGTTGATGCCTCCGCCCTGCCCAAACCGCAAGACGGCCTCGCGCTGCAACTAGGCCCCATGCAAAATGGAAATTTCGGACAGATGGGAGCTGGCGAGTATCAAACCGTGTTGCGCCTGAATCACCATGGGAAGTGGGTCACCGCGGCCACCTTCAGTAATATGGTAGGCACAACCACACTGGCTATCCTCTCCTCAAGCAAAGCGCTTCTGCTCGAGCCAGACGGTGCCTATCCCCTGCAATATACCTCCAACGCCGGTAAAACTTGGACATACGTGGCGTTGCCTCAAATTCCCCAGGCGCAAGCGGGCAGCCAAACGACTCGTATGCTCGGAAATGGCGACATCTTAGAACAAGCGACGGTAAACCATCAAACGCAACCGCAGTGGTTCGTGTTAAAACCCGGGTCTAAGACCTGGACGAAAGTGCCCACATCTGTCATACCGGCCAACGTCTTTACCATCTCTGTCAACGGCACGTCAGTGTGGTGGATCCAAGATGACGGCAGCAGTACCGCCGCACCCACCGTCCTGTCCGTTAATGAAAACCGTTTGCCCTAACCCGCGATCGGCTCGGCTGCAACGGATCGGGCCACATCGTGAATGCCGCACCGATACCAGATGAGAATAGCGGGACCGTCCAGCCCCTCCCGACGTTGATGCGCCAAGATTTGCAGCATTGCCGCCGCTGCCGTATCGGATTCGACACGCGCCTAGACATGAGCTGGGTTAGTCGGTTAGGCCCAGACTTGGGCTTGGGCTGTAAAGCACGACGCCGTATGTCGGCATTTGCTTGGCCTCATACAGGGCGGTATCGGCACAATGCAGCAAAGCATCGACGGTGGTCGCGTGATGGGGACAGGTGGCTACGCCGGCCGAGGTCTGAACCGTCAGCGCATGAATTTCTGTGAGTGGGTCGGCCAGTCGGGTCATCAAAGCCTTAACCTGGTCCACCGCATGTGGCCCATCTAATCCGGGAAAGATGAGGCCAAATTCGTCGCCCCCCATCCGGGCCACGGTGTCTTTTGGCTGGATGCCTGCGATTAAACGGCGCGCGACCGCGCGCAGCACTTCATCGCCGGCGCGATGACCATAAGTATCATTGATTGCCTTAAAGCGGTCAACATCCAATAACACCAGCGACACCGGATCAAACGAATCCTGGGCTTCCTGCAAATACTGCTCCAGCCGTTGATGAAATAGTCGACGATTGGGAACCTCGGTTAGATAATCGTGGTAGGCTAAGAAGTAATTCTCCTCATCCAGCTGAGCCTTTTCAATAATAAGGCCCGCCATGCGGATGTATTGTTCGATAATGAATGTCTGTGCATCCGACCAGGGGCTGACACTTTCCACGACGAGCCATCCCACCAGACGAGTTTTGGTATTCTTTACGGCAAACCATCGCAGGCCATCCGACCTGCCCAACGCGTCGGCAAGTTCGGTTGGGTAGTGCGACTGCTCAAAATCGGGATTGACGGCAATGTCGTCGACTGCTGTCAATGCGTTGGACAGTCCCAACTGAGCTCCCATCCTCCACACCGGTTCAAACGATCGCGGGTATCCATGCAGCGTCCAGATGGCCAAGCCGGCCTCAGCGAATCGGACATGGATAGCCTTGAGGAGAATTTCTAAGATCTCGACCACAGGGGCACCGGTCACGAGTGCGTTCATCACCTCCATTTGCATGCGAATCGCGTCCCAGGATACCGAGACCTCGTGTGCATCGCCCATGCCTGATCCCTCCTGACCGCCTCTGATACGCATTCGCGATAAAAAGCGACATTTCCTCCTCCCACCACATCTTAGGGATATTCCGCACTCCGATTCGACTTGTGGCAGGGATTTCGTTAGAAAACAGGGCATCCAATGGCGAATTGGCATCGTTTGCAGCCCTCGCGGCCCCCGTGCGACATGCATGATGTATTGGCGCATCGGTCGCATCATCGATTGATGATATTTTCAGCAGTGATCAATCTTAACGCCTGCAGCCCAGTATGCTATGTTATGACAATGAAGAACAACTTTGCGAAAAGAGGCGTATCCTATGGCGGGTGAATTGTCCTCAACCAACGTGATTCGTGAGTTTTTGCGCATCCAAGACTTTTTCCCCGATGTGCGCGGCGAAGAGGAATCGTTGGCCCAATGCTTTCAAACGTTGGATGAACAAATCGCGCGCTTCGTGACCCAGGACCTCATCCATTCCGATGATGAAATTTTACAAGCTTTGGCAGCCTGCGGCCTCCTGATTTACGACAGACTCACGAATCAGCCCCAGCGAAACTGGGCCCAACTATCAGACGGGGTCCGTCAACTGGCCGCAGCCCTGCAGCAAGCTTTTGATCCGGAAACCAATGGAGAAGTGAAGGCCGCAGCGCTCGAGTATTGGAAAACCCCCGAAGACGAACAGTTTCATTTCACCCAGTGGGGATCAGTAATCCGGCGGCTGATGGCCTCGGTAAAACATCATCAAAAGAATGGGCCGCGCGCCTATTGTCGGTGGATCATACTCTACGTAGCTAAATGGTCTCCAGATCTTTCCGACGATAAGGTGCACTGGGTCGTCATGTCGGGAACTGTGCCCGACACAGAAAAGATGGATGAAATCCTCCCCGATCAATAGTTCACGCCAAAGTTCGATCAACCCGCCTCAGACCATTGCTAGGTGGGAACCGTTCAACGCTAAATGCACAGGCCCAAAATTCCCCATGATAAAGGAAATCACGTTCGCACCATCGGGACGGCGGCACCGACCATGAGAGCTGGAGGGCGCCGCGGACGATCGCCTGCAAAGCCCGATTTGACCGCTCATTTAGTAGTTTTTGCACGATGCTTTATGTGGCGCAATGTGGAATTGGCTTGGGGACAGAAAAGCAAGCACATGTCATGATGTTAGGGTAGCGAGCCGACGAGATTCCGCCGAAGATAGACGACCTCGCTCCCTGGTCTCGGGATCTTCCCACACGCCCCGGCTTCACTTCGTAGCCTCTTCACCAACGCGCCATTGTGCCAGTGCCAAGGCTTTTTGTACCCGCTCGGGTACTTTTGCGACGTTTCCCACGACAATGACAGCCGGGCTGGTGAGGCCGTGCTGGACAACCGCGTCCGGCAATTGCACGACCGAGGACATGACTGTGCGCGCGCAAGATGTCCCGGCTCGTTCAACAATCGCAACCGGCGTCATGGCATCTAGACCATGGGCAATAAGATGGCGGGAAATCTCCCGCGTCTTTGCCATGGCCATCAAGAACACCAGGGTGCACCCACTCTTGACGAGGGCGTCCCACGCCAACCGCGCTGGTGCATGACCCGACAACACGACCACTCCCGCACTTACCCCGCGCATCGTCACCGGAATATTAGCCAATGCCGGCGCTGACCAGGCAGATGACACGCCGGGCACCACCTCCGCCACAATTCCCGCTTCCGCCAACGCCAGCAGCTCTTCTCCGCCCCGGCCGAACACGAATGGGTCGCCGCCCTTGAGACGAACCACTTGTTGACCGCACTGGGCTAAGACAATCAGTCGATGGTTAATGCGGTCTTGCGGCCATCCCAGGCCCCCTGGCTCTTTACCGACACACTCTTGGATTGCGCCAACTCGTACATACCCCAACACCTCGGGACTGATAAGGTGGTCGTACAACACCGCATCCGCTCTAGCCAATAGTTGCACGGCACGAACCGTCAGCAAGTCGGCCGATCCCGGACCTGCCCCCACAAGATACACGTAGCCCTTCACTTTCGCTGACAAGGCGTCCACCTCGCCATTACGCGCTCTTCTTCCCGTGTCAGTAACTGGCGGCGCGTCATCGGATCTGGGTGGGCTAAAATCTCTTTTCGCAACACACCAAACCGTGTCAGCCATTGGGCCCAGTCCGAGCCGAATAGGGGCTCTAATTCCAAGCGAATGCGCCGGGCTAATCCAGGAGCAATGCCGCTCGTCGACACACCGACGACTAAATCCCCGCGCCGCAACTGACTGACCATAATGCAATTTGAGGCTTCCCGGTCGTCAACCACATTGACCAAGACCCGAACTCGGTCCGCCATTAACCGCACCGCTTGATTGACGGTACCATCGGCATGCGCCGCGATCACCAGCACGCACGTCATCAAATCTTCAGGTTGGGGTAACCGGTCGTACACCCGAACCGACAACCCCGTGCTCCTCGGCAGGGCTGGCTCAAGTCCGCACCCGAACACGGTCACCTGCGCTCCCACTGCGACAAGCTGGCGTGTTTTTTGCTGGGCTGCGCTCGTACTCCCGACAATTGCGACCGATTTTCCCTCCATATCGACCATCACCGGAAAATATCCCATGCTAGCCCTCCTGCGAACGGTAATAGGTCATCAGGATCGTGGCGATCTCAGGCCGCATGACTTCGATAGGAGGACTCTCGCGGTGCCGCAAAAGGTCTCGGACCATCGTGCCCGACATTGCCAACCAGTCAGAACGGTGCGGACAGGTACGATCCGAGGCTAGGCTCTGGCATTTGCAGCAATAGCCGATCTGGTCAAAGCACAGCGGTGTCACGCCAATATCGCCAGCCAGGGAACGAAAGAGCTGGGTCGCCCGCATCGGTGAATAGAATGTTCCGACCCCAGCGGCATCGCGGCCAACGATCACGTGCGTCGCGCCATAATTTTTGCGCACCAGCCCGTGAAAGAGAGCTTCCCGCGGTCCGGCGTAGCGCATCGCGCCGCCAAAGGTCGCCAATAACACGCGATCGCCTGGGAAATACTCTCGGATGAGGGTACGGTAGGCAGCCATCCGAATCGTTGCTGGCACATCATCGCGCTTGGTCGGGCCCACCAAAGGGTGGATGACGAGCCCGTCGGTCGCTTCCAACGCCAGTTTTAGCATATACTCGTGCGCACGATGAGGCGGATTGCGGGTTTGGAAGAACGTCACGGTTTCCCATCCCATTTCAGTAATGGCTGCCCGCACCTGGTGCGGCCACTGCGCTTCAGGAAACATCGACTCACCTTCACGACACAGTGTGACTGAGCCTGCAGCACACCAAGCTGGAGATTGCAACAACGTAGCAACCCCGGGGTGCTGGCAACTCGTGGTGCCATAAACGAGTTGAGCTTCACGCTGCAGATCCCGCTCAAACGTCTGCGTGACCCGCAGTTCACCCGTCCAACCATTGGAACCGCGAAGTGCGACGACTTGCCCGGGAATTAACCGCTGGGCGATCTCACTTGCCACCGGCAACACGATCGGCATGGGAAAAAGTGCCCCTTCGGGCAAACGCATAGAGTGAAGGACGGATTGGTACTGCGACTGATTCATGAACGTGGTCAAGGGCGCATAGGCGCCGTGTACCAAGAGGGCGGCATCTTGTGTCTCAGTCGCTCCCATTTCAATGGCAACAAACCGGTCCTTTGCGCCAGGTTGGGGCATCTTCAATCTCATTCGTGTAGGCCACACTCCTTTTTGCTGAATCCTGACCAGCGCCCCGCTCGCGCATCTTCTCCTGCAGCGACAGCCCGGGTACACGGCATACAGCCGATACTAGGAAAGCCTTGATCGTGCAAGGGATTGTACGGCACGTGGTTCAACCTAACCCACTCCCATAGCGCTCCGGTTGTCATCAGTGCCAGCGGATTAATCTTAACGAGCTGCCTCTTTTCGTCCCACTCCACCACCCCAATGTGGGCACGTGTAGCGCTCTGCTCGCGCCGCATGCCGGTAATCCAGGCCTCGTACCCATCCAGGGCGCGGTTAAGCGAACTCACCTTGCGCAGAAAACAACATTGATCAGGGTCACGCTCCCACAATGCCTCGCCATATTGTTGTGCCTGCTGTGCCAAAGAAAGTCCGGCGCGAATACGCCGCATTGCAATGGGGTATCGTCTCGTCACGTCTTGCATGGTCTGATAGGTTTGGTGAAACAAGAGATCCGTATCCAGGAAAAATACGTCCGGACGTGGATAGACCCGCGTCGCCAAATCGATCAAGACGACATCTTCCACGCCAAAGCTTGACGCAATCGTGACGCGGTCGCCAAACGTTTGATACGCCCAGCGCAAAATATCAAGCGGCGCTTTACCGTAAAGCACAGTACCAGCCTGTGCGGCATCAGTCTCATTCACGCATGCTCACCTCCTGTTGCCATCGTAATTTGCTAGAACGATTGGCTGTTTCGGTCACGACAAGTTTTCTGCGCGCACCATGCGCCCTTCTAACAAGGTGCTCTGTTCCCAACGCCGAGAAAGAGTGTCGACCCCCTGAGCATGGGCCCAGTCCCCAAATGACTGGCCAGGATGGCGCTCCTCAACGTACCAGCGCAACACCGAACGAACCGTTGGAACTAAATCGTCTAGGGTAACCCGCTCGCGAAACTTTTGGCTCAGTCGAGTGCCATAAGGACTGCCGCCGAAATAAATATGATACTTACCCGGTGCACATCCAACAAATCCCACCTCCGCCAATTCGACACGCACACAATTGTTCGGACAACCGGTCATGCGCACAATCAGATTCTCATCTCCCAGGCCAAGCTCGCGCCATTCTCGCTCCAGCGCTTCCTGCACACCTAAAAATACGCGTTCCGCTTCAGCCAGTGCGAGTCCACAGGTCGGCAGTGCGACGCACGCCATCGACGACCGACGCATCACAGAAATGGTCTCGGCGGGCTCTATCCCTGTGTTGTGCAGCATTTCTGCAATATGGCGGGCCTCCTTCTCCGCGAGGTCTAAGATGAGAAGATTGTGCTGGGGCGTAATGCGAAGGTCTCTGGGGTAGCGCTGCAACACGACTCGTAGCGCAGAACGGAGAGTTGGGGTCATCCTCCCGCCTGGAATGTAGACGCCCAGGTATCCAAAGCCTGCGTGGACTTCATGCCATCCTAAATGGTCATTTGGAGCTTCCCACACCAGTTCCGGAGGAGCTTGCAACAAAACCTCGCTACGCCGTTGCACTTCTCGTCGAAAAGCATCGATTCCCCACTGCGCAACAAGATACTTCATGCGCGCATAGCGCCGATCATCACGGTTGCCGTAATCACGTTGGATGGTCAAAATTGCCTCGACGACCGGGACTAATTCATGCCTCGCGATGGTGCCTAGAGGTTGTGCCAAGTAGGGCCCCGTGCGTGGCAGCCCATGCGAGTGGCCCAGTCCACCCCCGACCAAGATGGTATATTGTTGAATTTGATGGTTCGACGCGTGTACCACAATCCCGATATCGTCACTGTAGACATCGGTGCAGTTGTCACCGGCAATGGCAAACGCCGTCTTAAACTTGCGCGGTAAATAACGCTCACCGTAGAGCGGCTCGGTTTCACCGATTTCATAGACGCGGCGCCCTTCCACGAACAGTTCCAAGTAGGCTCCGGTTCTAGGCTTAAGATGTTGCGACAACTGCGCGGCAATGGCCTGCACCTGATCGCGCAGCGGATCGGGGGCTGGACACGACATAATGTTGCGTTCAACGTCGCCACAGCCCGCGAGCGTCGTCATCCCCACTCGTTGCACAGTCGTCACCAAGGCTGCTAAATCACCCTTGGCCACACCGTGCAGTTGGACTGCTTGACGCGATGTTAAACGAAAGTCACCCTGACCGAGGGTATCGGCCAGCGCGTCAATGGCGCAATATTGTTGCGCTGTGAGTGTTCCCCCCGCAAGCGCAATCCGTACCATAAAGTGATACGCGCTTGGCAACCCCGCGCTTTTGCGAATTTGGCGGCGATCGCGATTGTCTTGCTGGTACATTCCAAAAAACTTCAGCAACTGGCGGCTTGCTTCCGACACGCCCATGTCATGGGACTCATAGAGATCCGAATACAGATGGCCCCGCAAGTGCTGACTTTCACCCTTGATTTCCTCCACAGACTGTCCCATTGCAACGCTCCCTTGAAAAACAGGTTGACCCTACATCGTGCCTCACATCCAGATCATCACCGTCTAGCCTCGACCGCCCATTTTTCATGCGTGTGGGCACCCCAAATATGGGGAACGGGCGTCTACTGTGTCCCCCCGCAATATCAACCGTCCCCGCGATTATACACTACTATTCCTATAATGTCTATCTTATTATTATAGTTTTGTCGCCCGTTGGGCGACGCCACCTTATCCCCCCTTCGGACACCGTCCCCTTGTGTTTCAATCGGGAGGTCACCCCCTCCCGGCGTCCACTCAATGGCCCCTCGACGGAACCGACCGATTCGCCCATGAACACGCCCATGAAATGTTATGCTACAAGGGGCCCATTCGACGGGGTGTCGCAGCACCACCGCGAAATTCAGCATCCCCTCTATGCAGCAGTTAACCATTCGGCCTTGAGTGCCGAAGTTTGTGAACTGGAAACGGGGGTCTTGATGCCAAAAGCCTGGTGGATTCTTTCTTTGTCCGAATGTATCGGTACCGCCTTGTTGCTGGCGGTGGGTGGCTCATTCGTTGTGATTGACTTCGCGCCGACCAGTCCCGTGACTCATTGGATTGCCAGCGCGGCATTACGGCGAGCACTGACAGGATTTCTCTTCGGCAGCACTGGAGGACTGATTGCCCTCTCGTGGGTTGGCAAAAGCAGCGGCGCTCACATTAATCCGGTAGTCACGCTGGCCTTTTGGTTGCAAAAGAAGCTATCTAAAGAGCTCGCCTTGATCTATATAATCTCTCAGTTTATCGGAGCCATCATCGGCGCCGCGCTCTTGTCGCTGTGGGGGTCCTGGGCGCGGGCCACACACGATGCCGCCACGGTGCCTGGTTCACTGGGCGCCGGCATCGCAGTCCTGGGCGAAACAACGGCGACCTTTTGTCTGATTGTGGGGCTGTTTGTCTTTCTCGGTCATCAAGTCTGGCGCCGCTACACACCCGCCCTGTTTCCGGTCCTATATGCATTGTTGGTGTGGATCGAGGCGCCGATTTCCGGAACCAGCACGAACCCGGCGCGAACCCTGGGACCGGACTTGATCGCTCACATCTGGGCCGGATGGTGGGTCTATCTGGCCGGACCCACCCTCGGAACCCTGATTGGATGGATTGTGCTGAATCAATTGCTGCCCTGGCTGCACGGGGAGATTACCGTCGCGAAATTGTATCATTTTGCCCATGATCCCTATGAGATATTTCGCACCCGTGAGCAATCTGGTGGCAGCCGCTCGGCCTGATGCGCTCCGCACCACCCTGAGTGCTCCGCCATTGTCGTCGGCAAGCTAATCCAGAAGTTCGTTAATTTTCGAACCCGGATCACGTCGGAGCAGAATAATTCCCACGACTAAGAGGTACACCCATCCTGCCAGTGACATTCCTCGTCCAAACGAATACAAGCCAAACTGGATGTGCCCGACCAACGGCTTCGGTGCGATTCCGAAGGGCAACGCCACCAGTCCGGACAAAAAGTACATGAACATATTATAGGTCGTAAACAATATCGGCAAAAGATAGTAACGACGTAACCCCAATAGATAGACCACCGCAATTAATCCGTAGGTAGCAGTTTCAATGTCAATCCAATACGACACGATCGGGGTTGACCCTGGGCTAGCATAGAGATGAGCCGCCACATCAATTAACGAGAAAAAGGCCATAGACAGGCGAACCAAACTGAGACGCCGATGCTGATCCCCAAGAATGCGCGTGGTGCGACCGGTCGGGTTTTCTGAATATCGTTCCTGCAACATTGCGATGCACTCCTTTAATTATCAGAAAGTCATGTTAAAGCCTAGTCTAGCGTTTAGTGCTCTCGTCGTCACCTGGTGGATAGGGCCGGCGGGATCACCCTAGGACAATGCCTCGTCACCATCACGATGCTGGGTGTATATTGCCCATCGATAGAGACGTCGGCCAAATTTAGAGCCCTTATGCAACTCATCGTTCAGGTACGCCGCCAAAGAATGTACCGTCACTAACATCCTTCAGGGTGCAGCGATAGCAGATCGCTTTTGAACATAAAGCGCGCGCATTCCCCTTCCCCGGCAACGCCGGGAGCGGGCCAAGCGGGTGCCTCCGATAGAATGCAAAGCCTTGGGGATATCCAGTATCGGTGACCTTAAAGTGCGGGGATGTGCTAAGCTAGAAACAGAACGTTTGTTTGAACTAGAAGCATGCGATGCTCAATGGATATCGATTGCGTCTGTCCCCCAGTCCCGCGCTTAAGCCGATCTTGCTGCGCTGGATCGGCTGTCTCACGGCTTTTCCATAATGTTAAAGTGCAAGAAGAGCGCTACTACTGCCGCTATACGACCAAACACCCGAGAACGGTTTCTGCCCAATCAAGCGGCAGCCAAAGACGGGTTAAACCGGGAGATCTTGTATCCGCCTGGGGACCAGTGGTCGCGCTCACAACCTATAAAGCATTGCGGCCAGGCAAGCTGGTCATGACCGTTTCCCCCGGGTATAGTTCGCAGGATTGTGCCCAGCGCACCTTCACTTCCCCGGGACAATCGGCGGATTCAAGCCAAGTTTTTCTGTCAACGCTGCGGACACACCGGTTAGACCGACCACCATGCGGCGTTGGTAATCACGCAGCGGGAAATCCAAACGCTTCTATGCGGCGATCCGCTGACCCCATCTCACAAACCAACACCGATTTTTCCGAAACTAGAGCCGGAACGGTCCGACGTGACGACTGGGGGAGATCGGCGCAGCGATCAATAAGCCAGGAAAGCTTTGGGGCGACCCCGAAACCCCCGCCTCGGCATAGCCAGGCGGTGGGAGAGTTCACCTATTGCACGTATAATGAAAAAGGAGGAGGTGGCTTATGAGTTTTTTTAAAAGGCTGGAGGAAATGGCGGATGGCGGCACGGCTTCATCCACCAACATGCCGGATCATGTCTGCAATCGCTGCAACCAACCGATGACCTATCGAGGCACACACGCCTTACGCACCGGCGGCTTGAACCGCGGTTGGGGTGTCGCAGCCGATATGGTCTTAGGCGCACGGGATGAAGCAGCCATCGATCAGATCACCGAAAAAAATGTCATCTTGCATGTCTTCGTCTGCCCACAATGCGGATTGGTCGAATTTGTCAACGATCCGCGGCGAGGATTTTAGCGAGCCAGACCCGGGTTAGTCAATGACGAGCCCGGGCCGCAGGCCAGATGGGCTCCATTTATCTTTTTGCAAGGGGCAGTGGGCCCCAAGTATCTAGGCCTGACACCGCTTGGCTTTGCACGGGGGCAGGATGGGTTCCGGTCAGTTTTGGCTTGCGCGTGCCGTGTAGGCAAGCTAAACTCAGACGAGAACCGTAAAATCTTTTTGGCGTAGCCGCCACACGGCCGTCTACGAGTCATTGCATGGGGTTTTGCGCAAGGTGGGTCCGTTGTCGCGATGGTAATGCGCCAACACGATAAAGAGCGCACACCTCGCGAAGCGACGTTAATGGCGCCTAAGTGTGTGGTCTTGGTAATGGGTTCCATGCTAACACCAGTCTTTATCCAAGTGCAGATCGAGGTGAGAATAAAGTGAACATGGACCTAGAGCATATGCGCACACAGTGTCAAGTCATTGCTGCCCTAATTGATGAGATTGCCGTTTATGGTCCCGATCACTATACTTACGTTGATCTGGACCATTCGCTCGGTGAGCGTTTGCAGCATGAAATCCGTGCGTTGGCCGAAGCGGCTGGAATGTCATAGACCGCGCATTCAACGTAAGACAGCATAAAGGGTGAAAACGCATGTGCGCAACCAATACGGTCCCACTGAAAGCGCGAGATCTAGGGCGATACCAACGCCAAATGGTATTGCCCCAAGTCGGCATTGATGGCCAAAAGCGGCTTTTAGAAAGTCGTGTGCTGGTTGTGGGCGCAGGAGCCTTAGGTTCCGCCGCCGCTATGTATTTGGCGGCGGCCGGAATTGGGACGTTAGGCGTAGTTGATGGTGATCGGGTTGAGCTATCCAACTTGCATCGGCAAATTCTTCACAACGAAGGCGCGGTCGGAACGCTTAAAACCACGTCCGCAGAAGAACGCTTGCACCTTATCAATCCCCATATCCAGGTGCGCACACACAATCATTTTCTGAGTGCCGAAAACGTTCTGGAGGTTTTTTCCCACTACGACCTTATCGTCAATGGCAGTGATAACTTCCCTACCCGCTACTTAGTTAACGACGCAGCGGTGTTTCTTAAGCGACCAATGGTAGACTCGGCCATTCTCCGCTTCGAAGGCCAATTGGCTGTATACCGCCCTGGACTAGGCTGCTACCGTTGCCTTTTCCCCAGTCCCCCACCAAAAGGCAGCGTGCCCGACTGTGCCGACGCCGGCATTTTCGGCGCGGTCGCCGGTGTGCTAGGCAGCATGCAAGCAGTTGAAACGATTAAGCTTCTATTAGGCCTGACATCCCCTGACTCAGGCGTCTTTCTCGTCTACGACGCCCTGCAAAGCACCTGGCATCGCATTCCCTTTCACCGCAATCCTAGTTGCGTGGTGTGTGGTGATCAGCCTACCATCACCCAGCCTATTGATTACGAAAGTTTTTGCGGTCTCGGGGATCCTGTGGCCACACCGCCGCGCAGCGACGAAACAGGATCCGACATTTCGCTGGATCCCCATCAAGCGAAACACTTTATGACAGGTTCTCACGCCGCTGTGATCGATATACGAGAATTGAGCGACTTTCATGCCGGCCACATTCCCCAAGCCCAGCACTGCGCGTTAGAGGACCTCGATAGCCTGGTGGCCGATGGCGCGTACCAAACCCCGCTGCTTTTGGTTTGTGCCGTCGGCGTGCGCAGCGCCTACGCCGCTCAATACCTGCGCCTGCGCGGATACGACGCCTGGAGTTTGGCCGGCGGGGTGGATGCCTGGCGCCGCTCAGAATTGCCCTGGAGCGTCGACGATCCGTCACCTCATTAGGGTAGTGGCGTCCGATTTCGTTAATGTTAGGGCTCCGCACCCTCATAGGTCTCGTCATCATACCGATCGGGACTTCGGGGAGTGTCCAAAATCTTTTTCTGCTCCGTGTTAAGCCGACTCAAGAGTGCCGCTGAACGATCGTATTCGCGCCACGAAATCATGCTAGGCGCGTATTTAAACAACAATGAACGGCGTTCGTGGACGGCTGTCCAAGCAAACGTGCCATGGCACAGCGCCTCGGTAAAGATTAGTACATCACCCGCCTTTTGCGCAACATGCACCGTAGGCCCTATCTCTTGGAAGCGCTCATATTCTTCGGGCACCGGAAAATTGGCTTTATGGCTTCCGGGAATGCAGCAAAATCCGCCATCGCTTGGACCGATATCGGTCAAGGCGTAGGACACCACTGTAAGGCCGCTGTACATGATATCGTTGCGGACGTGGTAGTACTGGCCCGGATCATAGGGAGTCGCGCCACCGTGCAGATATAAGGGTTTGGCCCCCCGTCGATGCACAATGGCGTATTCGTGATCAAGGCGATAGTGCCGTCCCAAAATCTCGGTCAAATAGGGTTTTATGATGGGGTCGGCAATCAGCTCGCGAAACGCCTCTTCTTCCCATTCTAAAAATCCGGCGCGTACTTTCTCCCCCATCGCTTGATGTCGGCGATTGCGCGATTCATGGCTTCAATTTGCGACAATCGCAACACACCCGGGACGAGAAGATATCCCTGTACATCAAACAAATAACGCTCTTGCTCGTTCATCGCCAACCCTCCGTCTCATCCGCGCTGGCCATCTGCATAACACAGGCGGTAGATTCCCGCCTAAGACCATATGGCCTTTTACGCTCTATTTTGCCATAAAATTACTTCATATTTGTAATATTAGTGAGAAATTTTATACAAACTCTGCCACTTTAATGACGTAAATCATGCATTAGGACCTTTGACGTAAACTGAGATTCTACCACACAAACTCCTCTTCATTTCCGTCCCCACCTCTGCCACGCGCCAAAGAGCACCGAGAGCTATCGCTATAATGTTAGCAGGAGGCGATCGAATGGCAGGCGTTGTATTTCACGTCAACGACGCAGAACCGGACCGGCATAAAAGCGTGTTGCGCAATGTTCGCAATCTCTTGGATGATATGCCTGACCTCAATATCGAAGTCGTCCTGCACGGTGACGGCGTAGTCTTGGCAATCAGCGAAACGACAAGCGTGGCTCAGGACGTGTTAGACTTGCAACAGCGAGGGGTTGTTATCGCGGTGTGCCAAAATACCCTGCGGCAAAAACAGATTTCTGAATCCGCCTTGTTGCCCGGTATGACCCTGGTGCCTTCGGGACAAGGTGAGTTGGTGCGCAAGCAACTGGAGGGATATGCCTATGTCAAGCCCTGATGTGCCCACGATCGCATTGCCGGAATTTGATCAGATCATCGACCTGGTCGGAAACCCGTACAATTCGGATCTGAGTCTTTACTTAAATGGCAATCAATTTATGGTCATGGCTGACCTGCTGTCTGCATTTCGCGCGTTATATCCGCACTATCGGCACATCTATTACGAAACGTTGCCACCGGGCCTATTGGCCGATCAAATCGAAAGGGCGGGGGAAATTCGCATCGGGGCTCTAACCCTCACAGTACTGGCCGATGTGTATACAGGAGGGAGGGCCGAAATGGAGCGGCTCCAGCCATATCTGTTGGCACCACGGCCCTATGCGCAAAATCGGCTGGCATTAGTCGTTGCCCCGGGCAATCCACTCCGAATCTCGGGGTTTCATGACTTGGTGCAGCCCCATCTCAAAATTGCCATGCCCAATCCGCGCACCGAAGGCATCGCCCGGCTGGCACAAGAAGCCATTCGCCGCGCCCTCGATGAGAGTGCAGTGCAACGTGTCTTTGAGGAGAAGGTGCGGGACGGCACGACACGGTTGACGACCGTCCACCACCGCGAAACCCTGTTCTGGCTTGCGGACGGGCGCGTCGACGTGGGCGTCGTCTGGCAGACCGAGGCGGAATATGCCCGTCGCCAGCAACAACCCATCGATGTCATTGACCTCAGCGGCTGGCAGGACAACCCCATCGGTCAATACTGGGCTGCCGGACTTAAAGCTGCGCCTCATCCCGAGGCGCGCGACGCCTTTCTTGCGTTTTTAAACTCCAAGACATCCAACCACGTTTACGCATCGTACGGGTTTACTCCGGTGAATCCTCAGGATGCCAGTTACGCCGGATTTTAACGACCGGGAAACAAACGTCACGCTGAATTCGCAAAATATCAGGCTCCGTCCCACGACCTGTGCTCAAACGGTGAGGGTCTGGCTGGGCTACCGCGCCATTTTGTTGAGTGCGGCCCAGTTCCCGGCCGATGCTCGTCTTACGCTGTCATTGGGTCAATCTTGTCTCGCATCCCTCGTCTTGCAACGCTACACAGGCGCACCGCCCCCCGGGCAGTCTCTTGCTGCAACAAGTCTCTTTTCGCTGCGAGGGATTGGAAGATGTGCAGGATTTTTACCGCCGATTGAAGGACCTCGCCGTTCCTATCGACATGGTCGTCTCGCACGGCAACGCCATTGGCGTGTACTTTTACGATCCGGAAGGAAACCGCGTGGAAGTCTACTGTTCCACAGGGCTAGAATCCCAGCAACCCTATCTGGAATCTATTGATCTCGAACAGCCCGCGAGGCAGGTGCAACAGTCCGTCATGCAGCATAACCGTCGCTCCTACGTCGATGCCTCGTTGCTGCCAGGACAAAATCTGGGTTAGAGGTCTAACGTGCGTTGAGCCAGGCCTCGTCCATTCTTTCTCGTTCGGTTGCCACACTAATCGCAACGGCCACTTTTTCGAATACTTCACAGCAGGCTAGAAATGGCTGAAACCAAGCGACTCGCGTTAAACCGAGGCCCGTCAACCCTGGCTGAAAGCAGGCCAACTCGGGTCACACCCTGAGAATCCAACAGCCAGCCCCCATCTACGATAGACATCTTCAGGCCGGTAATGCAACGCTGCCGATGAGAACAGCCCGGCTCGCACACCATCGTTCGCAGTTCGATCGCCGGTCACACCGCCGGATCGGGGACGATATCCCTGGGTGTCCCGGTGCGGCGCGATTTCGAGTCGTGATAAACGACCATCTGCCGTCATCGGCCGCCTGGTTCAAGATATTTGGCAAACAAAAGCTCGGTCGTCCCCACTTGGATCCAGTCGGCAAGACGTCCCACGAGAATAAAACCCTGACGTTGATAAAAGTGTTGGGCGCGCCGATTCCATTCGGTACATAGCAACAGCAGGCGATACGTGTTCTCTTTAACCAAGCGCTCTTCAACCTGTTCCAGCAATTGGGCCCCTAGACCGCGCGAGGTGAAACCGGGTGCAACCCCCAATAATCGGATATACCCCGCATCGCCTAAGGTTTTACGGTTGTAAACGACAAACCCTGCGATGGTGGTCGCGCCCACTATTTGAGCTACCAGGCCGGACTCCCCTTCGCTGAAAAGACTCGTTAATCGCAACGCGGCCTGAGCGTGGGTCACGCCATACTGTTGCCATAGCGTGTGAGCGGCCATAATGGCCGCGATTTGGGGAATATCCGCGACTGTCCAGGGGCGCACGCCGATCACCATACATCACCTCTCCCCAATCCTACTGCCAAGCCGCTCTAAGGTCCGACTTGCGCCACCCCACCACTTATCGGTCATCCATCAGCCCATCGCCTTTTCAAACCGCCCCGCCGTATAGCCGTGTCCCTGTCCGCGCGGGTGTCCACGATCCCTGCATGGTAAGTCGCCGAGCCCCGGTGACGCAGGGAACATTTGTCGGCACGCCTTGACAAAACTCCCAGGCAAATAAGGCAAACCCCATGGCCTCTTTAAAATCCCCGGGGACCCCAAAAGCTTCGGTTGACTCCCATCCGTGCATCGAGTGACTATACTTCTCGACAACCTCCATCAACACCGGATTGTGTATTCCCCCTCCCGAGACAATCAGAGCCCACGGCGATCTAACGTACGGCTGGATGGCCCGCGCAATGGATACGCCCACCAATTCCGTTGCCGTGCGCAAGAGATCGGCGTTAGAGAGACCATGCAAGCGCGCGTCGCGGAATAGCTGGGCACAATACGACTGGCCAAATTGTTCTCTCCCGCATGATTTGGGCGGATGACGATCAAAATAGGGATGGCGCAACCACTGCTGCAAGAGATCTGCCTGGACATGACCCGACCGCGCCAACTCCCCATCACGATCGTAGTGGAGACGACCTTGGGTGGCCAATTCGGTTAGCCCATCAAGCACCATGTTGCCTGGACCGGTGTCGAACCCGAGAATCTCCAAAGGCCCCATCTCGCGGTTTAATATCGTGACATTGGCAATCCCTCCAATGTTTAAGATCACACGATTTTCGGTTTGACTATGAAACAGCGCATAGTCGAAGTAAGGGATCATGGGCGCCCCCTGGCCTCCTAATGCCATATCATTAGCCCGGAAGTGCGATACCACGTCAATCCCCGTATGCCCCGCAATGACAGCCGGATCGCCAATTTGAATACTAAAACCACTCCCGTCGCCGGATTGCCCAGGCGGACAATGCACAATGGTTTGTCCATGACATCCAATCACCTGCACGGCATCCGGCGCCACACCCGCCTCTTCCAACAGATGATGGACCGCGCGCGCAAACCAAAAACCCAAATCCCGATTTAATGCCCCCATTTGGGCCGCGCTAAATCCTGATGAAAACGCTGCAAAAATTCGTGCCCGCTCGGCGGTTTGATATGGTTCATAAAGTGCTTTCTCCAGGCTCACCGTCAGATGGTCCCCGACGCGTCCAATCCGAACTAGGGCAGCGTCAATGCCATCCCCGGACGTACCAGACATCAGTCCAATAACGTACCGCCTTTCCGTGTCGACGCATTTCATAAACTCTCCCACCATGGCACCCGATTTCCTCGTCATTTAAAAATCGTTGCTGCAGAGTCTTAATCAGCCGTTAACTTATGCCTCGGCGACCGGCGAAGGTGATAGTAAGGGCCGACAACGCTCTCACAATCCCGCACTAACACCGTGCACCGCTTCAAACCGCGCTACCGCCACCCCCGTTAAAATGGGCAAGGCAATCATGGCCAAAACCGAGACCAGCATGAGCGCCACAAAGGGGGTATCGCCGACCCGCGTCACCAAAAGCGCTCCTGCCAATATTAAAACTCGCGACACCGCAAATGGAACCTCCATCCAAAGGCCCAAACGCGTTCGCCATACTACATCGCCCTGCATCATGACGCGATACCGCTGGCGGCCCGAAGCCGCCGTTAGATAAAGGCCACCCACTCGCATCATCAACACCACGATGATGTCAGTGGCTCCTCGTCCGACCGTGAGAGAAATCGCATAACTAAGCCAAATGAATCCCACGCCGGCTACCAACCACCACTCCTGTCGCCATTGAGACCGGCGGTACAGAACCAGCGCTCCGAGCAACACTAAGGAAAATCCAATATTGAGAACAGCCACAATGCCTGCCTGTGTGCTGGTCGTAAAGATGTACACCATTGAGAATAGTGCTAAAAACTGATTCGCCAACCCCGACGCTAGAACGACCACCAAAAGCCAGGGGGTGCCAGGACGACTAAACACCTGTCGGAAACCCAACCCGGTATAAAGGTTGTCAGAGAGACGACGGCGCGGCAACCTCGCTGCCAGTCCTAACGCAGCGCCAACCACCCCCAACATCGCCAGAAATGCTCCACGAAAGCCCAACCAACTCACGGCTCCGGCAGATGCTAAAGGTATGACGACCGCGATCCCTTGGCCTATCACGGTGTTCATGGAAAAGTAGTCCGCCCACTGTTCCGATGGCAAAACCGTATACATGGACGCATTATTGGCTGCCCAAAAGAACCCTTGGGTTAGCCCAAAACACAACCCCACACCAATGATAAAGGCCACCTGCAACCTCGGATCATAAAAAAACAGCCCGACAAAGGTTAAGCCGGCCATCAACCCACTCAGGACCATCACAAAGCGGATATCCTGTCTCCAAAGAAAATACGACCCGATCGCATAAGACAAAAATAACGCAACCGTACCGAACAGATTAAACAAACTGACGGTAAAAATCGGATCGCCTTGCCGCCACCAGTACAGATTGACAAAAATCGAGACAAAATTGAAAATGACCTGCATCGCCGCATTGACAAAAATGAGCCACCACACGTCACGCGACAAGTCTGGCAAAAGAAGGCCCAGCCGGGTCAGTCCTACGCGAAACATCCTAAGCCCTCGTTTCTCCCTCGGCGACCGTTCTTGCCGTGATCGCGGGATGAACAATTGAACCGTCTTTCCCCGGGTGCTACCGGTTTCATCCGTCTATCCGCCGCTCGTTCGAAATCGTTACCATCACCCATTGGACACACACACCGTTATACGCGCGTATTCAGCACCTCGGAATCGTGAGTCATTTCCACCCGAAAGCAGGCTGCCCGATGATCCTCGCCCACCTCCAAAAGTTTGGGCACAGACGTCTCGCAGACAGACATGGCGTAAGGGCATCGACCGCGAAAGACACACCCGCCATCGTCCGTAACCCGGTCCATCACGCTCAGATCGACGGTGGGCTCGAGGTCCTCTGCCCAAGGATTGGGAATTGACTGCAATAAGAGCTCCGTGTACGGATGCCGCGGATGCTTGGCGACCTCATCACCGCGCCCATGTTCGACCACCGTTCCCCGATAGAGCACGACTATGTCATCCGCCAGCATACGCGCGGAAATAAGGTCATGCGTGATGTACACAAAACTGACCTTCGCTTCGCGGCGCAACTCCTCAATGAGTCGCAGAATTTCTGCCCGAATCGATACGTCCAACATCGACACCGGCTCATCCGCGACAATGAGTTCCGGACTAGACCCCAGGGCTCTTGCGGTTACCACCCGCTGCAGCTGCCCGCCTGACAGCTCAAACGGCAACTTGTCAATGAATTCCTTCACCGGAGTCAAATGAACGATAGTTAAAATGCGCGCGATCTCGTGTTCCAGGGCTTCACCTTTGAGGCCACGGTAGTTCGTCAGCGGACGACTTAAGGTATACCGCACGGTGCTGAGCGGATTTAGTGCCGCGTAGGGATCTTGAAACACCATTTGCACCCGCCGCCTGTAGTCGCGCATAGCGCGCCGCCACTCTTCATACGGCTTTCCTAAAAATACGATCTGGCCAGCATCAGCCCGTTCCACACCGGTGATCAATTTGGCAATCGTCGATTTCCCACTGCCCGACTCTCCAACTAAGGCGACAATGTGTTGCGGTTTTACCTCAAAGGAAACGCGGCGAACCGCATGCACTTGCTGAATGCGACCGCCCTTTTTGCTGCGGTACGTCTTGTCGACCTGGTCTAACTTGAGAACGGGACTATCCATGAGCGATTCCTCCCTGAATTTCCGCCCAGTGGCACGCGACGCCGCCGTCACCGACCGGTTCATATACGGGCGTCACGGTTCGGCACATGTCTAGGGCACGGTGGCAGCGCGGGGCAAATGCGCAGCCTGGTCTGACGTCTGCTAAATCAGGGGGCGTGCCCGGAATGCCCACGACTTCAATGGTATCGCTGCGGGGATCCGGAAAGCATTTTAATAATGCCTCGGTGTAGGGATGCCAAGGGTTCCTCAAAAGTGCTCGGGCGTCTTGGATCTCTACAATTTTCCCGCCATACATGACCGCGACCCGGTCGGCAATTTCAAGCACGGTCCCTAAATCGTGACTAATGAACAGCGCCGAGAAATTATACTTTTCCCGTAAAGCTTTCAGATTTTGAACAATGAACCGTTGCACCACAACGTCCAGCGCCGTTGTCGGTTCATCAAAAATAAGCACCTTAGGCTCGAGCACCAGCGCCATCGCAATGGCCACCCGTTGTTTCATCCCACCGGACAGCTCGTGGGGATAATGATCGGCATAGCGTGCTTCAATATTGACCAAGCGCAGCATCTCGCGCACCCGTTCGTCGATTGCGGCCCGGCCCATAGGCTTATGCGCCAAAATTGCGTCTTCAAACTGCTTGCGAATGGTGGTGACCGGATTCAGCGCGTTCATTCCGCTCTGCATCACGACAGCCAGCTGCGACCAGCGTATTTTACGCAAATCCTTTTCGGCCAGCGGGACCAGGTCCTGGCCTTCAAAAATCACCGAGCCAGACTGAATGGTCCCCGGGGGCCGCAAAAGTTTCGTCACGGCATAACCCAATGTGGACTTGCCGCTGCCCGACTCCCCCACGATCCCTAAAATTTCACCACTGTCTAGTTGAAAGCTGACATCGCGCACGGCATGCACCGCTCCATAGGTGACAGTTAGATGTTGGACGTCCAGCAATGCGCCCATGCTATGCCTTCTTTCTAAGTCGCGGGTTCGCCATTTCATCCACCGCGAAATTAATTAAGACAAGCGACGTGCCCAGAACCGCAATCAGAAAACCGGGAGCAAAGAGCCAAGCCCATTGCCCCTGCAGTAGGGCACCACTGTTTTCAGCCCAGTACAACATGGTTCCCCAACTGTTGATAGAGGGATCGCCTAGTCCTAAAAACTCCAACCCGGCTGCGGCCAAAATAGCCGACACAGCGGCCCCTAAGAATCCCGCCGCCACCAACGAAATCATATTGGGCATGATTTCCCGGAACACGATGCGCAACATGCCATCCCCCGCAAAGCGCGCCGCCGCCACGTAGTCGCGGGACCTCAAGGTTGTCACCTGCGAGCGCAGTACGCGGGCTCCCCAGGCCCATCCCGTCACTGTAATCACAAAAATGATCAAAAGACTCCCATGCACCGGCGCGTATGCTGCCAAAATAATCATTAGCGGCAGCCCCGGGATCACCAGAAATACATTAATCAAATACGACAAGACATCGTCCACAATCCCGGGGGCATAGCCTGCAATGAGACCAATAATGAGTCCCAAAATGGTAGCAGCCGTCCCGGCCGCAAAGCCAACCCATAAAGACTGCCGCGCCCCGTACACCAACTGGGAAAAGACGTCTTGTCCAGCTTGGGTTGTGCCTAACCAGTGTTGTGCACTGGGGCCCAACATGGGTGGAAAGCTAGAGTTATAAGGCGAGTAAGGCGCAATCACGGGCGCAAAGATAGCCACCAAGACCAGCAACAGCACAATGATCATTCCGGTTCGGGCCAGCTTATTGCGCCAAAACGGCTTAAAGACCGCCAATCCCGACATCACGCTTCGCCACCTCCTCGGCGAATTCGCGGATCCAAGGCGACATTCACAATATCCGCGACCAGATTGGCGGCAACCACACACACGACGATCATGAGGAAAATACCCTGCATAAGTGGATAGTCTTCGTTCGACACCGCATTGTAGAGCAAGCTGCCCATGCCGGGGTAGCTAAACACCAACTCTACGAGAATGGCCCCGCTGACCACGAATCCAAGGGACATGGCAAAGCTCGTCATGTTCGGCAAAATGGCATTACGGGCTGCATAACCCATAGCCAGCACGCGTTGCGGTAAACCCTTGGCCCGGGCCAACACCACATAATCTTCATTGAGCGCTGCAATCATATTGTTGCGCATCTGCAACTGCCAGCCGCCTAAGGAGCTCACCAAAATTGTGAGCGCAGGCAAAATCGAATGATAGATTGCGCTGCCTAAAAATGCCATATTGAATCCAGGCACCATTTGCGTCGCATAACCGCCGCTATTAGGAAATACTTGAAATGTAAATGCCAAGATAAAGACCACAATCATCGCAAACCAAAAATAAGGAAAGGACGACGTAAATGTAAAAATGGACGTGACGCTCATATCAAACCAGGAGCCACGCGTCCAAGCCGCCCAGATCCCAAAACCCGTGCCAATGAGAAAACTTAACACAGTCGTAACACCAATGAGAACCAGTGTCCAGGGAAGCGCTTGCGCAATCATATGCGTGACCGAGTACGGAAAGTATGTGTACGATATCCCGAAGTTAAAGTGAAATATCTCGCCCCAATATTGCAAGTACTGGTGCCAAAGACTTTCGTTGGTAATGCCCAACATTACTTTGATCGCATAAATCGCTTGTGGGCCCATATTTCCCTTGCCCTTAAACTTCGCGAGCATTACTTCGGCAGGATTTCCAGGCATCAGTCGTGGTAGCAGGAAGTTGAGTGTGATTGCGGACCACAGTGTCAACAGCAACATCGACCCACGTCGAATTAAATAACGCATGCCACTCTCTCTCCTTTGCAAGCGGGCTCCGCCCAAATCAGCGGAGCCCCAAAATCACGACTTCAGGACGGTCTGACCATAGCCAAAACCGCCCTACTTGCGCACTCGAAGGTGGGTAAACTCCATCTCGACATCCGGTGTGTTATACGTCGGCACCGCATAAGGGTTAGAGGCGGTCGGCCATCCCACGTAGTAGCGCGTATCGTATTCATTCCAGTTCGCAGCATAGAACATGGGGATCACGGGAACCTGCGTCAACATGACCTTTTCAAGCTGATCGATAATGCGATGCTGTACGCTGGAGCTTGTCGACTGATGATATTCAGTCAACAGGGCGTCCACATGCGCATTGTCGTAGCGCTCGTAGTTCGACGTGGCCACTTTGCCAATCGGAGCGCTATTTAAAGAGTTCAAGTCATCCTGGTAATAAAAATAGGGATTGAACTGATTCAGGCCAAAGTTGAGTGTCATATCAAAATCACCCGTCTCCATATCACTCACCCAGGTCGAGATGGAAGGGGTCTGCACGTTAACCGTAATGCCCAACTGTTTCAAGTTGCCTTGGATGATCGAAGAGTCTTCGATCCAGTCGCTGAATCCGGTCGGCACAATCATGGTAAACGATATTGGCTTCCCGTGGTCGAGCAACTGACCCTTGGAATTCTTGGTAAAGCCTCCTTCTTTCAACAATTGCTCCGCCTTTTTGGGATCGTAGTGATAATTGTACTGATTCACTAACGCCTTGTCCACGTATCCGTTGTTAGCGGGCAACATCAAACCGGTCTGACTAGCGGGCGGTTCGTAACCATATTCACCCTTAGAGCTTACAACTGGCTTGTCTATGGCGTATGCCATCGCCTGACGGAATTTTACATTATTAAAGGGAGCTTTCGTCAGGTTCATCAACAGGTTGCAAGCGCCACCGGGGGCAAACCAGATGTGTCGGTATTTCGGGTCTTTACTCACGTAAATCTTGTTAATGTTAGGAGCAAACGCATTAGCCGCCGTATATTTTCCCTCAGACAAATTCAACCACACCGTATTGGCATTTTCGGAGACAGCCGGGAATTCAATCTCTTGCACCTGCACTTTGTTGGCCTGCCAATAGTGGGGATTTTTCACCAACACGTATTCTTGCGGCGTATACGATTTCAAAAGGTACGCGCCCGTGCCGACTGGATTTGGATCGGTCCAGGTTACCGGGTTCTTTACCTTTGACCAAATGCTAGCCGGAACAATCGGCGTGCTTACAATGTAATTGAAATCCGGTACATTGGGCTGCTTAAAATCGAACGCCACCGTGTTGCCTTTCGCGGTAACACTCTTCAGCGATGTCCATAAGCCGTTTGTGTCGAGAGCCGGATACTTTTTGAGCATATTAAAGGTAAACGCTACGTCATTCGCGGTAAACGGCGTGCCATTGGACCACTTCACGCCCGAGCGGATGGTGAACGTCAGTTCGGTTGGATTGTTCCAATTATAGGCGGTTGCCAGCCACGGCGTTTGATGCCCGGTTTGACCATCGACGTAATACAATGTCTCGTATATCCAGGCCTGAGCCCACAGTGCATTAGGAGAAAAGGGATTGAAGTTTTTTGTGTAAAGCGGGGAACCTGGGTCAACAGAAAGCACCATGGGAGGGACATTGGTGGAAGACGAAGCGACCCGGGAGGTGCTTTGCGGTCCACTGGCCGCTAACGCAAGTGCCCCTACCAGAGGCACGGCCATCAGCGCGATTCGGCGATTTCTCATACGAATCCTCCTATCAAATTGGTGAATAGATCCTGCATTGGAGTTCTTGGGCCCAGTACAGTCTGGCAAGACTTGATTTAAGCGTCCTCGGCGCGATCGGGATTAGCACCGCGATGCTGGCCGCACTGCTGGTCTAATCTCCTGCATTCTGTCATGGACAACGTCCGCACAAACCGCACAGACGCCCGCCACCTAACTTCCGCCAGTGTATGATGTACTTGACCTGCCAACGCCTTGACGACATACGAGCTGTAGACGATGCCGGATAGTCAGCCGGAAGTTCGTTCACCAGTCTTGCATCCGGTGCAATTGGTGCAATTATTGAGTGAATGGTCGACTAGGAATGAACGCCTCTGGCTGCGTACAGATCCGCATCTTATTGCCAATTCATCCATAATTCACTTCCGCCACAATACATATGATATTGGGGCGTCCACCTTCAAGTCAATACATCCTATCGGATTCTTGTCAAAAAATCTGAAACAAAATTTTTATCAAGCGACGGAAGTACAACGATCGAGTGGTGCGATAATGCTTAATTAGTCGCATAGATTGAACCATTTAAGCGTGATAATCGCATTCCCCTACACCACTCCAAGGAAACTCCATGCAGAAATGTTGTATTGCTTTTACAGATGATGATATGATTTAATGTGTCACAGCTTGAGTGAAAATTCGTGTTGTATGATGTGGGTAGGCTTGACATTGACGCTTTGTTCGTGTGCAAGCTAAGGGAGGAGACTTGTGTGGCACTGCCCGGCATGATCGAACGCTTAGAATTAAATGTGGATGTGCTCGCCGAGTCGGAGGCGAAGATCGGTCGATGGATCTTAGACCATCCTCAGGAAGTGATTACATTAACAGTCCGAGAATTGGCATCGCGAGCGGAATCAAGCCAGGCAGCTGTCATCCGTCTATGTCGATCTTTGCAAATTGATGGATTTAATGCACTAAAAGTGTTATTAACCGCCGATCTCGTCAGAAACGAGAACGCCCATGGTCGGGAGTATCCTGAACTGGATCCCAAGGCATCCTTCGAGATGCGGCTAGAGGGATTTTCTCAAAGTCTGCAAACGTCCATTCAATCAACGATTTATGGGATCCAGCTCGACCAACTGCAATTATTGGCCCGATGGATGCAAGACGCGTCACATGTTTTGCTATTTGGCGTAGCGGCCTCTCACGTCGTAGCCGAGGACCTATACCATAAACTGTTGCGGTTAGGTTATCACGTCACAAATCCGACTGATTTCCATATTGCGCTCATGACGGTAGCGTTGTTCCAGCCCACGGATTTGGTGTTTCTAGTCTCGTTCTCGGGCGCCACCGACGAGGTCGTGGAGGTGGCCCGCCTAGCCAAACAACGGGGGGCGAAGGTTGTGGGCATTTCCCAATTTCGCAAGAAAAGTCCATTAACCGAGGCGGCCGACCTGATGTTTTATGTCAGTGCCAAGGAGCCCGTCCCACGCATTGGAGCCACTAGTTCTGTCATTGCCTCCATGGTCATTGGGGACGCGTTGGCACTGTATTTGGCCAATCAGGAGCCGGAGAAAACATACCGCCACCTCAAGGATACCGAGGCCGCAGTTCAAACCCATCGATTGGTGTAAGCATGTGAGTGAGGCTGACAGTAACCAGAACGGAGACGATCGCATGAATCTTGAATGGACTGCGCTGTCCACGGAATTATGGAACGCTGACGCGCCCGATTTAAGCACATTAGATGCGCTTGAAGTCGTCACACTGATGAACGCTGCCGACCAAACGGTGGCCCTGGCCGTCAAGCAAGAATTGCCGCACATTGCCCAGGCGATTGAGTCCCTTGTGAAACAATTGAGTCACGGCGGTCGTCTTTTTTATATTGGAGCCGGCACCAGCGGACGCTTGGGCATTTTAGATGCCGCAGAGTGTCCCCCGACTTTCAACACCAATCCAGAACTGGTTCAGGCCATCATAGCCGGTGGACCCTCGGCCGTCTTTGAGGCACAAGAAGGTGCCGAGGATGACCTCCTGCAAGGTGGTCACGATTTATTAGAAGCGGGCGCAAAATCGGGGGACGTCGTCGTCGGCATCACCGCCTCGGGACTCACACCGTACGTGATCGGAGCACTGGACTGGGCGCGCCATCACGGCCTGGCGACCATCTCCATTAGTTGCAACCAGGCGGCAGCCGTTGCCCACGTCTCAGACATTGCCATTACGGTGAACACAGGGCCCGAGGTGGTCATGGGCTCTACGCGGCTAAAAGCCGGAACGGCCCAAAAAATGATTTTAAATATGCTCAGCACCGGGGCCATGGTAGGTCTGGGCAAAACCTATCGCAACCTGATGGTGGACATGCGCCCCACCAATCGAAAATTGCACGACCGCGCTCTGCGCATTGTTATGTTAGCGACCGAAACAAGCCAGGAGAAGGCTCAACGGCTCCTCGAACAGGCCGGCGGTGAACCCAAGGTGGCCATTGCCATGGCGTTATTGAACACGGACGCCGACCAAGCCCGTCACCAGCTCAACCGAGTCAACGGGGTTCTCGGGCGCCTCTCCGCTCATTCGTAAAAGGAGCCCGTGAACCATGAGCATAACAGCACAGGTAGCCACTGCGCAGGATTTACCGGCCATCAGCGAACTTGCCAACCGCATCTTTCGCGCCCACCGGCCTGGCCAGCGCATGCAAGACGGGTTTCCTTATCTCTACCACCCAGACAACGCAGAGCATTGGTATGTGGCCAAAGACCAGGACCGAATTGTCAGCATCGTCGGTTCCATGGTATGGCCGGCTGCGATCGCCGGCACCAATACGCGAGTGGCATCGGTGGGCTCGGTGGCAACCGACCCACAATATCGACGGCTCGGTCTGGCCGGACAACTCTTAGCCCTCGCGCAAACCCAGTTGGCTCAAGAATCGGTGCGCATCATGCTCATCTCGGGAAGCTTGCCGATCTACCAGCGCTTTGGAGCTCGGGCCATCGGTCAGGTCGAGTGGTACGCCTGGCATAGTGCCATAAGCCTCATCCCCTATGAAGTCCGCCCTATCGAGCCCGGGGAAGATGCCGCGATGGTGGCTGCCCTGTATCAAACGCGGCCAACACGCTTTGGGCGCACGCTCGCGCAGCTCCAAGCGATGTTGAAAACGCAGCCGATCACGACCGTCGAGCAAGGTACCAAAGTGGCCCAACTAGTCAGCGACGAAGGCCGCCCGCTAAGCTATTTTATCGTCAATCATCACCCGTTTCACGGCCAAGCACCGAGCCGGTTAGTAGAATGGGGCGGCGACCCCAAAAGTCTGTTGTACGGTCTGAGCCACTTCTTCAACCGCCCCGACGATGCGGTCCATATCCCGGTCCTTTATGACGACATAACCTTAAGAAGTCAGCTTCAGCCGATGCTGCCTTTTCAAATTGGCCCCGTCTCCTGGCTGGCCAAAATCATTGATGGGCCTGGCCTTTTTCACGATCTATCCAGCCTTTTGGCCGAGCTGACTGTAGAACCGATTGATCTTTCTCAAGTCGCCGTTGACCAATACGCACTGCGATGGCGCCAAGGTCACGCGCTGGTCGATGCCGCAACATTGACCGAGTGGATCTTTGCTCACAACTCCCAGACCCGGCCCAACGCGTTAAACACCGTGTTTCCCTTGCCCGCTTTGTGGACCGAAGGATTGAATTATATCTAACCTGGCGGCCACGCCAATCCCGCTTCTAAGGAGGACCAAATCATGATTAGAAACTATCAAAGCGGTGATGAAAAAGCATTCATTGCCACTTGGAATGAGGCCATGCCGACAGATGGAATTACCGAAGAACTGTTTGTGAACCGTATTCTTACGGATGTGAACTTTGATCCTAAGGGGTTACTCATTGCCGAAGAATCTGGCCATATTGTGGGCGGACTAGTGGCCATTGTGCGCACGACGCCCATGTCGGGTCTGGAACTTGAGCCGGATTCAGGGTGGATCACCGCCTTTTTTATCCATCCAAGCGCCCGCGGGAACGGCCTGGGCCGCTCTCTCATGTTGGCTGCGCAAGACTTTTTTCGGTCGAAAGGCCGCCGCACAATCTATTTCTCCTCCTACGCTCCCAATTATTTCGTCCCGGGCATTGACCAGGAGCAATATCCCGCGGGCGCAGCCCTGCTTCAATCGGTGGGATTCCGCACCCTTTATCAATGCGTGGCGATGGACAAGAACTTGGTGGGATTCGAGATTCCCGAGGACGTCAGCACCCTAGAACAAGCGCGTCAAGAAGAGGGTTACGTGGTCGAGACCTTGAGCCTACCCTATATCGCGAGCGTTATCGACTTCAACAACCGCGAATTTGACCCGGATTGGACTCGTGCCATCCGAGACGCGCTCAAAGGCGGGGTGCCCCTCTCCAATATTTTCATCTGTCGCAAGGACCAGGAGGTGGTGGGATTTTGCATGTATGGCGGCTATGACAATATCGCCGAGCGTTTTGGCCCTTTCGGGGTCGCCCAATCGTTGCGGGGAACAGGCCTTGGCAAGGTGCTTTTGTATCGCTGTCTCGAGCAAATGCGCCGTCACGGACTGCATGGCGCTTGGTTTTTGTGGACAGGCGAAAAGGAGACGGCCGGACACCTCTACCGCCGCGCCGGATTTCGCGTCACCCGGCGCTTTGATGTGATGATTAAGGACTTAAGTTAGCCAATATTGCGGGAGGAAAGGTAAATCCAGATGAAAATTATGGCGATTGGCGGACACGCGGGTGACATGGACCTCACAGCGGGCGCGGTGTTAGCTCAAGCCGTGCTAGAAGGACACGAAGCGGTGCTCTTTCATCTCACGCCCGGAGAAAAAGGGCATCCCACCCTATCTGCCCAAGATTATGCCAAGCAAAAGATCGCGGAGGCACAAGCCTTTGCGGAGATAATTGGCGCGCGCGTACGATTCTTGGACTACGGCGACGGCGAGTTGCCGGTCAACGATATGGTCAAATTTCAAGTGGCGGACGTCATCCGCCAAGAGAAGCCGCAAATTGTCATCACGCATTGGAAAAACAGTATTCACAAGGATCACGCCAACACCCACCTGATTGTTGAAGATGCCATTTTTTATGCGGAAATCAAACATTTCGTGCGCGAACATCCCCCCCACTCCGTACAAAGCCTGTACTACGCCGACAACTGGGAAGATCCATTCGGATTTGATCCGGACCTTTTCGTCAATATTCGAGACGACGCTTATGAAAAGTGGCTCAAAGCTGCCCAACAATATGCGTACGCGCGCGGAGAAACAGGCTTTCAATACCTCGACTACTATCGGGCGCTCTTCGTGGTGCGGGGGTTACCCCACGGCTGCCCCAGAGCCGAGGCCTTCGCCCGTCCCGCCTGGTCGCGGCAAACGCGGCTCGCCTCCATTACGGAGAGGGGCTAAGACGGATGGTTGCCTTAGGCATTGACCAGCTCATGTCGCATCATCACGCCCTCATTGCGGACAAACGGCTAGGTCTGATCACAAACTACGCCATGACGGATGCCCACCTGCTACCCGTGATCGATCGCCTGCAGCGCGATCGGTCCACCTGCTTGGTGCGGCTGTTCGGACCGGAACATGGCGTCCGCAACGCCGCCAAAGAAGGCGATGCAGTCATCGATGCTGTCGATGCGCACAGTGGCCTGCCTGCCGTGAGTCTTTACGGGGTTATGAAGGCCCCCAGTCCCGATATGCTGTCTGACCTGGATGTCTTAGTGATTGATTTGCAAGATATTGGCAGCCGATACTATACCAACGCCAGCACTCTTTACCATGCACTTGAGTCTGCTGCACAGGCGCATATCCGCGTCGTAGTCTTAGACCGGCCCAACCCGATTGGCGGGGTTCGGCGCGAAGGGCATGTTCTCGATCCAGCCTATCAGTCCTTTGTGGGGATGCTGCCCGTTCCCATCCGTCACGGGCTCACGTTTGCCGAAGAGGCTCGTCTCATTCAATCGATGTTCTTTCCCCAAATCCAACTCGAAGTCGTCCCCATGCAAGGATGGACCCGCAGCATGCTATTCCCCGATACGGGTCTGCCTTTTGTTTCGCCCTCGCCCAACACTACCGGATTTGACATGACGCTGCTCTATTGTGGCACGTGCCTATTCGAGGGCACCAATGTGAGCGTCGGGCGCGGCACCACGCATCCCTTTGAGTGGATCGGAGCGCCCTGGGTAGACGGCCATCAATTGGCGGACTGGTTCAATGCCCAGCATCTAGCCGGCGTCAAGGCCCGCCCCGTCTACTTTACGCCCTGGCGCTCTTTGTATGCGGGAGACTTGGTGCAAGGCGTGCAATTACACGTTGTGGCTGCCCAACAAGTACATTCCCTAAAGGTCGGCGTAACCTTACTGAACGCCTTTTGCATGTTATATCCCCAGTCATTTCAGATCCAAACCAACGAGGACGGCGCCCGCCCCTTTTTTGATCTGCTGGCAGGAGGATCGCAGCTGCGAGAGTGCATTGAATCAGGCCGCACCGCCGAATATTTTGCACAAGAGCCTGATGTCATAGCTCAATTTGAAAAGGACATCGCACCCTACTTGTTGTACGTATAAATCACGGAGATGGAGGTCTCGCGATCGATGAAAGATATCCAATGGTTGCGCCACCGCGTTGGCCAGTTTCTGTGCGTTGGATTCGATGGGTTGACAGTTCCTTCCCACGTCAACGATCTGCTGACGACACATCATGTCGGTAACATTATTCTTTTCTCTCGCAATGTCTCGACGACTGAACAATTAATCCAGCTCAATCAAGAACTGCAGACCATCGCTAAACAGGGTGGCCAGGAGTTGCCCCTGACGATTTCAGCAGACCAGGAAAACGGGGTGGTTCGGCGCCTGCCCGCCGACATCCCCGGACTCCCCGGCAACATGGCGCTAGGCGCCACCGGCAATGCGCAATGGGCACTTAAGTCGGGCCAACTGACCGCCCAACTGCTGCGCCATGTGGGAATTAATTTTAACTTGGCGCCGGTATTGGACGTCAACAACAACGCCAAAAATCCGGTGATTGGAGTCCGGTCATTTGCCGATACCCCCGATATGGTGGCGGATTTCGGGGAAAAGTTCATCCAGGGGCTGCAATCCCAAGGCGTGATCGCCTGCGGCAAGCACTTCCCCGGGCACGGCGATACCACCGTCGATTCACATTTGCAGCTGCCTACGATTAATCATGGCCGCCCCCGACTGGAGCGAGTCGAGCTGGTTCCTTTCCGTCGCGCTATCGAGGCCGGAGTCGACGCGTTGATGACGGCACACGTGGTGTTTCCCGCCATCGAGCCAAAACCCATTGCGGCGACGTTGTCGCGGCGCGTTCTCACCGATCTCTTGCGCCAGGAGCTGGGGTTTAACGGGCTTATCATCACCGATTGTCTTGAAATGAACGCCGTCGCCAACACCGTCGGCGTTGGCCGCGGAGCGGTCATGGCGTTGCAGGCGGGGGCCGATATGGTGCTCGTTTCTCATCGACTCGATCGACAATTAGACGCCTTAGCATCCATCGTGCAGGCGGTTGAAACCGGCGAGCTTTCACAAGATCGAATCGACGACGCCTATCAGCGTGTCGCCAACTTAAAAAAGGCGAGACTGACCTCAAACCGACGCGTCCGCCCGTGGGCCCAACTGATTGAGGAGACTCGCACACTCCAACACGATCTGGCTGAACACGCCGTCACCAAACTCCGCTGGGAGTCACCGCTTCCGCCGTCGGTGCGGCGAGTCGCGGTCTTGGTGGATGAGCGCGTTCCAGTCATGGTAGCGGCAGGAGACAACCACAGCCCTGTCCTGTTAGCCGACGCCCTGCAAGCGGTTCGTCCTGACCTGCACAGCACCGTCTTTCGGTTTCCGGAAACCCTGCAGCAGGTGCGCACAGATGATCTACTGGCACAGTTGCGGCAATATGATTTCGTGCTGATCGGCATCAACGGGGGCGAAAATAAGGACTATCTTGAGTTTGTCCACCAGGTTCATGCCCAGTCCATTTTAAACGTCACGCTGCTCCTACGCAGCCCGTACGATGCGCATTTGGTGCCTCAGTCAACCAACCTTTTGGCGCTCTACGAAAATACGCCGTGGATGGCCGAAGCCGCCGTCGCAGCAATGTTTGGAGGGACCGCCGATGGCGCTCTGCCTGTGCGTATACCCTAAAAATTCTCGCTCCCAGCGCGACCATTACGCGGTTGGGGATTGGACGCGGCGTCGCGCCCTAAAAGAGCACGATCGAGCTACAGCAGCAGATAGCGGTCATTGACCCACATGCACGCTGAACAAATCGATATTCCGGCTGGCGTCGATCCGGGTACAGCACCGATGCAGCGAGGACAATGGATGTGGGGGGACTGGTTACGCAACAGCAATATTTGGGCCTTGATGGTGGGGGCAGCACATTGCGCGCCCTCACTATTACCGATACGGGATTGACCCTCGCGAGTGAACAGAGTGGTCCCGCTAATTTGCTAGCGGTTGGCGAGAAGAGGGCACGTGAGGCTCTAGGTCACGTGATGACTTACGATCATTACGACGGTATCGTGGCCGGAATGGCCGGCGCTGATCGACCTTGGGTGCAAAAATTCTGGGAAGCGGCACTGCAACCGTTTGCCGACCGGGTTCTGGTGGTTGGCGACTATCGCATCGCCTGGGCCGCCTTTACCGACGGGGCTCCCGGGATGATTACGATATTTGGGACAGGATCCATCTTTTATGGCGAGCACTATGGGCGGAAGGCACGAATCGGCGGCTACGGGTGGAAAATCGGCGATATCGGATCGGGCATTGCCCTAGGTCGTGCGGCCATCCGCGCCACGTTAGCGGCATGGGAAGGCTGGGGCCCAAAAACTGCTCTCGGCCAGGCGGTTAGCGCCTGGAGTGGTGCCTTCACACCCGAAACCTTGTTAAACTATATCTACGCTCCCACCATGGATTGGCGCAGCGTATCAGACTTAGCCAGCTCAGTTTTCACCGAGGCCGAGGCGGGAGATGAAGCAGCCAGCGCAATACTCGGCCAGCAAGAACAAGACATCTTGCGGCAATGGGATACCCTCATTACAGCGATCCATCTCTCTCAAACGGATTCAGTGGGCCTCATGGGCGGGCTGGCTACACAATGGAAAGAGCGGCTGAACGGGAAATGGCAGCAACATCATGGCTCATCCCTCATCACAGTAACACGCGAGCCAGTCGATGGCGCAGCTCACTGGGCTAAACGATTAGGGCAAACACTGGGGCGGTGATTAAGTCATGGTGACATGGGACACAGCAGAAGAGCTATTCGATCGGGCGATGGCCCAACAAATGATTCCGGGTTTTGCGGCGGCGGCTGGGCGTGGTGATAAGACGCAGTGGCAAAGCGTCAAGGGAATGGCCGTCACACACGGCGCCGAGCCCCGACCGCTCGGGGCGGAGGATTGGTTTGACCTGGCATCACTGACTAAAGTCATGGCGACGTTACCCGCGCTGTTAATACTGGCCGCACACGGCCAGTTGAGCTTTAAGGATTCCGTCACGCAGTACTTCCCGAACTGGGATGCCCGGTGGAAGTCCGTTACCTTGCAACACCTGCTCACGCATACCGGCGGTTTGGCCTCGCACCGGGAATATTTCGCCAATCGTCGTGGTCTGCAGGAATATCTCGAAGCGATTTCTGAAGAACCTTTCGAGTGCGAATCCGGTACCGAGGTCATCTACAGCGATCTTGGGTATATCGTGTTAGGTGCCATTGTTGAACGCGTGGCCGGCTGTTCGCTATCGGAGTTTACAACCAAGGCGGTGTTTACCCCGCTTAACATGCAGGCAGGATTTTGTCCGAAACCCCCATTGCAGACGCGTTGTGTCGCTACTGAGGTCATCCGCAATCAAGCGCTCATCGGTGTCGTTCATGACGAAAACGCCCGCGCATTAGGCGGGATCGCAGGTCACGCCGGCCTTTTCGCCCCGCTTGAGGCCGTCGTCCGATACGTGAAAAGCTGGGTCTCGGAGGGACAGAGCCTTTTTACCGAACCGGTGCGCCAGGCGGCGACGCACCTTTGTACCCCACATCTCAATGGCCGCCGCGCCTGGGGCTGGGCGCTTCGCGAAGACGGATACGATGTGGGCGGCGACTTTTGGCCGCTCACCGGGGCTGGCCATACGGGTTTTACGGGCACTTCCATCCAGTTTGACCTGCCCAGCGGGCTTTGGGCCGTTCTATTAACCAACCGCGTCCACTTTGGTCGCGACACCAACATTAATGGACTGCGACGGTCCTTTCATAACATTGTTGTCCAAGCTGCTCGTTAGGGCCGGGCCGTGGTCTACCTTTGACATAATATGCAATACCTGGCATTCTAATAGATGGGTGAGACTAGATCTTGATCAAACGGTCCTAAGCCCCCCTATATCTAGTCCAGGCCCGCCCTCAGCCAATTTTTCATTGCTGTGGGTGCCCCGACGGCGGGGCATGGGCGTCTCCTGTGTCAATAAGTCGGGGCACGGGTCAGAAGTAAATTTCTTCGACACATCGCGCGTCTACTTTCGAAATGCCCCGCGTAAAAGATCTTCCACACTTGCTACAGGGATAAGGCGCATGGCCGGGAATTGCGGTCCGAAGGTATCTTCCAATAACGGCAGAGGACTTGCCGCGGGCACCATAATCGTGCGCCGACCGCGGTTGAGCACCGCCATCACCAACGATAACATTTCAGGCGGAGTCGTCACGTCACCGGTCAGTGTCAATCCCCCGATGGCCGCGACGGCGGGTGGCAACGGTTCGTCAATCCAGGCTGACACGAGCGCCAGCACAATGGCCAATTCTGCCCGTCCACGAACATCGCCCGGACCACCTGAAAACTGAATTCCTAATGAATCCCAGCGCATACGGCTCTCCAATCCGAACTCACTCCGATGCGCATCAAGATAGAAACGAGCCACTTGCCAGGCGCCCTCCACCCCAATAAGTCCATCACTAGCCATGACAATCGGGCGCGACGTCCGTTCTCCTCCCAGCACCACTTGCACGACCACGGCATCCGCACTCATACTACCTTTTGCCGCGCCGGTGGCTTCGCCACTGCGGGGGTGTTGATTTAAGGTCCGGTCTTGAGCCGTCTCGACATTCCAGGTATCGGCGGTCACGGAGCGTATGCCTTCAAATCCTACCGGGTATGACAAAAACTCCCCAGGCGCCATCTTCACCAACTGTTCTTGAATGCGTTGACGCCCTTCGGCCGCCAAGCTTAAAAGCTCCACTGCGACAGGTTCATCCAAAATACTATCGGGAAAAACCAATTTAAAGAGTGCTTGCCCGGTGCGCTCAATCGCCACGACATCGCGTCGCGTCATGCCCCCGTGCATCGGCCAACGCTTTCGCACTTGTGACCAGGTCACGTCGTAAGGCCAGTCCCGCAAAGCCAGCAACACCTCACCAAAGTAATCAGACGCGAGCGCCCAGTCGACGGCAAGCGCCTCGGGCGTCAGCTTCGGAAATTCCCATCCCGGGATAAAGGTGTGCAAGCGATCAACCAACGCCGTATCCTGCAACGCATCAGGCAACACTTGCAACAGATGGCGATAACGGGCGGCAGGGCGCTGACCCTCAACCTCAATATTTCCCATGAAGACCAACGAGGTATCAGCCCCATAGGATGAGCGTCCCCGGGAAAATTGCCCACTTTCCATATAGTCTTTGAGCAGGCTCAACGTAGCCTGGTTGCGCGTGAACTCAACGCGGGCGACTTCATCAAATACAATCACGCACCGACTTTGAATGAGTCCCGCAGCCTGGGTATTCAAATTGACAAAGAGGTTGGCAGGTGTCGCTTGCCCTCCGGCTACAGTGAAAGCGCAAGGCGATATGTTGCGCAAAAGATGACTCTTGCCCGTGTTCTTGGGACCCAGTTCGATCAGGTTGAGGTTGCGTTCGACCAGTGGAGCCAGCCGCAAAAGATACAGCCGAGTTAGTCGGTGGCCCATCGGCTGGGCCCGAATCCATGCCGGATTGTAGCCTGCCGATGCTAAGAGTAGATCAATCCATTCTTCACTCGAAAATGCGCTACGGGCAAGAACAAAACTTTTGACGTCAACCGATACCTGACACGGGACAAATTCCACCACCATCGGATCGTGAACATCAACCGCCTCCGCATTCTTGCAGGGCCTATCATCTTCTAATAAACTCAACCACTCTTGATCCATCGTTTCTGAGTGCGTCGCCAGACGCACCCTCCCCCATAGACCCCCACTGAAGAGATCCGGCCAATTTTCCAAAACTTCCTTGGACACCGGACAGGTGTACTGAAACGCGGTCAACCTCCCCACGGTTCGACCTTCGTCAAGGTTCACCATCGCTTCCAAATGATCGAGCAGATCAATGCTACCCTCTTCTAACAGTTGGTATTTTAGACGATGTATTGATCTAGCTGTGGGCCAGTGCTCACGAACTAGGCGACTTGCTTCTTCAATCCCGTAAGCCGCTACCAGGTATTCCGCCAAAAACGCAGGCAACTGCCCACCCAGTCGGACCGTTACGCCCTTATCCCGATGCATCCAACTGCGTCCAAACACGCGGCGGGCCCGATCGTGCCATGCACCAGCGGCAATGTTGTCCTCCATCAGATGACCCTATTCAAAAATCCGGCGTCGAGCAACCCCATCGGACTCCTCACCACTCTCCAGCTCTTCCGATAGGTCCATCTCGGTCAAATTCTGTACGTGGGCACCGGACCCATCCAGACCATACAGGAACCACAAATCCAAAAGACTGATTCCTAGACGAATCCACGTGCGCAGACGCGCGTCCATCAATCCCAAATTCTCACGGACTAGGTCGTAGAAGCGCTCCGCACTGACGGGTGCTCGCCATTGATAGGCGGCTTGATGCAGGTCAAATACATGACTCATCAATTCCCGGATTTGCTGAGTCGAAGGCGGTTGCAGCGGTCGGGCGGAAGATAGTTCTCCCATAGCCAATTGCGCCAACTCGACCCCTTTTGCCTCTTGCGGACGAGACAAAAGCCACTCCGGAATTTTGTCTAAATCGTGTCGACCTAACAGCACATCTGTTTGGAAATTGCCCGCCACCGCCCAGGCCGATATCGTGCGCTCTGCAATCCCCGCCAAAAACCGTCCGAGATTGACGTAGCTACGCGCCCGCGCTCCGCGCCCGAATTTCCCTATCAACTCAACCTCGTCGAACAAAATTAACCATCCCTGATACCCTGCACGCACTATCAGCCAATCGACCAAAGCAAAATACGAGAATACTTCATCTTTGATGCGCGTTGAGGCTAGCTTTAGCGGCTTATTAAAGTTTTCGCGGTGAAGTCGCTTCAGATCCGCCAGGGTCAGAAACTGACCTTCCACGTCGGCAATAAGCTGTTCCATCCCAGCGTTTTGACGCACGAGATTGTCCAGGACGGCTCGGGTTCGTGGCGACAGCGGAATATCACGGGATTCCATCAGCACCATCGGCGTGCTAACCGCATCGTTCACAATGCTTGCCAATCCGAAGACATGACTACCCGGCCGCAAAATGTTTTGTACGATTTTCGGGTACAAATAGTCAAGTCTGTCCAGGGGAGACTCTTTGCTCAAAGACAACATACTAACCACCCAGTTGTCATCCCAGGCAGCCGATGCTAAAGCGTGAAGCAAATGAGTCTTACCTTCCCCATACTGCGCACGAATGACTTGTCCGAAGATCTTAGGGATTCGCCCCGCCGCCATGGCATCTCGCAAGGCAGCCATGGCGCGCAGATCCTCCTCGCGCCCCACGGTCATCGTCTCTGCCGTTTCCCGATAAGGAATGCCAGATCGCAACCCCTCAATAATTACGCGTGTCGTGCTCATCGTTCGTCCCTTTCTGCCGCCAGACGCTCACCGAGGACATCGGCCACCAGGCGTCGGGGGCGCCCCCATTCTAAGCCCAACGTCGTGTGCGAAGAATCCATGCCCCGCGCAAGAGGTTCCGTCAGCGGCACGGCGCGCCACCGTGACACCAAGTCGTCAAGATGCGCGGCATCCTCTGCCCATAATTTATCTAAGTCGACTAAATCAGCGAATAAGTTGGGCCGGTCACTTTGCACCTCCGTTTGCAACCTAGCCCATAACGCCGGATACGAGCTAAACCCGGTGCGAGGATTCGCCACCGCTTCGCCATCGCCAGCCCACACGGTCATTAAATACGGTGAAAACGCACTTTCATCTAGAAGTTCGCGCAACATCTCATAACTTTGGTCACGTGCGGCTCGTGTGTAGTAAGGCCGTCCCTCAACCCGCGTGGTGGACGCCAATGCATCAATATTGTCGATCAAAATCACTAACCCACAACGCGTCAAGCGATGAACCCAAACGGCGAGGGACGTTAACAAGGCGCGGGCGTTGCGCCTAGTCACGGATTCCTGCAAACCGATGCCTTTCCGTACCGTTGCCCCAACCTTTTGCCCCATAAGCCACTGCTGCGCCGCATCACTCGGCTGTTCCAGCAGGATATGATTCATCCGCACCCGCAGCGCTAATAAGAATTCAGACTCAAGGTCAATCGCTCGCAAAAATCTATCGATCGCTTCTCGCATATCCCGCCGGAGCAGATTACCCGACAAGTTGCGAACCGTTTCACCCCACGTGAGAAATTCCTCAGGCCCACCATCAAACTCCGGATATCCCAGTTCCTCCTGGATAACAATTCTCAGCGCCGATCTAAAGAGTTCTTCCCAGTTAACCTGTCCCGCCACTGCGCGGTACAACTCATCGATTGCGCTAATCCGGTCCCGATATGCATCGATCGATGCCACCACGTACCCTAGCATCCGGGCACGAGCAGCAAAATGGTAAAGAAGATGTGTTTTCCCCGACCCCGGTTTTCCAACCACTAACTTAACCTTGCCGAAGCCTTGATCGACAAACCCCTGCAAATACCAGTGCTCCCAAAACGATTCAATCCCTAGGGGATCCACAAAAGTCTCCTGCAGCACCGTATCCGGCAAGCTATCAGCCGATGGCAAGGTTGCAAGGACCCTGATATTGGCGTCATCGTTCATAACGAGGAACCTTTGGTCACGTCGACCACCTCTAACGAGGCCAATGTCTCACTTTGTCCACCAGGCAACGTAATGACAATTCCCCCACGATTGCGCGTGGTACCAAAAACCAATCTCCGTCCATCAATTATCGTGTATTCTGAACGACGCAGCCGATAGAGATCAAACCCAAACTGGTTCAGGCTGTAGCTACTGACACCACCTTTCAACGTCAATACCTGATACAGTGACCGCAACAAAACCGCCGCACCTCGACTCTTTCCACCGGAACTGAGTTGTTGCTCCGCAATTACCAAATCGTATGCCCGCAACAGGGCTTTAGCAAAGGAGGCGGCATTGAACCGTTCGCGATTGAGCCGATCCCATTCTTTTTCGACTGCCGTGGCCACGGCCGCTGGATGCATGGTGCGAACCGTGCGATTATTCACCGCCACTGCCTCGTGCTCAAAATCCACCCGCACCACAACGGGGAATATTTGAAAGGTCGGGAACTCCCCCTCTACCGGTGGGTATCCTGCGTGAAATGCCTCCTTAAACCGAGACAGCCATTCGACCTGATCCCGTTCTGACACTGCCAAGACGAATTGCTTCAGTCGTTCGTACAAGCGCTGACTCAAGGCATCAATTTCTTGCGAAAGTCTAGACGTCTCATCCAACTGCTTGCGCAATTCAACCAGATTCATCAAGTTCACCTGAGCACCTAATCGTCGCAGCCGACCTAGTCGGTCGATACTCTTGGCCAAAGTTTGCAGTTCCGGACTAAAGTGTTGTTCGAATTCCTTCACGCCGTGAATACCGCCAAGCGATTCTTGAAGCACGATGTCGTCTTCCACGGACACTCTCTCCTCCCGTTCTCCCAACGTGGCATTGTAGCCATTCGCCTTTAATCGCTTAAATCCTGCTATCCTCGACATAAAACGCCCAAGCAGTCCACCAGGATACGGACAAAAGGCCTGTTGGCGTGACCAGCCAGGCCGCCCGCAACGTCTACTTTCCAGGCTAGGCCTCATGTTCAACCGGTTGCGGCCGCAACCGGTCTTCCCACTGAACCAGTTGGGCGCCAAGTTGATCCACCGCGTCGTTGACGATGCGAACCACATGATGAGCGGGAATGGCCTGTAATGTACTGAACAAGTAAGGAGCTGCACCAACGGAAGGAGATCGCCCCTTGGCCGATTAGACGCCCGTGCCCCCAAATCCACAACTTTCCCGATCACGGGGGGATTTATCTCCTCCAAACCATCAACCGGTTGGAGGCCCATACGACGCACGCCATCCAGTACCTCGACGCGCAGATTGACAAGGTCCGACGGGCCCAAGCGCGGATGGTCGAATCCTTGCGCCAAGAAATCGGCAGCGTCCGCCAGGAACTTGATAATGTCGACACGAAATTCGATGACAAGCCCACCAGTCTCCAATATTGGTATTGCGGCACGCCCCTTGTGCCTATCAGCGGGCTTGTGACCCTCTTCGCCACCCGGCCGTAACGGCTCGCTCGCCTCTCATGTCCTGCGTTCTGCCCCACGAAAGCCGCGGCTTGTTCTCGCCGGCGCTATTGACTGGTCTTTTCTGCGTATGCGCTGGACCATTTGAAGCTGCCGCAAAAGGGGCAGCCCCATCCGATGGCTACGCGCCGCCATCTCCTGCTCATCCCACTCGTAATTCCCTTCCCAACCACCATCGGTCACGACTGACTTTGTTCCGGCCACTGTCGGTGACGTTCGCGAGCTATGATCGACTACCCCGGACTTGGACGAATCCCTGCGCAATGACACACACAAGAAGGATTTTCCTCGAGAAACGCGAATGTAGGGAAGAGTACTGTCGGGAAGGATGAAGAACCTAGATGGTCAAGCCTTTAGGACGTTTGCTTGTCGGACTCGTGCTGGTAATCGTGGTGGTAATTATAGCCTTTCAAAACCGGCGCCCGGTGCACATCCGCGTGCTTTGGTGGACGCTCCCTCATGTGGCTTTAGCGCTAGTGGTTTTAGTCTCTATCCTAATCGGCGTGCTGCTGGGAATGGCGGCGATTGCTTGGGCTATGCTGCAAAGACATCGTACCAGGTCTCCTGATGAGGCGCAGGTCATCGACGAATCGCCACTGGCTGCTGCTTCCTCTCCCACAACCTCGGACCATGCGACACCTGCCAATCCTCAAGGCTCAGCCATCGTACATGATGAGGATAGTCCCGATCGACCGGACTGAGGGCGTGCCTGTCGAGCATTTCAATCGAACGCTGTGACATCGCCATGAAAGCACAGATGCAGGCTGCCACCCGTGGCGGGAAGTGAACGCACCGGGGCCCAAGTACGCGCCCGTTTCGCCTACACACGGCGAATAAATCCGGCGCAATCCCTCCATCCTACCAGTATGACGACGAAAACTCGAAAGCCCACACAAAGCCGACTGGTCAGCCGCCAATACGGGAGCGGTCCCGGCAACAAAGCGCCCAACGCGATTTCGGCAGGCACTCTTTCGCTGATGACCGTCGGCGGGATCATGGGGTCTGGCCTCTTTCTCGCCAGTGGCACCGCCATTCGCTTAGCAGGACCGGCGATTGTCATTTCGTTTTTGATAGGCGTGACGATCATGGCCCTGGAGGTGATGGCGCTGGCAGAAATGTCAGCGGCCGACCGCGAACGCGGTTCCTTCCTAGCCTTCGCGCACCACGCGCTCGGTCCCGGCTATTCATTCGTTGGCGGCTGGGTATTTTGGTTTTCCAGCATTTTAAATATGGCTGCGGAGTCCACCGCGGGTGCTCTGTTCACTCGGGTATGGTTTCCGAGCGTGCCCGTTTATATTTTTTCCATGGGCTACTCGACCATCATCACAGGCATCAATTTTCTCACGGTGCACGGCTTTAGTCGAGTTGAATCGGCTATGTCGTGGGTCAAGATCGTCGCGACTTCACTGTTCATTGTGACGATACTCGCGGTCATCAGCAATCTCTTGCATGTGAGCGCCGCTCATGGCGCCGTCCTGTGGGTGTCACACCCCGGGTTTTTCCCCCATGGATTCAAAGGCGTCGCCGCCGCGATGATCCTGGTGCTCTTTTCGATGTCGGGCACCGGCGTTCTTGGTCTGGCCGCGCCTCAGGTAGAGCATCCCGAACGAGTCATCGCCAAAACCATTCGCAATACCGTCGTCGTCATTTACGTGCTCTACGGCTGTTCCGCCCTAGCGCTCACCGCTATGGTAGTATGGTCTCACATGCCCACCAGCACGAGTCCCTTTACAACGGCGTTGGGGCATCTGCCTTGGAAATGGCCCGCCCAAATCTTTAACCTGGTGATTCTTGTCGCCGTCCTCAGTGCCATGAACGCGGGATTATACGCGACCAACCGAGTGCTTGCCACGTTAGGCCGCATCCATGATGCCCCGCGCTGGGTGGCCAACGAGTCTCATGGCATCCCCCGTCGCGCTAATCTCTTAAGCGGGCTCTTATTGATTCTTATCAGTGGCTTAGCATATTTCTTGCCCAAGACCGCCTATACTTATTTAGTTACGGCCACGGGGTTTCAAGCCCTCTTTATCTGGATTCTGATTGTCGCCACACAAATTCGCTATCGACCCAAACTTCTCCAGCGCGGCAAGAAACTCGAATATCGAATTCCGCTGTACCCCTGGCTATCGTGGCTAGCCATCGTCCTCATGGTTTTAGCCATCGCCACCGCGCCACTCGCCCCGCACGAGCTCATACCGCTGGGATTGGGACTAGCTACGGTCGCTGCCCTCATCATTGCCTACCTTCCCGTGCGGCGCCTGCGGCAAAACCGCCAAAACGCATGAAGACTCCGTCATTGAGCGCATCTCAATGGGTTCCAGCCTCTTCGATCAAACCCCTCCATTCCCCCATGTCTGCTCATCGATTCCGCCGTCTCCTAAAGCCGTTCGTGGATAAACCACCAATCGGCCACAACCGTCCAAGCCTTGTATCCCGGCAATTGTGTCATTTGCCCGTCAACTCTCGCGCTTATAGCGTCGGTCCCCGGCGACCAATGGCAAACGTCACAGCCCCTAGTTGTTCTGCCGCAGTCAATTCGCCGCTGGCAATGCTCAAAAGCCAATCGACCCATTGATCCGGCGTCCGTTCGCCCACCAATCCATCCCAGTCGTCGCCAAGAGCGCGCGCCAAGTCCGGCTGATAGCCCCACCGCACCACAGGCACAATCGGATGGCCCCCTACATGACTCGCGTCACATTGCTCCACGATCAGGTGAACTCCTTGGGCCGCCAGCGCGGTCAAGGCGGCACTAGTTCCCCGCTCTTCGGCTGACGCTGCCACTACCCGGCCCCCTCGAGCCTGCAAGGCCTCAATGATGGCCTCTCCTTGAACACCTAAATTCTCAATATCGCCCAAGCCCAAGACCAGTTCGTGAATGGGCACCCGGGTCCGCGATACCGACGGTACGGCCCATTGTCGCAGAATGTTCGCAGCCGCCTGGCCAGCCTCTTCAGTTCCTCCTTCCGACTGAATGGTCACAACAGAAACCGGAACACCGAGCTCTGCAATGTCGGCGCCAACTTCGGCTGCCGGTACACCCTCGCATCCCAACCCCACGACCACTGTTCCCCGAACATTGGGATGGCTTCCCATCCCGACCAAGATTGAGCGGGTAAGCTCCCGGTCAGCCCCAATCTGTGCACAGCCGACGGGGTGCGCCAACGCTACTCCCTGCGGCAAGCCGTTCACGGCCTGAGCCGCTGCGCGCTGGGCGCAGACCACAGAGGGAACCGCCAAGAGATAGTCGCGTATGCCTACGCGGCCGTCTGGTCGCCGAATCCCCCAAAAATCCCCCTGTGCGTTGTTCATGATTGTTCGCTCCCTTCCACCGAAAGATCTCCCCGACCCCGCACGCTCTCGACATTGTGCGTATGGACATGGTCGCCAGCAGCGATGGGGCGACTCGCCACTCCAATTTGTTCGCCGTACTTCACTACCGCATCGCCCACGGCCATCGGAACCAAGGCCACTTTGTGGCCAAACGGAATCGGGTCTCGCACCGTCACGTTGTATTCGTTGATCCAGTGGCCTGGCTCTAACGATCCCAACGATACCGCCACCGTGTCGCGTGGATCGATGCGCACCACCCGCTGTGGCGGCTTGACCACAGCAACCCACGACGGCTCAATACGGCGGGCGTGGTTTACCAACACGCCAATCGGCAAAATCTCGATGCGGACCTCATCGCCATCCTCTAATGCCACATCATCAGGAGGCACGAGCCCCGCACCTGTCATCACCGCACTAAAGGGCGCAATCGGCCAGGCCCGCCCGAGCCAAGCTACCAATTCGTCCGTTCTCCGCCGCATGTGTGCCGTCGTGACCTCGGCCTGCCAGATGCGCATTTCGTGACGCCAGATCTCACAGGTGATCGTGAGCGCATAGGGGTCGACGGTGTCGGCCAAAACCATCGCTGGTCCGAGCGCTGCACTGCGGTAGAAGAGTTTAGCTTGCGGAAGATAGAGGGGATTGTCCGCTTCCAAATCACGCGCCGTCATATCATTACCAATCGTATACCCCCAAATGGCACCCTGATCGTCCAAAACCACGGTGAGCTCCGGCTCGGGTACGTGCCAGGTCGCGTCAGGCCGCAATCCGATGGGTTCAAACGGCCCTGCCGCCTGGGATCCTAACCCCTTCCAAAACAATTCAGGACGAGTGGCCTCGTAAACCTTCGCATAAAGGCTCTGGGCGCTTGTCGTTTCCTTCTCGCGCGCATCGCGGCTGAGCTCGTAAGTAACACCGGCTGCCCACACTTCTGTGACCTCGACCGGCACTATCCATTGAGCCGGGTCGACCTCCACTGCAGCATGCTCTGCCATCCAACGCCGCGCCCAGTTGGTCATGGACTCGCCACTCTCTCTGCACCGTTGCAGCACCGTTTCCCAAGATGCCATATCGGGATCGACGGGACTCACCGCTTTCCCTGTTCCTGCGCACACCCCCAGGTGCACCGCGCCTTTTTCGTCCTTCCAGCGCATTAGCAAAATTGCTTCGTCCATTAGTTCGCCTCCCAGCCAGGAAATACCCCAAACTCGCGGTGGCCCCAGCGTTCGGCCGCAACCAACTCTCCGCTTGCCACCAACCGTATTTTGCGCCAGAGGGCTTCACCAACCTGCTCCACCGTCAAGTACCCATCGATGACCGGCCCTGCGTCAAAATCAATCAAGTCTGGCAACTGGTGTTTCAAATCTGTTCTCGTCGAGACCTTGATCACTGGAGCAATTGCCGCACCGGTGGGCGTACCTCGCCCCGTCGTAAAAACGATAACCTGAGCCCCGGCCGCCGCCATCCCCACAAACTGCATGACGTCGTGACCAGGGGTGTCCATCACCACCAAACCCGCACGCGTGGGGCGTTCGGCATAATCCACCACATCAACCACTGGGCTGGTTCCGCCCTTATGCACACACCCCAACGACTTTTCTTCGATAGTGGTAATGCCGCCCGCCATGTTGCCGGGTGCCGGCTGCCCTCCCCGAAAGTCGACACCCATGCGCATCGCCGCATGCTCTGCGTGCGCGACCGTGTGCCACACGGCCTCTGCCACGGCAGGTGTGCGCGCCCGCGCCGCCAGGATGCCTTCCGCGCCAATCAGTTCCGTGGTCTCTGCCAAAATCGACGTGCCCCCCTGTTGAATTAACAGATCGCTGGCATACCCGAGGCTCGGGTTCGCCGACAACCCTGAACACGCATCAGATCCCCCGCATTCGGTCGCTAACAGCAAATGGCGGACAGGGATGGGCTCACGTACCATGTTTTGGGCCTCATGAGCCCATTCTCGCGCAATCGCTACCGCAGCCGTTTCGGCAGCGCGACGCCCGCCCGCTTCATCAAAGCTGATCACTTGCCATCGGGCCGACGGCGGCAGCCCCTCGACGATGGCTTCGACCACAGGGTCTTGTGCGCTTAACGCCAACAAAACCGCGCCGTAAACATTCGGATGATCAATCCATCCACGCAAAGTGCGGACTGCAAGCGTCCATCCGGGAAGTTCAGGCCCAATATCTTGATGCAGTTCCACGGCAACCGTCCCCGGCACGATCTGCTCCACATGCATGGCCGTGGTGCTGACCGCCGGCGCCAAGGGAAGAAGCAGCACGTGATTACGCGTCCCGGCGCGACCATCCGGCCGCCAATATCCCATAAATGTCAATTCCGTATGTTCCATCCTTCTGTTGCCTCGCTTCCGTATTGTCAACCACTGCATGATGTTCGTCTTTCATCCTCAAACCCAGGGTCTAGCTTTATATGTATCATCATACTCGGTTACAATCCACCCACGGTCTGCTCAAGAAAAAATGTTTGTACATCCACTCGGGGACTAACCACGAAAAAATGCGGCATCAGGCCTGATCGCGTCTAGCAATCTGAAACGTCCCGTCCTAAAAACCTGCAACACCCTCCCATTATGGTCCATTTTCACCCGTACGCTTGGCACGATCGCAAAAAATCTCAGTCAGGTTTCGTTCGGACGTGGATGCAAGTCTAATGCAGTGCCAACCTCCAGGGATTATCCCCGGGTTTAACTAGATGCCAGCGTTCTGCACACCGTAATCAGCGCATATCCTCAGCACCACTCCGGCAAGGCACGGAGAAAACTGTGGTCTGCTAACCACTCAGTAGCCTTAACCGACAGCGCCGTTGGCCACTACCCGGACGAAAGGCTGCGGAACTTGCCAACATCTCTTGCCGCACTCAGTCAAGCGGCCAAATCCGATAACGCCAACCCGGGGGTTGAGCCCTGCGACATCAACATCCAGTTGCACCGATCCTCGCCGTAGCTTAGGCTGTGCTACATCACCCCAGTTGCGCCACAAAATCGGCGGCGCGATCGCTACAGGCGTCTCGCACCTTCGATCGCACTGTCCCGCAGCGACGGGAATTTTTCCTATTCGACACAAATCCCCAAATTTCGCGTCCACTATCAGCTACAGTGCCCATAGCGCTGCGAGGCGATGTCAAAACCCCATAGGGAGCGGATACATGGCCAGGGAAGAGCAGGGGTTAGATCAGCAGATTGCGGAGCTATCGCGATTATTACAGGAACTTGAGCAAAGCCGTTCAGCGCTTACGGACCCGCAAATACTAGCCACGTCGCAAAAGTTGGATGCGCTGATTCTCGAATGGCATCGACGCGACCATCGTTTAAGCGCGGGCTTGAATTTTTCTAACCACAGCGGGCGCTAGCCCCATCCGCACGCACTACAATAGGCGACTCAAATAAGGTCCTTAGGCCTAACCCAGTGGTTGGCACTGCCGGTGAGCGGCTTTGAGTTGGCCGGTGCCGCGTCGTTCCCCGAATCCCTGAAAAATATCGCAACGAGCCCTTTCCCTGCACGGCAACAGCAGGAATTTCATCATTGATCGCGAAGTACATGATAAACGGTCCGTCAGAAAGCTCGGTCGATACGCATTGGACGAAGAAACGGCCGCTTACAACAGCGACGAACAGCATAATGTTAAGGTCAACACCTGGAACGGCCTCTTAAAGGGCGCGGGCGGTCAACTGGTAAGCCCATTTTTGGGAATTGACGCCATTCGGTTGGGTGCGCCCAACTTCGATTTAGGGATTATTTCATCGATCCCGTACATTGCCGGTGGCTTTGCAGCGCTACTCAGTCCCTGGCTGGTTCATCGTCGCAATCTCCATCAAACCACAATCTGGCTGTTTTTCATCGCCCGGTTAAGCATTTTGTTGTTTGCGTTGGTCAACTGGGCTCCGCATTTACACAACGCCGCCATGTGGCTGATGCTGGCCATCGTCTGGAGCAATTTGCCAGGCGCCTTAGCCACCTTATCGTGGCAATCCATGACCACAGCCCTATTTTCCCCGCGCATGCGCAGCACCGCTGTCATGTGGCGGCAATGGAGCATGAGCGGCATCGGCGTCGTCGTCGTCCTTTTAGCCGGCTGGGCGATTGACAATGACCGCGGAACGCACGGATACATCGTGTTGTACATCTTGGGGGCTCTCATCGGCATGGCCGAAGTAGCGGTGTATCGCCGTTTTCGTCCGTCCCCCACCCCGCTCGATATTCCCGAGACTACATGGAAAACAGCTTTGCCCATCTTATGGCAGCGTCACTCGCTGCGTCGCTTCATCCTCGCCAGCATCCTCTTTTATTACGGCTGGCTGATGTTGTGGCCCGCGTCCTTGCGCTATCAAGTCAGCGTCGACCATGCCACCAATGGCTGGATGGCTCTATATACGGCAGTCAACGCTATCTTTACGCTCATCGCGCTGCCGATTTGGCGCCGCCTTAACCAGCACATTGCCACCGCGCTGCTGCTTCCCTGGGCTACCATCTTCATGTGTTTGACCCCCGCCATCTATTTGTTTCACCCGTCGTTATCCGAGGTTATTTTAGCCAATATTACTGGAGGTTTAGCCGGCGCCGGGTTCAATCTTCTTATCAACGTCCGTCTTATGGAAGTCGTCCCCGAAAATCTGCGCACTATGGCAGTCGGACTCAACACCGTAGCGACCGGGCTCATGGGGGGAGTGGGCGCCCTTTCAGCGGTGGCGTTCATCCACTGGGGTTCACTCATGACTGCTTTTCTCATGGCCACGATCTTTAGACTCGTGGGTGGCGGTCTGTTTCTATGGGCCGCGGGACAATCTCCCCCGGTTCATCGCCGCGCACGACTCGCACCGCAAGAATAAATCCAGGGTGCTCCGACCGTCCTCAAGCACGAGTACGAGTGGACCTAAGCCCATACGCGCTAACCTAAGCCTGACGCGTCGCATTGAAGTAAGCGTTTACGAGGGCGCTCCAGAAGCGGCGTTGTCCATGCACGAGAATCCAGGCGCCAATCGGCCAGATTGACCAGCCCCCGGACAATCATTTGCAGGTCATGCCAAATGAGTTGGCAGGTACGCCACACGGCGGGGGACGTCGGATCGGACCGGAAATCCGTAGGGGGAAAAATCCGGACCGCCGGTCCG